>JBKEEF010000019.1:0-53979 GCA_047975765.1 Alphaproteobacteria bacterium
CCAGTAATCACAGTGCCTCCAAGATTTGCAATCTTATTGTCTGTCACCATAGGACGGAAGGTTGTGCCATCCGCAAAGTTGATGGTTGCATTTGCAAGCGAGAAATTGGTTCTTTGTCCGAGTGGGTCATTGATATAGTCTTGAGCTTCTTCAAATAAGGCCGCAAAATCCCCCTCATAGATATTAATCTCACCACCATACTCACTATTGTCTCCCCAAAGATACATTGAGCCAGCTCCGCTCATGTTGATAATGCCTGTTTTGGCATCGGCTCCTGTATATGTATTGTTTTCATAAATACCATTAACACTATCGGAAATCGTATAGAAAAGCTTGCTGCTAAGTGGATCTCTTACATTGATTGAACTATTGGCAATTGTATCAAAGTTTATAATTGCATCTCCTGATTGACCTTCATAAATAACGTCCTCACTTCCTGATTTGTAAATTATTTTATAGGAAGAACCTGAGAAGGTTATAGAGTTTAGTTTTTTAATTTCATTTTCAGAACCTACAAAGAAGATAACTTTATTATCTTCAAAAAGAATGCTTCGTTTTGCTTCAGTTGTTGCAAGATTCAGTATACCTTTATCATTATTATAAATTGCTCCACCAGAAGCATCAGAACTTGTTGAACTTGCATAATTACCAATAAAATCGCCGGTGATGGTGTTGATGATGGAAGAGCTTTCATTATAAATCGCCCCACCTTGAGCATTAGAACTTGTTGAACTTACATAATTTCCAATAAAGTCGCCAGTGATATTGCCAATAGTTGAATTAACATTATTATAAATTGCGCCACCATAAGCAGCATTATTGCTTGAAGCATAGTTTTGGATAAAATGACCATTGAGATTATTGATAATTCCACGATTTTCAATTGCACCGCCATGTGCCTCATAGGCATCGGATAATGTGTTATTTTCGATAAAACTACCCGTAATACTATCTATTACATCAATATTAGAGATAGAGATTGCTCCACCACAAGAAAATAGTCCATTACAATCTGAATATCCCAAAGGATTTGATTTTTGATAAGATATGCCGACAAAATCAGAGTCGATATTACCCACTAAAGAATCTTGCCTAATATTTAGAGTTGGTCTCTCATCTCGAGGACCATATGCATATTGGAAATATTTTGTGTCGTTATTTGGAAGATTGATGGTAATGGTGTTTATGTCATTTTCTGCTGTTTCATGGATTGAAATATCTTGTACATTATTAATATAGGCAACACCTTCGCCATCTGAAAGCACAATTTTGTAAAACTCTTCAACAAGCACATCATTCTCGTCTAGTTTGGAAATGGAGAAGTGTTTATCTTCGGAGCTGGTTGCAACAATGTCATATCCTGAAGGGGGGATGGCATTGCTATCAAAGGCAAAATAGTTTCCGTCATATTCAAAATCTGCATCTTCTTGGATTGTAGGAATCAAATTTCCAGCAGGGGTTGAAGCAATCTTTGTTGCAAGAGCATCATCTTCTGGCATGAAATAGTAATTTGTGCCATTGATTTTGACTTCAATGTAACCGTCTGCGTATTTTTCAATCAAAGAAAATGGAGTTTCAGGCGAGTAGGCTTGAATGTTTTCTCTGAGCTTGCTGAGTGTTGAAATGGGTTCATATGCAACAACAGAACGTGCTCCTAAAAGAAGCATAGAAAGAGTTAGAAGAGATGAGCAAATTGACTTTCTGTTCATTAGTTCTACATCCTGTCATAATTATAGTTTATTCCTAATTTCAATTGTAACATAAGTTTAACAATTGTTAAAGAAAAAACTAACTTTAGTTAGTATAGGAGTTTTTATTAAATCTACTTGAAGGTGCTGTTCAGAAATAAAAAAAAAGCCCCAAAATAGGGCTCTTCTTTAGAAATTTAGAAATTTATTTCTTTTCGTCTGGGTCACGAAGAACATAGCCACGCCCCCAAACAGTTTCAATATAGTTTTTACCACCAGAAGCTTTTTCAAGCTTTTTACGAAGCTTGCAGATGAACACATCAATAATTTTGAGCTCTGGTTCATCAATACCGCCATAGAGGTGGTTCAAGAATTGGTCTTTATTCAAAGTTGAGCCTTTTCTCAAAGAAAGAAGCTCCATAATGCCATATTCTTTTCCAGTTAAGTGAATTTGTTTTGCTCCAACATTAACAGTTTGAGTGTCAAGATTGACTTCAATATCGCCTGTTCTAATGATTGAATTAGAATGTCCTTTGGAACGTCTAACAATCGCATGAATGCGGGCAAGAAGTTCAGATTTATCAAAAGGCTTTGTGAGATAATCGTCCGCACCAAAACCAAGGCCCTTTACCTTTTTATCAGGTTCAGAAAGGCCAGAAAGAATGAGTACCGGAGTGTTGATTTTTGAGGAACGAAGATTTTTCAAAACTTCATATCCGTTCATATCCGGCAACATAAGGTCTAAGATAATAATATCATAATCATATAACTTGCCAATTTCCAAGCCATCTTCACCGAGGTCGGTGGTATCTACTATCATGCCTTCTTTTTTGAGCATGGTTTCAATGCTTTGGGATACAGCGTAATCGTCTTCAACTAATAAAACACGCATTTAATAACCCTCCATAAATATTTTGAGCGAATTCGTATGTGAATTTATAATAACCTCTAAAATTTAATTTGTTAACTTTTTTGAAACACCTGTTAATAATTATTAATATTTGTTTTTTATATATATAAAACAAGGTGTTGTAGAGACAATATTCTCTTTAGTTATATATGAGCTGTGAACAAAGGCATAAAAATTGGTGAAAATATATTATTTTGGTTATAATTTAGCCAAAGGGGAGAGAAGGTTTTGTTGGAAAATATAATAAAAGAAATCGAAACGATTGAAACGAATACGTATTTTGGTTCAGTTACTGCTGTTCAAGGCCTATTTATTGAGGTGAGCGGTATTCGTGCACAACTCAGCATTGGTGATAGATGTAAGGTCTATAATAACCGAGGAAAAATTGTTCCTTGTGAACTTGTGAGTTTTAAAAATGATAAGTTTTTATTCATGCCGTACGATTCTCTTAATGGAATTGGCTTGGGCTGTCGCGTCGAAATGGAAAACTCAAAACCTGTTATCTATCCACATATTTCATGGTTAGGAAGAATTATTAACTCTTTTGGAGAACCAATTGATGATAAAGGTCCTCTGATTAAGGGAGATAAGCCATATTACATTAAAGCAGCTCCTCCAATTGCAAGTAAAAGACAGAGAGTGAGGGGAAAAGTTGATTTAGGCGTAAGAGCGGTTAATACCTTCCTAACAATTTGTAAGGGACAACGTATGGGGATTTTTGCTGGTTCTGGTGTGGGAAAATCTACGTTGATGTCTATGATGGCAAAAAATACAGATTCTGATGTTTCTGTGATTGGATTAATTGGAGAACGTGGTAAAGAAGCAAATGAGTTTGTGGAAGATGTGTTGGGACCAGAAGGTTTGAAAAAATCTGTTTTGGTTTTGGCAACATCTGATGAAAGTGCTTTGATGCGTCGTCAGGCAGCTTATACTTCAATGGCAGTTGCAGAATATTTCAGAGATTTGGGTAATAATGTGCTCTGTATGATGGATTCTATCACCCGTTTTGCCATGGCACAAAGAGAAATCTCTTTAAGTGTGGGCGAACCACCAGCATCAAAAGGTTACACACCAAGTGTATTTGCAGAACTTCCTAAGCTTCTTGAAAGAGCTGGACCAGGAACCGATAAAGGAACCATCACAGGGCTTTTCACAGTGTTGGTGGATGGTGACGATCATAATGAACCAATCTCTGATGCTGTTCGTTCCATTGTGGATGGTCATATCGTTTTGGATAGAGCAATTGCGGAGCGAAATCGTTATCCGGCAATTAATATTCTTCGTTCAGTTTCTCGTACGATGCCAGATTGTAATAATGATGAAGAAAATGCACTGGTTAATAAAGCCAGAAAATATATTTCTTCCTATGAAGATATGGCAGAACTTATCCGTTTGGGTGCTTATAAAAAAGGTTCTAGTCGTGAGGTTGATGAAGCAATGTTTTATTATCCAATGATTGACAGCTTTTTGGCACAAAAGAAGAATGAAATAGTTCTTTTGTCAGAAGGTTACCAACAGCTCAAAGAAATTTTAGATACTGAATTTAAGGCATAGTCAATGAAAAGCCCTCTCCAAACATTGAGCCGAATTCAAAAATGGAATATTGATGAACAGCGAAAAATTCTTGCCAACTATATGGAAGAAGAGATTAAGACTGAAAAAGAAATTGAGAGAGCTAATCTAGAATATGAAAATGAAAAAGAATTCAGTGAAGAGAATCCTCTTCTTGGAGATTTTGGAGCTTATACTAAAAAATATATCAGATATCGTAATAGGCTGGAAAAAAGGCTGAAAGCAATTAGAGAAAAAATCTCTGAACTTAGAGATATCATAACAGAACTTTTCAAAGAACAAAAAACCTATGACATTGTTGATGAGGGGCGTCAGAAACGTGAAGAGCAAGAGTTGGCACATAAAGAACAACAGATGCTTGATGAAATAGGAACGAATAATTATATTAAAACAAACAAGTAGAGATATTTGTGTAAAAATATTCTAAATAGTATTGATTATTATTTTCATTTAGATATTATAGTAACTATAAATTTACTATAACAAGGAGAAAAATATGTTTTTTGAATTACCCCCTCTACCATATGAAATGAATGCCCTTGCACCATATATGTCCGAAGAAACTTTGGAATATCACTATGGAAAACACCACAAAGCATATATTGATAACTTGAACAAACTCATTCCAGGAACAAAGTTTGAAAAAATGACTTTGGAAGAGATTGTTATCAATTCCGCAAATCAACCAGAATATGCAGGCATTTTTAATAATGCGGCACAGACTTGGAATCATAATTTGTTCTGGAAGACAATGTCTCCAAATGGTGGTGGAAAACCTAAAGGTGAACTTTTGGCAAAAATTGAAAAAGATTTTGGCTCTTATGACAATTTCAAAGAGCAATTCAAAACAGCTGCATTAGGTCAGTTTGGAAGTGGTTGGGCTTGGCTCGTGGATAAAGATGGAAAACTTAGTGTGATGAAAACTGCTAATGGTGATAATCCTCTGACACATGGTGCGAAAGCAATTATCGGTTTGGATGTTTGGGAGCATGCATATTATATCGACTATCGCAATCAAAGAGGGACTTATGTCGATTCATACTTAGACCATCTTGTCAAATGGGACTAGTATCCTTTACAAATTATTATGCGTGCACAAAAAAAGAGAGGGGCTTTTGCCTCTCTCTTTTTTTGTTGTATTAATTAAGCCGCTTTTACGAATTTATGACAATAAAAATCATAAAATTTCGGATTAACTTCTTTTAGTTTCACTAAGTTGTTTTCAGAAAGAATTTTTGCCTGTCTTTTTTCCGAAATCATTTCAACAGCTTTAGCAAAGTCTTTTTCTTTAGCGGTTTCACAGGCTTCAAAAAATAGCTCCTCGTTAAATTGGTTCAAGAGCTGTATTTTTTTTGCTTGGTCTTCCATCACGTTGGTTAATGCTGTAACGAAAGGAATGTTTTTATCTCTCATTTCTTTCGTTGGCAGAATGGATGCTCTAAAAATAAGGTTATACCCAAGTTTTGAATTCGCTATTCTTGCTACATCACTGTTCTCTAGCGTTATGAGGTGCTTTTGTAAATAAAATAAGATATGTAATGCACTCATTGGCAACTTTTCATAAAGTGTGAAAAGCATGTCAACATCATTCAGAACCTCTAGATATTCATGAGCAGCATAACATCCGTTTCGCTCTTTGAAAATGAGAATAAAGTTATCAATCGGCATTGCTAAGATATCTTTTTGGGTCACTTCAAGCACTTCTTCAGCAAAATAACAGGTAGCATAAAGATCATTTTTATTCTTATAGTTTTTCATTGCCCATACCAAAATCTCATGAAATTGGAAAATGTTGATTTTTTCTTTAGTAACTTCGTCGATTTTCTTTTCTGCTGCTTTTTTACTTAAGTAGTTTAAGTTTAGTTTCATAATTATAGGTTTTAATAGTAAGTTTAAAAATTTGTAACTATTAGACAGAATATACTATTTTTTAGACAAAGTAAATATTATTTTGTAAGAAGATATGAAGAATTTATAGACATTTCGTTGCCAGAAATATATTTTTGAACCTGATATTTCCCAAAATCTTCAAAATTTACTGGAGTGTAGAAGAGTTGAGAAAGTTTTTCAGCATCTCTCACGATGATTTTTTGAACATCTTGATTGTAGATTTTTTCAATGAGTTGTTTTTTGCAAGGAATCATACTTGCCACAAAAACAAGGTCATATTTTGAATAGTCAACTTCAAGACAGTCTGAACAAATGAAGTTGAGATTTAAAGAAATTTTGGAACAATAGTTTTTTGAAATTTCAATTGCTTCTATGTCCAAGTCAACCAAGTCTATTTCATATTCATGTTTTGAGATATAATCTAAAATAACTGCGGTGAGGGGAAGAGAGCCAGAACCGACGAACGCAATTTTTTTGATGTTGTTTTCACATAAATCAATTAATGTCTTTTCTTGTGCTGTGATATTTTCATATTGCTTGAAATACCAAAAATCTTTAAGATTTTCATAAGTGATATTTGAAATTTCTGAGAATTTTTTACCCCAAAATTTTTCCATTTCCACTTCAGATTTATAAGAAATATTTCTCAAACTTTCAGCAAGATTACACTGACAAAATTTGTTCATCAGATTATGACAGTGGTTGCAAATATGTGTATTGCATACTAAAGAATCATTAATCAAGTTTGTTAAATATGTATTGATGACTTTATTATATGGCGAAAAATCTTTTTGCGTTGATAAAACAAGATTTGTATTTTTAAAAATATTAAAAATATCTTGCTCAACGAGGTTTAAATTTTCCGCTTCCATTTTTTAGTCCTTTTCCTATTTACAAATTATTTTTTTACGATATATTTGTTTTATTATTTGAGAATGATTATCATTCATATTCTCAATAAAGCTAAAAATCAAGTAAAATTTTATAATGAGATAAAAATGTCTAAAACTGTTGTTGATTTATCAAGTGACCTTATCAAAATTCCAAGTCTGACCCCGTATGGTGAGGACATAGATGAAAAGTTTAAAGCTTGTGAAGAATGTATTGATTCGATTGAGGCTTTTCTAAAAGACAGAGGTGCTAAAACTCAAAAGCTTGTCTTTGAAGGTAGTTCAGAGAAATGGCCATATGCGGTGCCAAATCTTTATGCAGAGGTAAACTTTGGAGATGTCTCAGCAAAAGACCACAAGTTTATCTGCTATATGGGGCATATTGATGTTGTGCCTGTTGTTGATAAAAACTTATGGCAAAGAAAAAATCCTTTTTCAGGAAGAGTTGAGGGTGGTTTTGTCAAAGGTCGTGGTGCAACAGATATGAAATCTAGTGTTGCAGCGATTATGGCAACTTTTGAAGCACTAAAAGAAACAATGCCTGAAGGGGCAAATATTACATTAGGAGCAATTATCTCCGGTGATGAGGAGTGGGCAGCGGTGAATGGAACTGATAAAGTTTTGGGATGGATGCAAGAAAATGGCAAAAATCCTGAAGCATTTTTGGTGGGTGAACCTTCATCGCAAGACTATCTCGGCACCAACATCAAAGTTGGACGTCGAGGTTCTCTCACTGGTTTGATAGATGTTAGGGGAATATCTGGACACGTCGCCAACGAAAAAGGGTTTAAAAATCCAATCAAAGCATTGGGCTCCGCTTTGATTCTTTTGGACCAAAAACAATGGAAAGACGGAACCAACTATTTCCCTAACACCAATCTAGAAGTAGTATCTGTTGAAAGTGGAAAAATTGGGCAGGGAACAAATCTTATTCCTGAACAAGCTAGAGCAAATTATAATATTCGTTTTACACCGAAACAAACACCTGAAAAACTATTGAAAGACTTGAAGGATATTATTCTAAATCCTCCAAAATTTCTGAAAAATCTTCCTGATTATGAAGTGCTCATCAATAATATTGATAGCATTATTACAGCTAATATTGCAGGTGCATCAGAGGGATATTATGCTAAACCAGATAAATTTGCTGAAAGTGCGAAAAAGGCAATTTCTGAGGTCTTGGGAGTAGAGTCTTCTTATGATGGTTCTGGTGGTTCAACAGATGGTCGTTTTGTTCATAAATATTTTCCGAAAGCACAAATTATTGAACTTGGTGTTCCTGAGCGTGGAGGAATTATTGGTTCTGAGAAAACAAAGGATTATGAACAAAAAGGTGGAATGCACCAAATTGATGAACGTGTTGCGGTTAAAGATGTGGTCAATTTGCAAAAACTTTATCAAAAAACAATCATAAACTATGCACAAGGGAGATAGCTGTGTTTGAAGTGAGGGAAATTGCTCAAGAAGATTTACTAAGTTTGGAAGGTCTTTATATTAAATCTATTCGTGCCAATGAAAAGGGGTTTATTCAGGATTTATCACGTTCAAAAAATATCAAGGATTTTGTGATTGATACTCAAGTTGAAGGTGGAAATTTTATGGGAATTTTCTTAAATAAAAACCTTATTGGTTTTGGTGGCTATGTTAATGAAGGAAGTCATAAGCTTCAGATTTGCAAACTTCATTTACAGATTGAATATCAAGGTTTAGGATTGGGAAAACTACTTTTTTCAGCCTTAGAATCAGATGCTAAGTATAAAGGATTTAAGGATTTTACACTTCATGTGACGGACACACAAGAAAATGCGGTTGCAATGTATCAAAAACTTGGATACAAAATTGAAGATAAAAAAAACTATGAAATTGAAATCAACGGCAAAATTTGTCGTTACCCAACTTTGTATATGAGTAAAAGATATTAAAGATTATATAATAAAAGCCCTCATTTATATGAGGGCTTTTATTTAATTCTCACATATTACTGACACATATCAATCATATTAGAAAATCCATCATCTGCCATTATACAACAAGGGCTACATTGATAGTTTGGTTGTGTAGATGCTGTACATTTTGTTTTGCAAGCATTGACAGATGCTGCTAATTGCCCTTCAGGGTCACCACCTGCGCAATTCCATTTTTTACATTTACTATTTGCACCATAATCGATGATTTCACTCCAACTACAAACGGATACGCTACAGTTTTTATAACAAGTAAGTCCTTCATAAACTTGAGTGGTACATGTTTGACCAGATGGAATTGCTGCGACATATCCACCATCAGCACAAGTCTTTGCTTTGCAATCTTTATAACAAGTAAGTCCTTCGTAAACTTGAGTGGTACATGTTTGACCAGATGGAATTGCTGCGACATATCCACCATCAGCACAAGTCTTTGCTTTACAATCTTTATAACAAGTAAGTTCTTCGTAAACTTGAGTGGTACATTTTTGACCAGTAGGACTGGCAGCCACATATCCACCATCAGCACAGGTAAATTTTTTACAACTAGAATATTTAATGCCTTCGCTATCTGTACAACTCTTTGCACCAGTGTCACCACCATTATTACATTTCATAAAAGATGAAGTACATTGACATGAACTATATTTATTTACACTGTTTTCTTGGCATGCTGTTCCAACACCTACTTGATCTCCTGAACAAGTAGTATATCCAGAAGGGCAAGCGCATGTATCATATAATTTTCCTGATACCCCATAGTTAGGACCACCTTCAACAGTTTTATTACACATCTTTCCAGTTAATTCTTTTGGTGAAGTGCAAGAACTGTTATTCCATTTGTAAACAGTGCTGTTGCAACCACAACCTTCATATTTACCATCACAAGAATCTCCAGTTAAAGTTCTGTTATCTGTACAGTTTGTGTTGTTATATTTGAAAACAGCAGTATCACAAGAACAACTTCTTCCATAAGAGGAATCAGCAGGGCACAAATTAGATAAATGTTTACCTTGGCTTTGACAAGTTTTTGCAGTGTAAGTATATCCTTGAAGTTGACATGGTTTTCGTGTCATTGTGTCGCCAATAGCGTCCTTCTTGTCAATAAAATAAACTTTAGCATATGATTTTTCGGTATAAATAAAAGTGGACATGAAAAACAAAAGCAGTCCTAAAATAGTGAGAAATATTTTTTTCATTATTGGAGACTCCAGATAGTATATATGTTAGTACCTATTAGTATTTGTAGGATAATAATTTTTATTTTTTGTGACAAGAAAAAAATAATGATAAAAACCGTAGGTTGATTTATACATAAAAAAAAGCCCCGTATTTACGGAGCTTTTTTATTTATATGAATATAAAACTAGAAGTTTTCTTTAACTTCAAAGAAATATGCTTTAGGATGTCCACAAACAGGACAAACTTCAGGAGCATTTTCGCCTTCGTGACGATGTCCACATTTTTCACATTCCCAAACAGTTTTTTCATCTCTTTTAAAGACAGTTCCGTCTTTAACATGCTCAAGAAGTTTACGATATCTTTCTTCATGGCCTTTTTCAATTTTGCCAACAGCTTTGAACAAGAAAGCAAGTTTCTTGAAGCCTTCTTCTTCAGCTTCTTTAGCCATGCGGTCGTACATATCTGTCCATTCATAGTTTTCACCAGCAGCAGCATCTGCTAGATTAATCATTGTTTCAGGAACTTTATCTTCGTGAAGTGCTTGAAACCAAAGCTTTGCATGTTGCATTTCGTTTTTTGCAGTAATTTCGAAATAGTTAGCAATTGTATTATAACCGTCTTTTCTAGCTTGTTTTGCATAGTAGTCATATTTGTTGCGTGCCATAGATTCACCAGCAAAAGCTTCCTGTAAATTCTTTTCTGTTTTAGTACCTTTTAGGTTCTTAGTTTCCATTTTGGGCTCCTTAATTATATACATTTAATTTTTAGTAACGCACTTGTTACAAGTTCCTTTAAGTGTGATATCGCAATCATCAATGAGAAAACCTGATTTTTCAGAAAATCTATCTTTGATGTCTTCGAATCCCTCATTAGGAAGGTCATAAATTTGTCCACATTTATTGCAAATGAAGTGATGGTGATCAGAAATTTCTCCATCGAAACGGTAAATTCCATCAACCCCTTCAATTCTGCGGATTATCCCAGCTTCAGAAAGCTTGTTTAAGTTTCTATAAACAGTTGCAAGACTGATATTTGGGATGTGTTTACGAATAATTTCATACACTTTTTCAGCCGTAGGGTGAATACGGTTGTCTAAAAGAGTTTTTAGGATTAATTCTCTTTGTCTTGAATATTTCATAGGGCTTTCCTCTTAAAATAACAACAATTATTATTATTTTTTAAAAATACCATTGTCAATAGATTTTTTTAGTATTAAACTGCTTGGAAAATAACATAATATTAAATTATTTGCAATAGGGGAGTTACTTTTTTATGAAAGCAATTGAGATAAAGAAAGATGTGTATTGGACAGGTGTCAAAGATTGGAATCTTCAAGATTTTCATGGACACATAACCCCGCATCATACAACCTATAATTCTTATGTTATTTTAGACGAAAAAATCACAATTATTGACGGAGCAAAACTCACGCTTTCTGATGAAATGATTGAACGTGTTAAGACCGTTGTCGATTTTAAAGATGTTTCTTATATTGTGGTCAACCATATTGAAATGGATCACTCTGGAAATTTACCAATTTTGATGAAACTTGCGCCTCAAGCAAAAATTATTACTAATCTTGCTGCTAAAATGGGTCTTGAAGAACATTTTGAAACAAAAGACTGGGAATTTATTATTGTGAAAAATGGTGATGAATTTTCAATTGGAAAAAGAACACTCAGTTTTCATCCAACTCCAATGTTGCATTGGCCAGATTCTATGGTTACATATTGCAAAGAAGATAAGATTTTATTTTCAAATGATGCTTTTGGTCAACATGTTTGTGACAACACAATTTTTGTGAAAGACCTACCAATTGATGTTGTTCTTGCAGAAGCCAAGAGATATTATGCAAACATTTTGCTTCCTTATGGTGCTCAAGCAGAGAAGGCTGTGAGTGTGGTTGATAAACTTGACTTAGAAATGATTGCCCCTGGACATGGTTGTATCTTGGAAGGTAAAGCAGATATCCAAAAAATGTTTGATGCATATAATGAATGGGATAGTGTTGAAAACAAAGGCTATGCTGTGGTGATTTATGATACAATGTGGCATTCAACTGAAAAATTGGCAGATGCTGTGAAATCTGCTTTTGATGATTTAAGTATCCCTGTGAAAAAGATTTGTTTGAAAGATATTCACTATTCACAAGCGATTATTGAAGTGATGGATGCAAAATATGTGGCTGTTGGCACACCAACACTTAATAATGAAATTTATCCTTCTGTTGCTGCTTTCTTAACTTATATGAGAGGACTTAATCCTAAAAATAAAGTAGGATTTGCTTTCAATTCCTTTGGTTGGAAAGTAGGAGTGGCTGATAAAGTTCAAGCATTCTTTAATGACTTAAAGTGGGAAACATTAGAACCATTTTCAATTAAATATAATCCAAAATGTGATGGTTTAAATAAAATTAAAGAACATCTTAAAAAACAAATCGGTTAGAATTGAAAAAAGCTCCGAAATTTCGGAGCTTTTTTATTGAAATTGAGCTTACTCATAGCTATAAAAGTTTTTGAAAAGTGATTTTATTTTTTCACTTTCGCAGTACAGACATACGCATATGAGCTCTTCATATTTTTTCTTATACTTTCCGTTTTGTTGGTTGGTATATTTTTTGAAGAAAAAATCAAAAAGCTTGAGCTCAAGAAAAAGTTTTGTTTCTTTTCGCGGGTTTTTAGAGATTTTTTGAACTTGCTCTGTAAAATCATCAATGAGTTTTTCGACCGCAATTACTTTGGCGTGACCATAAGTTTTTGCATCATATTCACATTGTGTTTCCCAGACATATTCTTGAAATCTTTTCAAATATTTATCCTTTCTACGGTCTATTATATCAAGAGTGTTGTATTTCTCTTGCAAGAGCGGATTGTGAAACGGACTTTTTAGTGTATTTGTTCCCTTGTCGAGGACAATACAAATTTCTTGCTTAATCATGTCCAAATCTTCTAAATTTCCATCTTGGATAATTAGAGCGATTTTTTCAATCAAAGTTTGTTTAATAGTTTTCATATAATATAATTTAATTAATAATTGTTTGTAGACATAAAGGATATGATAAAAAAAACAATAAATTCAAGGGTTTTTATTGTTTTTTAGACAAAAGACATATTGCAGTAAGTTTCTTATCTGATATTATCTCGGATGTTACTATAATTATTAATCCAAATTATTATCAGGTTATGAATGTATTAGGTTATTCAGATTTTGAGAAATTGTTTCAAAATCACGAACAAGAAACTTCTCTTGTGGATTTTTTCTTGAATTTTTCGGTTGGAGCTTTGAAGATTGAACAAAATGATGATGTCAACGATGCAACAACAAATCTCCTTGCTTGTTTAACAGCATCTGTTATTGCAAGAGATATTCAGTTGGAAGAATACCATTTGGCATCTAAAGAAATTTCTATCAATGAACTGAAAACAGTTGATTCTAAGGTAGAAATGTCTGAGAAACTCTACACTTCTTTTTCTTTGGTTGTTGACGATGATATCTCAGATATCAACGAGATTTCAATGGAAGATGTGAAGAGGTTTAATGCCAGCGTAGATAAGCTTTTGAGAGGAGAAGAAGAGGAGAATGAAATCACGTTTATAGATTGTGAAAGTATTCCTTCCTTCATTGTTGTTAGCCTTTTCATCGAAGGAGAAGAAATATCTCTGGTTTTTGAAAAAAGAAAATAACCACGCAAAAAAAACTGTTGTTCATGTGAACAACAGTTTTTTTTTTTAGTCTTTAAGATTTATAGGTTTCGAGCGGATTAATTTTCAGCTCTTCCCATTTCTTTTCTGTTTGAAGAACGTCTACATGATATTTGTCTGAGTTGTTCATAAATGCATGGATTGCATTGTAGAGGTCAGCTTGAATACCCTTTTTGATGGCCTTTGGGTAGTACTCAATGAGAACTTTCCATGTTGACCCTGAGACGTATCTTTTTTGTAATAATTCTTGCCAAAATGAAATTCGTATATTGTCATTTTCAATTTGGTTTTTGAGATATGTCACAGAAAGCAATCTAATGTCTTCGACTTGAAATTTCAGCCCTTCAATCAAAATACTTTGAATTTCTTCAAATTTTTTGTAAGGGAAAAATTCGTAGATGGCGGCTATCAAATGAAAAAAAGGAGCACCTTCTTTTTGGATATATTCTCCATGCTGTTCGTTACATACATCTCTGCCTATAACACCAAATCTTTTTCGAAAAGAATAGATGTTTGCATAGATACGGGAGAGAAGGTCACCCCAAGTTTTAGAGGATAAATCGTGTTCTTTGAAGAGAGCTAGATAATCTTCCTTTGTTGATGAAGATTTTTTGAGCATTTCCAAAATAGAATCAGAAATTTTGTCTTTTAGTTTGATTTGGCTATCTTCTGCTTCTTTTGTAGGGTTTTGACTTAGATACTCTTTTTTCCAAGCACGGTAAATCTTCTTGTCATCAGCTGATAGAGCGTTTTCTTCTTTTTTTGTTAAAATTTTTTCAAATTTTGCCATAGTTAATATAAAAATAAAATTAATAATAAATTACATAAGAGATATTATAGACAAAATAAAACACATTGCAAGGCATATTTTTTCGCTAATAGTTATATTTTATTTGTCTAATTTATTTCCTTATGCTAGAATCCATCCCAATTTTAAATTACTAATTTAATTATTTATATGTATGAACTTAGAATATTCAAAAAATGTTCGAAACATTTTCCGAAGCAGATTTTTGCACTTGGAATGTGGAAAGGCTAGTTTGGAAGATTTTTACAATGTTTTTTGCCAGAGTAGTTTTTACTTGCATGATGGCTTGAAGCAGTTGGTAGAAGTCTTTTTTGAAACTTTCAATGATTTTGCTGCTGAACAGGAGATTAATACTGAAAACTATTGTTTGGTTTATCGCCTTAATGAAGATTATCCTGAAATTAAGGACGGTTTTCTAGAAAGGATTCCTAGTCAACAGTCAATTGGTTTGGATGTCGGCTTGAAAATGAATATGTATATGATTAGGGAAGCTAATGTGGTTAAATATTTTATCTTTGACTGCTTTGATATTAGTAAATCTGGCAAACTGATGTATTTTGTTTTTGAGGGAAAATAAGACTTTGAAAAAAGAGAAGCATTATAGCTTCTCTTTTTTTGTTTTAAGATAGTTTATAACACCGTAGAGTGTATTGATTTCCTGTTCTGTGAGTTCTGAACGGAGAAAGATGTTTCGTAAGTTTCGAACCATTCTAGGTCTTTTTTCATCAAGTTTGAAATTGCCACATTCATCAAGTTCATTTTCTAGAAATTCAAAAAACTTAGTAACAGTTTTTTTGTCGGCAACTTCTGTTTTGTTCGTAATAAGTTGTTTTCCCTCAACACTAATCTGTGTCTTATACCATTCATATCCAACTAAAAGAACAGCTTGAGAAAGGTTGAGAGATGTATGTTGAGGATTAAGTGGAATTTCAATAATTGCATCTGCAATCGCCACGTCATCATTATGTAACCCTGTTCTTTCAGGACCAAATAGAATACCGCAGTTTTCTCCACTTTCAATTTTGTTTTTAATTTCCAGAGTAGCATTGTCTGCAGTGTGAATATGTTTAATCATATCTCTTCGACGAGCTGTTGTTGCAAAAATAAAGTTCAAATCTGCAATTGCATCATTCAATGTTTCAAACACTTCAGCTTTTTGTAAAATCTCTTCAGCATTTGAAGAAGCGGAAATTGCTTTTTCTGAGAGATGGTTTTCTCTTGGTTTGACTAAGCGGAGATTGTATAGACCGCAGTTCATCATGGCTCTTGCTGTCATTCCAACGTTTTCAGCAAGTTGTGGATTGATAAGGATAATATATGGTTGATTGTTCATCTTTTTTGTCCAAAGTTTTTGTTTACTTTATAGCAATTAAATGATAGTTTATGCAACACAAATCTATTATTGTTTTATTTAAAATATTATTTATGAAAAAAGGAATTATCTTACTTTCAGTGGAGGAATGTAGTTTATTGGACATCATCAAGGAGAATAATCAAAATAAAATTGCTCCTATTGATTATGTCATTGCAACATCCAGCCCTGAACTGATAGACACTATTTATGCTCAAAATCTTGGATGTAGAATTTTCTATGTTCCAAATTTTTCAGCAGTGAAAAAATTAGTGAAGCAGCTGAAAATAGATATTGTTGTTTTTGATGGTTTTGATGCCCGAGATGTTTCGATAGAAGAAGCTATGGTTTTAAAGAAACAAAAGGTTTCTTATTTTCCATTATTTGCGGAGTTTCCAGGTTTTTACGGAAAATTAAAAGCCAAGCGTCTAAAAATTTTTAGAAATGAACCTTATCAATGCTAGATAAAAGCTTGCTCGAAAATTATTAATTCTTTAAAATATGCCTTATGAAAAAGACTTTGATTTTACTTTCAGGAAGTGGAATTTACTCTTCGGAAATGGTTTTAAAAAACCAGTGTATTCACGAGGAAAAGCGTTCTTTCATTGTTGCTTGTGATAATGCAAAAAATGCTCTGACATTGCCTAAGCATATGAACGGATTGCTTATTCAATTAGTGACTGATTTTTCTTCTGTAGAGAGAATTATTCGGGAAGAAAAAGTGGAAACGCTCTGTCTGTACGGCTATACAGGTGCTTTGCCTCAAGCCTTGTCTGATGAACTTGATATGAGCGGTGCCTTCTACTCTCAAAATGTTTCTGCACCTGAAGAAAGTGGTGTGTATGGAGAGATAGATATTGAGTTGCTGAGCTATTTTAATTAGCAGTTTGAACAAAAAAAGGAATAAGTTTTAACTTATTCCTTTTTTTGTTCTTTTACCTAAGCAGCTTTGCAAGATTTATAAAAATCTATGTACCAGTCAATTGTTTTAACAATGCCTGTATCAAAGTTTTCATCAGCCTTCCAACCAAGTTCTTGCTCCAACTTTGTTGCATCAATTGCATAGCGACGGTCATGTCCCGCACGGTCTTGTACAAATGTAATCAAATCTGTATAAGGTTTGCCGTTGGTACGAGGAGATTTTTTATCCAAGATTTCGCAAATTGTGTGGACAATTTGGAGGTTATTGCGTTCGTTTCTGCCACCGATATTATAAGTTTCACCACTTTTTCCTTTGTGGAACACAAGATCAATTGCTTTGCAGTGATCAAGAACATAGAGCCAGTCACGAATATTTTTACCATCACCATAAATTGGGATGTTTTTCTCATTCAAACAGTTTTGGATAATTTTTGGAATGAGTTTTTCTGGGTGTTGCTTTGGTCCATAGTTATTGGAACAATTAGATGTTGTCACATTCATTCCATAGGTGTGGTGATATGCTCTTACCAAAAAGTCTGAGCTTGCTTTTGACGCAGAATATGGAGAGTTTGGTGCATAAGGAGTTATTTCCATAAACAAGCCTTCGTCACCAAGTGTTCCATATACTTCATCAGTAGAAATATGGTGAAAACGTGCGTTTTTATATTCTTCACGAACCTTGAAAGGTGCTTCAAACCAAGTTTTGCGGGCAACATCCAACAAATTGAATGTACCCATGATATTGGTTTCGATAAAAGCCTTTGGTCCTGTAATAGAATTGTCAACGTGGCTTTCTGCTGCAAAGTGAACAACACCTTGAATGTTGTTTTCGGAAAAAAGTTTTTCAATGAGTTTTGTATCGCAAATATCACCTTGAACAAATTTATAGTTACTTTTGCCTGTGCATTCTTTGAGGTTCTCTAAGTTGCCTGCATAAGTCAATTTATCAAGATTGATAACCTGATATTCAGGATATTTTTCAACGAAATAAGGCACAAAATTTGCTCCGATGAAACCAGCACCACCGGTTACGAGAATAGTTTTTTCATTCATTTTCAAGCTCCATAATACAATCACTGAGACTATCTGCCCAGTGTGGGATTTCAATTTCAAAATGTTTTTTAATTTTTGTTTTGTTTAAAACAGAATAGTGTGGGCGAGCTGCTGCCGTTGGGTAGTCTTTGCTTTCAATTGGCAAAACATAGCAGTCTAAATCAGACATTGCCATAACGGCAATTGCAAAGTCATACCAAGAGCATACACCTTCGTTAGAATAGTGATAAACTTCTTTTGTTCCAGCTGTAACTTGTGGCAAGATATCTACAATAGCTTGTGCTAAGTCTTTGGCGTAAGTTGGTGTACCAATTTGATCAAACACGACAGTTAAACTTTCTCTATCTTTACCAAGCTTTCTCATGGTTTTGACAAAGTTGTTGCCAAATTTGGAATAGAGCCAAGCGGTTCTGAAGATGAGTGCTGTTGATGCTATTTCGAGAACTTTTTGTTCACCAGCAAGTTTTGTTTTTCCATAAACAGAGTTTGGACAAGTTTTATCTTCTTCTGTATAAGGTAGATAGTTTTTTCCGTCAAATACATAGTCTGTTGATATATGAATGAGCGGAATACCTGTTTTTGCTAGGTTTTCTGGACCAGTGATATTGATGAGTTCAGCAAGTTGCCAATCTTTTTCAGCTTTATCAACCGCAGTATAAGCTGCACAATTGATGATATATGAAAAGCTTTTTCCTTTGAAAAAAGTTTCAACAACTTCTTTGTTGGTGATGTCTAGTTCAGCAACATCGACATATTGTGCTTGGTCTCCCAAAATTCGGCGAAATTCATTGCCGAGTTGTCCGTTTGCACCTGTAACAAGTATCATTTTAGTTCCTTTAGTAGTGGAAAGTTTCTGTCTCTTTCATTTGCATTGATGTCAGAATCTGAAATTTTCCAGTCAATTCCAAGTTCGGAATCTGCGAAGTTAAGTCCTGCTTCTGCTTCTTTGCAATAGAAATTATCGCATTTATAGGCAAAAAGGGCAGTCTTGCTAATAACAGAATAGCCATGTGCAAAACCACGAGGGATAAGCAGTTGGCGATTGTTTTCGCCACTAAGCTCAACGGCAACGTGTTTACCATAAGTTGAGGAGTTTGGTCTCAAATCAACAGCAACATCAATCACAGCTCCTTCAATGACACGAACCAATTTTGCTTGTGCATGTTCACCTTTTTGGAAGTGAAGCCCACGGAGTGTGCCATAAGCTGAAAATGCTTGGTTGTCTTGAACGAACGTATAGTCTAGTCCAGCTTCTTTGAATTTTGCATCACTAAAACTTTCAAAGAAATAGCCTCGGTCATCTTTAAAAATACGAGGTTCAATAATGTATACACCTTCAATTTCTGTCTTAATAAACTTCATGATATTCCTCATAAACCATTTTGAGGTATGCCTTGTAGTCCACACCATCTTTAAGTTCGTTGATGAGTGCTAGCATTTGTTGATCATTGATAAAGCCTCGGCGGTATGCGATTTCTTCAATACAAGCAATTTTCAAACCTTGTCTTTTTTCAATGATTTCAATGAAATTAGAAGAATCGAGTAAAGACTGAGGTGTTCCAGCATCAAGCCAAGCATTGCCTCGACGCATGGTCACAACTTTCAAACGGCCTTCTTTAAGATATTCTTTGTTGAGGTCAGTAATTTCGAGTTCACCACGGGCAGAAGGTTTGAGGTTTTTAGCTTTCTCAACCACATCAGCTTGGTAGAAATAAAGACCTACAACAGCATAGTTAGATTTTGGTTGTTTTGGTTTCTCTTCAATGGAAAGAACATTGTTATTTTTATCAAATTCAACAACACCAAAACGTTCAGGGTCAGAAACGTGATGTCCGAATACAACACCACCAGGGTTGTTTTTGACTTCTTCTCTGAATGTTTTAATTTGTTCACCCATATAGAAGATATTGTCACCCAAAATGAGGCAAACTTCATCATTTCCAACAAAGTCTGCACCTAAGATAAAAGCTTCTGCAATTCCATTTGGATTGTCTTGAATTTTATATTCAATGTTAAGACCAATTTTTTCTCCGTTTCCAAAAAACTTTTCAATATTTGGAGTGTCTTGAGGTGTAGAGATAATGAGGATATCCTTGATACCAAACAACATTAAGGTAGAAAGAGGATAATAAATCATTGGTTTGTCGTAAACTGGCAAAAGTTGTTTGCTAGTTGTTTTTGTCAACGGATAAAGGCGAGAACCACTGCCACCCGCTAAAATAATGCCTTTCATTTTTTATATCTCATGAATGTTAAAACAATGGTTGAATTTTAGTGATTATATGTAAAAAAGCAAGGGTAACTTTGCATAATCAACAATAATATTAGTAATATGAAAAAGTGTAGATAAAGTCATTGCTTGTGATAATTTGAATTTTGTTATTTTATTATTCACCTTCAAGTATTTAAGTTCTGCACATTGCAGTAGGTTTTATAATATTTCTGATTTTTTATGCAAATCTATATATTAAGGGGAAGTTATACAAGAAAAAATTGACTGAAATGGCTTAAAGTTATTTTTACAAAGTCCAGAGTACATTACTGTTTCTGATTTTATTTTTTTAAAAGATTAGTAGACAAAAATATTTTTTTTGTATATACTCTATCTACTTACCAATTATTATATATATTATGAAAACAATTCAAGAAAAGAGAAATGCTACAAAAAGATCTCTGAAATTTCTATCCCTTGTTTTAGGTGTAGGTCTATTGTTTCTTTTGTTTTTATGCAAAGTCTATGATTCTGCTGAAACAGCCTATGAACAAGCTGTTGATACAAATGCTTATACAACAGTTTCTTCTGATGTCTATGAAACTATCCTTCACTTGGATCAAACAGCAAGTAATTCGGCTTTGGCAATCCTATTTGTTTTAGCAGTTTTATTTGCGTTGGTTATTTACTTTCTTTGTCAAGTTTTTTATTATCTTTATTTAAAATGCAAAAAGACCTAAAAAAGAAAGAATCTAAAACTTAAAAAGCCCCAAACATTATTTTGTTTAGGGCTTTTTCTTTATTTATTGCTGAGATAATGTTCAGCATCCAGCGCTGCTTCACAGCCCATGGCTGCTGCGATAACAGCTTGTTTATATTTTGGATTCGTGACATCACCTGCTGAAAAAATGCCTTCCACAGAAGTGTGTGTGCCACTGTGTGTATGAATATAGCCTTGCTCATTGAGTTTGAGTTGTTCCTTAAATAAATCTGTGTTTGGTTGATGACCAATAGCCACAAAAACGCCATCAAGTTTAAGTTCTTTCACTTCCCCACTTTTGATATTCTTAATTTTAATGCCTGTTACAGAAAGAGGTTTTTCATCTCCGTAAATTTCTTCAACAATACTATCCCATTCCACATTGATTTTGGGATTGTTTAAAACACGTTCAATCATCACTTTTTCAGCACGAAGTTTATCTCGTCTATGAATGAGTGTTACGGATTTTGCAAAGTGGGTGAGGTGAAGTGCTTCAACAATGGCAGTGTTTCCACCACCTAGAACTGCGACATCTTTTCCTCGATAGAAAAAGCCGTCACAGGTTGCACAAGCTGACACCCCAAAACCCCAAAATTTTTCTTCACCAACAATACCTGCTTTTTTTGCAGAAGCTCCAGTAGCAATGATGATGCTATCAGCTTTATAAGTATGGTTGTCACCTTTGAGTGTGAAAGGTCTGTTTTGAAAATCAACTTCATTAATATGGTCTGTCAAAAGTTCAACGCCCAGGTTTTGGCTTTGTTGTCTCATCTTATCCATAAGGTCAGTGCCATTTATAGGTTCAGGGAAGCCAGGGAAGTTTTCAACATCTGTTGTCGTCGTTAGTTGTCCACCAACTTGCATACCAGAAACAAGAAGAGGATTTATGCCAGAGCGAACAGCATAAATTCCAGCTGTATATCCTGCAGGACCAGAGCCGAGAATAAGTAGTTTTGTTTGAAATTCAGACATTATAAAAGCATTCCTTAGGTTAATATATTTTGAATCGGTTAGACTAACTTAAATCTTTTTATGATTCTTTGCCATATATTCCTTAGTAGCCTGTTGATTCTTTGCAATGCCTCTTTGACCTTTCTTCCAACCTGTTGGGCAAACTTCATCTGTCAATTCATAGTGTTGATACGCACTGATAATACGGAGAATTTCTTCGGGATTTCTTCCAATTGGTAAATCATTGACACTTTGGTGGATGATTTTTCCTTTTTTATCAAGGATTACAGTGCCACGAAGCGCATATCCTTCAGGGCTAAGGAGTCTGAAATTTTGTGAAATTGTGTGGGTTATATCTGAAACAAGAGGGAATTTGATATTTTCAATGCCACCTTTTTCAACAGGAATAGATTTCCATGTAAGGTGTGAGAATTTCGAATCGACACTAATTGCTACAATTTTTGTATTGAGTGTTTCAAATTCTTTCATTCTGTTGTTAAAAGCGATGAGTTCTGAAGGGCAAACAAAAGTGAAATTTGCGGGATAGAAAATGAGAACACCATAAGATTTTTTCAAATATTTCTTTAGGTTAAAATTATCAACTTCTGAATCATCTGGCATAATGGCTTGAGCTGTAAAATCTTGAGACATACTTCCTACAAGAGGTGGAATTGGTCCAAAAGGAAAGTTTTCAACAGAAAAAGGATTGTTGTTGAAAGGAGAGGGAGATTGTAGAAGGTTTGGTAGGCTGTTTTCTTTGGAAGAAAGTTCATATTCTGTTTCTTGACCATTGTATAGGATATCGTCAAAGGGGTTGCTATAGGAGCAATCGTAGTTCTTTTTAGCCATAGTATTCTCCAGTTTCTAGACACAACACAAAGCCCGCTATCAATTTGAACAAACGGACTTAAATAAAGTAATTGCTTTTTTAAAAAGTTCAAGAGGATAGAATAAAATAATATTACAATTAAAAAATAATTATGAGGTAAATAAAAAAGGTCGACTATTTTTCAATAATCGACCTTGATAGTGTGAGTTGTTTTATAAATAAATCTCAGGGGAAAGATTATTTGTACATAACACTCAAAATTTCGAAGGATTTTTTTCCTGCTGGTGCAAAATATTCAATCTCATCACCTTCCTCTTTACCAATAAGTGCTTTGGCAAGTGGAGAAGAAATAGAGATTTTATTTTTTTCAATATCAGCCTCATAGTCGCCAACAATTTGATATGAACTTTCAATGTCGCTGTCCACATCGACAACGGCAACAGTTGCACCAAAACGAACAATTTTTCCTTGAACAGTTGAAGGATCAATGATTTGTGCACGACTGATAACAGCCTCAAGTTCTTTAATTCTTCCTTCAATGAAACTTTGTTTTTCTTTAGCAGCTGAATATTCTGCATTTTCAGACAAGTCGCCATGAGAGCGTGCTTCATCAATTGCTGCAATAATATTTGGTCTGTCAACAGATTTAAGTCTTTTTAGTTCTTCTTCCAAAGAAGTAAAGCCGAACTTAGTTAAAGGAAATTTTTCCATTTTAACACCTCAAAAAATTTTGAATGATTAATAAAAATAGACTGTGACGACTTAACATCTATCACAGCCTTTCTGATTTTTGCATAAAAGTGAGACTATCATATAATAAATTATATTTCAACTATTATTTTTTTAGCTTTTTTTCATAAAAATATAGATAAGTTATTCTTTTATATTGCAACTTTTATGAGGGAGATATAAAAGTTCAAGTGATTATGTTTAACTATCTCTCTTTGGAGCCTCAATGAAAAAATATTTTCTGTTGTTTGTTTTCTCTTTTTTTGCATCAAATGAAGCCAATGCTTTGGCTCCAACGGTTGAAGAATATTCTGAAACTAAGGAATGGCTTGCAATTGTTCACTATCAACCAAAGTTTTTTGGTGGATATCAAGGAACAATCGAATCTGAACATTTCTATATTAGCAAAGAAGGACGTGATAATCCTCAAGCGGAACTTGAAGAGACGATTAAGATGTTTAAATCTGGTGATGTGTCCAGAATTTGTTATTTTCCTGCAAGATTTAAGCTTTTGCAAAAAAATGGCTTCTTAGATGATGTATCTTATTCTCATTGCGAAATGTATGAAGAATTTTATAAAGAGCTTAGCCCAAGTGGTTTGACAATGCTTTTCACAGATGCATATATGAATAATCCATCTTCTTTGTTTGGACATACTTTGTTTAGAATTGATAGTAAAAATAAAGGAACAGATTTGCTTGCACATGGTGTGAACTATGGTGCTTTTGTAGATGAAAACAAGGAAAATCCTATCGTCTATGCTTTTCAAGGCTTAACGGGTGGATATGAAGGTGGTTTCACGGTTAAACCTTATTATGATATCATCAATGATTATAATAATATTGAAAATAGGGATATTTGGGAATACCAACTTGATTTGAGTGATGATGAACTCAATATCTTTGTTGCTCACCTTTGGGAACTTGGACATAGTCGTGCAGGATATGTTTTCCTTTCTCGAAATTGTTCTTATTTGCTTATGGAAGTTTTAGATGGTGTGAAACCAGAATTGCAATTGGCTTCAGAATTTCCAGGACATACAATTCCATTGGATACAGTCAGAGCAGTTGCGCAAAAAGATGGCTTAATCAAAAGCTATGTATATCGTACTTCAAGACAAAATAAAATCAAAAATCAATTCACACAACTTTCTGAGAAACAAAAAGACGTCTTTTTTGATGTTGTAGAGGAAGAAGAAGTTTCTGAAGTAGATTATCAAGATTTAGATAATTCTGAAAAAGCGAATGTTTTAGAAACAGCTTATCAATATGTTCAATATGAAAAATCTGTTGATGTGATTGAGAGAGATGAATATCGCAAACGTAGTTTCAGCCTTTTGAAAGCAAAAAATGAATTAGTGGAAAAAAGTCATTTTGAGGATTTGAAAACTGAAGAAAATCCATTGGAAGCACACAAGTCACAACGTGCGGCGCTTGGCTTTGGTGTTAGAAATGGCCAAGCTTTCCAAGAAATTATGTATCGTCCAGCATATCACTCTTTGACAGACAACAATTATGGTTATCTCAAAGGGGCGGAAATTAATTTCTTGAACGGAAGCATTAGACACTATGATAATCAAAATAAGTATGTTTTGAATGATTTGGAGTTTTTGGGTTTGAAATCGCTTGCACCAATCAGTTCTTTGTTTAAGCATTATTCATATAATCTGAAAATTTCCTTAGACAGAGTGATGGACCCTGATAATGAAAAAGAAGGTTATGTTTTTAGCACGAAAACAGGTGTTGGTGCAACTTATGAACTTTGGCAAAATATGTATGTTTTTGCTTTCGTAAACGGCTATTTCTCTTATGGTGGTATCATTAATCAAAACCAGTATGCTGCAATTGGACCTTCTGCAGGTGCATTTTATGATTTAGGTAGAGTGAGATTTTTAGGTGAGGCGGAAAGTTTGTTTGCCACTTCTAAGTTCGCCAATAGATATAGATACAATGCAGAAATTTCTTTAGGTTTGACAACAAATTTGAGTATTGCTGCAAACTATCTATATTATGATAATGACGGTCATGATGTTGACGAATCTAAAGTTAGCATTAAGTACCATTTCTAATAAAAATATAAGGAGTTTGTTATGGAAATCAAAGCAAGATTTGACCATTATAATTTTAACGTTACCAATCTTCAAAAGAGCATTGAGTTTTATGAAAAAGCTTTAGGTTTGAAGATTTCTCACGAAAAGGAAGCTGAAGATGGTTCTTTTGTTTTGACTTATCTGAAAGATGAAACAACTTCTTTTCTTTTGGAATTAACATGGCTAAGAGACTGGGATAGAGCATATAATTTGGGTGATTGTGAGTTTCATCTTTGTATGCGTGTTCCAGGAAATTATGATGAAGTGAGAGCTTTTCATAAAGAAATGGGCTGTGTGGTCTTTGAAAATGAAGAAATGGGATTATATTTTATAGAAGATCCAGATGGCTATTGGATTGAAATTTTGCCTTTGAACTTTTAATAAATTGGACTCTCTATGACTAAAAAGATACTACTTCTTTCTTGTTGCGCACCTTGTTCTTGTGCTGTTATTGAAAAAATGGCAAATGAAGGACAAGAGGTGACAGTCGTTTTTTATAACCCAAACATTCGTCCTTTTGAGGAATATGAACGTCGTCTTCATGAAAATAAAAGACTTTGTCGTGAATATAATATTCCGTTTATTGATTTAGAATATGACAATGAGCGTTGGTGCAATCTGACTTGTGGTTTGCAAGATGAACCAGAAAGAGGAAACCGTTGTTCCATTTGTTTTCATATGCGCATAAAAAGAGTTATGGAATATGCTATTGAGAATGGTTTTGATGCTGTGGGTTCAGTTTTGGGAGCTTCTCGATATAAAAACCTTGCACAAGTTAATGCTCAAGCTGAAAAAGCTTCTTGCGAAACAGGTGTGGAATATATTGATATTGAAGCTCGTAAAGGTGGAATGCAAGAAAGAAGAGATGAATTAGTCAAAGAGCTAAATTTATATCATCAAGACTATTGTGGTTGCAAACCAAGATAAGAATCCCTACCTTACTAAATATAAAGTTTAAAATATAACATAATGGACTATATCTATTAGTGGATATTGTTTAAATACATTTAGGAGGACTTTTTATGATTGGAAAATTTGACAAAAGCAACAGTGCTTGGATTTTGTTTGTTTCATTGGTTATGATTGGACTTGGTGTTTACGTTTGGTTTCATCCAGTTGGGGCAATGATGGCGCTGGCACTTTATCTTGGAATTGCTTTTATTTTTGTTGGTGTGGGTTATTTGGCGGCTTATGGCTATTGGAAAAATTCAAGAGACTTAGCACTTGGTATTATGGATGTAATCGTAGGTTTGGTTTTTGTTTCAAATCTGGGGATTACAGCAAGCACTATCCCTGTATTGTTTGCTTTTTGGGCACTTTTTGTTGGGGTGACACAAGTTGTTGCAGCTTTTGAATTGAAAGAAGTGAAAGCTCCTGAATGGAAGTTTCTTCTTGTCGCTGGACTTATCAGTATTGTTTTTGGTTTTATCATTGTATATATGCCAATTGTTGGCGCAATTACAATCACAATTCTTATGGGAACATATCTGATAATCTACGGACTTATCGGTCTCGTTGAATATAAAGTGGTTCGAAATATGAAATAGTTTTTCAAAATTAGAAAAAGGATTTAGTGAGATGCTAAATCCTTTTTTTTGGGGAATATATGTAAAGAGGGTTATTATCCGTTTGCGACAGCTTTTCCAAATTCAATACATTTATTTTCATCGTCACCTTCAGGAGAACCTAAAACGATGAGAGACTCGGTAATAATGTTTGCTCCTGTTTTTGTCATTCTTTCTTCCCAGAGACGCATCCATTCACCATCTCCCCAACCATATGAACCAAAGAGAGCGAGTTTCTTGCCAGAAATTTTCTTTTCTGCATCATTTAAGAAACTTAAAATATCTGGATCGTCAATTTCTTCTTCACCCATTGCAGGAGCGCCTAAAACAAGGATATCTGCTTTTTCAATAATGTTTGCAGGTGCAGAAGCAAATGTGTATTCTTCAACTTCTTTTCCAGATGCTTTGATTGCTTTAGCGGCTAGTTCAGCCATTCTTTCAGTGTTTCCAGTTCCACTCCAGTGGATTACGGCAATCGTCATTTTATTTCTCCTAATAAGAATTATATTTCTTATATATTAATAATGATAATTGTTATCAAGTCAATATATATTTTAAAGATGTTTATTAAATAGTTGCCTTTAGATAGTCTTTGCTCTTAGAGAATAAAATGCTAGGATTTAGAGGCTAATTATATTTATTTACATTATTAAATTTATTTTTATGGAAAATTTTTATGCTTCTGTACGGAATATGTTTTTATTTCTTGCTGTCGTCATTTTGCTTATTCTTTTGGTCGTTCATTGTGGGGAATCATTTATTTTATCTATCGCTTTTTTGGGCACATTAGCAGTTGGTTTTGTGGCAGGCGTTATTTGTGATTCAATTAGATGTTTAAATACAAAAGGACTGGAAAAAGTATATAGTTTTATGATGATGTCTGTTCAGTTATATTGCATCTATTTTGTTATTATTCTTTTTATTCAATATTTAACATCATTTGATGCAATTTCAGAACTAGACATGACCAACAAATTTGTTAAATTTTTTATACTAATTGCCTTGGGAATTGTCGTAGGAATAAGAATATATCTGCTAAAACAGAAAAAGTAAAAATTGCGAAAAAACACTATCTTTTTAGATAGTGTTTTTTTTATATGGTTTTTTCAAAATATATTGAAAAATTTTCAAATATTTGATAGAATACAGCTCTACATAAAATTATTTATTTACAATTAAACCTTATCATTATGAAAGAATTTTTTAATTATTCAGCCAAAGTTTTACTTTTTGTTGCTGTTGTTAGTTTCTTTATTCGACATCTTTTTTTCTCAGGAGAGATGTTTATATTAGAAGCTCTTGGTACGGGAGGTTTTCTTTTTGGTTTTCTTTCTTTGGCAATGATTGCTTTCTGTGATTTAAAAGAAGGGACTTTATTACAAAGACGGCAAAGAGTTGTAGGGATATTTTTTACATTAGGAATGTCATCTCTTTATTTATATTCAGGTTTGAGATTCTTACAAGTAAATGTTGATTTTTTAATTCTGCCGGTGTGTATTATAGCAGTTCTTCTGGTCATTCTTGCAGTTGTTTATGTCGGAATGGAAATTGTTAAAGGACGAAGAAAAAAGTAATTAATCATTCTTATAAAAAACACTATCTTTCGGGATAGTGTTTTTTATATATTCTGTTTGGTTCTTTTTCTTGTTGTATTGTATTTTTGTGCTTTTTACTATCATACTCAGGTTTGTTTTTTTCTGTCATATCTTTGTTGTCATTCCCAGCTTGACTGGGAATCCATTATGTGTTGAGCCTTGTTAAGGAGATTCCCGATTTCTCGGGAATGACAGGAAAAAAATTGAATTCTCAATCAAGTTGGAAATGACAAAGGGAAGGAAAGTAATATTATCTCCCTGTTATATTAAGTTTTTTTCTACCATTCAATTGGTTTAAGACTATGAGCTTTGAGATATTCATTTGTTTTCGAAAAATGATGATTTCCAAAAAATCCTCGATGAGCTGCTAAAGGAGAGGGGTGGACACTCTTAAGAATGAGATTTTCTTGTGGATTGACGAAATCAGCTTTCTTCTGAGCATAACTTCCCCATAAAAGGTAGACAATATTTTTGCGTTCTGAAGCTAATTTATGAATGACTGCATCTGTGAATTGTTCCCAACCTTTTCCGGCATGAGATGCTGCCTGATGTGCTTGGACAGTGAGTGTGGAGTTGAGAAGAAGAACACCTTGTTCTCCCCACTTGGTTAAGTCGCCGAGTGTAATGCTTTTATGCCCTAAATCGCTTTCAATTTCTTTATAAATATTTTGAAGAGACGGCGGAAGCGCTACACCTTGCTGAACTGAAAAGCAAAGACCATGTGCTTGGTTGGGTTCATGGTAGGGATCTTGACCAATGATAACAATTTTGACTTTATCAAGTGGGCAGAGATTGAACGCATTAAAGATGTTTGCAGGAGCAGGAAAGACTTTCTTACCTGATTTATATTCGTTTCGAACAAAATCTGTGAGTTTGATAAAATAGTCTTTTTCAAACTCTGGAGTCAGTGCTTTTTTCCAACTTTCTTCAATCTTAACGTCCATTTTATTATTCCTTCCTCGTTCTCTTCTCTATTTTTTTCTCTGTCATATTCGGGCTTGATCCGAGTATCCATTTTGTGTTGGGCTTTGTCCTATGTGGATTCCCGATTTCTCGGGAATGACATTCCCTCTCTTGTCATATTCGGGCTTGACTTGAGTATCTATAATGGCATAGAGCTTCTTTCCTTGCAACGACAATTTATTAAGTTATGCAATCATAACTTAATTTAATCTTGCAATTTATCACAAAATCTTTAGTCTAAATTTAGCTATTATAAGTTTTTTATAATAGTCAGCATCAGAGATGGTGCGGGGTGTCGTAACCCTTTTATACACTTAGTCATTTAGCATAATGACTTAAAATTTTATGCCGATTTCTATCCTATGGGTGGATGTCGGTGAATAAGGCTTAGGTCAAATAAACCGAGCCGTTTAAGTGTATACGGTTACGAACATCCACTCGCCAGAAATTTTTCTCGGCGAGTTTTGTTTTAACTTAACAAAATAAAGGATGTTAATCGTATGAAAAGACTAGTACTAATTTTAACTTTAGGGATGTTTGCAGGCGTTTTGAGTGGTTGTTCAACAATCATGAGAGATGGCAAACAAGTTGTGTCGGTAAAATCTAATGCGGATAGGGTAAATATAAAAATTTCCGATAAGTCTGGAGAAGTTATATTTGAAGGACAGACTCCAATTACAACAACTCTAAAAACTTCTACTGGTGGATATTTTGATCCAGAAAAATATACTGTTACAGCAACAAAAGAGGGATATGCTCCACAAACAGTTAGAATAGATTGGCATGTGAGCAAGTGGTATTATTTAGGAAATATTGGTTTTGGCGGTTTGATTGGATACCTAATCGTCGACCCAATTTCAGGACATATGTATTACCTTGATGAAAATGCCTATGTGAATATGACTCCTTTGTCTTCAAAAAGTTAGGGAGAAAATAGATGAAGAAAATCATTCTAGGCTCCTTTGCTTGTTTTATGTTTGTTTGTCAAATGAAGTTAGGATATCTTTCATATCAAAAACCAAATATGACAATGATAGAAACATATAATAGACGAGGATGTTGTTCTTGGCATAATGGTGTTTGTGGGTGCAGTGGCGGAAGAACTGTTTGTTGTGATGGAACTTATAGTGGTTGTGGCTGCTGACAGATATTATTGAGACTAAAAAAGAAGCTCATTTTACGATGGGCTTCTTTTTTGTGCAAAAATTGTGCACAAAACGGCTATTTAATGTCATTAATTGTAAGTTTTTGAGCTTTATTATAGATAACAAAAAATCCTCTGTATGTTTTACAATGCTAGCTCGTTCGGGAGTAGAGCGCACTTCGTTTGCTCCAGTTCGGCTTTGGGTTTTCCCATCGGCACTGTCTAAGCCTTCTAGTGAACCCCCTTTTCGGGATTTCAAACTATCTACTCATAAATTACCATAACAAAAAACACACTTTAAAAGTGTGTTTTTTGTTATGGTAGCGAGAGAGGGATTTGAACCCCCGACACAAGGATTATGATAGCCCAGCGCACAAACTCAAATACCCCTGACTTTGGCGGTTTTCTGCGTATTTCATAAACCTTTGTATTGGTTGGTGTCTATATACTGTAAAACGACCCACCACAACTACCTTGTTTCATTTTGCCTTATTACGTCTAATTACAAAACCAACCACAACAAGACCTAACTTAAAAACCACCATACACACGCACTACAAAAAAGTCAATATTCGGCTTCAATTTATAACGATTATTTCATTGTCAGCGAACCAATCTTTTCCAGATAAAATGGTTTTCAATCTTGCTGGATTATCCGTATATGCCACAACAGCCAAACTTTCTTTTGCGCGGCTACAAATAACATAAAACAACCGACGCGTTCTATCTACTCCTGTTTCTTTGCCTTCCTGTTCATTTTTCAAATCACTGGTAGTTTTATCTTTTATCCCGAACAGCTTTTCGTATGAGAATAAAAATCCCCTTGCTTCTGTATCGTCAATAATAGCCATTACCCTTGGAAATTCTAACCCCTTCACGCCTTGGTGTGTGAAAAATGCGGCGGCTTCATTTACATACTCCGCATACGGCTTTATTTGTGAAAATTTTGTATTCAAAAAATTATCCAAACAATCTATTTTATCAGTTGATGGCACTTCATCAGTTTCTACTTCTTCTTCAAAAACATCAGCAGCTGCCTGTTCCACCGGCGTTCTCATTAAAATCGGTTTATACCCATTTGGGATTCCAAATATACCGCCCGTATAAACAATTCTTAACAATTCCCCAAAAGTTATATCTTGATTATCGTCGTATGCTTTGCACAATTCATTTATGCGCGTATTCGCTACTTCTAAAATATTTTTGGCTTCGGTGCTATGCGCTTTCATATATCGCTTTTTAAATAATCTTGAGTTGCCTTTTACAATATTGGCGATGGCGAATTTATCGCCCGCCCTATGCGCTTCTAATATGGGTAAAATGATTCCGGAAAATATCTTCACTTCGGGCAAAGTGCCGTCCATAAGGCCAAGTTTGAAACTTTCTACCTTATAAAGGGCTGAAAACATTTCCAACCACCCCATTCTGCTTGCGGCCATGTGGTGTTCAAGAATCAACGAAACAACGGAATCTCTTGTGTTCCACTCACTATCCCCAGTTATAGTTGCCATTTGTTGCATTATTTCGGCTTCGGCTACCTGTTTGTCTTTACTAGACGAAATCGCAAAAAGTTGAACAAAACCACCTTGCTTGTTTTGTCGTGATCGTTGCTCCTGAGAATCAACATCAGAACGGATTTTATTTATTAGTGTTATAATCCGTTTTTGTGAACGGTGGTTCATTTTTTTTGCAGGCGTTTCCCAATCTTCTGGCAAACCAATTCCTAAATCTTCTTTCCCATCGCCGTAAATTCGCTGCATTGTATCCCCAAGCAATCCTAATGAAAATTCGCTTTTGTGATTTTGTTGCACGAACAAAAACGCTTCCATTATTCCCTTATTTGTATCTTGGCTTTCATCTATCAGCAAAATGGGGAATTTTTTTATAAGTATTTTTTGCATAAGCGGCTTGTTTGTTAGAAAGTAAGCCCCTATCTGCAATACTTCTGCATGGCCTAGCGCGTCGCGCTCTGTGTTATTGGTATCCGGATTGTATGTGAATTTTTTAATGTTAGGCAATCCCCGCAAACGCTCTTGTTTACTTTCAATTTTATGAACTCTATCCGCTTCCGCTTTTGTTCCGGCTTTGGAACTTTTGCTTTGCAATTCTGCAATATCTGCCGTCAATTCTACTAAAAGCCATTCTTTTATATCAGTATCAAAGCCAGTTATTAAATCCCAAATAAAACTGTGTATTGTTGAAACATGAATGAGAGCGTCGTTTTTTAATTGACGTTTGATTTCGTCGCGCGCATTTTTTGTATAGGTAATAACCGCGACGCGTTGGCCGCGCAGACGCAATTTCACACCTACTGATAAAGTTATTGCCTCTAATGCGTTTACAAGTGAACGAGTTTTTCCCGAACCCGCGCCGGCAAATAGGAAAAAACTTTTGGGATTTTCGAAATTTAAACACTCTGCGATTTTTACATCAACATCATCATCGATATGGTCGTCATCTAAAATTACAGCTTCATTTGGCATTTTCTACCTCTGTATTATCGTCGGTTAAAGGGGTGTGTGCTAATTTTGTCTGTAAAATCCCTTCCAGCCATTGCAAGCCTTCCGATATGTAGGTTGGCGCTTGTATATCGTTAAAATTTGGGATATACAATAAATCCAACGCAAATTCAGCCTTCTTAAATCCACTACTGCGTATTGTGTCAAATGCACTTTGTGCGTCAGTAATGCCTTGCGCTTTTTTTATCATGCCTTTCGCATTGGCCACACCATCAAAAATAGCCTTATTTTCAAAAATCAAGCTATCTTCAAATGTGTAAGGCAACACTTCCGCGCCGCCGACCGTTATTGGTGTTTGGTATGCGATACGCAACGCAAATGGCGTATCTTGTTTTTTATCATTGATGGATAATTCCAACAAATCGTCGATATTTACCTTTTCTGGAAACCAAGATTTCAAGGTATCGTTGTTTGTTTGCTGACCAACTCCGCGTGCCGCAGGAACTGACACCCATTTCTTCTTACCACCATCTTCAATTTCTTCCGTTGCATCCAAATCTGTAATAATAAGTGTTGGTATGCCCAAAGTCTCCATAAAAGGTTTGAGTTTATGGGCATGGCTTCCACCAATACTTAATAAACTGATATACGACTGATTTAAGCAGTTTGAGCGACAAATAAAGTGTGGAAGTAAAATGCGTTCAGCATCGCCTTCTATCAAGATGGCCGCATCTGCAAAAAACAAATCACAATGTGTTAGTTTAATATAACGCGAAACAAATTGCTCGGTCGCCGTATCTGTTCCAAACATATTGGATAGATTTACAACAGTGCTGCTTTGCACCTCTCCGGCGGCAGGCTGAATACGCTTAAAATACCGTAATTGCGCAAACTCACATTCATGGGTTATATGGCTTGAATGGGTTGTAATGACTAGTTGCGTCGTTAAGTTCCCAATTCTAATTTCTGGCCTATTTGTAAGTATTTTATAGGCCTGTTTTATAAATACCTGTTGTGCTTGTGGATGTAAATGTGCTTCCGGTTCTTCTACCAACACAAGGTGTATTGGAGGATATTCAATACTTGTTCCCGCCGGCTGTACCGATTTTTGCTTACCGATTTTCAACCAAGAATCTCTGAACCGAATAAGCCGGAAGGCCATAAAGATAAGGTTTTGATAACCAAGGCCATTATAAGTTTCCGGCAGGAAGGAATCTTCGCATCCATCAAGTTTATATTGAAGCGCCGACCCGTGGTCTAATCCGTCCGTCGGTTTCAAATGTGGGTTTATTGCAATGTTTGGATTATAAAATCCTGGATAGCCCAAAGTACCAAGTTCGTCTAGTGCCGGCTTAAACCCTTCTGACATTGTTTCCGAAAAAGACTGCTGCGCCTTATAAATAGCGTCCAGTGCTTGAATATCCTTTTCCGTCGGGTCTTTTGATGGGTCAAGATGTTGATTATAGTATTCTGTAAGCTGTTGCGATAATTTACGTTGCTCTGCGGCTGGAATATCTGTTGCGTCATCGTTTAGTCCGCGCTGGGCGTTTATCTCGTCAATACGTATAAGTCCAGTCAAGGGATTGTCTTTTATGGGTTCACCAAGCAATTCTTGCTCTGTGTCTTTTTGGGCGGGATCTAAAACATAAAACTTAACCGAGAAATACTTTTGTAAGTTTTGCTTTTGTTTTAGAAAATCAAACATATCCTTTGGAAATAAATCAGTATCACAAGTCGCTCCTCCCGTCCGCGCCTTTGTTTTTAAGTCTTCAATGTGACGGCGCGCTTCTTTATAATCAATATAAAGCGCTTCTATATCGTCCGGTTGATATTGCAATCGTATTCCTAAATTACCGCCAGCCCAATCAAGCGTTGGTAAAATATGGCTAACATAGTGAATATCGTCATTGCCTACTTCGAACCAAAGGTCAAGCGATGGCAAAATTTCTTTCCACAAAGATAAATCACGCACTACTGGCGCTTCCGCTGTTTCACTTTCAAGACTAGAGCCAATTTCTTTTATTTTTGCATGGTTTGGTAAGGTAAAGTCATAGATATTGAATTTCGCTTGCGTAAGGAATTGCTTTATTGCAACCATAGCCGAAGTTTTGCCGCTATTGTTTGCTCCTATAAATACGGTCGTATCGTCCCGCAAGTCTATAAATACATTTTTGAGTTTACGAAAATTCCGTATTTTAATGTCTGCTATGCGCATTTTCCCGCCGTCCTTTTTTAGTTATCTTTCGCTGCGTCCCTGTTTAAGACAGTCTAGGTCAAGTTTAGCAAAAAATCAACAAAAACAACTTTTTGTTAGTATGTTTTTTCACTTTGTATCCCTTTGTATAGCCCCGTGCCGGCTCGTTTCCTTTCTCCTGCTCTTGCCGCGACTTTTACCGACGGCGCGTTTATTCTGAACTCGTCAACCATTATAAATAGGAGAAAACAAAATGGAAAACCAAACAGACAAACAGCCGGATAAACTTATGACCCCGAAAGAAGTCGCGGCGTATCTTCGTGTATCCGAAGGAATGCTTTATGATTATCGTGCTATGGGTATTGGACCGAATTACATAAAGTTGGGTAAGGAAAGGCTTGTGCGCTATTGCCAGTCGGACGTTGACACATGGCTTGCAAAACAGAAGATAGAACTTGCGGAAAACAAGGAAAAATAAAAAATAGTACATTCGTATTTTTTAGCTGGACTTTTAATTTTTTATGTCCCAGATTGCCTGCTCAATGCTCGGAAAGCCAATAAAATAGCGGCTTGCAGCAGAAATACAAACAAAAGGAGCAACGACGACTTTACAAAATTGCCAATACTTCCGCCGCAACCTTACCGATACTTATGTTCGGTCTATAAAGGCGCGGACGGATTTACAAATAACCGATAAAGAAATCCCTGGACTACACCTGCGGTATTCCTGCCGGACGGGATTAAAAGTTTTTTATCTTTCCTATCTTATTCGCCATACGACAAAACAACGTAATATACGCGTTGGCAGATATGGCGATTTTTCCATTAAAGATATTCGTTATCGAGCAATCAAGTTTCGGCAGATGGTTTCTGATGGTCGCGACCCTATGCAAGAACTTATTGATGAGCAAAAGCAGCGCGAAGAAGATTTGGCAAAGCGCCGAAATCGAAGTCGCAAAACTGGCGCAAGCAATCCGCGCAACCGATAAACCCAGCAAAACTTTACAGGCGAATTTCAGAAACGCCAAGAAAGAAGCCACCTTTGCCAAATCCACATATCAACAAAACCGTACGGCGTTATCTGAAATGTCGGCAACGCTTAAAACCGCTGGCGTTGATACAAAAAACCTAACCGCAGAACAAACACGACTTGGTAAGGCGTTGGATACGCTCCGCTCCCGTCAAACGGCGCTTGCCGCGATTGAGGGGAGAAAGCAAACAAATCTTGCTAACCGCGCGGCGTATCGTTCGCAGATTATGGACGTTGTTGCGTTGGGCGGCACGCTTTATGGAATGATAAAGCCGGCGGTAGCGTTTGAAAGCGCGATGGCCGATGTTAAAAAAGTTGTGAATTTTGAAAGCCCCGAACAAATAAGGGAAATGGAAAATGACATTAAAAATATGTCAAAGGCCATTCCTTTATCACTAGACGGATTGGCGGCAATCGTCGCGGCTGGCGGACAACTGGGTATTCCACGCCAACACCTTGCGGGATTTGCAGAAACTGCGGCCAAAATGTCGGTGGCTATGAATATGACTGCGGACGAAGCCGGCCAAGCGATGGCGAAAATGTCCAACGTCTTAAATACACCCATTGATGAGATGGGTAAAGTGGGCGACATCATTAACCATCTTTCTAACAATATGGCAGCAACCGGGCCGGAAATCGTTGAAGTAGCTTTGCGCGCCGGTTCGATGGGTAAGTCTTTTGGTTTAGCCAACAACGAAATCGCCGCACTTGGCGCAACCTTTGTATCGCTGGGTAAAAGCCCCGAAATCGCAGGCACGGCAATCAATATGATGGCAAGTCGCTTGAAACTATTACCTACCAAAGGGAAAGAAGGCGTAAAAGTTATGCGCCAGCTTGGCATTTCAATGAAGGATTACACAAAACTCATTGAAAACGAACAAGGTCAAGAAGCATTGCTGATGGTACTGGAAGGCTTGCAAAAAGTCCAAGGTGTCAAACGAGCCGAGATTATGAACAAACTCTTTGGCGAAAACGCCCAGCGCCATGTGAACTCGCTTGTTGAAGGATTAGATAAATATAAAGAAAACATAAAAATGGTTGCGGACGAAACTGGGTACGCCGGCTCTATGCAAAAAGAGTTTGCCGCGCGCTCTGCTACAACCGAAAACAATATTCAGCTTTTGAAAAACCAAATGGCGGTATTGGCAACGAATGTTGGCAGTACGCTATTGCCGGCTATAAACTCTGTTGTAGGTATCTTTGGCAAGACCGCCGGCACGCTGGCCGACTTTGCAGAAAAACACCCGACACTGATTAAGTATATCGGCTTGGCGGTTGCTGGCATGGCTTCCATGAAAATAGCAACTTTTGGACTGGGATATGGTTTTACATTCTTAAAGGGCGGCGTGTTATCCATTATGGGTATCTTCACACAGGCACGGACAGTGTTTTCATTGCTCCGACTCGGGATTGGTGGGCTGATACCCATTATCAAAGCCGTTGGCATGGCTTTTTTAACTAACCCGATTGGCTTGGTTATCACAGCGATTGCCGCTGGTGCATTTTTGGTTATCAAATATTGGAAACCTATTAGCGCGTTTTTCAAAAACCTATTTGCGCCGGTGGTTGCCGTATTCAAGCAAGTATGGTCTTGGGTATCCGGCCTTTGGGAAAAAGCCCAAAACATATTCCAAGGAATAAAGGAATGGGTCAAGGATAGCTGGGTCGGTAAAGCGTGGAATTGGGCATTTGGGGGTGACGATGAAAAGGATGATAAAAAGCCCGCGCCACCAAAACTTGGTGAAAGCGTGTCCGAAGACTTTTCAGCGTCCAGTTCAAATGTGATGGAATTGCCACCTTCGTCAGTATCAACCAGCACAAGCCAGTCTAGCGTTTCCATCAATGCGCCCATCACCATAAACACAAGCCCAGGCATGAGCGCAGAAGAAGTGGCCAAGCAAGTATCAAAGGAGCTGAACGCACGCGAACAAACAGCCGCACGCCGGCAACGAGGTGTGAATTATGATTAAGCCTTATTAGAGAATATCAAAAATACCAAGTTTTTCTATTTTGATTTCTGTTTTTGTTTTTTCAGAAAGCATTACAACACATTTTTTAATGGAGTCTTTTAATCTTTTTTGAGCGTCCCATTTACAATCGTCCTCCTCTTTACCGTAACCGTTTACGTCGGCAGTAAAAAGCGGTCGTGGAAAATATGACTTATCTTCTTCTTTTGCAAGGCCAGTACTTACAAAAAAATCGTTAAGCCTGTCTTGTAAATCAGAAACCTTTATATAGAACAAGAAAGTAAAAGTATCTTCATATTCTTCATTATCTACCATAGCAATCTCCTTTTTAACAAATGATACAAGGATATAAAAAGATGACAAGCGTAAATTCGATTGGCAGTTTATCAAAAGCAGCCGGCGGCAAGTTAAACCTTAATGCCATGCTGGGTGTAAATATGATGATGATACTTGGCGCATATCGGTTTTGTATCGGAAACGCCGCATATCAAAGTCTTGCCCGCTCGACCGAATACAAGTGGGAAGAACAAAAACGCTTGCTGGGCGAGCCGGCTATGCAGTTCATGGGTACGGGTGCGGAAACAATTTCACTGGAAGGTGTCGTTTATCCACAGTTCAAAGGTGGATTGCGGCAAGTTGCCCTTATGCGTGCCGAAGCAGGTTTTGGTATCCCACTTATGCTAATTTCCGGAAACGGTGCGGCATTCGGGCGCTGGTGTATAACCAACGTCAACGAAACTCAAACATTCTTCTTAAAAGACGGTACGGCGCGCAAGATTGCCTTTTCGCTAACCCTTAAAAAATATGGCGAAGAAAAGCAAGTCGGCGCGCTTGGTATCGTTAGGCAGCTATTGGGGGCGCTATGATTTACATATCCAAAGATGGGGAAACGCTGGACTTTATCTGCTGGGTTCATTATGGCTGCACGGCGGGCGTTTTAGAAAAAGTGCTGGAAGCTAACCGTCATTTGGCGGAAGCCGGTGCGGTATTATCCGCCGGCATACGCATAACACTGCCGACCATAGACGAGCCTAAATCAAACCAAAAAATCAAATTATGGCAATAAGATATGCAACCAAACTTCAAGATACTTGCGGACAAGACGGATATTACCGGCCTGCTGAATAGGCGACTGTTGTCGTTATCTATCACGGACGAAATAGGTTTAGTGAGCGATATGCTGACGCTGGAATTGGACGACCGCGACGCAGAATTAGAAGCCTTCCTTGGATACGAAGAACTTTACTCGATGGGAAAATTTATCGTGGACGAAGCGGAAATCAAAAGCCCACCGGAAACGATGTCTATTACCGGACGAACCAGCAATTCAAGTTTTCGGGATATGGGAGCGTTCAAATCGCCGTGCTCGTATTCATGGGAAGAATACACCTTGTTAGGTATCGTGCAAACGATTGCCAAACGATACGGCTTAAAAGAAAGTGTTGCCGATGGATATAAAAAAATCCTTGTAAAACACATTGACCAGACAGACGAAAGCGATTGCGCCTTTATTCAGCGGCTTGCAACCGATTATGGCGCAAGTGTCAAAATTGCCGGCGGGTTATTGCTATTCATAGAACCGTTATCGGGTAAATTTCCGGACGGCACGCCTATGCCGGCAATCCCAATCGCGGTTGCCGATATTATCGGATACCAAATGCGACTGGCCGAGCGGGGTAAATACGAAAAGGTTATCGCCAAATATTACGATTTTGATGGAGCAGAAGAAAACCAAGTATCTGTTGGTGCTGGGAATCCTGCCTTTACTTTAAGAGATACCTTCACAAATGCGTCGCAAGCAAAACTGCGCGCCACCGCCAAAATGAATGAAATTACCGCTGGAACAAAAACGCTATCACTGGATTTAATTGGAAATCCATTGATAAGCGCCGAAAGCGTTATTGAAATGCCAGCCAGTCTTAGGGCGGAAGTCACCGGTCGCTGGGTTGTGCAATCCGTGCGTCATACACTAACCGCCAGCGGATACAAAACCAATTTAAAAGCCACAAAACCGAAAGGATAGAAAAAATGACAGACTCAAGCAAAGACGGAATGTGCGTACATTTAGGAAGCACAATACTTTATTGCCTTATTGCGGCGCTTATTGGATTCGTTATACGAGCGGAATCTAAAAGCCAATCCGTTGAGGTACGCATAGCACAACTGGAACGACGAACCGATACGCTGGAAACGGATTTGAAAGCTATTAAAGAATCCCTTTACGAAATAAAGGGCGATGTAAAACTTTTGATTAAAGGAACGCAAAGATGAAAAGAATTTTGAACTATCTTGCCCGCCTTTTTAGCGATAGAACGGGCGACCCGTCGGCAAAGCGCTATGCCTGCGCCTTATTTGCGATTACTGCGATTGTTCTAGCCGCCTGTGGCTACGAGGTTGAAATCGTCGGGATATTCATGGCAGCCGCACTTGGCGAAAATATAACCAGTGTTTTTGAAAAAGGAGAGAACGATGACAAATAAAAAAATCCCACGCGGGATACGAAACAATAATCCAGGCAATATACGATATAATGGAATAGCTTGGAAAGGACTGGAAACGCCCCCGACAGATGGGGCGTTTTGCATATTTACGCACCCCGAGTTTGGACTTCGGGCGCTGGCTAAACTCTTGCGCAATTATAACCGATACTACGGCATACGAACAATAAAGAGCATTATCAACCGTTTTGCACCGGATACAGAGAATAATACAACGGCCTATATTCAATCAGTTTGTAAGGCAACCGGCTTTACAGATTGCCAGCAACTGGACTTGGAATCTGAAAAAGTATTGTTGCCCTTAATAAAGGCGATTATAAAGCATGAAAACGGCCAGCAACCTTATTCCGATCAGCAAATTTTAGAGGGCATAAAATGTTAGAGAAATTGAAAAAAGTTTGGAATGACTTTCGTTTGGCAATTATAGCCGGCACGTTGGCGCTGGTTTATTTTTTTGGTAGAAAAAGAGGAAAAGAAAATGAAAAAGCATCGCAAAATAAGAAAGTTTTGGAGAACATGGCACGGGCTAATAAAGCTCGCAGTGGGCTTAACAATCCTGATACTACTCGCAAGTTGCACGACAAATATAAGCGGTGATTATTGTTTATTGTATCGTCCTATATACGCAGATTATGAAAATGATACCGCCGAAACAATCAGGCAAATAGACGATAACAATGTCGTTTATGATACCCTTTGTGAGCCATGAAAAAAGCCCCAAAAGGGGCTTTGAATTTTGGTAGCGGGAGAGGGATTTGAACCCCCGACACGCGGATTATGATTCCGCTGCTCTAACCAACTGAGCTATCCCGCCATAACTTTTTCTCTATGTCTATCCCGGTGTCTACGCCATGTAAAACAATCCACCAGTTTAGTTTTATTCTAATCTTACCTGCGGCTAAACCTTCTTTATCCTAACCTCGCTTGACGCCGCTGTCAAACTGGGTTTCTTTGCCTTGGCAAGCCCTCTTGCTAATCTAGCGCAGGGGATTATGATTCCTCTGCTCTAACCAACTGAGCTACCCCGCCGTAAATTCTTTGTCTTTAATAATATGTATCAAATCGCTTGTCAATATTTATTTTGACGATTTTTGTATTTTTTAGCCATTTTAAATCTGATAATAATTTTCATATTTTTGTAATGATATATTGCTTATGTCTAATTGACAGTTTAGACAAAAAATGTTATTTTGGTTATCATTTGATTTTGAAGGAGTTTTTTTATGTCCAGTTCAATTAACACGCTGAATGAAAAAAGAGGCGGTTTTGACTATTTCATCAAATATGTACTTAAGAGAAATTTAGATATTCTTAGCTTTGATAAAGCTAAAGAAGCTTATAATGACTGGGATGGAAAGTCCGAGTTTAATATTTCTCGCTTCGTTCGCAAGCTTCCAAAAGAAGAAGATAAGTTTTTGAGAAATTTATATAAGGAAACTACCTTAGATGTTTATGCGGTTCTTCCAGAAAACAAAGAGCGCACGCGTGAGGATATTTATAAAAAAGAACCTAAACGTGAAGAAGTTTTTGATATGAAACTTCCTCAAACAGTCAGCAACATGGAGTTGATTGAACAGGGTTATAAGAAAAAATCTGCAACATTTTCAGTTTCACAAATCATTGATAATGTTGCTCAAGTTTCTGTTACAAAAGAAGAAAAGTCGAAAAGTGTAAGCAAAGAAGAAACAAAAAAGATTATTGAAGATGCAAAACAAAAATATCCAACTTATGTTTATTTTGGTGTTTTAAATTCAGTTGATAAGAAAAATGGTCTCCTTCCTGTTGGAAAGGTGAATGCAATTAAAAAAGTTCTTGATGCTTATGATGAATATGAAGAAAACTATCAAGAAAATGTTCAAATTGTGAATACTAATTTTAATATTGGTGAAAATCATGATGAATTTCCGTTTGTGGATTATGCTAATCTTCCGCTCAATTGGAAAAAAACGCGTCGTGAACTCTTTGTTGATATTGCAAAAACTGAGGGTGCTCAATATTTTGAAGATATTGATGCTAGAGAATATAAGGCTGGTGTTAAGTCTAAAGATGGTGTTGTGACCAAGATTGTTTCGAAAGGTCAAAATGACATCAGTTTTACAGCACATGATAAAAAAGGACGTGTTATTCCTGTTGATTTGAAATATTTTGAAGCCGCAATGAAATTGGCTCGCGAAACAGGAAAACCAATCAAGTTTGGAAATTTCAAAAATCCTGAAACAAGAGCAAGACTTCTTTTGGCTTGTATGGTTTCTGATTCAACAAATGATAACAAAGTTAACATTTTTAATAAACCAACTCTAGATGATAAGTTCTGGAATGGTGTTTCTCTTGAAACTAGAGCTGAGATTGAAAGAATGAACGGTGGTGGCGAAAAGGCTAAAAAGGCTCTGGTGAAAGCTGTTAAAATCCCTGAAAACCTAAATGAAAAAATAGAACATCAAAAAACTTTTGTTGATACAATAGTGTCAAGATATAATGAACTTAACGGAAAAAATGGCAATGCCAGAGAAGTTGCTGAGGTTGAACATATTAGAGAATTTACACGAGGTGGACAAGCACTTCGTGCTAATCTTCAAAAATATGGCACTGATACATATTCTTTGAGTGATGAATATAAAGCACAAGGTGTTGTGCCTTCAACTTACATTTCTCCAAATAGAAAACAACAAGCAGGTTGGTCAATTGTTTTGAATGTTGTTCCAAATAAGAATGATTCATTGACTGGAAAGATTATGTCTTACCTCCGCAAAAATGAAATCAACTATTATGTTGGTAGTAGAAATTTGACGGGTGATGCAGCAATGATTATTTCTGCGGGTTCGTATGCTGATATGAAGAAATTATCTCAAGCTTTAGGGCAAAAATTTGGAAAAGAATTGCCAGAACTAAACCGTGCAGCAAATATATCCATGTATGGTAAGAGAATGAATCCTCAAATGTTGGCTTATTTTAATGTAGATAGAATTTATCTTGGAGGAAAAGCTCAGAAGCTTTTCAAATTTGAAGGTAACTCTGTTGTTAAAGGGATTTCTATGCCTCATCTTGATAGTGGCGATAATCATAGACTCGTTAAAAATTCTATTGAGAATGGTTTGGTTTCGGATAAAGCTCTTAATATTATTGATTCCAAAACATCTCAAATTTCTGAGCTTGGGGATTTTTCTGATTTCTATAAAGTTCAACAGATTAAAGCTTTAGGGGCACATGAGTTCTATTCTGAAGTGTTGGGTGAACATTATCATGGAAAAGATAAAAAAGCTTTTGAAAAAGAAATGTTTGCTGATGCTTTGCCTCAAGAAGGAACTGAGGAAAGGGGTAAATGGGAAGCTGTTTCTAAGGAATATGTTGCAGAAATCAAGCAAGAAAAAGCAAAACAACTTGATGTTTTCAATAAAGTTAAAGAAGACTATAAACCAGCATCCATCATGGTTGCATCTGCTTTAAGTGGGTTGATAAATCAACCTAAAACGAAATAGATTTTATTCTTTCTTTATTGTTCTCAAGAAACTTTTGAGCAGGAAGAAACATATTTTTGGGCAGGTCGTCAAGGCTTGCCCATTTCCATATTTCAAATTTATCAGGTTCGTTTGTTTTTAAATTACCAGAGAATTTTTTGGTGAAAAGGTGAATGGTCACAAAGTGTTTTCCTTCATTTTCATGAATATCATTTGTAACACCGAGGATCTTTATGTCTTCATTTTTAAGAATTAAATTACATTCTTCTTTTGTTTCTCTGATGCCACATGTTTCGAAATCTTCTCCAAATTCTAGCTTTCCACCAGGAGGAGACCATGTACCGTTTCCATGTTTGCTTTTACGAAGTCCAATGAGAAGTTCATTCTTTTCGTTGAGGATATAAACCCCAATACCAACACCAATATTGTTCATTTTTTTTGTCTTTCATTTATCTGTTCAATTAATTCATTAGCTTCAAAATTATTGGTACTAAATTCTTGGTAGAGACTTTTCCATTTGATGTTTGGATTATCCTGATATTCGCTGGTGCGATTTCTATCGTCATAGTATTTTGCTTGCAAAACACTATCAAGTCTATCTGCTTTTTTGACAAATCTTGCCTCATCACAATCTTGATTTTCATATTCAATAAATTGTTCAGCAAGTTTTGGAAAGTTGAGATCAGAAGCAATTTTTTGTATGGCTTCCACTTCAAGTTTATGTTTTTCTTCTTTGGAAATTTGTTTAGGAGTGAAGTCTCCAACGAGAGCTTCTGCCAAATCGTGGATAATTGCAAATTCAAGACATTTCTGTTTATCTAAATTTTCAGGACACAGAAGATAGGTAAGGAGTGCAACACCATAGGAATGATCAGCAACGGATTCTGCGTCACTAACTTTTCTAATTTGCCATCCAGTTCTTTTTAGGTCTTTTATCTTTCCAAGAATTTCTGCATATTTTTCCATATTAACTTCCTCTTTTTGCATATTATATATAAAAAAACCTGAACATCAACAGAATGTTCAGGTTTAGCATATTTTATATGCACTCATTCAGTTAAGATAAACTGACGAGAAAATGTTTCGCTTGAATCATCAAAAATGAGCTTTTTACCAAAAATAATTAATCTAAGTTTTTTGTTATTTTTGAGATAGATTGTATTGGTTGTGGCAAGGTTTTTTTTGAGATCAAAAGAAATAATATGCGTTTTTTCCATTTGATAATAGATAATCAATTTCTGTTTGGAAAGCCTAACAAGATAATTTTGATTATCACTCATAATAAGTTCTTTTTTTGAACAGTTTTGTACCAAAGTTTTTACATCTTTTTCAGATTCATCTACTTCAAAACATCTATACATATATAGATATGTGACATCCATAAATTTAAGGACTTCATCTTTGGTGATGATAGATTTCGTTAATTGCGCAGAAGACACAGTTGAAAAGGAAATACTTAAGAACAAAAAACAAAAGAACAACTTTGTTTGATTCATAAATTCTGAATTTAATAATGACTAAATAATTTATATTTTGTCTAAAAATATCATAGAAATGAAAAATTGACAACGATTCTTATTATACTTTTTTCACATAATCTGCCATGAGTTTTTTGTGCCCAACAGAGTCGAAATAAATATGAAGTTTGTTGCCTTCAACAGCAGTGATCTTACCATATCCGAAAGTGCTATGAAAAACTTTTGCACCAATATCAGAATGTGGTTTTACCGCATATTCTTCATCACGCACATAGCTATATTTTGGATCATCATCATAAGTGATATTAGATTTTTGATAGTTGTTCTTTTTCCAACTATTATTTCCATAATTGTTATTATAGCCATTCTTATTGCCATAGTTATTGAAATTATTTTGAGCAAAATAGCGAGAAGCATTGTTGCAAATTTCAATGTTTTGAGGTGGAAGCTCGTTGATGAAACGGGAAGGGATATTGTTTTGCCATTGTCCATAAACACGGCGGTTTAGAGCTGTTAGGATATAGAGCTTTTGTTTTGCTCTCGTAATTGCCACATAAGCTAAGCGACGTTCTTCTTCTAAAGATTCTGCACCACCTTCATCTAAACTTCTTTGGTGAGGGAAAAGACCTTCTTCCCAACCTGGGAGGAATACAACGTCAAATTCTAAACCTTTAGCAGAGTGTAGGGTAATGAGCATTACTTTATTATTGTCATTGGCATCGTCTTTATCAATCACAAGACTAACATGCTCCAAAAATGTTGCCATATTTGGGTATTGTTCTTCATCAGAGATAACGTTGACAAGTTCACGTAAGTTTTCAATTCTGCCAGGAGATTCTGCGGATTTATCCATCTTGAGCATTTCAATATAGCCACTATCATCCAAAATTTGGTTGGCTAAATCTGCAGGCGGAAGAATATTGAGAAGTTTTTGCCATTCTGCAAAGTTTTGCATAATTTCTGCAATTGAATTTTTAAGTTTTCCGCTAAAAGCATTTGTCATCAACATATCGTTTATGGTTGAGAACATAGATTTTTGAGCAAATCTAGCTTCTTGGATGATTTTATCAAGTGTTTTGTTACCAATACCACGAGTTGGTTTATTGATGATACGCATTAAAGCAAGGTCATCATCTGGTTGAACAACCACACGCAAGTAAGCAAGTGCATCTCGAATTTCGGCACGTTCATAGAATTTTGGTCCGCCGATTACGAGATATGGAATGGCTTCTTTGATGAATTTTTCTTCAAACTCTCGGGTTTGGAAAGCAGTTCTGACCAAAACAGCAATTTGTGAATAGTCATATCCTTGACGGAGGCAATTATCAATTTCACTAATAACATAATTGGCTTCATCTTCACCATTATAATTGCTGACGACTTTAATTTTAGTATTGTCAACTTTGGAAGCCGGAGAATTTTCTGCAACTTTCAAAGTTTTTCCAAGCCTGCCCTGATTGTGACTGATGAGGTTTGAAGCAGCTGCCAAAATATTAGCTGTTGAACGATAATTTCGCTCTAAACGAATGATTTTAGCATCTGAAAAATCTTTTTCAAAACGAAGGATATTTTCAATTTCTGCACCGCGCCATGAGTAAATGGATTGGTCATCATCCCCCACGCAACAAATGTTTCTGTGTTTTTGTGAAAGTAGGCGAAGCATAAGATATTGTGTGACGTTTGTATCTTGATACTCATCAACCATAATGTATTTGAACTTATCTTGATATGAATTTAAAACATCTGCATTTTCAAGAAGAATATTCAAAGTGTGGAGTAAGATGTCACCAAAGTCTACGCAGTTGAGTTCAATCAATCTTTTTTGATAGAGTTTATAAACGTGTGTTGTGGTATTGTCTTTAAATTGTTCACCAATCTTGTCAATGGTCAACCCTTTGTCTTTCCATCTTTGAATTTTATCAAGAATTGCTTGTGGAGGATATTTTTTATCATCAATTTTTTCGGCTTCCAAGATTTGTTTAATCAATCTTTTTTGGTCATCTTCGTCCAAGATTGTGAAATTTGATTTCAAGCCAACAAGTTCAGCATGTGCACGTAGAATTTTGACACCAATGCTATGAAATGTACCAAGCCAAACTGAATTTGCCGCTTCACCAATCATATCAATAGTGCGGTGTTTCATCTCCTGAGCAGCTCTGTTGGTGAATGTCACCACCAAACAATTCCACGGTTGTGCTTTCATCTGAGCTAAGATATAGGCTAAACGAGTGGTCAAAACCTTTGTTTTTCCAGTTCCAGCACCAGAAAGAACCAAAACAGGGCCTTCAGTTGTAGTGGCTGCTTGTTTTTGTTCTGGATTTAGGACATCAATCCAATCAAAGCTCGGTGTGAGCTTGGAAATGTTGTCAAAAGTTTTCACTTCTTCATCGAGTCTAAATATATCATCATTCATTGTATTGCTTCTTGTATTTTCTTCATTTGCGTAATATATATAGTATATATAACAATTATTGGAAAGGGATTTTTTAGATATGCCGAACTTTGAGCAAAAAAAACGCGATAGCGAAGAAGCAAAAACTTTTCAACTGGGCGACGATGCTTGGAAGCTGGGAAAATATGATGAAGCCCGAAAAAACTATCAAACAGCTGCTAGATTATATCATGCAAAAGAAGATTTTGAAGGAATGGCAATTGTCGAGCTAAGACGTGCCGACTTAGAAATCAGTCTTGAAAATTTCAAGGAAGCGGATAAGAGCTTGGTCTTTGCAATTAGCTTTATTGAGAACTTGGACTATGCTCAATCGACTTATTTAGAAATTTTAATCAAGCTTGCAAAATCTAAATCTATGCAAGCAAATTCTATTGAGGCATTTAAGTTTTTAGAAAAAGCAAAAGTTGTTGCGAACAATATTGGAAGCTATGACTTATTGGGTGATGCTTATGACTTGGAAGCACTTATTAATCTTCAAGAAAACAAAGAGAAAAAGGCTTTGGAAGCATACAAAAAGGCAGCTGAAGCTCATGAGAAAAGTGGAACAACTTTGAAAGAAGCGGCAACACTTCGTGCAATTGCTCGCATTGAAATCAAAAACAAGAACTATGACTATGCACATGATGTTTTAGAAAAATGTCGTGACTTATATCGTGAAAATGGTGACTTGCTCGGAGAAGCAAGTGCTTTGTCGGCAATTGGTTCTTTGAGATATATCATTAGAGATATTGAAAATGCGAGAAAGGCTTTGCAAAAATCAGTCTATTTATATGGAAAAGTTTCTCATCATTTTGCAGAGGCAGAAGCTTTGCTTTATTTGGCAAGAGTTGAAGCATTTAACCGTCAAGAAGGTGATTTTGGAAGAGCTAAAGCCCATTACAAACGGTCTATTGAACTTTTCGATTTCTTAGACAACCAGACTATGAAGGATGCCGTTTTAGAGGAATATTACAATTTCTTAAACAGAACAAATATCGGGGAATAGAAAAAAGATGTCAGATATTAGAAATAAGATTGTTGCGCTCAAAAACTATATGGATAGCAAAATTATTGGTCAGGAATATTTAGTGAAAAAGCTAATTATTTCTCTTCTTGCTGATGGTCATGCTTTGGTTGAAGGTGCTCCCGGACTTGCTAAAACAAAAGCTATTAAAACTTTGGCTGAGTGTATTGATGTGAATTATAAGCGAATTCAGTTTACACCAGATTTGTTACCTTCTGACATCACAGGAAGTGACATTTATGTTTCCCAAAAAGGTGAGTTTGAATTTAGAAAAGGTCCAATTATTTCTAATTTGGTTTTGGCAGATGAAATCAATCGTTCTCCTGCAAAAGTCCAGTCTGCTTTGCTTGAAGCTATGGCAGAAAGGCAAGTGAGTGTGGGTGGAGAGAGTTATAAGCTTCCTAAGATTTTTATGGTAATGGCAACTCAAAACCCTGTGGAACATGAGGGAACGTATAATTTGCCAGAAGCTCAATTAGATAGATTTTTGCTTTATATTAAAATTGATCAACCTAGTGCAGATGTCGAAAAGAAAATTTTGAAACTGGTTCGTCAAGAAGTCAAAGATAGTTCAGAAGTTTTGGGATTTGACATGGAGCAAGAGAACTTTGTTAAAGTGACACAAGAAGATATCTTAAAAGCCAGAAGAGAGGTTTTAGATGTTCATATGAGCGATGCAATGGAAGAATATTTAGTTCAGCTTGTTGTGGCAACACGTCATCCCGAAAAATATAATTCTAAATTAGAAGGGAAAATCCTTTATGGAGCAAGTCCTCGTGCAACAATTGCTTTAGACAGATGTGTTCGCATTAATGCTTGGCTAGATGGTAGAGACTTTGTGACACCAGAAGATGTTCATGCTGTGGTTTATGATATTATAAGACATAGAATTATCCTTAGCTTTGAAGCAATTGCAGAAGGATATTCAGCAGATGATGTTATCACAGATTTAATTAAGGCAGTTCCTTTACCATAAGGGTAAAAAGATGAGACGAGTTAAAAAGTTTGCAGAAAAAATTTTTACTCATATCGGTGAAACAAAAGCCGAGGATGGGCTTTTTGCGAGCTTAGAAGACCTCATTTCTGAAAGAAAAAATGCAAGGTACATCAATTCTATCAACAATAAAAAAGCTCATTCTCAAATGTCTGGAGATGTTCGATCTGTTTTTAAAGGCAGAGGGATTGAATTTGAAGAAATTAGAGCTTATGAATATGGTGATGAGGTGAGGGATATTGATTGGCGAGTAACGGCTCGTAAATCGGCACCTTATACCCGAATCTATACAGAAGAAAGAAATCGAGAGATATATGCCTTCTTAGACTTATCTTCTTCAATGGTTTTCGGCACACAAAAAGAGTTCAAATCGGTCTTAGCATCTAAAATTGCGGCTCTCTTAGCTTGGGTGTGCTTGGAAAATAAGGATAAATTCGGTTGTTTTGTTTATGATGGAGCCAATACATATCTTTATAAACCTAGAAACTATAGAGAAAATGTTTTAGCAATTCTCAAAAAAATTTCCGAAGTCGGAAAAGAAATTCTCTCAGAAAAAGCTATTCAAAGAGAAGAAATTCCTTTTGAAAAAGCCCTTCAGTTGTTTCAAACTTCTATCAAGGTTCGTTCAACTGTCTTTGTGATAAGCGATTTTTCAGATTTTGGAGATGTTGTTAAGAAAAACTTGGCTATTTTAGCTAACAAAAATGATGTTTACTTAGTTGATATTTTTGATAGACTGGAGGAATTCTCTCCTAAAGAGGGGGAATATATGATTGGACAAGAAGGTGAGAATCTTGTGTTTGACACGAGAAAAGAAAGCTTTAAGGATGAGTATAATAAAATATTTGTCCATAAAAGAGAGGAAATTAGAAATTTTTGTCTTAAATTTTTATGTGGCTACACACAAGCAATTACGGGAGTTTCTGCGTATGGTCAGATAAAGTTATAGAGGGTAATAAAAGAAAATATTGACGGAAATAGTTTTGGATGTTATCTTTCGGGCAAGATTATTTTGTAACTATAATTGAAAAGAGAAAAAATATGGTTAAACCAAATGAAAACACAGCATATAAAAGAGGTCAAGAATTATTAGATCAAGGTTCATACAAAGATGCTATCACTCAGTTTGATACAGCCATCAGCGAACAACCTAAATCGTGGAAAGCTCTGAATAGTAAGGGTTTTGCACTTCAAAAGATGAGTCGATACACTGAAGCAGTTGAGTGTTTCGATAAAGCTCTTGAACTCAATCAAAAATCTGTTGAAGTTCTCAATAATAAAGGTGTAACACTCAGTATGCGTGGCCTTTATAAGGATGCAATTTTTTGTTTCAATGAAGCAATTGCGATTGATCCAACTTCTTTAGAAGCTTTGAATGGCAAAGCAATTGCTTTGCAACATATGTTCTCTTATAAAGAAGCTTTAGATGTTTTGGAACAAGCCATGAAAATTGATGGTCGCCATGTTCAAACATTGCTCAGTATTGCTGTGACACTTCAGAAATTGAAGCAATATGATCGTGCAATTTCTTTTTTCAAAAAAGTTTTAGCAGCTGATAAAACAAATATCAAAGCATGGAATGGTGTTGGTGTGACTTATCAATTGATGGGTGATAACAACTCTGCTTTGAAATGCTTTACAAAGATTTTGAACATTGATAGTCGTGAAATTCAAGCTTGGATTAGTATTGGGTTTGTTTATCAAAAAATGCTCAAATTTCAAGATGCTTTGAAATGTTACAAAAAGGCTCAAACAGTTATCAATGGTCGCTATCACCACAAACTTTATGATGGTTTAGCAAGCTGTTTAACAAAATTGTCAGAATTTGATCAAGCTGTTGAAATCTACAAAGAAATCTTCCAAAGAGAAGAAGGTAAGAAAAAATGGGATGCTCAACGTTCAATTAAGTTTGTTGGCAAATTGAAGCGTAAAAAAGCTATGGGTACCCTTCCTGATTTAGGTGGAGATGCAACAGGCGAAGACGTTTTGGCTGAAGCATTAGACAGTGAAGATGCTGTCATTTAAGATATCTTTTCAATAACGAAGGAAGCTCCTGATTTGGGAGCTTTTTTTGTATCTCCTACTCAGCTTTGAGTTGAGATAAAATTCAAAATATTATTAACGAAAGTTAGTTTTTTGCTTTAATTTTTATTAAAGTTATGTTACATTTATAAATAGGAATGAATATTACTCTAAAAATATAATTATAACAGGATGTCAGAATAATGAACAGAAAGTCATTTTTAACAGTTCTACTTTCGTCTTTATTTATGTGCTCAACAAATGCACATTCTGTTGTCGACTTTGAAAATTACACACCAACCTTGGATAATGAACCTGATGCGGAAATAGAATCCGCATATCTTTTGTCATATACAAAAACAACTGAAGCAACTGCTGATTTTTCAACTTATGAAAAGGATTCTAAAGGGGAGTGGCAAAAGGTTTTCTATAAATATGATGTGACTTATGATGTCAATCAAACTTCTAAACCTGTTGAATTTGCGGAAGAGGAAGATCAAGATAAAGTTATTGCTCACTACTTTGAAATGGTTGATAGCATTGATAATGCAAATTATGGTAACACAATTATCAATTACGCCATAATTGATAAAATTCAAGGAAGCTATATAGGTAATGTAGTTGAATCTGTAGGTCAAGGTGCTTATGGTGGTGTAATATACAATACAAATACAATTAATGAAATCACAGGTGATTTTATTAATAATAAAGCTTTAGGAAATTATAATGTGACAGGTGGTGCCATCTATAATGGAGATGGATATGAAAGGCTTATCAATAAAATTACTGGTAATTTTATTGGAAATACGGTTGAGTCAAACGTCTCATATGCAATGGGTGGAGCAATTCAAAATGAAGGAATTATTCATGAAATCACAGGTAATTTTATAAATAACTCTGCAATATCATATGGTTATTCTGCAAGGGGTGGTGCAATTGCTAGTCCGTATGTTAGCATATAACAAATGGATTCAATACATGGTAATTTTATTGGAAACTATGTTTATTCAGAGAGAGGTTCTCTAGGAGGGGCAATATATAGTTCTGGTGCACTTAGGGAGATCGTGGGAGATTTTATTGGGAACTATGCAACAGGAAATACAAAATCATCTTTTGAGGCAATGGGTGGAGCAATTTATAATACACGCGATAATCAAGATATGAAATTGGTTGAGATAATTGCTGGTAATTTTATAGGGAACTATGTTGAGGCAACTTCAAGTGCAAAAGGTGGTGCAATTTATAACGATAATATGATTGTTGAATTGTTAGGAAATTTTATTGAAAATAAGGCAATTTCTGTAGATGCAATTGTGCAAGGTGGTGCAATATACAATGATGGTGAAATAAACTCTATCACTGCTGACTTTTCTAAAAACGCTATCTATACAGATTCTGCAGTTGCTTATGGTGGAGCTATATTTAGTCAAGGCTCAAACATTGGTAATATTAAAGGTAATTTCGTTAAAAATTATGCATCTTCCGGGTTATCTCATTCCTTTGGAGGAGCGATTTATAGCTATGGGAATAACACCATAGATGAAATTATTGGAGATTTTATCGGAAATTCTGTTTCTGGTGGAATTGTAGCTCAAGGTGGGGCTATCTATAGCTTTGGAGATAGTTATATTAATAATATTACAGGAGATTTCATCGGAAA
>JBKEEF010000020.1:0-164533 GCA_047975765.1 Alphaproteobacteria bacterium
AAATAGATTCCCAGTCAAGCTGGGAATGACATAACTAGATATGAAAATGATAAACAAAGAAGATGGATTCCCGATTTCTCGGGAATGACAAAAACTAGAGTTGGAATGACACAGGATATAGGAACGGCAAAACGAGATATCGGAACGATAAATAGATTACTTTCTTAGGTAAGTAAGATAAATAAATAGTGAATAATGAATATTCTAAATAAAAAAAGCCTCTCATTCGAGAGGTTTTTCTTTTGTAGGCTGTTCTATTATTTCAACCCATCCGTAAAAGGATTGCTTTTGAAGATTTTAACACGAGCTTTATAATCCCTGATAATCTCTCCCTTATTATTGTCAATTTCCGTTACCAAAATGAATTTAGATTTCTTCAATTGATTTTGAACTTCAAAGCTGATGTAGTCGAGAAGCATGACATCATCTGATGTTCGATAGAAGGTGGCATGATTCCCACCATCATATATCAAAATTGGAAAATCTGGTTCATCTCCACAAGGTTTTATGGCAAAAACAAGAGCACCTTCTTGAGTCGTAATAATTTCATATTCTCTGGCATGAAGCATGTGCTTTCCATTCCTTATAAATTATTATGTTTCAATATTGTATCTTATGCGATAGATTTATGAGCCATACGAGCGAGCATAACTCTTTTTGCAGGTGATATTGTTGGTGTAGATTTCTCTTGAGATTTTTTCTCATGATTAACAATGCCTGCGCCATAAATTTTAGTAGGCGTCAAGTTATGTTTCTCTTTGAGATGATTTTCAAGGATTTGAAAAGTGTTGTTTTGAGATTTTTCTGTGTTTGTCATAGTTCTATACTCCCCAAAAGTATTCAACAAGGACATGCTATATTATATTTATTTTTTTGTCAAAACAAGAATCTTAAAAAAGAGTAAAGATTTCTCTCTACTCTTTTTATTCTATTTGTTATCAAAGGTTAATATAGATTTTAGTTTTAATTACTATTTTCATTGTTATCCTCAGTTGCTCCATTTTGAACGAGAGACTCGCGTTTTATCATGATAAACGTTGCAATTGCGAGAATAAAAATCCATTTTATCATAAATGAACTTGGAAAACCTGCAAAATGTTGGATTAAATCTATGCTCAAAATCACTGGAGTTGTTGAAATTGCTCCCATTCTTCTTGTCTCAAAATATTCTCTTTTTTGAATTGATTTAGAAATGTTTGAAGAAATACTTCTTGTAAGTCCTGTGAGAATCACGTTTCCAACCCAGAGACTGAAAAAGCTACCCATAGCTAAGAAAACAATTGCAAACCAGAAAAAGATTTTGGTAAATTTGATGAAGAAAGTTTGAATTTCTTCAGAAGTGAGATCAATATGGCTTTCACCTGTTGCTTCATGGATATCATCAAATGAAATGCTACGAATTTGCCCATTTTGAGGGGAGTGAAGATATATATCATGTTTTGTTATATAAATGATTGAGTTGCCAATGTCTTTGACAGAAGGAAAGTCGTTTTGTGTATCAACCGTAAGGTAAATGTTGTTATCAAGAACAAATTTTTCTTTGACGTTATCTTCCCAAAGGAGTTCACCTTTTTCAATTTCAATTCTTGGTAATCTTGAAAAGGCACTTCTTATTTCATTTTCAAGTTTTTCACCACCCATAACACCGTACATGACTGGAAAGAATGAAAGAGAATAAGCAAGCAAACTCACAAGTGCACAAAGTGCTAAAATGGAATTACCGCTCCCTTTACCATTTTTGATGTAGTCATCTGAAGCTTTAGTATCATAAAAAGATTTAAAAATCAGTTTGAGTGCATTCATAAGTTTATCTCCTAAATTTTTTTGTGAGGCTAGCATATAAGTTGCCAAAAGAATATTATGACAATAGTTATATATGCATTGTTTTTTTATATTTTATAATTGACGAGGAAAGTAAATTTGTGTAATGTCTATATCAGTTTTAAAACATAGAGATTAATGATGAAAAATTTTCAAAAACTCATATCAATAATCATCAACATTATCCCTTAGGGGATCGTGTCTTTTTTCTTATATATCTATCAAAACAATCAAATTTTACATAAATATACATAAAATATTAGGGTAAGTGAATAATGACAAAACATTATGCGGAAGTAAAAGCTAAGGCCGACTTTGTTGAGCTTGAAAAAGAAATCTTAAAATTTTGGGCAGAAAATAAAACTTTTGAAAAGTCTGTCGAAAATCGTAGTAAAGCAGAAGAATTTGTTTTCTATGACGGACCTCCATTTGCAAATGGAACACCTCACTATGGACATATCATGGTGTCTTATGTGAAAGACGTTGTTGCTCGTTTTCAAACCATGAACGGTAAGAAAGTTGAAAGAAGGCTTGGTTGGGACTGTCATGGTCTGCCAGCTGAAATGTCTGCTGAACAACAGCTCGGTGTTTCAGGTCATAAGGCAATTGAGGAATATGGAATTGAAAAGTTCAATAACTTTTGTCGTCAAGATGTTTTGAAATATTCAAATATTTGGGTAGATACCTTTAAACGTATTGGTCGTTGGGTTGATTTCAATCATGACTATAAAACAATGGATTTGAGTTTTATGGAAAGCGTGATTAACAACTTTAAGCAACTTCACGAAAAAGGTTTGGTATATGAAGACTACCGTGTGTTGCCATATTCTTGGGCAGCACAAACGCCGCTTTCTAACTTTGAAGTCAATCAAGGCTATAAAGACAAAATAGATGACGCAATCACTGTTTTGTTTAAGCTTGAAAATGGCGACAAAATTCTTGTTTGGACAACAACGCCTTGGACTTTGCCATCTAACTTGATGTTAGCTGTTGGGGCTGATATTGACTATGTCGTGGTGAATGAAGATGGTCAAAACTATATCTTGGCAAAAGCTTTGCTCGGAAAATATAAGAAACAACTTGAAAAAGCAGTTGAAGTAAAAACAATCAAGGGTTCTGAACTCGTTGGAATGTCTTATGAACCGATGTTTGATTATTTTGTAAACTTGAAAAATGAAGGTGCTTTCAAAGTGCTTTCTGGTGAATTTGTGTCAACTGAAGATGGAACAGGTGTCGTTCACATTGCTCCTGGTTTTGGTCAAGATGACTTTGATGTTTGCCGTGCTTATGATGTAGATTTCCCAGTTGTTTGCCCAGTTGATGAAGCTGGTAAGTTCACTTTTGAAGTTGCTGACTATGAAGGAATGCAAGTTTTTGAAACAAATGCTTTGGTGATGCAACGCCTCAAAGAAACAGGTCGTTTGGTTAAGAAAGAACAATATGTTCACTCATATCCATATTGCTGGAGAACAGATACACCACTCATTTATAAAGTAATGTCTTCTTGGTTTGTTCGTGTGACAGACTTTAGAGATGATATGGTGAAGAACAATCAAGAAATCAAATGGGTTCCAGATCATATTAAAGACGGTCGTTTTGGAAAGTGGTTGGAAGGAGCTAGAGATTGGTCAATTTCTCGTAACCGTTTCTGGGGCGCGCCAATTCCTGTTTGGAAATCTGATAATCCTAATTTCCCACGTTTAGATGTTTTGGGTTCAATTGAAGAAATTAAAAAAGTTTCTGGCATTGAAGTTAAGGATTTGCACCGTCCATATATTGATGATGTGGTTTATCCAAATCCAGATGACGCAAGCGGAAAAACAATGATGAGAAGAGTTTCTGACGTTTTTGACTGTTGGTTTGAAAGTGGTTCAATGCCTTATGCTCAAGTGCATTATCCATTTGACAATAAACAATGGTTTGAAAACCATTTTCCAGCAGATTTCATTGTAGAAGCAATTGATCAGACGCGTGGTTGGTTCTATACATTGACAGTTCTTTCAACAGCACTCCACAATAAACCAGCGTTCAAAAACTGTATTTGTACTGGTTTGATTATGGGTGAGGGCGGACAAAAACTTTCTAAAAGACTTAAAAACTATCCAGATCCAAACGAAATTTTGGATACCCTTGGTTCTGATAGCTTGCGTTGGTTCTTGGTTTCTTCTCCTGTGCTCAAAGGTGGAAACGTTGCGATGGACAGAGAAGGCAAAGAAATTTCTAAGGCAGCAAGAACAGCGATGATTCCTTTATGGAATGCATATTACTTCTTCACGCTTTATGCAAACGCAGAAGAATATCAAGCCAAAGAAGTTTCAACGTCAACAGAATCAATTGATAGATATATTTTGTCAAAGCTTAAGAACTTGTCTGCTGTGGTCAAACAAGGGCTTGAAGATTATGATGTTGCAGTGGCTTGTAATGAAGTTGCTACTTTTATGGAAGTCTTGAACAACTGGTATATCCGTCGTTCTCGTGACCGTTTCTGGGAAGGTGATAAGCAAGCATTTGATGTGCTTTATACGGTTCTTGTGAACTTGTGTAAGGTTCTTGCACCGCTTATGCCATTTGTGTCTGAATATGTTTATAAAGATTTGACAGGCAATGAAAGTGTTCACCTTGTTGACTATCCAACTTTGGACAAGGTTGAAATGGATGCAAACTTGATTTCTGAAATGGATTATTTGCAAGACCTTTGTTCTGCGGGTAAGTTTATTCGTGAAGAAAAAAATATTCGTAACCGTTTGCCACTTAACTCTTTGACAGTGGTTGGTGAAGATTTGTCATTCCTCACAAAAGAATATCAAGACATCATCAAAGATGAACTCAATGTGAAAGAAGTTGTGAAAGATAATGAACTTGCAAAATATGCTAAGACAACCATTTATCTCTACACACCACTTTTGGGCAAGTCTTTGGGCAAAGATATGGCGGCTGTGATGGGCGCATATAAATCTGGTGAGTGGAAGTTGAATGACAACGGTACATTGGACATTGCAGGCAAAACGTTGACAACAGATTTGTTTGAAGCACGTTTGGATATGCTTGAAGGAATTGCTGGAAAATCTTTTGCGAGCAATAAAGGCGTTGTGATTTTGGATACGGTTGTGACAGATGAACTCAAGCGTGAAGGAATGGCGCGTGACTTTATCCGCCTTGTTCAAACCCTCAGAAAAGACAAAGACTTCAATATCAGCGACAGAATTGAACTTGCATACAGCACGTCTGACGTTGAACTCAACCAAGCTTTGACAGAAAATAAGGCTTATATTTCTGAACAAGTTTTGGCAGTTAAGATTGATGAAACTGTTTCTGATGGAACTGAAGGTGATATTGAAGGTGTTAAAATCATCTTTGATGCAAAAGTTGCATAAATTTTGATGAAACTGGAAAAAAGAGGGGCTTGACTTCTCTTTTTTTTGAGTTAAAACTGCTTATTATGATAATTTTGTTACATTTGACGAAAAAAATAGACAAAAACAAAAAATGATGATATATTGCATATAAATAGTATGTTTTCGGAGAAGAAAAATGGCAGCACAATATAATATTTTCAATATAGATGAGAAATTAGAAGAGTTTTATACAAAAGAGCAAATTTCTGATGCAAAAGAAAATAAGACATATGATAAAATGCTTGAAAAGCTATATAGCGATTTGGAAAAAAATGGAAATTCTTTAGATGACAAGCTGAAGTCTTTTGATGATGATGCTAATGAAGAAAATAATAGCGATTATAAAATATATGCTAATGATAAAGAAAACAATGAAGACTTGATGGGTGTTACTAATTTTGCACTTAGTGAAGAAGCAGATTATCAGGCATATAAAAATGAAAATCCAAACGAAAATGATGCTGAAACAAGGCAGGCTTTTAGAGGTGAGAGAGATACTCTCGTTCGTTCTTACATGAAAGAAGTTGAGGGTCATGAGGGTGATTACTCAGAAGATGACTATGCTAGATTAGTTACACTTGCTAAAGAATGGGATTCAAATAGAGGTGCTAGTCAAAATGCAATTGTGATTAGTGATAATGAAAGTGAAGGACAATCAAACAATCAAGATAGAGAATGGGAAAGTCGCTACTATGAACAACACAAAGCGGTTGCAACAGCTTATAATGTAAAAACAGGACCAAAGCAAAAGCTTGAAGATGGTGGTGTAAGCTTTGATATTGGAGGTAGTCGTTTAACTTATAATAATCCTTCAAGTTTGAAACTTGATGGAGGTACAAATCTTGATGCTTTGAGAGCTGTTGTTTTGAATGCTCAAAAAGAAGGCATTGAAGGAATTGATTTTGCAAATATCACAAATGAAGAAAACCGTGCCAGACTTTATATGTTGAGTAAAATCTATGGGATGAAGGTTGTGAATTTGGAGCAAGATAAGATTCCTAATGTTGAACAAGAATTGTCTAAGTTATCTGCTGATGAGATACTTAAGTTCAAAGAAGCAACAAAAGAAAATGAAGTGCAAGAACAAACTCAGGAACAAGAACAAACTCAACCAGAACCTGTTCAAGATGATTCAAAAGACTATGCTATCTGGAGAGATGAAGTTAAGAAGAATGTTGAAAAAAAAGGAGAAAAAGCAGTCGTTGATTTCAAAGATGTTGAAAATGCTGATGATAAAGCAAAACTTTTCTTAGCTGCTAAGCTTTTTGGTGCCAAAGTAGAAAATGTTGATGCAAGTGAATTAGATGTGATGAAACACTTTAAGGATATTCCTGTGGCAGATCAAAAACGTTTAATGGTTCTTGGTAAAAAAGAAAAACTTGCAAAAGATAAAAATGAAGCTTTCTATAATAATAGAGAAGAACAAGCAAATGTTAAGGCTCAACACAAAGTTGAGATTGGAAAAACCAATCCTAACTCAGATGAAAGAGCCGCGGCAGTTGCCCAAAGAAGTGCCGCTCTTAAAGCATTAAGAGGAAGATAGTTTTTGGATAAGGGTTGGGGAGTGTATTCTCCCCTTTCTTTATCTTAATACACTTGATATTATTTTTGTGATGTCGTATAATTGCGAGAATAAACAATGAGGTAAAGTGATGGGTACTGAAAAATTTAATTTTGAATTGGGTGGTAAGGCATATAGCATTGATCTGAAGGGAAAGCCTCTTACGGAAGATTTAGTGCGTGCTATTATGGAAAAAGTCTCAAAACAACAGAATCAGGCACATCATACACTTCCTTCATCTGCGGACACAGCTCCAGTTGATGAAAAAATTGAGTCTAAAAATAACTTTGTTGATTCCAAAGTTAGTTCCGAAGATGCACAAAAGATTAAAAGAGAAACGTTAGATAAAGGTGCTGATAAAAGTTTTGAAAAAGCTGCGGAAAAAATTTCCGATGAAAAGAAAGCAGAAAAACCGATTGAAGCTGCTCAAAAAGCAAATACGGCTAGACAAACTGTTAAAGAAGAACATGCTCCTATTTTGGAAGGTGTTGGAGGTATTGAATCTTCTGATGTTTCGACGGGAGAGAAAGATTTTTCGGATGTAGCTCTTGATGAACTTAATCTAATGTCGCAGCAAGAAGAAGCTAAAGAGGTTGAAGAGGCATATTCAGATCCTGCAATAGAAGAAAAGCCGTATGATGAGGTTATGAATCTTGATGATCATACGCATCATATGTTGAATGAGAGTCCAAAACAAGAAGAAAGCAATCTTGGAAATTTAATGGGAAATGAGTTTCAGAAGGATTCTTTTATTCAAGATGGCAAAGTTGAAAATATTGTAAATCCTTTGGAAAATTTAGCAGAGAAAAGTGGTGTTTCACCTAATTTAGAGACATACCATGGTATTGGTGCTAAGGAAAAAGAAGGTGAAAAACCTCTGGGTCTTGAAAATAATAAAGGAAAAGAACTTTCTCCAGAAAAAGATAAAAGCACTGCCTCTAAAGATAAAAAACAAGTAGATTTATCTAAAAAAGAGAACAATAAAACGGCTCGAGATATCTTAAAACGCACGGGAAGGCCTCAACCTAAAGGAAAAGGAAAGCCAATTCCTCCATTTTCTTACAATCAAAAACAAGCAAAACTTAAGGAAGTTAGTAGCAAAAACAAGGCAATAAAAGATGCGGCGTTAAAAAGAACAATGGAAGTTCGTCGAGGAAGATAGTTTTTTGTCAATTTTTGTTACATTTTTGTTAAAAAATACAAATTTAGTCTAAATTGACAAAAGTTTATGTTGTCAATTTTTGAAATTCTGCTATTATAAGCAGTAATGTTTATTAGATTCTTTTTGGAGAAAGAGTTATGAATGCTAAAGAAGCTGTAGAGTTAATTAACAATAATGGTGGGGATATCTCAAAGATTCCTTCATCTCAGTTATTTGATGTTTTAAGCGCTTTACACGGAAATTTTGAATTTTCTGGGGATTATAGAAAAGTCTTTGATTATCTTGATACAAACAAAGATGTTGCTCAAGCAATTTCAACAGAGCAAGATAAACTTTTATATGGTGCAAGCCTAAATAATCTCGGATATTTTCACGCACAGAGCCCATCTGATGTGATAAATTTTGAAGTGTCTTCTCTTGAAGAATTAGACTTTAAAAGGGATGTAACAAAGCTTTTTGGAACAGATGAAGCTGTCGAAAAACTTGACAATGAAATTGCTGTTTTGTTTGAAACCTATTCTGTAAAAGAATATCAACCATCTTTGAGTGAAATTCAAGTCATCAGAGAACTTTCTTTAAAAATTGAATCAGGCTCTTTGCCTACAGGTTTTTTGAAAGAAATGCAAGCATTGGAAGACCAATATTTATTAGCAGAAGGTTCAGGTAAATGGGCTTCTCTTACAGAAAGTGAAGTTCAAGAAAATATTGATGCAATCACTAAAGTTTACGAAGAAAACGAATTTGAATATCCAAAGTTTTTTGAACGTATCGAAATTGACAATATTCCTTTCTTGGATAAGGCTGAAAATTTAGATGGTAGTAACGAATGGTTGCCTTCTGAAAAATATAAGAAAGAATTGTCTGGCTTCATTGATGATGAAGTGATGCGCAAATTGGCAATGAATCCTGATTTTAACGGATTGGATGATGATAAAAAGTTTGAAGCAATCACGGCAAAAAGAGAAGAAGTAGCCCAAGACTATGTTAGAAAGTTGTTGATCAACCAATATGCGCATGATTTTTCTTCTAAGTTGATTTCTGGATCTTCAATTAGCAAAGAAGACATGGATAAAATAGTTGGTGAAGCCAGCAAAACGATGGATGATTTTATTGGTGGCTATGGTATAGAAAAGTTTAAAGTCAAAAAAGATATTGCACTTGCAACTTTGAATGAAGGAATTAAAGATTCTGTTGCTGTTTCAAAAGAAATTTTCAAAAGAACAGGAATTAAGAGTTTTTATGAAAAAGCAAGCGCTAGACGGGACAAATTTGCAAAAGATCATCCAGTAATATACAAAGCAGGAAAAAGCCTTGGAATTGCTGCAGGTATTGGTGTCGTGACTTGCGTGGCACCTCCTATTGGAACAGTTTTATCAACGGTTTATGCTGCTCATAAAACACATGTAGCATATAAGGCTTTGAAAACAAAATATGTGAATGATCCTCATTATAAAAACAAATCATTCAAAGAGTATATGCTTGATCATAAGGCAGAATCAGCTGCTTTGTTTATGACAGGTGTTATGGCTGCTTTCCCAACAATCGGTTTTGCGAGAACAGTTGGAGTGGTTGAACCAGACAAGGCTGCTCTTGGAATTGCAAGAGGTTCAGCTGTTTTGGCTCTTGGTATTTCAAATGCAACAAGCATGTATTTCAAAGCAAAAACAAAGAAAGAAAAAGTGATGGCTTTGGCTGTTGCGGGAGCTTCTATTGCTGGTGCATCTTTGGCTGTTTTCACATCTTCTGAATATGGTCAAGAAGTTATGAAAAATGTTTCTGAAAAACTTGGTGCTTTCTTTGGTGGAAGCAAAGTTGCTGGAGATGTTGTTCAAGCTAAAACAGATTCTTTTGCTAAAGTTGATTCAATTCCTAGCGTAAAATCTGACACTATTCCAACTTCTAGAATGGATTCAATCCCAGTTGCCCGTCAAGATTCAATTGGTGGTTTGAGACCAGATTCAATTCCAGCTCTGAAGTCTGATTCTATTCCAACTTCTAGAATGGATTCAATCCCTGTTGCAAAAGCGGATTCAACAGAGATTATGCCTTCTAAGTCTGGTGCTGGAAACAATACACAAGTTGTTGAACATTCAGTTTCCGCAAGAGCTGATGTTGGTCAAGGTGACATATCTAACAAAGACTGGTCAAGAATCAAAATTCGTTCGACTCAAACTTATGGTGTAGACAAAGTTAAGGAATGGAGTTTTAATATCAATTCTGGTCAAGTTGAAGCAATTCCTGATGGAATGTCTAAAGAAGAATTTATCTATAAACTTGGTCAGCTTCAAAAATTGGCTCCTGTTGTGCATAAAGAATCAATCAATTTGATGCTGAGAGATTTAAATTGTGACGGAACAGTTTTGACATCTGAACAAATTGCTCAAGTTCATGAATCTTTGAAAACAATTGATATCAAGGGTGAATATCATGGATATGAACCAACAGAAAGAACTTGTAATCGTGTTACAGGTATTAAGGTTGATGTAAATTGTGATGACAAAACAGTAAACGTAAAACAAACTGTTGAATATGGTGATTGCAATAAACAAGAAACACCTGTTGTTCATGAAGAACCAGTTGTTCAGCAAAAAACACCTATTGAAGAACCTAAGCAGGTTGTTGAAAGAACACCACATTATGATGAACCGGCTGTTGTGGAGGAGTATGAACAACCAGTACAAACTCGTACGCCTGTTGTTGAAACACCTGTAGTGGAAGCTGTAGAAAAAGAAATTAAAATTAAGGGAACTGTGACAAATACCGAAGGTGTTCTTGGTGATGGAAAAGATACAACAGCTCTTGATAAAATGGCAGCAAAAGGTGTCGTTGGTGACGAATATCATGGAGATGAAGCTCCAGAAGTTGCTAACGAAGCAAGACTTGCAAATGATGAAGTTGCTATCAATATGTACAAAAATAAGGAAGTTGTTCCATTTATGCCAAATGAAAAAATGGCGCAGGGTGCTGAATATAATCAGTTGAAGGCTGATGCAATTCAAAACAAAGAACTTGTTCAAATGCCACTTGATAAAAAAACAGGCAAGATTATCACAACTGGTGTTGATGAAAATCATGAAGATTTTGTGGATTTTGTGAAGAAAGGCTCACCATTGCATAACTATTTGACAGAACAAGCTTCAAAAACAAAATTGACACCTGTTCAACAAGCGAAAATCATTTCACAAAGTAGATACTAGTCGAAAAGAAAAACCTCCGAATTTCGGAGGTTTTTTTATGTCTTTTATTTAATATATTTTCTGATAAACCTTGGATTCTTTCCAAAGCGAGAAAGAATTTCATAACCGATTGTACCTGCATCATAGCCCATATCATCGACAGTATAAAAATCATCAATAACAGAAACAAAGTCGCCAACTTTGAGATTCGTAATGTCTGTTACATCACAGATAAGATTGTCCATAGAAATTCTACCAATCATATTTGCTTGTTGCTTTTCAAAAAAGACTTTGCCAACATTAGAAAGAATTCTTGGCAGTCCATCACCATAACCAATAGACATGATTGCAATTTTACGATTAGAAAGAGCTTTATATGTTGCACCATATCCGACATATTCTCCTTCTTTGAGGTCGCAAATCTCTAAGACAGGTGCTTTGATTTTGACAACATTTTCCATTTGACTTTCATGATATGGCGTTGTGTTAATGCCATACATAGCAGCACCTAGTCTGACCATATCGAAGGTATAATCTTGTCCTAAAAAGACACCATCAGAAGCAGAAAGAGAGGCAAGGGTATTTGGAAAAAACTTATTTTTAATTTCTTTAAAGTTTTGTAGTTGCTTTTCATTCATAAAATGTTCTTTTGAATCGGCACAGGCCAAATGAGACATTACGCAAGAAAATTCTGCAATATCCTTTGTTGTGAGTTTTTCTAGGTCTGAGATTCTAAAACCAAGGCGATTTAGTCCTGTTTCAACGTGTAAAACTGGGTTAATGTTTTCAATTTTATTTTGCTTCCAAAATTCGAACTGTTCCCAAGAACTGATAACAGGAATGAGATTTAGCCTCTTGAAAAGCTCAATATTATCTTCTCCCATGCCTTGCAAAACGCATATTACTGAATTTTCAACATAAGGACGAATTTTTTCTGCCTCAACGGCATGAGCAACAAAAAAAGCCTTGCAATTTGCTTTTTCATAGAGAATCTTAGCAACTTCAGCTGTTCCTAAACCATAAGCATCGTCTTTAAGTACTGCCGCAGGAATTGCTCCAAAAGCTTTATTTTTTAAGAAAGTATAGTTTTCAAGTAATTTATTTAGATTAATCTCTAAAATTGGTCTTGTAAAAATGCTCATTGCTCAATAGTATCCTTTATAAAGGGAGTTATGTTAGATGAAGTTTATAGAGACACATATCCATTTGCAAGATTTTCCAAAAGAATGCACAGAAAAAATTGTGTCTGAAGCAATTGCTGTTGGCGTTGAAGGGTTTCTCTGTGTCAGCTCTAAACCTTGTGAATGGCAAGAGGTCTTATCTTTGGCAAAGTCATATCCCCAACAAGTATTTCCTGCTCTGGGTATTCATCCTTGGTATGTGGGAGAGACACAGGAAAACGACTTGAGACAACTAGAAGATTTGCTGTTAAATAATCCTAAAGCACTTATTGGCGAGGCTGGTCTAGACGGTTATAAAGATTTTTCAGAACTTCAAGAAAAGTTTTTTGTGGCACAATGTGATTTAGCGAAAAAATATCATCGCCCACTTATCATTCATTGTGTTAAAGCTCAGCAATGGTTTGAGAAAAACTGGAATCTTTTACCTCCAAAATTTGTTTTCCATTCTTATAGTGGTAAGGAAGATTTTGCTAAAAAAATTGTTCAACAAGATGGATATGTTTCTTTTTCATTTTCAATTTTGAAAAATACGTCTCGTGAAGCGGTTTTAAAATCAGTGCCTTTAAATAGACTTCTGCTAGAGACAGATAGTCCTTATCAAACTTTTGAAAAAGATGTTGAAAATAATCCAGTTTTTTTGCCACATCTATTCTTTGAGATTGCAAAAATTTTAGAAATTAAGTATGAAGATTTTACAAAAAAAATATATCAAAATGCAACGGAGTTTTTGAAAGTTGAATAAGGAAAGATTTGTTCGAACATGCGCCCTTTTTGGCGAAGAGGCAATGCAAAAAATTTATAGCTCAACAGTTATGGTAATTGGGTGTGGAGCTGTTGGTGGATATGTTATTGAGGCTTTAGCAAGAAGTGGTGTTGGTAGAATTATTGTGGTGGATTTTGATGTGTTTGATATTTCTAATATCAATCGTCAGGTCTTAGCTCTGACTTCGACAATTGGCAGGAAAAAAGCTGATGTTGCAAAAGAGAGAATTCTAGAAATTAATCCCGAATGTGATGTTGTTATAAAAGATATGTTTGTAAAAACCGAAACAGTTCCTGAACTTTTAGAAATGAATCCAGATTTTATTGTTGATGCAATTGATTCTCTCAATCCTAAATGTTGTTTGATAGAAGAATTGGTTAAAGCCTCTGTGCCATTTATCTCTTCCATGGGAGCAGCACGCAAAACAGATCCTTTCCAAATTCGTTATGATAAGTTGAATAAGACCTCTGTTTGTCCTTTGGCAAGATTTATCCGTAAACGTCTCAAAAGACGTGGGGTGGATATAAGCAAGGTCAACTGTGTTTATTCTAGCGAAGAAGCAAACTTAACAGATTATTCTGCTTTTGGTGAAAATTTTGACGTAACTGATGAAAATTTGACTCGCTTACCTCTGGGATCTTTACCAACAATTACAGCGATTTTTGGACTAATAATTGCGAATGAAGTTCTCAAAAAGATTATTGCTTGAGGAATAAAGATAATCTTAATAATTTTTTGATATAACTTTGGTTAATAGTTTTTAGTTTGGAAAAAATAAAGATGAAAATGATTAGGCCAATTGTCAATATTTCAAAAATCATAGATGACTATGATGTAGTTGTTGTCGGCTTAAGAGGGGTTATTACCGATGGAGCTTCTGTTCGTGAGGAAGTTGCTACTGCTTTGATAAATATGAGAAAAATTGGTAAAAAAATTATCCTCTTAACAAATTCATCTGAAAGAGTTTCTTCACTTGTTACTTCTTTGGAAGAAAAAGGAATTCCATCAGGGGTTTGGTATTCAGTGATTAGTGCCGGAGAAATTATGCATTATAAACTGAAGGCTCAAAAAGGAAATTTTGGTATTATTGGTCATAAATATTACTGTTTGGGTTCTGAAAGTGGAAAAGGTGTTTTTTCTGGGTTACCTCAATATGAAGAGGTTAAAAATTTGTCACAAGCTGATTTTTTATATGTCAGTGATGTAAAAACACCAGATGATATGATTGAGAGTTATCTTCCCATTTTAGAACATGCTGTGAGCTTGTCTTTACCTTTGGTCTGTGTAGGAAATGATGCTTCGACATTTATGTCTGGGCAAACTTGTCTGGGTGTGGGTGCACTTGCGGAGCAATATGCTATAATTGGCGGAAGAATTATTACGGTTGGAAAGCCAGATTCTGACATCATCGCTTATAGTCTTGATAATTTTGAGGGAATTAATAGGAATAGAGTTTTGATGATTGGAGATAATTTGCTCACGGATATCAAAGGGGCAAATTTTGTTGGAATTGGAAGTGCTTTGGTATCTAAGGGTGTTCATGTTAATTTTTTGGGAGAGGGGTATATTCCCGATGTGACAAAGGCGAGAGAGCTTTCTGTTGGTGTTGAGGCATACCCCGATTTCATAATGTCTAGTTTGAGATGGTAGTAATATGCGTAGAAGTTTTTTAATCATTCTCTTAATTTTGGCGGTGGTTGTTTATGTGAATATACCTTTACTCACAAGTGAAACGCCAACATTCAAGAAAGCAGAAGTTCCTGAGGTTTTCGTTGGTGAACCAATTACTCCAAATGAGATTAATTCATTTTTGGAAGTTTGGCCTGATTATGTGAATAGTTGGGTGAGCCATTTTGGTGTTTCACAACTCTCTCTCACAAATTCTGACAATATTAAAAAGAAAACACCATATATTACAATCATCTGGTTGAATAGACGAGGCTGGGAAGTGGATCGTTTCTTTTATGTTGAACAAAGATTGAAATCCATTGTGCGTTCTGCTCAAGCAGAAGAGCATGTGAGAGAAACTATTTTCTTACTAGAGAAGAAACTTCAGCAAGAAACTGATGGAAGTGCAAGGCAAAATGTTGAAGCGATGATGAAATATCATCAAAAAAGTCTGAATGTTGAAAAAGTTAGTCAAGCTGAAATCAAAATGGTTCAACCTCGTTTGAGTGAAATTTCTGAAATTTTAGAGCTCAAAGAAAAATAAAAAAATCTAGCTTTCAATTTCATCTTGTAAGAGTTGAATTTCTAACCACTGATTTTCTTTCTCATCTTTTTCATGTTTTGTTTTTGCAAGATCACTTGAAAGTTTTTCAAATTCTTTTTGATTTGTAGAATATAAGTTAGGATCAGAAAGTTTTTCCTCAATTTCATTTAGTCTTTTTTCAAGTTTTTCAACTTCTTGTGGAAGAACTTCAAGAAGTCTTTTTTGATTGTAGCTTAATTTGATGTTTTTTGCAGAGCTATTTAAAACTTGTTCTTTCTTTTCTTTTTGAATGGGTTTGTTCGATTCTTTTTCAGATTTATCTTTGAGTTTTTCAAGTAAATCGCTATAACTTCCAACATGTTCAGAGGTTGTTCCATCACCTGCGAGATAGATGACAGAAGAAACAATATTGTCTAGAAAATCTCTGTCATGGCTGACGACCAGAATTGTTCCTTGATATTCCATAAGAACATCTTGGAGAAGGTCTAAGGTATCCATGTCAAGGTCATTTGTTGGTTCATCAAGGACAAGGAGATTTGATTCCTGTGCGAGAGCCACAGCAAGCATCAATCGATTCTTTTCTCCGCCAGAAAGGGCAGAAACAGGCGTATGTGCTTGGTCTGGGCTAAATAGAAAATCCTTGAGATAGGCAATCACATGGCGCCAATGACCACGAACCATGATATGGTCGCCTTCGTTACAAAGTGTTTTCCAAAGTGTTTTTTTAGGGTCTAGAGAACAACGGTTTTGGTCGAAATAAGCTTCTTCTAAATTTTTACCAACTCTAATGAAACCGCTGTCTGGTTCAAGTTTTCCTGTTAATAGCTTGATTAGTGTTGTTTTACCACTACCATTTGGACCAACGATACCAATTTTGTTGCCTTTGATGATTCGAGTCGAAAAATCTTCAATGATTTTTCTTTCGCCAAAACTTTTGCTAATGTTTTTAGCTTGTGCCACTAATTTAGAGCGAAAATCTGCAACTTCAGCTTCTAAATTAACAGAACCAGTTTGTTTAATTTGTTCACGTCTAAGCGTTCTTAGTTCTCTAAGTTTTCTTAGGCGTCCCATATTTCTGCGGCGACGAGCTGTTACACCTTTATGAAGCCATTCAGTTTCTTCAGCAATTTTCTTATTTAATCTCTCTTGTTCTTTGAGTTCAGCATCAATAACTTGTTCTTGCCATTCTTCAAAGTTTTCAAAACCTTTATCGTTGCGGCGGACGATTCCACGGTCAAGCCAGAAAGTTGTGTCGGAAATATTTTTCAAAAACATTCTATCGTGGCTGATTGTGATGACAGAGCCTTTAAATTGTTTGATAATTTCTTCCAAAGCCTCAATGGTTGTGATATCTAGGTGATTGGTTGGTTCATCAAGCAAGAGAATATCTGGGTCACCGATAAGAGCTTGTGCAAGAGAAGCTTTTCTTCTTTCGCCGCCAGATGCAAGTTCAGGCGGTTGGTCTGCCAAAATTTGAAACTTTTCGATGAGAATATCTGCTTTATATTCCTCAGTTTTATCAATGCCATCCATAAGCACTTCTTTCAAAGTTTTATATTTTGAAAGATCAGGATCTTGTGGCATATAAGCAATTTTTATGCCTGGTTGAATGAATATCTCTCCACGATCTGGTTCAATTAGACCACAAATGAGTTTCATTAAAGTAGATTTTCCGCTTCCATTTCTGCCAATGAGCGAAATTTTATCTCCTGCGTTGATATAAACTTCAACATCAGAAAACAAATTGTGATTTCCAAAACTAAGAGAAGTGTTTTTTAGAGTATAAATAGGAGGTTGTGCCATGGTATCTTAAATATCTTCTTCAATAAGTTTGATGCCATTGATTTGCCATTCAACACCTTGTGCTGCCCAAAGGAAAAAATCACTCACTTTTTCTTCTTTAATACCAGATTTTGCTCCAATTTGATAAATGACAGAAATTTCTTTGTCATTTAGCTCATGATCAGCAATAGCAAGGAGAATCATTTCGCGTAAGATATATCTTTTGGTTTGAATGTTGATGATTTTCTTTAAATCATTGATAATGTCATCAGCTTTATTCGTGACTTTAATATTGTCAAGTTCTTGAAGGGGGAGTCCAATTTCACGCAACTGATTCTCTAAGAAGATTCTTTTACGAGATTGCTTGGATTCGGGGCTTTGTCTAAGCTGCATGATATATGCCAAACATCTTAAATAAGTATGCTTTTCTTCTGTATCTAGACTAATCATTTCAGATATCATGTTTTTCCCTTTCAAATCTTGTTCTGAGCACTATATATCATAAAATAAAGATTTGCAAAAATAAGTAAAGTAAATTATATTCTTTACATATATTAAAACGTATAGGAGTTATGAGATATGCCGTTGAAGATTGAATTAAAGCCTAGAGAGAGTATCATTGTTGGAGACGCTTTAATTACGAATGCTGAAGAAAGAACCAGATTTTATATCGACGGAAATGTTCCTATATTGCGTGAAAAGTTTATTATGAGAGCAGAAGAAGCAAATACACCAAGTAAACGTCTCTATTTTGTTGTTTTGCAGATGTATTTGAAAAAAGAATCTAAGCAGCTTCAAGAGATGTTTTTGGAGTATGTTAAAGACTTACAACAAGCTGCTCCGAGTCTTATTCCATTTATTAATGAAATTACAAAATGTGTTTTAATAAGTGATTACTATGCAGCTATAAAATGCGCAGGAAAACTTGTTGAAAAAGAGAAGGAATTTTTTGGAGATTTTTCGGTTGAATAAAGTTATTAACAGTCTTGTAATGACACTAAAACCTAGACTTTGGTCTATTTGATGTGGCGGTTTTCTTGAAATTACTTTTGGTTGATATTAACTATAATTTAACGGTTTTTTGATAATCGTTTTCTTATGAAGATTTAACTTGTAAAAATTTTCTATTCGTGGTAATTTTAAAACTGTAATTCAGTAAGAACTACGACGAAAATATATTATAAAATTTATTTCCAGGAGGATAATAACATGAGTGGTATCGTACTTTCATCTGCAATGCGTGCAAACTTGCTTTCATTGCAAAATACTTCAAAATTGATGGACACAACACAAGAACGTCTATCTACAGGCTTGAAAGTTAATTCAGCCGTACAAAATCCAAATGCTTACTTTACAGCTTCAAACTTGAACAACCGTGCATCTGACTTGGATGCATTGTTGGATGATATGTCACAAGCTGTTCAAACAATTAAAGCAGCTGATGAAGGCATTTCTGCAATCACTACTTTGGTTCAACAAGCTAAATCACAAGCAAACACTGCTGCTACAGATAAATCATCTTCATATAGTTCAAAAGGTGAATATACAGCTCCAGGTACTGCTGCTGCAATCAGTTTCACTTTCGATGGTCAGTCTTTGACAACTGCGGCTCCTGGTTCTACATCTTTAGCTGATGCTGCTACTGCAATTCAAACAGCAATTGCCGGTGCAACTGGTATGGCTGCTGGTGACGTTACTGTTGCTGTTGATGGCGATAAACTCAAAATCACTTCTACTGATGGTAAATCACACACAATTTCTGGTGAAGTTGGTGGCTTGAACTTCTCTGGTACAGCTGATAACTCAGTTGTTAAAGCAGCTCAAGATAGCTTTAACTCTATTTTGACACAAATTGACCAATTGGCTTCAGATGCATCTTACAAAGGTGTTAACTTGTTGACTGGTGACGATCTTAAAGTTATCTTCAACGAAGACCGTTCTTCTTCAATCACTGTTGAAGGTGTTGATGCAACTACTACAGGTTTGGGTTTGAGCACTGCTGACTTTACTTCTGCTTCTGCAGATATTCAAGCTTCAATTGACCAAGCTGATGCAGCTATTAAGAACTTGCGTTCAATGTCAAGTAGCTTTAGTAATGCTTACTCAATCGTTGAAAATCGTGAAGATTTTACTGAAAACTTGATTAACGTATTGACTGATGGTGCGGATGCATTGACAGTTGCTGATATGAATGAAGAATCTGCAAACATGCTTGCTCTTCAAACTCGTCAACAACTTGGTGTTCAAGCTTTGTCTATTGCGAACCAAGCTTCTCAAGCCGTATTAAGTTTGTTCTAGTTCTAACAGAACAAGTTTTAAGAGTGGCTCTTCTGAGCCACTCTTTTTTTTGTTTAAAAATAAAAAATATATGAATTTTTATATTGATTTTTTCTATAATTTTTGTCAAAATTATAGTTGGTATTTTATATATTAATTCTTGATGAAAGAAGTGAAAAATGAGTGATGAAATCCAAACTGAATATGAGAAAGCAAAGAGCGAAGAAGGTCTTGTAAAAAATGATGCAAATGACAAATTTATGTCTTTGGATCGTATGGAAATTTTTGTCGAACAAGAAGAACAGGATGAAAAAAATATTCTCGCGATTAAACAAGCTCATGAAAATGGAGAAGTTGACAAAGACACTGTAGATTATCTTTCTGATTTATATAATAATACCATGTACAAATATGGGGTTATTTACCATGCTTTGGAAGAAAGCTTGGGAAAACCTAAGAGTATTAAATTTAAAAACTTAAAAACAGGTGAGTTGAAAGATATTTATCGTAAAAACGGTAAAGTCGTCGACTATAGCAAAAGATGTATCACACCAAGTACGTCAGTTCAGGTCGTTTTCTCTGATAAGTATGGCAATGATTTGTTTTTAGATTTACCAGGTATCAAAAACACTGAACGTGCAATTGAAAAAGTTAAAGTTGGAGGAAAATATCACACGGCTTATGAAAATGATAAGAAGAAAATCCGTGTCAATTTTGCATCTCAAAGTGAAGAATTTGCACCATTAATTATGACTTTTCTTGATAAAGTTACTCAAGATTCTGCAATTAAAAAAGATATTGGCGTATTGAATGAAAAATATGTTCGTGCAGTAAACTACTATTTGACTGAGCTTGGTAAAATTAAGTTTGATCAAGAAAATAAAGCAAAAGAAATTGAAATTAAAAAGAAACTTTATCAGATTGCTTCTCAGGTTAAAGAAAACAAGAGTAATGTTCCTCTTGTTTTGAAAGACTTGTACGATACCGCTATGGAAGCTGGGAAGTTTGATAAAAATATGTTAGGCTTTTTCAATGAGAAAAATTTGCTTTCAAGATATTTGTCAGATATGGAGGATGTTTTTAAAGATAGAGAAGAATATAAAAAACTCCAAAATGTTTACTATAAATTTTTGGGAGATAATCAAGACTATATTGTCAAATTGGCAAAAGTCAAAAAACCTCATGAAAGGCTAAAAGATATTTATCGCTGCTCTATCACAACCAAATATTATGATAATATCAGTAACTTGAAAGGGCTTTTAGGTAAATCAATTAAAATCCTTTCTGGAGATGATAAGTTTTTTGGAAATGAATCACCACATCATGAAGGCTTCAAGAATAGTAAAGGTTATCGTGATGATAAAGTTATCTATGAAATTGAAGGTGTTCCATTTGAAACACAATTTAAGCTTCGTGAATTGAGCAGTGCGGATTATACAACACATAAAATTTATGAAGAAGAAAGAGCTTTGAGAGAAGAGCTAAAAGACTGTTATGATCCAAGAAAAGTTGAAGAGTTAAAAAGACAAATCCGTGGTAAAAACATGGATATTAGAGACACTTATGACAAATCTTTAGCTGGATATAACCGTAAAGTTATGGAAACTGCCGCTGAAAGAGAGTTGGAGATTTTCAGAGAGGAATGGGAAGAAAAAGATCGTCAGACAATCAAAGATAGACATACTTTGAAAAGGTTTTTGAGTGAACGAGAAAAAGCTTATCAAGAAATTGTTGGTGGCACAAAAACTTATCCTGAGACTGAAACTTTCTTGAAAGATAATCTTTTGGTGAGCCCATTCAAAGCATTGGTTGTTAAAGATGAAATTGAAAATATCAAAGAAATTGAATATACAAATAAAAATGATGAAGGTTCAGATTATCTCATTTTGAGTGATGACTATGCTTCAACTCCAGATATGAAATCTTTTGCTAGAAGATATTTGAATGTGATAGAAAAGGCATATGTTGCTAAAATTGATGGTAGGGCATCAGATAAATTCTTCGAAGATTATGATAAAGCAGATAAGGAAAGACAAGAAAAGACTTCTAAAATTACAGAAATTAGAAACAGCTTACATGCTCGTTCACTTAGTTCTGTTGATGTTGCAAAAATTGATGAAGAAGAAAAAATCTATTTAGCAGCAGTTGGAAAAGAAAACGTTGCAGAAAAATCAAAAACATATAATAATAGTGGCAAAACTGGACGTGTTGTTCCCAAAAGGAACTTTGGAGGAAGATAGCTATTATGAATAAGGTTCTGATTATTGCATTTTGTTTGATTGGATTGAGTTCTTTTTCTGTTCAGGCTGCTGAGACAGTTTCCTCAGAAAAGAAAGCTGTTGCAAATCTTTTAGGTGGAGAAGAGGAAAAAGGGGCAGATACAAAACAAGTTCCTTCTAAGACGGTTGAAGATGCTAAAGATAGTCGCGGACTATTCTCTTTTATGAATTTCTCTTTTGGAAAAGAAGAAAACGTAGCACCAACTCAAAAAAAAGAAGATACACTTGAAAGTTTGACCAAGGAAGCTGATGAGGGAAATATTAATTCTCAGATAACTTTGGGGTATTTGTATCTTTATGGCAATGATAAAGTGCAACCAAATTATGAAAAATCTTTTCAATATTATGGACTTGCTGCCGAGCAAGGTGACAGAGTAGCCGTTAATAATCTTGGGATTCTGTATTATAGTGGAATAGGAACGGAAAGAAACGTAGGAAAGGCAGCACTACAATTTGAAAAGGCGGTTCAATTGGGTAATAATGAAGCAGCTGTCAATTTGGCTTTCATCTATCTAACAGGGACAGGTGGTGTTGTAAAAAACTACCCAAGAGCTATGGAACTATTTTCTATTGCTGCACAGAGTAATAATTCTGTTGCAGAGTTTATGCTAGGTTACGCTTATTATCGTGGTTTTGTTTATGATAAAAATTTGATTGAAGCTTTTAATTTGATGAAAAAATCTGCATCTGCCCAATATGATGATGCGCAGTATATTTTAGGAAAAATGTATTTGCAAGGTGATGGCACAACTAAGAACTATGGACAAGCTGTTAAGAATTTCTCTCTTGCTGCTGAGCAAGGAAATGTTAATGCAATGATGGATTTAGGCGATATTTTGGTTGCTGGTACAGTATATAACAAAAATCTATATAAAGCTCATATTTTGTTTAACGTTGCATCTGTAAGAGGTGCTGAAAAGGCTGCTCAAAAACGAGATTTGCTTGAAACAGCATTGAAAATTGAAGAGTTTTTGCAAGCTCAAGCAGAAGCAGAGGCTTTTTCAGAAAAACCTTCGGAATTAACAGCATATATTCGAAAAACTTATGGAACAGATATCAAAAGTTATATTGATGCTGCAATTCCTGCTAATAATCGCCAAATTAGAAAATAAAATTTAAATATAAGATTTTGCTTGTTTTATATTTAAATATGGCTAATAATATCTATGCGACAAACTTTGTGATTTAAGAGTTATGATTCTGTAGCTGTTGATTTGTTCTACGCTTGATAAGATAAATAATTTTTTACGACATAGGTTTGCTTATTTTGTTTTAACCTGTTTTATAAAGGAATAAAATTATGGCAACAGGAACAGTTAAATGGTTCAATAACAAAAAAGGTTTTGGCTTCATTCAACCTGATGACGGTGGTGCTGATGTATTCGTACACGTTTCTGCAGTTCAAAAAGCTGGTCTTAGAACTTTGTTCGAAAATGACAAAATCTCTTATGAATTGATTTCAGAAAAAGGCAAAACTTCTGCCGGTAACTTGAAAAAAATCTAAAGTTTATAAAGCTTTAGAAACAGCCTCCAAAATTTGGGGGCTTTTTCTTGAAATTTTATAAGAATTTTGATATAATTCACTTGTAAACAAAAAATTATTATGATTATGAAGAAAGTATTATTTTTATTAGGCATAATTTTACTGGTTATGTCTTCCTGCTCGAATAAGATGAAACAGAAATAGAAAAAGGTAGGATTGAGAATGAACGTACTCGCTATTATCTTATTGGAAAGGTTTCACATAGAGATTATTTTGCGACCATTCGTGGGAAAGAATATAAGCTTGTTTCAAATATAATCTTCCATCTTCAAAAAAATGCCAAAAAGGGGATTGGGTTAAAGTCCTAAAAAAGGGCGAAAATAGGTTTGTTTTGGGAGAAATTAAAGTTAGTGATGCGGAGATAATTGAGAAGTACCATGAATCTCAGGTTATTGGATGTATTGGTCTTTTTGTAATATGCTTTCTGATTTTAATTGGTTCAATTTTCATAGGCAGGAAATAATGATTTAAAGAAAGAATTTGGAGTTTTCTTCAGGTTCTTTCTTTTTTTTTTTTTGTTGATTTTGTCTATAAATAATATTATTCTACTAGTAATTGAATATTATTATTAAAATTATTGTCGAATTAAAAAATGATTTATGAAAAACATGAATGTCTATGTAGATGTAACGGATATGCAAGTGCCAGAAGATCCATCTTTTAATTTGTTGATGCAAAAAAATGCTGTTTTACAACAAAAAAAAGATAAAAAGCAAAAAAGCTATCGTAAAGAAAAAAGAAAACTTTTGCTTAAGATTGTTGCAAATTCTATTTGCTTTTTGCTATTTATACTGATGTTATGCACTTTGACTTTTTCCTTAAATAAGAAACCTGTGCTTCAAGTACAAGGGACTATTTCTGAAATCTTAATGGAAGATGATGAAATTTTTTGTATAATCAATAATAAACCTTATGAACTTAGTAAGAATTTGATTCTGGGAATAGATATTCCAACCTCTCCACGTTATGGTGATGATGTTGCAATTTATGAGCTTAATAACAAAAATTTTGTTGTCTCTCCTTCATTTGAATATGATAAAATTATTGATGCAACAAAGCTTCATGCTGAGATGGGCTTAGGTGTCTGTTTTTTCTCAATTTTTGCAGTCGTTTTTGCTTTCTTTACTTCTATAAATATTAGAAATTTTATATATCTAAAAAAATATTATTTATAAATCTCTAAAAAGATAATTTTATGGAAATGCAAGATGGTCCTATTATTCCTACGAAATGTGAGGATGATTCCGAGCGTTTTTTATATGAAAATGCGGGAACAATAAAGCAGATTGAATATGTTTCTACTTCTCAGTTTTTTGTTGAAATTTCAACAAGACACGGAAGTGCTGCATATCTGGTTCAACATTTATCTTTTAAATATGCTTCAGGGGATGAAGTGAAAATTCTTAAAGATATGAAAACAGGAAATTATTTTATTGGAAAAAGAATTAAGAGTGATAAATCGCTTATAAAAGCTTATTTTATCTTTACGGTTTGTGACAAATTCTTTTATCTGGTTCTGTTGCTTTTAGTAGCAATTACTTGTTTAGGGTTTCCTTTTTTGAAATCTTTGTATGATGGTTTTGAAATGGTTGTCGCTAAACTTTTTTTCTGGTTGGCTCTAATTGTGACTTTGGGATTATTGAATATTCTTTCAATGTATATTTGTCTCCAGTTTGGAAAGTATGCTTATAGAAAGTATGAAAAATCATAATCTAGCAATTAAGATAAACCCTTCTCTGAATTTGGAGAAGGGTTTATTGAGTTCAGAATAATGCGTTGATTTTTATACATATCCAATGTAACATAGCAACATATTAAAATTATTAATACTTATTGTTAAACATTAAATCTTAGAATTATGAGTGATGAAGAATTTGGTGGATGTGGATGTCAATCTTGTTCAGATAATTATGGAACATATAAAGAACATCCTTACGAGAGCTATGAACAAAGAAAACAAAGAAGAGAATCTGAAGCAGCTATAGAGCAATTTTTTAAACAACGGGCAAGTTTCCGTGCTATGGAGGTTCTATTCAAATTTGGTTTCTTTTTGGTAATGGCAATTTTCTCATTTCTTTTGGTTATGACATGTATCAATGGAAAGACTGTTGAAAGGAAAGCTGAGGGAATTGTTGTTTCAAAAATTGTCAAAAATTCAAGTGGATTCACACTTCTTGATGTTTCTGGAAATGCTTATCCTATTAGTTCTCTAAAGCTTTTTGGTGGCAATAAAGCTGTTGAAACAACTGATTTGGTGAATATCTTTGATGGTTATGTGTATTCTCATAATGTATCTTATGATACCGTTTTAAAGAATGCTCAACCAGAGTGGGGGACGTATTTAATAACATTCTTTTTTATCTTAGTGACTATTTTCAGTTTTTTCTGGTTTCTTAGTGGACCTACGGAAGATAATTTTAAAGATTAATTATGGAAAAAAGGTTGGAATTTAATTCCAACCTTTTTTGTTTATTCAATATAATCATTGTTTAAGTGGTTTTTTTTGATATAATTAAAGAGTAAAATATTATTAATAAAATTAAACCTATAATTATGAAAACTTTTAATTTAATTAAAGAAGGCGAAGTACAAAGATTAGAAAAAAGCAATGGATTATTTCCAACTTATGCAGTTTTTGTAAAAGGACAAAGATACCTCGTGAAGGATTTTTCTTTGTACCCTCTTAGCCGTTCGGTCAAAGTTGGTGACAGAGTAAAAGTCTTTAATGAAGAAAATGGCAAGTCTTTTGTCGGATTGTCGGTGTTCAAAGATTTAGATATTTTTGAAAGCTTTCATGAAGGAAGAAGGGTATGGTATTTTTTAGGAGTAATCTATACTCTCTTTATAGTCGTTCTTGGGTATTTCCAAGAAGGAGTGTTTTCTCTCTTGGGTGCTGTTGAAAATGATATACTGATAATACTTATGGTTTTTGTTATCTTTCTTTTAGGATTCTTGGTTTCGGGAATATTGAGTGCTTTGCTCGCGATTCTTGTAACGAAATTAAAAAGAAAAATAAAAAAGGTTGGAATTTAATTCCAACCTTTTTTATTTTTGTTATTTGGGGTTGCTGTATATATTAGAAATAAACTTGATTATTACTTATTCTAATATTAAGGTATTTTTACTACCACTCCTCCTTGTGATAGTTGGCTGTCGTTGCACATATCTACAACAGGAATAATATTAGGTCTTATATTGATAATAGAGTGTGTTAGGTCCGCATTTACAGCTACTTGGACCTTTTTGGTGCAAAAACTTTCCTGTATCATATTCACACTCTTGTGCAAGAGCATAACAAGTGTTTTCATAATATTGTCCATTTCCTGCAGATCCAAGGTTACAAGTGGGAACGATAACACTTGTATAGATATATCCTTTGTTCTTACAATCTTCATAACGAGAGATGCAATTGTAACAAGTTCCAACTCCATCAACATTCACTGGAGAGCAAACACATCCTGTCTTTTCAGAGGATGAAGAATATCCATTGTCAGCACAAGTAGCTTGTTGTTTACAGCTATTATATTTAGTACCTTCATTGTCATTGCAAGAATCGGCACCAACTGCACCACCATTGTCACAAAGCATAAAAGAAGAATTACATTTGCATGAGGCATATTTTCCGTCGCATTCTGTTCCTACACCCTCAAGATTTCCATTGCAAGTTTGAGAATAAGTTGAAGGGCAGGCACAAGAATCATAATAAAGAGCGCTTTGAATTGCGATTGGAATAGCGGTGCTATTGATTTTTATAGGTCCTACAGAAATTGGTTCAGTTGGGGATGGTTCATAAGGTTTGCTAGGGTTATTAATGTCACCTATAGCTACGGTGAATGGATTACAAGAATTTCCTGATATTGTTTTTGGTGCTGTGCAGTTAGAAGTTGTCCATTTATATCTTATTGTGTCACATTCACATTTTTCATATTTATTATCACATTGATCACCAGACAAGCTTTTATTATCGATACAGTTTTCAGTAGTATATTTGAATTTTGTATCACAACTACATGATTTTCCATAAGTTGTATCTGTGGGACAAAGATTTCTTATTGATTTTCCTTGAGCTTCACAGTCTTTTGCAGTTAGAGTATATCCCATTAAATTGCATGGTTTTTGTTTTTGAGGGGTGTAAATTCCATCAGGTTTTTCAATAAAATAAACACCGGAAATTGAAGATTTTATGTTATAAAAAAATGCACTCAAACATAAAATTAATCCCAATATGGGCAGAAATGACCTTTTCATAGTACGACTCCTTATAGTTGCATGGAAAAATACCCTTTACACAACTAATGATAATCGTTTTTTTTTTTTTGCAAGAAAAAAGGAGTCGTTAGATTATGAAAATTTTATGACACAAAAAAAAGCCCCTGAATTTCAGAGGCTTTTTAAGATAGAATATTATTATGCGTGAGGCATTTTGGCTTCTTGTTCGACAGCATTCAAGAAATCTGAGAGGCTCATCACTTCTTGTTTTTCAGAGCCGATACGACGGATTGTTACTGTCTTTTCGTCTCTTTCTTTGCCACCAACAACAACAATGATTGGTGTCTTTGTCACAGAATGCTCACGAATTTTGTAGCTGATTTTTTCGTTTCTCAAATCTGTAGAAACTTTAATCTTACGTTTCTTGAGTTCTTCCGCAACTTCATTCGCATAGTCATCAAATTCGTTGACAACTGGTGCAACAACAACCTGTTCAGGAGCCAACCAAAGTGGAAGTCTTCCTGCATGGTGCTCAATCATGATACCGAGGAAACGTTCAATTGAACCAAATAACGCACGGTGTAACATAACTGGGCGGTGTTTTTCACCATCTTCACCAATATATGAAATATCAAAACGTTCAGGCAAGTTCATATCAACTTGAACAGTTCCACATTGCCATTCACGACCAATTGCATCTTTCAAAATGAACTCAAGTTTAGGGCCATAGAATGCACCTTCACCTTCATTGATTTCAAAAGCATAGCCATGGTTTGTTAAAGCATTTGCTAAAGCTTTTTCAGAAATATCCCAAACTTCATCAGAACCAATACGTTTTTCTGGACGAGTTGAAAGATAAATTTTCACTTCTTCAAACCCAAAGTCTTTATAAATATCAAGAATGAGTTTCAAAGTTGTAATGCTTTCTTCTTCCAATTGTTCAAGTGTACAGAAAATGTGTGCATCATCTTGAGTAAATTCACGAACTCGCATTAAACCCATCAAAGCACCACTTGCTTCATAGCGGTTTACTTTTCCGAATTCTGCCAATTTCAATGGCAAATCACGATAAGATTTAATACCTTGCTTGTAAACCAAAAGACCACCAGGGCAGTTCATTGGTTTGATGCAGAACATCTTGCCGTCTTCAGTTGCACCTGAGTAGTTATGTTCGCCATATTTTTCCCAGTGACCAGAAGTTTCCCAAAGAACTCTATCCATTACACGAGGTGTGTCAATTTCAAGATAATCATTTTGTTCTTGACGGTTACGCATATATTCAATGAGTTTGCGATAAATGCGGTAGCCTTTATCGTGCCAGAAAACAGCACCAGGTGCATATTCAGGTTCAAAGTGGAACAAGTCCATTTCTTTACCCAATTTACGGTGGTCACGCTTTGCAGCTTCTTCCAACATTGTCAAATATGCTTTAAGATCTTTTTTATCAGCCCAAGCAGTTGCATAAATTCTTTGCAACATTTCATTTTCTGAATTTCCACGCCAATAAGCACCAGCAACTTTCATCAATTTGAAAGCATCGCCAATTTTTCCTGTGCTAGGAATGTGTGGTCCACGACAAAGGTCAGTGAAATCACCTTGTTTGTAAAGGCTGATGATTTCGCTTTCAGGTAAATCTGAGATGATTTCTGCTTTATAGTTTTCACCAATGGATTTGAAATATTCAATCGCCTTATTTCTTTCCATAACAATTCTTTCAACAGGAATATCTTGTTTAACTAAATCGTGCATTTTTGCTTCGATTTTAGCCAATTCTTCTTCCTTGAAAGGTTCTTTTCTGGAAAAGTCATAATAGAATCCACTATCGATAACTGGACCAATTGTTACCTGAACACTAGGCCAAAGTTGTTTAACAGCTTGGGCCATTAGGTGTGAGCAGGAGTGACGGAGAATTTCAAGTCCTTCTTTGTCTTTAGCGGTGATAACGGTTACGGTTGCGTCTGTGGTGATTTTTGTGCTCAAGTCTTGAACTTTGTTATTGACTTTAACAGCAAGCGCTGCTTTTGCAAGGCCTGCACTGATGTGAGAAGCTACGTCGAAGCCACTTACTTCGCCGTCAAACTTCATAACATCACCACTTGGTAATTTTATTGCAACCATAATTAAATTTTCTCCAAAATATTAAGTTATAAATTTGTCTCTTTCGAGACGCCAATAGACATATAGGAAGCATTTTTCATAATCGCTAGATGTCTTGTTAGGGTTTACTTCAAAAGTTCTTCGTAAACCTTAATAGTTTTATCACACATAATTTGTTTTGTAAAATTATTCTTTACATTTTCAATCGCAGCAGCAGAAATTTTTTCTCTGTCTTTTTTGTTCAAATTAAGTGCCCAGTCAATTGCTTCTGCAAGACTGTCTGAATTGTTGCTTTCAAAGAGTCTTCCTGTCTTCCCATCAACCATATTTTCAAGTGAACCACCGATGTTCGAAGCGAGAACAGTTTTGCCCATAGCTTGTCCTTCAATTGCAGCTCTACCAAATGCTTCTGGCTCAATTGCTGTTGAAAGAACAACATCTGAAATTGCAAGAATCGCTGGAATGTCGAAACTTTGTCCAATGAATTGGACAGAGTGTTCTAGTCCAAGTTTTCTGACCATTTCTTCTAGTTCGTTTCGGTATTTAGCACGTCCTTGATCAGAACCCACAATTAGGCAATATGTGTTTTCAGATTTGATTTTAGAAAGAGCTTCAATGAGAAGGTGTTGACCTTTCCAGCGAGTGACTCTTCCCACCAAGGAGATGATTTTTTTGTCTTCAGGAATGTGATTGTCTGTGATGACTTTGATAATTCTTTCTGAAGTCATTGTTTCTGGTGAGAAATTGTTTAAATTTACACAACGATGAATAAGACGAATTTTTGCAGGGTCAACTTTCTTGTAGTTGGTTAATATATGGTTTTTTATGTGTTCTGAAATAGCAATAATTCTTTCACCATAGGTCATCACTCTATTGTAGATTTTTTTGATTCCCCAAGGTCCTAAACCATAAGTTCCGTGAAAGGTTGTTACAAAATGGACTTTCGCTCTTTTTGTAGCCCAATATGCACTCCAAGCAGGAGCACGAGAGCGTGCGTGAACAATATTTATTCCATTTTCTTTGATGATTTTTTCAAGTTTTCTAGAGTTGAGATAAAGCTTGATTGGGTTCTTTGTTTTTAGAGGTAAAGTGAAGTGCTTGACCTTTATTTTATCAAGATGATAAACCATTCTTCCGCCTGCTGAAGCAACGAAGTTTTTGATTCCGTTTTTTTGAAGTTCAGAAGCAATTTCTGTTGTTCCAACTTCAACACCGCCATGATCCATTTCCGGAAGTACTTGGAGGACAACAGGAGTAGCATTTTTATTATTCATTTTTAAGATCCGTTCAATATATTTTACGACAACGAACCTATCATATTATCATTTGAAACAATCAGCAATTAAATTATTCACAAAGTCACAGATATCTTAAAAATCTGCATATTCAAAAGGAATATCTTTTGTTTTCTTTTGTGGGTCATAAACGTAAATATTTGTTAATGTTGGAATATTATTGATTCTGTGCCAATAGCCTCTGTCTTCCATGCAAATGCGATATTTACGAGGGCTGACACTGTCATTGAAGCGAACTGAGTTTAGAACAACAGGTTGAGCCCCTGGGTAAGCGACATAACTTGCCCAAACGCCTCTTTCACCATGCCAGTTAGGTCTTAGGTCAAGTCTAGCTTCTTCTGAATAGAACCAACTTTTGAAGTTTGGCATAAAACGCATGCCTTCAGCGAGTTTCATACATTCCGAATGATCGCGAGAAAATTTCTCAATACCAGTGTTTTCTCTTTCCCAGTGATAGATGACTTGTCCTTCTCCTTTGGATGTTGTGCTACAAGAAGTAAGGAGAATGAGAGCGCAAAGTGTTAAAAGTGTTTTTTTCATCTTAAAAATCCAAATTTGAATAGTGTTTTGATGGAAGAATTCCTTTGATTGTGTCGTTTAAAATATCTTTAAAACTTGGTCTCGATTTGATTTTTGAATACCAAATTTTTGCATTTTTATAGTTTTCCCATGGGATATTACCGAGATAATCAATGATTGATATATGTGCAGCAGCAGTTATGTCTGCAAGTGAGAAAAGGTCTCCAGCTAAATAGTTGTTTTTTTCAGCAAGCCAATCAAGATATTCCATATGGTAATTGAGGTTGTTTAGTCCTGCCTTGAGTGTTTGTGAATCTGGTGCTAAGCCACGGCTAAATCTTTTATGAATTTTTTCATAAGCAATTTTTTTATATACTTCTTCATAAAATTTTACATCAAACCATTCAATGATGCTTCTGGCTTCAGCGCTGCTTTTGATATCGTCTGGTAAAAGTTTAACTTCTTTGCTGAATTCTTCTAGATATTCGCTAATCGCATAATTTCCACAAATATAATTCCCGTCATAGAGGAAAATTGGCAGTGTTCCTGCTGGGTTAAGCTTGTAAACTTCTTCGGAAATATTCCATGGTTCTTCTTCTCTTAAAACAAACAACACTTTTTTTTCAGACATTTCTAATCTGATTTTTCTGCTGAAAGGTGATGTTGTGTGGTGAATTAAAAGAACCATTTTAAGCTTTTTCCTCCGTTTTATTTGTCTCTAGAAAATTCTGGAGAGACAATACCCCTATTTTTATCTTCAATATTATTCATCATTTCAATTAAATAGTTATTAATTTTTTTCTGATTTTCAGGGTCTGCTAAACTTTTAGATAAGGATTGTGTGACATAAGGTCTTTCAATGAATCCTTTTGACATTCCAATAAACATAGGCATATCCCAAATAGGTTTTTTAGAAAAGCTAACTTTGTTCAAAAGCCCAAGTTTGGATGCTTCTATCATATTGAAATATCTACTTCCAATCACATAGTCAATCTCACCATTAAAAAGCATTTTATAGAGTGTATATGAATCTTCAATCCTTTTGACACCAAGTTGATTGAGTTGTTCGTTGACAAAATCACTGAGGTGTTCATTTTTATTGATTCCCCCCTTCATTTTTTGAAGATCACTAAAATCTTTTATGTTGGTGATTTTGTTAGGAAGAGCAATAATATGGACAGGGTTGTTAATGAAGGATGGGTATATATATTCTATTCCATTATATATGTCAGTTTCAGAATACATACCAATAATGAGGTTGATTTTACCACTTCTAACGTCTTGGACGGCTTCTTTGTATTTTACATTTGCTTTATAATTTATCTTTATATTGTTAGGAATTGCATATTCTTCCAAAAATTTTTTGAAAACAGAATTGAAACTACTTGTTCTATCTGGTTCTTCAAGGAAGCCAAAAGGGGGGTAATCAGGGAAGCCTGTTACACTAATCTCTTTATATCTTTTTATATTTCTTTCATCATCTGCAAGCATAGCATTCGCTTTTGTGATGGTTGCAAAGAGAAGGAAAAGCCCAATGATTGTTTTGAAAAAAATGTTCATGTCAATTATCCTAAAAAACCACTTTCATTTATCAATATTTTCTGTATTATACATAATAGATTAATAAATTAATGTTAAAAAAGTTTTTATTTTAATTTTGGTTACAGGTATACTAAATGAATTCTACACAAAAATACAGTGAAATCGACAAAAGCTCTTTAAGTCAAATTGAGCTTGAAACAAGAGCTTTGATTAGATCAGCTTCAAGCTTGAATTTAATTAAGGAAAATTGGGATACCGAGAAATCAAAACTTGAAGAAGCTTTGGGAAAGAACCGTCGTCTTTGGACAGTTTTTGCGGCAGAAATGAATAGTGAAACGTGTCTTCAGCCAATGAGTATTAGAATTAATATTCTCAATCTAGCTAATTTCATTTTCAAAAGAACAGTTGATATTTTGCTTAATCCAACACCAGAAAAGCTTACTTCTTTGATTGATATTAACATGAACATTGCGCGAGGTTTGTCAGAAGGAAGAAATAATTCGGCTGCTGCTGAAGCTCCTATGCAAGCTGTTTCTAATTCAGATGTTCCTCCTCAGCAGCAAGCGGAAGGAAAAAAAGAAGTTGTATCACAGCAGGAAGAAAAAGACGAATATAGTGATATTTTCGGAGAATAATTGAAAAAAGGAGCCGTGAGGCTCCTTTTTTATTTTTTTAATTATTATTTTTTAAAATGGCACGAATTTTGCATAATTGTTTCTATGGTAGATTTTATTTAGAGGTTTTACTATGGAAATTAAAGATGTAAATAATTTGGTTAATCAGATTTTGGGCGGAAAGACAGATTTGCGCACGATTGCGTTTGATAGCGCTTTTGCTGAAATGATAAAAGAAAAAACTGATGAAACTAAATCAAGTAAATTTACGAGCAATCAAGAGGTGTCTTCTGTTGCAAAAACAGCAAAGAAACAGACGGAAATTAAGTCTTCTGCGAAAACTGAAGTAAATGTTTCAAAAGATACATCTTCCTCTGCTTCTTCTAATATTGATACAAAATCTCAAGTTTCTTCAAAGACTGAATCAAAAAACAAGGTTTCTTCACAAGCTTCTGATAAAACTGAAAAAGTTACTGCTGAAAAAGAAGTTTCAAAGTCAAGTTCTGTTGAAAAAAATGAAAAATCACAAGATAAAAACAAAGATGATACGGATGTTCAAGCTGTTGCTGCTCCTATTGAAGCACCTGTTCAGAAGATTTCTGAAAAAGTAATTCAAGCAGAAAAACCTGCTTTGAATGAATTGGATTATGTTGATTCTGCAGATGCTCCTGTTATTGCAGATGCTTCTGTTGCTGAGAATGCTTCCTACTCGGACGAGATTGCTCCTCAAGTTGATTTAGTTTTGGATCAAGATGCCGCTCCTCAAATGAACTCTGATACTGGTGAAGTTAAAACAGCAGTTGCTGAGTTTCCAGAGATTGTACCTAATGTAACCGAGGAAATTTCATTGCCTGTTGATTCTGATATGGCTACTGAGACCAAAGCAAAAGCTTCTGAAATTGATATTGCAATCAATGCTGAGAAAACTAAAGAAACTCAAAAAAATGCAAATATTCAGGTTGAGGCAAGTGCTGTGGCAGTTGATTATTCAGAAGAAGGTACTATTCCAGCACATAAGATTTCTGAAATTATAGGTTCAGATAAAAATTTGAAACTCTCTGTGATTGTTAAAGAGGAAATTTTTGCCTATTCAGATAAAAAACTTGTCAATAATACTGTCGAAGTTGCCGAAGCAGTTGATGCTGCACTAAATGTTGATGGTTCAGATACAACATCTTCAGCATCACAAACTTCAAATCAAAGTTTTAGTGCGCAAAAGCAGGCTCAAGTTCCTGTAAATTCTTTTGCCGCTAATTCAGCAGCAGCTCAAGTTGTTACAACCCCAAATGTTACAGCTACTCAAACGGCTGCTGCTGAAAATCAAGTTGTTGCTGACTTGTCTATTTCAAATGTTTCTGGTGCTCAAGTAAGTGGAAAAACCGCGCTTAACTCAGAATTGGCAATTAAAGGTGAAACAAAATCAGCATCAAATGATACTTATAAAGGTATGAGCAAAGAAGTTGTTGACCAAGTTAAGGTGAATATTACAAAATCTGCCGTTAAGGGAATTGATAAAATTAATATTCAACTTAAGCCAGAAGAGCTTGGTTCTATTGAAGTAAAAATGCAAATTGGAAAAGATGGAAAAGTACAAGCGCATATCGTTGCGAATAAACCAGAAACAATGGAAATTTTGCAAAAAGATGCTCAGTCACTAGAAAAAGCATTTAATGCGGCAGGTTTTCAAACAGATGGTGAAAGCTTGAGTTTTAGCTATCGTCAGCAAGAAGAAACTGAAAATCGTGCACAGCTTAAAAGCTTTATTGGAAATAGTATAGAAAAAGAAACAGAAGTTGCAAATCAAGATTATTCTTTGAATTCTAACGGAAGTCTGAATATTAGGGTATAAGGAGAAAAGCAATGGTCGATTTAAGTTCAATTACAGGATATACAACAAATACATCTGCAACAGATTCAGCAACATCAACGTTGTCTGCAGATATGAACACATTTTTAAAATTGCTTACAACACAGTTGCAATATCAAGATCCTCTTGATCCTATGGATACAGCAGAATTTACCAATCAATTGGTTCAATATTCAGCAGTAGAACAACAGATTCAAACCAATAGTAAATTGGACAATTTGGTAACACTTAATATTTCTAATTTGGCTGCGCAAGCTGTTTCTTATATTGATAAAGTGGTTCAAGTTTTGGGAGATGTTATGCCGCTTGAAAATGGTGTGGCAAAAGCGACATATACTTTAGATAAAAATGTTACAAATAGTGTGATTATGGTCAAAGATATGGATGGTACTGTTGTTTATACAGAAGAAGGTCGTAAAGATGCGGGAACTTATGACTTTGAGTGGGATGGAAAAGATAAAGACGGAAATCAACTCGAAGATGGTGCATACCAAATTGTCGTAACAACTAATGTGGCAAGCGGAGAAACAGATGCTAACGTTGTAACAACAATTTTCGGAAAAGTAACAGGAATTGCGAGTGACGAATCAACAATTTATGTAGGATTGGGTGATTCTGTGACTTCTCAATTAGGTGATATTTTAACAATCAGAAATGATAGTTATTTTGATAAGAAGACAACTAATTCTGATACGGATATGGATACAAGTACGGATACAGGAACAGGTAGTTAGTTTAATTTATAATTATTATGTAAAAAACAAAATATTTCAGTATTTATGATTTATGAAATAAGAAAACTTTAGGGAGATTAATTATGAGTTTATTTGGTGCAATGCAATCAGGTATTTCAGGACTCACTGCTCAGTCTAGTGCGATGGCAGCGATTTCTGATAATATTGTGAATGTTAATACCGTTGGTTACAAGAACACTAATGTTGACTTTAAGACTTTGGTTACAAAGCAAACATCAACTACAAATTATTCATCTGGTGGTGTGCAAGGTGTAACTAAGCAATCTGTGGATATGCAAGGTCTTTTGGCGGACAATTCGTCTTCAACAGCAGTGGCAATCAGTGGAAATGGATATTTCGTTGTAAATCAAACATCTTCAGGAACAGATGGTTTATGGGCTTATACTCGTGCCGGTGATTTCAAAACAGATGAAAACGGATACTTGAAAAATACATCTGGCTATTACGCACAAGCGTGGTCTTTGTTGCCATGGGATGGTAATGCGAATGCAAGTACGGTTACTTTGAACGGTATTACTTATATGAAAGCTTATTATGACAGCAATGGAAATACAGTTTATGTAAATGATAACGTGATTGACAGCAAAAACTTGCAAGCGATTAACTTGAGCAAAATTGGTGGTACAGCTGATGCGACACAACAATTGTCTATCGGTGCAAACTTGCCAGCAAATGATGATGCAGGTACTACACGCTCAATTTCTGCTTTGATTTATGACAGTCTTGGTAATGCAAGTAACTTGAGTTTGAATTTCCAAAAGAAATATGGAATTTCTTTCGGTTTGGATGTTGCAACACCAAACAAAGCAACAAATGTAACAGTTAATACTGCAGATAATAAGGTGTTTTCATCTTCTGGTCAGTTGCAGTTTACAGACATTCCAAAGAATGGTTCTTCAATCTCAATCACTGATGATAGTACAGGAACAGCATATAATTTTGTGTTCACAAACAACCCTTCATCAGTAACATCTCCTGATATTGCTGTTGATTTGACTTCTGTTCTTTCTGTAAGCGATTTTACAACGGCTTTTGGTGAAGCAATTCAAGCAAATATGCCATCTGCAGATCGTTTCAAAGTGGACAGCAACACAATTGCCATTACTCAGTCTATTGGTGGTTCAAAATTGACAATTGACACAAGCAAAACTTTGGCTTGCGTTCAATCTGGTGCTCATCCAAACTTAACAACAGGTATTCCTTCAGGTATTTTCACTGTTGAAGCAATTGATTCAGATTTGAAAAATGGTGCTGCAATTAACTTTACATCAAAAACTGCGGCAGACTATGTTGGTCAATCTGTAGTAATTGATGGTAAAACTTACACTTTCACTAATGGGACAACAGCAGCGGCTCCAGCAATTACAGTAGATATCTCTGCTTCAATTTCAGGTACAACAATTGATAATACAGCAGTGGTTGAAGCTTTGGTTAATACTTTGAACTCTGATGGTAACCAAGATGAAGCTGAAAGATTTATTGCTAGTGGTATGACTTTGGAAATTAATCCATCTACAACAGGGGCAGATATTTCGATTGATTTCTCTGGTTTAGGTGCTGCGGTTTCTGGTAGCGTGAGAGATTCTGCTGCAGGTTGGACTACTAACTTGGCTGCAGCTCACACCATTGGAACAGAATTCACTTATGATACCATTGCTTATAAGGGTGACAAAATTCCAGCTGTGACTTTCAACTCTGATGGTACGCCTAAATATTATAACGTTGCAGATGTTTCCATTGAGTGGGCAAACGGTGCAAAGGATATGACAGGAGATGTCAACCAAGGAACAACAATCAAACTTAGTCTTGGTGAAGCTGGTACAAACTCTGGTTTGACAAGTTTGGCAGGAACTTTTGATCAAAACTATATCAAACAAGATGGTGCAAAGTTTGGTAGTTATGCTGGCGTAAGTATTGATGAAAATGGTGTGGTAACAGCAACATTCTCCAATGGTGAACTTCGTCCAATTGCCATTATTCCTCTCGCAACATTCACAAATCCAAATGCTATGGAATCTTTGACAGGTAACGTTTGGTTAGAAACAGAATATTCTGGTGAGCCTTTGCTTAAAACAGCAGGACAAGGTGGTGCAGGAACGATCACTTCAAATGCTCTTGAGCAATCTACTGTGGATTTGGCAACAGAGTTTTCAAATATGATTGTGACTCAACGTGCATATTCTGCGGCAACAAAAATTATCACAACTACAAGTGATATGTTAAGTGAATTGACAAACATAGTCAGATAACAATAAAAATGTAGAAAAAACCCTAAAGTTGCGCCCTGTTTCAAAAGCGGGGCGCTTTTTTCTTTTAATTTCTTGAAAAGTTAGATTATTTGTATAGTATTTAAGCAAAATAGAACAAAAGTTTGAATTTTTAGTCTGTGAATATTTATTTTTATCATTTAACAATATGAATTTTTCAGTTAACTATAGTAAAGTGGTATGGAATATATAAATTTAAGGGTACTCTTAAGTGAATAATTTTTTGCAAAGCATTAAGAATTTGTCGCCGGGACGTCTGGCTTCAATTTCTGCGATATTAATTTTTTTAATGGCATTTTTCATTTATATGTTAAATGGGGTTTCTGGTGGTGAATATACAGTTTTGTATACTAATCTGGAATTAGGAGATGCTAAACAGATTGTTGATAAATTGGAATCATCCAAAATCAAATATCGTCTCTCTAAAAATGGGACGGAAATTTTGGTTCCAAGTGAAGTTGTCAATAAGATGCGTGTTGAAACAGCTGAATTGGCACTACCTTCAAAAGGTTCAAGTGTCGGATATGAGATTTTTGATAATGTCGATGCTTTAGGTTCAACAAATTTTGTTCAAAATATCAATTTAGTTCGAGCGTTGGAAGGTGAACTTTCTAGAACGATTCGTGGTGTTGATAATATTCAAAGTGCCAGAGTTCATTTGGTTTTGCCCAAAAGAGAGATGTTTTCAAAAGAAGAACAAGTTCCGACAGCCTCTGTAATTATTAAAACTAAAAGAGGCTCATTAGATTTTAAAAACGTCCAGTCTATTCAAAAACTTGTTGCAGCAGCAGTGCCTAAGCTTGAAGTTAAGAATGTTGCAATTGTTGATACATCTGGAAATTTGCTTACAGATAACTATGATAACGAAGAAACAAGACTTGCTGCGAGCAATGTGAATAATGAAATTATCAGACTAGATGCTGAAAAAAGGATGGAAAACCGAATCAATTCTCTTTTAGAAAAGGTTGTTGGTGTTGGTAAGGTGAAGTCTAAGGTCAATATTGATATGGATTTTGCTCAAGTTGTGACAAATGAAGAAATTTATGATCCAGAAGGTCAAGTTGTTCGTTCTTCATCTGTTATCACTGAAGAAGGAAGAAATTCAGATGGTGAACAGCCTGTTAGTGTTTCTCAAAATATTCCAAATGGTGATACAGTTAGTAATGTTAATGGTGCTTCTTCTCAGAATGCTCGTACTGAAGAAACTCTTAATTATGAAATTTCCAAAACAATTCGAAATAAAGTTAAGAGTAATGGTGATGTGACCAGAGTTTCTGTTGCAGTTATGGTTGATGGTATCTATCAAAAAGGAACAAATGGCGAAGAGGAATATTCTGAAAGAACACCAGCTCAAATGGATAAAATTGCTTCTCTTGTGAAATCTGCTGTGGGTTATGATGCCAATCGTGGTGATACGGTTGAAGTTGAAAATATTCGTTTTGTGTCTCAAGATACGTCTTTAGATGTGGCAGAATATGCAACATATTTTGGTTTTGAAAAAGAAGATATTATCCGAATTGCTGAAGGTCTAGGTGTGGCAATTGTGGCTATTTTGGTTATTCTTCTTGTTATTAGACCACTTATTAATAATGCCTTTGATGTTTCTGGTTCCGTTTCTTCTGAACCTGCTCTGCTTGGGGAGAGAGAAGGGGATGATAGTGTCTTGATTTCTAACTTCATCAATGAAAAAAATAAGGAAGTGGAAGAGCTGATAAATCTGAACAAGATTGACGGACGAATAAAAGCGTCCTTGATTAAGAAGATTAATGATATTGTTGAGAGAAATCCAGATACAGCGGTTAACATCATTCGTAACTGGCTCTATCAAAACGAAAACTAAGTCAAGGTTGGGGAAAAATGAAGCAAAATATAATTGATGACTATAATTTAATTTCTGGTCCGCAAAAAGCAGCTATTCTTATGCTTTCTTTGGATGAAGAAAAATCTGCCGCAATTTTTTCTTTGATGAATGAAGAAGAAATTAAAGAAATTTCAGTGATTATGGCAAGCCTTGGTAAAGTTAGTTCTAATGTGGTTGAACAGTTGTTTTTAGAGTTTACAGATAAAATTTCGAACACAGGTTCTCTCATCGGTAGCTATGAAAGTACGGAGAGACTGCTTCTTAAAACAATGGATAAGGAACGTGTTTCAACCATTATGGAAGAAATTAGAGGTCCTGCTGGTCGTACGATGTGGGATAAACTTGGAAATATCAATGAACAAGTTTTGGCAAACTATCTCAAGAATGAATATCCACAAACCATTGCAGTTATTCTTTCAAAAATTAAGCCAGACCACGCAGCAAAAGTTATTGCTCTGCTTCCTGAAAACTTTGCAATGGAAATTGTGATGAGAATGCTCAGAATGGATTCTGTTCAAAAAGAAGTTCTAGATGGTATTGAAAAAACTTTGCGTAAAGAGTTTATGACGAATCTTTCAAAATCTACAAGAAAAGATTCTCACGAATTTATTGCTGATATTTTCAACTCCTTGGATAGAAACACTGAAGCAAGATTTATGGAAGCTTTGGAAGAACGCAATCGTGAAAGTGCAGAACGCGTTAAATCTTTGATGTTTACATTTGATGATATGACACGTGTGGATGGACAAGGAATTCAAATCGTTCTTCGTTCTGTTGACAAAGATAAACTTGCAATTGCATTGAAAGGTGCTTCTGAAATTATTCGTGAACTTTTCTTCAACAACATGTCTTCTCGTGCTGGAAAAATTGTTCAAGAAGATATGGAAGCAATGGGACCTGTCAGACTTAGAGAAGTTGAGGAAGCTCAGCAATACATTGTTCAAGTTACGAAAGAATTGGCTTTTAGTGGTGAAATTGTCTTGAAAGAAGGCAAAGAAGACGACGAATTGGTCTATTAGTATTAGGTTATTGCTCTTATGGTAGATTTTAAAAAGTTTTTATTTGATAATTTTGTGGTTGGGGAAGAAAAAGAAGAAGCATTTTCCGAAGAAAATTTTGATATGGATATGGAAAATGAGCAAATCACAAATCTTGATGAAACAGAAGAATATGAAACTTTGCAAAATGATGCTCAGATGCTTAATGGAAAAGAAGTTCAACCTCTGGAAAAAGCCAATATAACTGCTGCAGAAAATAATAATAAGGCTTTAGAGGAGTTTGAAGAAAAACTCAAGCAAGCCAGAGAGCAAGGACACGAAGAAGGATATCAAGCTGGTTTTTCAGCTTGCAAGGATTCTACTGAATCTCAAGAAATCGAGCTTTTGAGAAATATTGAAAGAAATTTGAAGGTTGTTTTTGCTGAAGTAAGTGAAAATTCAAGTAGGGCTGAAAAAACAAGTTTAGAATTATTGAGTGTGGCTTTGCGAAAAATTGTTCCAAATTTGTTGGAAGAAAATGCAAAAGAAATTGTGGCTAAGTTTTTGAAAGAGACTTTTGAGAGCATTAAAAATGAGCCAAAACTTTCTTTTTATATCCACCCAAGTATCATTGGTCTTGTGCAAAATGATATTGCTGAATTGGCAAGAGTGAATGATTTTGAAGGAAAAATTTCGCTTCATAAGGATGCTACACTCCAAGTTTCAGATTGTCGTATTGAGTGGGAAAATGGTGGTGTTGAAAGAAAAAGTGACGAGATATTGAACAAAGTAGAAAATTTTTTAGGTTCTAATAAAACAGGTGGAGAGAACGATGAGTAAAGATTTGGAATTAGATGAATTAAAAGACAGTGTCAATGTTGATGATGAACCAATTTTAAGAGAACGTCAATTAGACGAGACAAATGAAGAAAATGTCACATCTTCTGAATTGGAGCCAGTTTATGATATTCCTGTAAAAGTTTCAGCTGTCTTGGGAAAAACCAAGATGAAAGTTAATCAGCTTTTGAAGTTGAACAAAGGAGCAATCATTGAACTTGATAAAAAAGTTGGTGAAAATATTGATATTTATGTCAATAACAGTCTTGTGGCTCGAGGTGAAGTTGTTGTCGTTGATGACAAACTTGGTGTGACCATGAGTGAAATTGTTAAAACTACAAAATAATATAAGAACTAAGGGATAAAAATGCAGTTATTAATTGTTGGGACATTAGACGGACAGATTGGAGCAGCTAGTAAAATAGCTATCAGCCATGGTGGACATGTGTCGATAACTGAAACTGTTGAAGAAGGTTTAGACTTTCTTCGCTCCGGAAAGACCGCAGAATTGGTGATGATTGATGTTAAACTTGACATTCATAAGTTCATCTCTTCTCTAGAAAGCGAAAGAATTAATGCACTTGTTGTTGCTGCAGGTGTTTCAACGAATCCGACATTAGCAGTTAAAGCCATTAAGGCTGGTGCTAAAGAATATATTCCACTTCCTCCTGATCCAGAGATGATTGGAGCTGTTTTAGCAGCAGCTACAAGAGAAAATCATGCGCTTATCTATGGTGATAAGAAGACAGAAGAAATTTTGAAATTAGCAAAACAGGTTGCTCCAAGTGAAGCAAGTATTTTGCTGACAGGTGAGTCTGGAACTGGTAAGGAAATTTTTTCTCGTTTCGTTCATGATAATTCTAAAAGAGCAAATAATAAATTTGTAGCTGTGAACTGTGCAGCAATTCCTGAAACTTTATTGGAATCTGAACTTTTTGGATATGAAAAAGGTGCTTTTACAGGTGCTGTTGCTCGAAGAATTGGTAAGTTTGAAGAAGCTAGTGAAGGAACTTTGTTGCTTGATGAAATTTCTGAAATGGATATTAAAATTCAGGCGAAATTGCTTCGTGCCATTCAAGAAAAAGAAATTGATCGAATTGGTGGTAAGTCTCCAATTAAAGTTAATACAAGAATTATTGCCACTTCTAACCGAGATTTGGAAGCAGAAGTTGAAAGAGGCGCTTTTCGTCAAGACTTATATTATCGCTTAAACGTAATTAATATTGAAATTCCTTCCTTGAAAGATAGAAAGGAAGATATTCCAGTTTTGGCAAAACATTTTGCAAAAAAATATGCGGAAATGAATGATATTATGTTCAAACCTGTTTCTGAGAATGCCGAAAAGAAACTGATGAGCTATCCTTGGCCGGGTAATGTAAGAGAACTTGAAAACACAATCCACCGTGCAGTTTTGATTTCGACAGGTGAAGAAATTGGAGAAGAATCAATCATCCTTAGTCATCCGCAATTGGTTGAAGAAAAAATAGAGATGAGCGGTGGAGAATTCCAGCTTTCAACGATGGCTGACATGGAAAGAAATTTGATTATTGATACATTGAAGCACACCGTTGGAAATAGAACAAATGCAGCAAATATTTTAGGAATTTCAATTCGTACATTGCGTAATAAACTCAAACAATATCAAGATTCTGGCTTTGATGTTCCAGAAGCTAATGGATAAATAAATGGCAAAATCTGCACAAAATTCGCCATTTGGTGGCAAAAGTTTTAAAGAGCTTTTCATAGGGGCTTCCAAAAGAGGAGATATCCTTTTTGCATTAGCCGTTGTGTTGATGTTGGTTATTTTGATTATGCCTTTGCCACCAACCGTTTTAGACTTTGCATTATCTTTGTCTGTGACAATGGCTTGTGTGTTCTTAATGACAGCAATCTTTGTGGAAAGACCGATTGAATTCAGCTCTTTCCCTCTTGTATTGTTGATTGCAACAATTTATCGTCTCTCGCTTAACTTAGCATCAACGAGGTTGATTCTTTCAAACGGAAATCAGGGGCAAGATGCTGCTGGTCAGGTTATTAAAGCCTTTGGTGGTTTTATTATGGGGAACAATTTTATCATTGGTGTGATTGTTTTTACCATTCTGGTTATCATCAACTTTATCGTTATCACCAAAGGTTCTGGGCGTATCGCAGAAGTTGCTGCTCGTTTTGCTTTGGATGCAATGCCTGGTAAACAAATGGCAATTGATGCTGACTTGTCAGCAGGATTGATTAATGAAGAAGAAGCAAAGAAAAAACGTGAAGATCTTTCAAAAGAAAGTGCTTTCTATGGAGCTATGGATGGTGCATCTAAATTCGTTCGAGGAGACGCAATCGCTGGTGTTTTAATTGTGATTGTGGAACTTGTAGCCGGTATCATTATTGGAATGGTTCAGCAAGGCATGAGCTTTGCACAGGCTTCGGATACTTATATTCGTTTGACTGTTGGTGATGGTTTGGTTTCACAAGTACCTGCTTTGATTATTTCTGTTTCTGCTGGTATCTTAGTAACCAAAGCAGGCATGACAGATTCAACAGATAAAGTTCTCTTTAAACAAATTTCAAATTATCCAAAAGCTTTGGGTATGAGCTCTTTTATGGCGTTTGCAATTGGGTTACTTCCAGGGACACCATTCTTACCATTTGCTTTGTTGGGTACTTTGACTGGTGCTGCAGCTTATTATCTCTCCAATCAACAAAATGAAGCACAAGCCGAAGCTAAGGTTATGGAAGAGGCTGCTCAAAAACAAGATAAAATCGCCAAGGCTTCTGAAGAGCCTATTGCTAATGCACTTAGAATTGACCCAATCAGACTTGAAATTGGCTATGGTTTATTGCCATTGATTAATGAAGAAACCAATAAAAAGCTGACAGATCAAATCAAAGCTTTGCGTCGTGCTTTAGCATCTGAACTTGGTTTTGTAATGCCTTCTATTCGTATTCAAGATAATATGCAGTTGGAAGCGAACGAATATCACATCTATATCAAAGAAGTGAAGGCAGGCAAGGGTGAATTGAAATCAACTGGGCTTTTGGTGATGGATCCTCGCGGGGAACCAATTACATTGCCAGGTGAACATACGGTTGAGCCAACCTTCGGATTGAAAGCGATGTGGGTTGATCCTTCTTATCGAGAAGAAGCAATGTTCAGGGGTTACACAGTTGTTGATCCTGCAACGGTGGTTACGACACATATTACAGAATTGGTAAAAGACAATATGCCAGAGCTTCTTTCTTATGCAGAAACACAAAAACTCCTTGATGATTTGGATAAAGGAAACCAAAAACTTGTCAAAGACCTTATTCCTGGAAAAGTCAGCCAAGGTGCTTTGCAAAGAATTTTACAAAATCTTTTACAAGAACGTGTTTCTATCCGAGATTTGCCAACAATTTTGGAAGGAATTTCTGAAGCGATTGCGATTACAAACAGTTTGATGATGATTACAGAACATGTTCGAATGAGACTTTCTCGTCAGATTTCTAATTCAAATGCGAATGAATTTGGAATTTTGCCACTTGTCACACTTTCTCCTGAATGGGAGCATGCTTTTGCTGAAGCAATTGTAGGTGAAGGTGATGATAGACAGTTAGCTATGGCACCAACAGCTCTTCAAGCTTTTATTGGTAAAGTTCGCCAAGTTGTTGAAGATTTAGCTGTTAAAGGTGAAAATGGGGTTATCTTGACAAGCCCAAATATCAGACCTTTTGTTCGTTCTATCATTGAACGTTTTAGACCAATGACGGTTGTGATGTCTCAAAATGAAATCCATTCGAAGGTCAAAATCAAAACGGTTGCACAAATCTAGGAGTTCTAAATGAAAATTAAAAAGTTTACAGCTCCAAATATGACTCAAGCCATGGACTTAATTCGTCAGGAACTTGGTGAAAATGCTATCATTATTTCTTCAGAGCAAATGAAAGAGGGTGGGGTTGTTGTCACAGCTGCCATTGAGAAAGATGATATTATTTTCAGGGAAGATGAAACTGTTGAAATCACTCCTTTTCGCCGAGTTTTTGATGATTCAATTGTCAGAGATTGCTTGGAATATCATTTTGTGATTGATGTTTTGAAAGAACGTATTTTGAGTATGGTTAGAACTTTGAATAAAGAACTTCAAATTGCTGACGAAAAGAAACTTTTAGAAAAATGTTTTGATAATATTTTTACTTTTGCAGAAATAATGGATTTGAAAAATCCTATAAAGATTTTCACAGGGGTAACAGGAAGTGGTAAATCGACAGCAATTGCAAAAGTGGCTACTCAAGCGAAGATAAAAAGACTTAAAACACTTATTGTCAGTACAGACAATGTTCGAGCAGGTGCAAACAAGCAACTTGAAGCTTTCGCAAATATTTTGCAGACAGAATTCAAATTTGTGAAATCTGGAAAAATGTTATTTGATTTGGTTGAAAATTCTAAAGATTTTTATGACTTGATTTTGATTGACACACCGGGGATTAATCCTTTTGTAGAAAGTGAAGTTGAAAAAATTGTCAGTGTATTGGAAGCAGTTAATGGCGATGTTATTTTGACACTTGATTGTGGTAGAAATACTTATGAAGCAGTTGAAATTGCTGATATATTCGTGAAAATGGGTGCAAAATATTTATTGCCGACGAGATTGGATTTAACAAGGAGAATTGGTTCAATTCTTTCTGTGGCAAGTTGTTTGAATATGTCTTTTTGTTCTGCAAGTGTGAGCGGAAGTATCGTTAAAGGTTTGGCGACAGTTGATAATAAGTCGCTTGTAAAGTTGATTTTGGCGTAAGAGGAGAGTGTTTATGGAAGATAATAGCGAAAACTTGGCTGTTGCCCCTAGAAAGGAGCTGCATAAGTCGACGAGAAAAGGCAGAAATATGATTGCCGTTGCTTCCGGAAAAGGTGGCGTTGGAAAGACATGGTTTTCCATTACGTTGGCTCAGGCTTTTAGTATTTATAAAGAAAGAACTTTGCTCTTTGATGGAGACTTAGGTCTTGCGAATGTTGATATACAATTAGGTATGATGGTTGAAAATGATATTGGTAGTGTTGTTGCTGGAAATATGACACTTAATCAAGTCGTTTACAATTGCGATAAGGCAAAAATTGATGTGATTGCTGGACGTTCTGGTTCCGCAGGCTTAGCTTCCATGCCAATAGGAAGATTACAAATTTTAGCAGAAGATTTGGCTCTTCTTGCTTCAAACTATGACAAGATAATCTTGGATATGGGTGCCGGTGTTGAAAAACCTGTTAGAATTCTTTCTGGGATGGCTGAGCAAGTGATTGTGGTTTGCACAGATGAACCAACATCACTCACAGATGGTTATGCTTTCATCAAAATCATGACAATGCAGTATCCTAAAACAAAGATAAACATTGTAATTAATCAGGCAAATTCTTTGAGAGAAGGTCAAAGAACTTATGAAACTTTGCTTAATGCTTGTCGAAATTTCTTGAAAATTTCTCCTCAGCTTTTGGGGGTTATTCGTAGAGATACAAGAGTTCGAGATTCAATTAGAAACCAAACTCCAATCATCAACCGCTATCCAACATCTGAGGCAACAGAAGATGTTTTAGCAATTGCCAGAAAGCTTTTAGAAAATGAATAATTTCATTCCTCAAATCAGTTTAACTCAACTTGCGGCAATGCTTGTCGAGGATAAATTGGTGGGAGGAGCGATTAAAGATTTTCCGATTGATTTGTCAGGGTTCAAGCCCAATCAAACAATGTTTATGCAGATTGTGGTTGAGAATGATTTGCTTTCTTCAAAATCACCAATAAATGCACAAGTGCTGGCTGAAAATGGACAAGAAATTCCAGTTAAAATAAGTTTGGATAAAGCGCTTGTTTTGCCACAGAATTCAGAGGGAAAAGCAGAGCTTAAAATTGTTTCAAATGTAGGGAATGAAATTAAGTTTAAGCTTTTATCTGTTGATGGAAAAAGTTCTGAAAATTTTGTAGTTTCAGAAAAAAATATTCTTCCTCAATCTGAAAATAAAACACTTAACGTTAAAATTGATAATACTCCAATCATCAAAAACTTGAGTAATATTCAAGACAAATCAGAAGTTGTTTCTACGGTTAAGTTAGATAAGGTTTTAGAAGTTGTCAAAACTCAAATTGCAGAAACATCCAAGACATCTCAAGTTTCTCAATCATCTTCAAAAATTGCTTCTGATATTTCAAAATTCATAGCTTCAGAAACTTTGAAGACACTTTCAAAAGAACTTACTGGTTTAGAACTTAAATTCTCAGTGAAGGAAGTTCTGCCAAGTGAAGCTCAAATCAAGGCAGCAGGCACAGAAAGTAAGCTAGAACTCATTCAAAGGGCAATATCTCTTATTGAAAAAAGCATACCAAAGCTAAGTATGTTTACTGAAGGTAAAGCAGATGTTTCAAAAAGTATTCTTCTTTCTATGCCTCAAATTAAGGAAGAACTGGCTGCTCTGAAAGATGTTCCGATTTTGGCTCGTGTTGATAAAGTTTTTGAAAATAATAATTTTGTGCTTAAAACAAGCTTGGGAGATTTACTGCTTAAATCTGATTTAAAATTGGTGCAGGGAAAAGAAATTTTGTTGAATTTATCAGATGTTGTCTATACCAAAAATGAAACCGCTTTACAAAAAAATCCTGCTGATATTGTTTTGAAACTTGTTTCTCCAAAGTTTGAAAGCATCATTGCTTCTAAGTTGCCAAATTTTACTCAGCCAAAAGCTATTACCAATCTTGTTTCTTACGTGAAGGCTGTTGCTCAACAAGACCTCAAAATTTGGTTGGGTAATGAAGTTGTTGAAAAGCTTTCTAGAGGGGGTGTTGAAGGAAGAGAAACTTTAACAAATCTTAGTAATTTAGCATCTAGTCATTTGAAGGAAACTCCAAACTGGCGTTTTGTTGAAGCTCCTTTTATGTTGGATGAAAATTTTTCAAAATTCAAGGTTGCGATCAAAAAAAATAAAGAACAAGAATCTAAGCGAAAAAATCAGGCAAAAAGTGGAACTCGTTTTATTGTCGATACAGAATTTAGTATGCTTGGTGCAATTCAGTTTGACGGATATACACTCAAAAAAGACCGCCGATTTGATTTGATTATGAGAACAGAAAAAGAATTTGTTGAAGATGTTTATTCAAATATTGTGAAACTGTTTAAAATTACATTGAATGAACTTGAATATTTGGGCAATATTAAAGTCAATGCTAAAGAGAGCTTTGTGAAAATTAATGAAGACGAAACAGTCTTTTATGAAGGTTTTTATATATAGATTGAGAGAAAGCTAATGATGTATGATCCTAAAGGATATTATGAAGTTTTAGAGGCCCACCCAGATGCAAGTGATGATGAAATAAAGAAAAACTATCGTCGTATTGCTAAAGTTTGGCACCCTGACCAAAATGATAGTGAAGAAGCTCTAGAAATGTTTCAAAAAATTTCCGTAGCTTACGACGTTTTCAAAGATGAGAAAAAAAGACTCACTTATGATTTGTTGGCTCAAATATATGGCGAAAAAGATTTTCCAGAGATGTTTGCTCTGAAAGTTTATAGTAATAAAAAAGGTGTCGAAGATGTGACAGTTCGTGCGCTTCGTCAAGAAATTGTGATTGGAAAATTCTATAAATATCTTTTCAAAAGTGATGTTGAACATTGCAATTTGAATGAGGCAAAATGGATTGTTTTTAGAGCTTCAATTTTGAACTGGTTTGCAGGTTGGTGGACAATTAAAGGAGCATTCCTAAATCTTAAGACAATTATCAATAATTTTAGAAAGATTGGGAAAAATAATCAAGATAATCTGAAACTATTGATTCATAATGCTTTGGCTTATCAGCAAGAAGAAAAAAATGAACAAGCTTTTCTTTCAGCTGCGATTGCTAATTCTTATGCAAATGTACATCAAAAAAATCTTTTGAAAAAATTTGTTTCAGAGTTGAGTATCAAAAGTTCTGCCAAGGCAGTTGCTTGGAACTATTTCCCATTAAAACTCATTCAACTCATTATTCCTGCTCTTATTTTTTTTGGTGTTGTTTTTTATGGTTCTCCAAAGAATATAAATCTTGGGGAGTTTTATCAAAATTTGTTTAAAGAAAAAGAATTGAACTACTATCAAGAAGTCAAATATATGCGGGGAAATCGTGGGGTTGATGATGTGATTGTTTCAAAGGTTTTTGATATTCCTGTTGATGTTCATGATGATAAATTTTTATTCCATTTAAGAGGGAAAACAAAAGTGATGTTTGCCCCAGGCGAAAACTTTGATGTTGTTGGCATTGTTGGTGCCAAAACAACCGTTCGTGTAACAGGATATACACCTGACAAAGTTTGGTATCGTATTTTATTGGATAATGGACAAATGGGTTTTGTCCGTGCAGAATCCTTAAAAAAAGGAGTTGGAAATGCAATCCCAGATGAGAGTAAAGTATATAAACCAATATAATTGTTTTTTTGTCTAATTTTTAATTGACAAGGGAAATTTATTTTTATAAAATTTTAAGTAACAAATAATTATTTTATTAACTATTAAATTTCATAAGTTATGGAAACAACAAATTCATTAGAACTCAGAGATGCTTTTGGTGTACATTCTCTTTTGTCAGACACTTCACTCATTGAATCAGAAAACGTTGAAAGCTATATGACAACATCTTTCTATGACGATGGACATTGTGATCTTGCCGGCCTACGTGTTTTTGAAAAAAAATCTGGAGAGACAGTGATTTCGCTGAATGAATTAAGCGAATATAAAGGCTTAAAAAAAGGGCAAGTTTTTTCTGTGAAATATCAGGAAATTTGCCGAAGCAGTGAAAGCCAGACAAAAAATGGGTTTGGTCTCAATTTCTCTGAGACGATTGTTTCTGGTCTTAAAGATTGGATTGTAAAGTTTTACAAAGGATTAGGGCGTTGTGGTGTGGATATTCACGATCAGCTCTTAAATTTGAAAGTTTCTTTCATCTTGAGAGACCGTGGACGTACAAAGGTTTACCTTGAGTTCGTTCGCTAGAAAAGAATAAAAAAAGGAAGGGTTTTGAAAAAAAATCTTTCCTTTTTTAGTAAGGCTAAAAAATATAATCAATTATTATAGTTATGAAGGAAGAAAATAATCATGAAAATACTGAGGAAGCTAAAGTTGACGAGGTATTATGTTCAGAAGAGTCAACAACAAATGATGTAACAGCAAGAGTTGAAGGTTCTGCGCGTGAAAATGATATTGATGGCTTTTATGGTTTCAGAAAACCCCTAGGCTGATTTATTCTTTTATTAAAAGCTAATTTCTATAAGGGAAATTAGCTTTTCGATTTTTAAAACTTATTGATTATTCTGGTTTAATGATAATTTGTTCAACTTTGATTGCTAGACCTGTCGTGTCATCTGTTTCCACAAAGATACCGCAAAGCGTTCCTTTTTCAGCAGCAGGAACAAGTCTTCCAGCATTGACTTTGCCCAAGGCTCTGTCAATGGGTTGTTCAGGATTGAAACCGAGAACAGATTCATAATCTCCACACATTCCGACATCTGTTTGATATGCGGTTCCCTTTGGTAAAATTCGAACATCTGAAGTTGGAACATGCGTATGAGTTCCAACAACAGCAGAAACTCTACCATCTAAAAAATATCCAACAGAAAGTTTTTCTGAGGTTGCTTCAGCATGAATGTCTACAAAAATTGCATGGATATTTTTTCCCAAAATGTAATTTTTTAAAAGACCATCAATGGTATGAAAAGGGTTATCCATTGGCTCCATAAAAACACGACCTTGGATTTGGGTAATAAGGATTTTCTTACCATTTAAAAGTTCAATTTCGCAAAAACCTCTCCCTGGAGCAAGTGGAGAAAAATTAAGGGGACGGATAATCTTTTTACATTCACTCATATAAGGAATGATTTCAGATTTATCAAAAGCATGATTGCCAGTGACAATTGCGTCAACACCATTTTTGAAAAATTCGTCACACATACCAGGTGTGATTCCAAAGCCATGAGCAGCATTTTCACCATTAACAATGAGAATATCAGGAGAATATTTTTCTTTGAGCGTTCCAATGTTATTGAGAACGGCTTCCCTTCCTGGTCTGCTGACCACATCACCGCAATAGACTATTTTCACATTTATTCCTTATTTTAGTTTAAACAAAAATTCCCCAGCAAAGAACAGGGGAAAATGAAGAGGGGCCATCTGACCGTAATAATACATTCTAATCACGAACCGCAAAAACAAAGTGGGTGCCATATAATCAAGCCTCGACCTGAACAGAGACAGCTCCCTAATATATAACGTTGGCTCGGAAGATCTGCGGAGAACTACCTGAAAGACAGCTCACCCTCTCATAAGAAATAATATATACTATTTAGAGGTTGTTTACAATAGAATTTATCTTAGTTGTTATAGATTTTAGTTCAGAAGCAATCTTTTCGTCTTGTGCTTCTAAAACTTTGAAATCAACTGCTTGATTTTCAGGGTTTTCTATTTTCTTTCTTGCTTCAGAAAGTTCATCAGCAATGAGCAAGCCAACCATAGCCAGAAGCATAGCTTCGCTGGTTTGAGTTGCACCACCAATGAGTTTTGCTTTTTCATCAAGAATTTGTGAGAGTTTTATGATTCTTGATTCTTGCCCGTCTTCACAGACAATTGCATATTCTCTTGAATTAATTGTTATAGTTACTTGTGCCATCTTCTTCAAAAACTTTATCTAATTTTTTTATAATCTCATCAATATTGTTTATAATCTCTTTGGTGGAAGATTTAAGCTGTTCATTTTTCTTTTCGCTCAATTCGAGTTCTTTTTTTTGTTTTGTAGCTTCTTCTTTCCCAGATTTAAGAGTCTGTTCCAAATTCGTAAGGGCTTGGTTTAATTCCGACAAAGCACTTGCAGTTTGATTAAATTTGAATTTATTCTCTTCCATGCAAATTTCTCTTTCATTTCGAGGATTATTACCATATATTAGAGCTAATGATATATGTTTAATGAAATTTTTCAAGAATAATATGAGATTATGCAAAAAATTATACTAAAAATAGAACAAGAGAATTTGGACATCTTAGAAAACGAAAAAGTGGAATGTTTTTTGTTATCAGGTGCTTTTCCAGATGAGTTTGTTGAGCAAGTGATGAAAAAAGCTGAAAAGCTTGAAAAAATTGTCTTGGCGGAAAGTTTGGAAAGTTTTTTAAAGTGGAAAAAATTTGCTTTAGATGGCTTGATTGTGGATTTATCCAAGAGCGAAAATATTAATGCTGATATCAAAAAAGTGAGAGAAGAAGCTGGAAAAGATGTTTTTCTGGGTGTTGTTTCTCGCTCAAGACGTCATGAAGCAATGATAGTCAGTGAAAATGAACCAGATTTTGTTATTTTCAAAGTTTGGAAAGATGGTTTTGCTTCTGTGAAAGAGCTTGTTGATTGGTATGCTGAGTTCTTTCTTATTCAGCAAGCTGCTCTGCTTATGGATGAAGATGTTGAGATTTCTGAGCTTGCTTCGGATATAATCATATTAAATGAAAAAAATATAAGATTTTAGTTGATAAAAAACAAAGTTTAGATTAGTTTGCTAACTAATTGAAGTATGTATTTGATTTATGGAGATAAGAATGAAACAATTAGCAGGTGCAATTAGAATTGGTTGGGTAATTGAGTATAAGGGTAAGCCTTGGACTGTGACCAAAGCTCAGCACATTAAACCAGGTAAAGGTGGTGCTTTTATTCAAGCTGAAATGAAATCAGTTGAAGAAGGAACAAAAACAAACGAACGTTTCAGAACAGAAGACACTGTTGAAAAGTTGATGGTTGAAGAAAAAAAATGCCAATTCTTATATGAAGACGCAACAGGTTTGACTTTCATGGAAGGTGAAACTTATGAACAGTTCACAATGCCAGAAGATATTTTGGGTGATGCTCGTCCTTTCTTGGCAGATGGTATGGAAGTTTATATCAACTTCATTTCTGAAAAGCCAGTTTCTGTTGAATTGCCACAAAATGTTGTTTGCACAGTTGTTGAAACTGAACCTGTTCTTAAGGGGCAAACAGCTACAGGTTCATATAAACCAGCAATCTTGGACAATGGTGTTCGTGTTACCGTTCCTCCTTTCGTTGGTGTGGATGACAAGATTTTTGTTTCTACAGCTGAGTTCACTTATGTTGAGAGAGCAAAATAATGGCTTATGTTTCACCTACTTTGAACTTATTAATTAATGTTGTTAAAAAATCAACAAATGCGTTGAATCGTGATTTTAGTGAAATTGAACGTCTACAATCCTCTGTAAGAGGATATCAAAACTTTGTCATTTCTGCTTATGAAAAAGTTGAAAAAAATTTGCGTTTTGAATTCAACAAGGCAAAACCAGATATGCAAGTTTCAAAAGAACTTTTACCAAATGCAACAGGAAACTATTTTCTAGTTTCTCCTGTTGATGGATTGGAAAACTTTTCTCGTGGAATTAGTTATTTCTCTACAACAGCAGCCCTTGTTGATCCAAACAATAATATTTTGGCAGCTGTCGTTTATAATCCAGCAATTGATGAAATGTATTTTGCTGAAAAAGGAAACGGAGCTTTCAAAGAAGGTTTCAGAAGTATTGAACGTCTCAGAGTTACTCCAAACAAAGACTTAGTGAAGTCTTTTGTGCTGACAGGTTCTCATTCTTCAAAATTTGAACCAGAAACTTTTGTAAGAGGTTTTGGTTCTGTTTCTTTGGAAATGGCGTATTTGGCTGCGGGTAAAGCTGATGCTGTCGTTGAAAAAGAAGCAAGTGTTGCCAGTCTTGCTGCCGGTATGATGTTGGTTAAAGAAGCTGGTGGTTATGTTTTTGAAATTAATCAAAAAGATATTAAGTCTGAAGATTTAAATAAGGTTCTTGTTTCTCGTAATGTGATTGCGACAAACAGTGCTTTGGGTAAGAAAGTTCACGATTTAGTTAATTCTTAAATTACTTTGTTTAAGGGGCAGATTATGAAAAAAAAATTAGTTGCTTTATCTGTTTTGAGTTTGTTGGTAGGAACTTCTACGGCTTTTGCTCAAGATGATGTTTTGATAGATTTATCAGTATTAAATTCCGTTCAAAACAATTCTGTTGCGGGAAATGTTGTTCAGCCAAAAGCTCAAAAAGCGGCTGTTGAAACAGTTACTGTGTCTAATGGCTCAGGAAAATCTGTGAGTACCATTTTGAATTTGCCTCCACTTGAACCAAAGTTTCCAGTTGTAAAAGCGCAACCTAAGAAAAAAGTTGTTGCCAAACCTGTGAAGAAAAAACAAGTGAAAAAAGCTGAGAAAAAGTCAGAGAATCCTTTTACAGAAGCACAAATTGCAGAATGTCAAAAAATATTGTCTGAAAAAGAACAAGCTGCAAAGACAGTTGTTTCAACACCTGTCACATCTGTGGTAAATGTTCAAGATGAACCAACAACAAGCACAGTTGCAGAAAAAGTAGCGGCTTCTTATGAAGATAAGTCAGATACTTCTGATGTTGATAGAATTATTAAAGAATTTGAAGATAATAAAAAAGTAGAGGAAAGTTCTATAAACACTGTTTTGGAAGAAAAAGCTCCTGAAGTTGTGAGTTTGCCAACTGAAGAAGTTTTGCCTCAAGAAGTTAAAGAAGAACTTAATATTACTCCAGTTGAAAGTGTTGTTGAAGCTGAAGCAATTGTGGAAGAAAAGGCAACTGAAACTGTTGCTGAGGTACAAGAAAATATAAAGGTTGAAGCAGATAAAATTGAGGTGGAGGAAATTCTTCCAGTGGAAATTCCTGTCGAAGCAGTTGTAGAAGAAAAAGTTTCTGAAGTTGCTTCTGATGTTGAAGCAAAAACAGTTGCTGAACCTAAAAACTTGATTAATATTCAAGAAAAAGCACCTCAAGCTGACGTTACACAGGTGGAAAATAAGACCACTGATTTACTCGTTCCTGTGGTTTCAGAAGTTCCTGCGTCACCAGCTGTTGCAGATGTTTCTCCTGTTGTAGCAGATACTGAAAATTATATGCCTAATATAATTAAGTTTGATGAAGGTATCACTTCTTTGACTGAAGTTGATAAGTTTAGAATTAACTCAATTATTAGCAAATTTGAAGATGTAAGAGCCCATAAAATTGGAATTGTTGCGTATAATTTAGATAATGGACAAGACACTTTCAAACGTAAAAGAGAAAGTTTAAGCCGTGCCACAGAAATCAGATCATATTTGCTTTCTCAAGGGTATAAAGAATTTAAAATCAAGGTCGTTAATGTTGATGAAACTTCAAATAAAATCAACATGATAGAACTTGTTGAGATGAAGTAATAAAGCTCTATTTATATAGAAGGTAAAAAAATCAAAAAAAAGCAAAATTAATACTTGCTTAATTTACTTGTCTAATGTATAAGTACGATAAATTTTTGAGTTTATATTGGAGAATTTAATAATGAAAAAAGGTATACATCCAGATTACCACGAAATTACTTATGTAATGACCGATGGTACAGAATACAAAACTAAGTCTACTTGGGGTAAAGCAGGCGACAAGATGAATCTTGAAGTTGACCCAAAATCTCACCCAGTTTGGACTGGCGTTCACCGTATGGTTGATACTGGTGGTCAATTGTCTAAATTTAAGAGCAAGTTTGGTGCATTTGGCATTAAAAATCCAGAAAGTAACTAATAATTCGATTTATTTGTTGAATTTTAACCTTAAGCATATACTATATGCTTAAGGTTTTTTTATACACGGAATGATAGATGGTAAAAGCGACACATTATGATGTCTATGTAGATTATGGAAATGGGTGGTCTCTAGAACAGAGGTTTTCAGAAGAAAGCCGTTTGTCTGCTTATGCTTTGGTTAAAGAAAAAGAAACACTTAAAGCTCCAGTCAAAGTTGTTTGTGAAATTTTTGATGAAATTGACAATACTTATTCAGAAACGGTTGAATATGTGAGTGGTCTTTCGCTTACTCAAAATAAGAATTTTGGAAGATCTTCTGGAAAAAACAATTATGACTATAAATTTGAAAGTACAAAAGAAACGTCTAAGGAAGATGATGTTCCTGAGGCAGATTCTAAAACCAGAGAAGCTATTTTTCTTGCAATTATCAAGATTTTTATCATCATCGCAGTTGGTATTTTTCTGACAAATATTTTTGTCTCTCTTTTCTATCCAATAATTGAGCGTTTAGTTCCTCTTGCTAAGATTAAGACATCTATGTTCTTGGTGTTTTTTATCCTTTTTACAGTCATCACAATTCCACTATTACTTACAAAAGTGCCTTGGGATGTTTTTCTTTTCTACGATAAAAAAGGTAAGAAAGAATCTAAAAGTATTGAACGAAATGCGATAAATCGTGCTTTAGAAATTCTTTCTGTTTATGATTTGAATACTGAACAATTTCCTGTTGCTCCTGTGGCTCGAAATGTGAGCTTTGAAAATAAACAAGAAATAGTATCTTTTTTGAGTTATGTTGTTTCTGTTGTTGACCAACAAGTTTTGACAGATAATTTTTTGAAACTTGGATTAAGGTTTATTCTTTACGGTGCCTGTATAGAACTTGCCAAATATCGTGGACTTTCTTTTGCCCAAGCAAATGCTTTGCTCTTTGAAGCCTTTGGGGTCATCGATGGTGAAGATAATGTTGATTTAGAAGATTTCTACGAAGCTAAAATGGCTTACAAAAATGTTGATACAGCTGTTTTGATGGCAGGCATTGGTGCGTATATTATGCATAATATGCTTCAAGGTAAGCATCTTAAAGAAAATTATCTGAATGTTTGTCTGAATAAATGGGAACTCTTGAAAAATCCAGATGTTGTGACTGCTTCTGAAGAACCTGAAATTTTACCTGAAGTTGCTGCAGAGCATGAATATGTGGTTAACATTAAGAGTATGATTAAGTTTGAAGATAACCAAGACGGGCAAAATGAAGCTGAAAAAGAAGCTTTGCTTAAAAGACGTGACGAAGTTAGAACGATTATATTTAATATGATTGCGAAGTTTAATGGTGGAAAATTTAGCGAGGAAGACAATATTGCTTCTATTTACTTTTCAAAAATAGATTTTGCTGTCGGTTTTGTTATGGATGTTTTGAGACAAATTCTTGAATATCAAGATGAAATAAATGATAGATATGTTGTTTTTTATAATACTTGTAACCTAGTTTCTTGTGATGAAACAGACCGTCTAAAAGATTACGTTAAGGATATTTTTATACATAACTATAATAATGAGATTATACTAACCAAACAAGCCTATGACGCGGTTGATAAAAGTTTGTATAGCTTTGAAGGTATGGGAAACAAACATCTTGAGTCTTTGGATCTTGATGTTGAGTTATATAAGCTAATTTATTAGTTGTTGAAATTTCATTTTTATGCTAAAATGAAGTGTTTTATGGGGAAAAGATATGGCATCGACAACATTAGGAAGTACAAATAGCACAAGCAGTAGCGGATCAAAAGTTTGGGAAAAAACTGTTAAAGATGCTAATAATATCGACGAGGTTTTTACAAATGCTCGTGATATTGGTTATGTTCGCTCAAACCAATATCGTACTACTTTGGTTGGTAAGATGGCAAAGTATGATTCGTCTGATTTATACAAAATTAAGGTGTTATCAAATGCCAAGCTGACCATGACACTTCGTTCAGTTGAGGATTCTAAGGATACATCTACAGATAGTTTGACATCGGAGACTTCTAATGAAGATTCGTTGCTCAATATGACATCTTCAGGTTTACGTGTTCAAGTCTATACTTTGAAATCAAATGGTAAAGAAGTTCTTGTTGGAGATAGCTCAGCTTCTGAAGGTAGCAAAAAGTATGAGACAATTCAACAGATGCTTACAGGCGACTATAAGGCTAAAAAAGGTGATCTTTATATTAAAATCACAAGAGATGATGGAACTTCTGCGAATGCTGAAATTCCTTATGCTTTACAGCTTAGTCAAGGAAAAGCAAAGCATGACTATATTGTGACAGAAACAGCTTCTGATGACACGAAAAATAAGAAGATAACAAAGTCTCCTTCTGTTTCATCTACTTCAACTTCTTTGAGCACAATTTCCGCTTCTTCAGCTTTGCAAATTATGGCGTCTCTTAATCAGGGAGCTTCTGATATGTTGAGTGTTGGTTATGCTAATATGGCAAAGCTTTATGCAAAAAACAGTGAAAAATAATTTATATAATATGAAAAAGCTCCGATATTTCGGAGCTTTTTTTATGAAATCTAAACTGCAACAGCACCTTTGATGGCTGCATGAGATTGATATCCAACCAACTCAAAATCTTCAAATTTAAAGTCTTCAATGCTTTTCACATTTGGATTGATTTTCATTGTTGGAAGAGGAAAAGGTTCACGAGAAAGTTGTTCTCTCACTTGTTGAAAATGGTTGCTGTAGATATGTGTATCACCAAGTGTATGAACAAATTCACCAAGTTCAAGGCCACAAACTTGTGCGAGCATCATTGTCAAAAGCGCATAAGATGCAATATTGAAAGGAACACCAAGGAAAGTATCGCAACTTCTTTGATAGAGCATACAAGAGAGCTTATTGTTTGAAACATAGAATTGGAACATCATATGGCAAGGAGGAAGTTTCATTTCAGAAATTTTACCAACATTCCAAGCAGAAACAATCATACGGCGATCATTTGGATTGTTTTTTAGCTTATGAACGACTTCTGCAAGTTGGTCAATACCTTCACCATTCCAGTTTCTCCATTGAGAACCATAAACAGGACCTAAATTTCCATTTTCATCAGCCCATTCATCCCAGATTGACACACCATTATCTTTGAGATACTTGATATTTGTGTCACCTTTGATAAACCAAAGGAGTTCGTGAATGATGCTTTTGAGGTGAAGTTTCTTGGTTGTTACCATTGGGAAACCCTTGTTTAGATCGAATCTCATTTGACGAGCAAAAACAGAGCGAGTACCCACACCAGTTCTATCCATTTTATCGACACCATTTTCCATAATATCTTCTAAGAGATCAAGGTATTGTTTCATTTTTACATTCCTTCTTCAATTGCTTGAACAATTTTTTTAAGTAAGCTTTGTTCAATAAAAGAGCTTCTTTTAATATAAATTGAGGTGATGATGTTGTCTTGTTCATAATCTTGAGAAATTTTAACATATTTCTTTTTCAAAACATCAACAGATGGTGTGATATCAACTTTTGGTCCTTCAAGTTCTGGGTTGAGTTCACCCATATAAACACTTTCGACAACAACATCAGGGTTTAATTTTCCACTAGGATTTGTCATAAAGAGTTTATAAATGCTAGCACCACCACAAATATAGACATCTTCATTATATTCTTTAAAAAAATTGACATCATTAATCACAAAGTGGTTAGCTTTGTCAGAAACTTCATATTCTGAATTAAATGTCAGCACAAAAATTTTGCGGTCAGGTAAGGTGCGATTCGGAAAACTTTCATAAGTTGTTTCGCCAGCAAGAATATTTTGTCCTTGTGTGATTCTCTTAAATCTTTTGAAGTCAGAAGAAATATGCCAAGGGATTTGAGGGCCAATGCCGATGATATTATCGTCTTTGTGTCGGCACCAAATTGCAATTTTAGTCATTTTTTATAAATCTTTACTAAATTAAATCAACAATATGCAAGATATAATAAAAAAACCCACTTGAAAATAAATACTTTAAAGTTATACTGAACTTGTTGAGCAATCAACTATGACGCTAAACGTGATACAGAATAGGCAAAATGGACCTGGGGGCGGTACCCAGCACCTCCACCAATTTTGGATTTGCTTTAAGGTCTACTTCTTGTGAATTTTTCATTCATTGACTAGTTGTCAACTTCATTCGAAATTCACTTCGTATTAGACACTTAAATCCAATCCAGTAGACCTAAGATATTTAGGGGGTGAAATAGGATAGACATGTGTAGTAAAAGTAAAGCTTGTGTTCGGTGAGACACCACCGTTATCGGTTCAAACATAAATAAATGCAAACGATAATTTTGCACCAGTTGCAGTAGCAGCGTAAGCAGCGAATGTAGCGAACATAAATCCTTAATTGCTTGGTTGTAATTAAGTGGGGGAGGAGCCACCTAGCAACAGAACGGCTCATTTTTTTGTTTTAAGGAAACGGAATAAATGGTCGGTTATATTAGTCAAATAAATTATGATGCCCTCATCAGTAGAGCATTGAAAAATGTACTTAGAGATGCTTTGAAAATTGTTGAAGTTCAAGGTCTTCCTGGTGAACATCATTTTTATATTTCTTTCAGAACAGACAACCCTAAAACCATTGTTCCTGAAGTTGTTAAAAGCCAATATCCCAAAGAGATGACGATTGTTTTGCAGCACTATTTTAAAGATCTTCACGTCGAAGAAGATAAGTTTTCTGTGCAACTCAATTTTGGTTCAATTCCTTATGATTTACAAATTCCTTTTGAGGCAATTACACGTTTTCAAGACCCATCAACCAATTTTGCACTTGTCTTCCCAGAAGCTGAACTTGAAGAAGAGGAAATTGAGGAAGATATGGGACTTCTTGAACCTAAGAAGGTATCAAATGAGGGACATGGAGCTGTTGTGGTTTCCCTTGACGATTTTAAGAAAAGAAGAAAATAGCCCATGGCTAAGAAATCGATTGTCATTGCAGGGCGTCATGAAACAAGTATTTCTTTAGAAGATGAGTTTTATGAAGAGCTAGTTGCTATTGCAAGAGAAAAAAACTTAAGCATCAATCAACTTGTGACACAAATTGATGAAGAAAGAGAAATTGAAAACCTTTCTTCAGCAATAAGGCTTTATATTTTAAAATATTTGAAGGAGAAGTAAGATGTCAGTTTTTCCAAAAAAGATTGGAAGAGGTTCTCATATCAGAGTAATTGCACCATCTCGAAGTTTTAAATTGATTAGTGAAGAAACGAGAGAAATTGCTTTGGCTTGTTTTGCAGAAATGGGAATTAAGATTTCTTATGCATTGAGAGCAGATGAGATGAACGAATTTGTTTCTTCTTCCATTGAAAGCAGAGTTGCTGATTTGCATGAGGCTTTTTCTGATCCAACAGTTGATTGTATTTTAACGGCAATTGGTGGTTTTAATTCTAATACGATTCTAGACTATATTGATTATGAACTTATCAAAAAGAATCCAAAAATTTTGTGTGGCTTTTCTGATATTACGGCACTTTGTAATGCAATTTATGCAAAAACAGGTTTAGTGACTTATTCAGGAACACATTTTTCAAGTTTTGGAATGAAGAAGGGGTTTGAATATTCATTAGAGTATTTTAAAAAATGTTTCTTTTCTGAAGACCCATATAAAGTTGAGGCTTCAACAGAATGGAGCGATGATGCTTGGTTTATGGATCAAGAAAAAAGAGGTTTTATCAAGAATGATGGACATTGGATTTTGAATAAAGGTCAAAGTGAATCTGTTGCTGGGACAATTGTTGGCGGAAATCTTTGTACCTTAAACTTATTGCAAGGAACAGAATACATGCCCAATTTGGAAAATAATATTTTGTTTATTGAAGATAATTTTATGACCAAAATGGATTTGATGGAATTTGATAGAAATTTAACTTCTCTTCTTCAGCAAAAAACTTTGAAAAATTTACAGGCCGTTGTGATTGGTAGATTTCAAAAAGGTTCTGAGGTTTTAAGAGAAAAACTTCAAGCTATTATTTCCGCAAAGAAAGTACTTAAAAATATCCCTGTTATTGCCAATGTAGATTTTGGTCATACAACACCAATTATAACATTTCCACTTGGTGGAAAAGCAAGAATTGAATTGAAAGAAGAAAAATATATTATCTCTGTTATTGAACACTAAAAAAAGCCTCTCAATTGAGAGGCTTTTTAGTTATTTTTTCATATTCTCAACCGTATAAGTATTGAGTGTGATAAGGCTTAAGAAAAACCATTTCATTACATTATGAATAATGGGGCCACCACTGATGAGATTTGCTAAGATGTCCATTGAAATCAATATGAAAAAAACAATATATGCTGTCTTTTTGCCATTGAACCCTAAAAAGATGAATGGTGAATAAATCAAAATGATGGCAAGTTTTTCTACGAGAACCAAATCATCTGCTAGAAAATAACTTAAAATTAGGAAAACAACACCAACAATATAAAGAAGGCGATATTTGAAAGTTGTATTTGAAAGAGAAATTTCTTTTTTGAGGTTTTTAATTCCTAGAATAAGATTAGTAACTTCCAAAAATGGAGCATATATTTTTGAATTTTCCATGAAGTTGCTCACACTTCCAACACCAAATTTTAAAGTAATTACCCAGTATAAAAGCGTGGTTAAAAAGACGATTCCTAAATAGATTAACCCATCTGTTCCATAAAGTCCAAAAGATGAAACTGTTCCACCAAGGAACCAGACTAGAGAAAGAATTATTGGCAATTTTTTAGATTTTTCATTCATGATATTTCTCCAAAATCAATTTGATTTGAGATTATCATTCTCAGTTTACTTCGTCAAATGTAATTTATTGTTTTCTAATATCAAAGTAGTATTGACTTCATGGGAGATTAAGACATATATATATTGTATTAAAAATTGAAAATGAACTAGGAAAAATGATGCGAAAAAAGAGTGTTTATTCGTCAGATACATATAAATTAAGCGTGGAAGATTTACTTAAGCTCAAAAAAGCTCATGATTATGAAGAGCAAGATGAAGTCGTTGTATTCTTAGGAAATCCTAAGCATAATGAAGATGATGTCTTGTTGTCAGGCTATGAAACACTAAAAAAGGCTCATGCAGAAGGTATCTTTTATGTCCAAACAAAATTGGCTTATAGAAACTATCGTTTCCTTTCAGGCTTTTTTGTGAATCTATTAAAGTTTGTTAAAAGAAATAATTACCAAGAGGGACGTCATATCTATCGTATGGATTTTGATTCTATTATGGAAAATGATGTTTTGCGTGGTGAAAGAAATCTTGAAAATGCTTATTCTTTATCCAGTAATGTTGAAATTCCAGAAACGGAAGATAGAAGAAAAGAGTTTATGAAACTCTATGATGCCATCAAAGAAAATGGGTATGATATCGGGTTTCCAATGATAATTCTTTTAAATCGTAAGTTAGGTATTAAAGATCAAGTCTTACAAGGACATCACAGAGCAGGGATTTGTAAAGAACTTGGGGTTAAAGAAATTAGTGTTGTTTTTTGGGGTGCTCCCAGATCTTTAGGCTTTATGATGTTGATATATAGAATTTTGAGACTTTTTAGAAAATAATAATTTTTTTTATTAAGGAAAAGACGATGAAGACAGTGATTGTTGGAGGTGGAGCCGCTGGCGCAAGCTGTGCTGCAAGATTGAGAAGACTTGATGAAACTGCTGAAATTTTGATGTTTGAAAAAACGGAAGATGTTTCAATTGCTAACTGCGGACTACCTTACTATTTTTCTGGTGTTATTGCTGATAGGGAAGATATGCTTGTTTCAAGTCCGGAAGAATTTAAATCCCTTTTTAATATTGAAGTTAAGACTAAATCTGAAATCACACAAATTGACTTTGAAAAGAAGCTTGTTGAGGTCAATCATCGAGAAACTTATCCTTATGACAAACTTGTCCTCGCTCTAGGGGCTAGTCCAATTGTTCCACCAATTAAAGGAATGAGGAATAATGTTTTTTCTGTTAGAAATTTGAATGATACTGATAGATTAAAAAATTATGTCACTGTAAATTCTACAAAATCTGCCGTTGTGATTGGTGGTGGTTTTATAGGTGTCGAAATGGCTGAAAACTTTGTTCATCTAGGCATTAAAACAACTTTGATAGAACAAGCTCCGCAAATCTTGGCTCCTGTTGATGAGGATATGGTTTCTTTTGCTCAAAATGAAATGAGGGCAAAAGGTGTGAATCTAATTCTTGGAGATGGCGTTAAGGAATTTGAAGCAGATTATGTTGTGCTAAATAGTGGGCATAAGGTTCAAGCGGATGTGATTGTGCTTGCAATTGGCGTTCGTCCAGATACAAAGCTCCTCAAAGATACAGTTGTTGAACTCAATGAACGTGGTGCAGTAAAAGTCAATGCTTCTATGCAAACCTCTGTCAAAGATGTTTATGCGGCAGGCGATAGTGTTGAGATTAGAGATTTTGTTTCTAAAGCTCCAGCGATGATTGCTTTAGCAGGACCTGCAAATAGGCAAGGGCGAATTATTGCAGACAATATCTGTGATAAAAAATCTATCTATAAAGACACTCAAGGAACGGCAGTTGTTAAAGTGTTTGAGATGACAGTAGCAAATGTTGGACTGAATGAGAGACAGCTCAAACAAAAAGAAATTGCTTATCACAAAGTTCACATTTGGGGCAATTCTCATGCTGGATATTTTCCAGATGCAAAGCCTCTGCTTTTGAAATTATTGTTCACAAATGAGGGGCAAGTTTTAGGGGCTCAAGGGGTCGGTTATGAATCTGTTGAGAAAAGAATTGATGTCATTGCGACGATTATGCGTTTGGGTGGAAAAGTTCAAGACTTGGTAGATGCTGAACTTTGCTATGCACCTCCATATGCTTCGGCAAAAGACCCCGTGAATATTTTAGGTATGGCAGCAAGTAATGTTCTACAAAGCGATTTAAAGCTAGCTTTTTATGAAGATGTGAATGATGATACCTTTTTGCTTGATATTCGCCCACAGACAGCTTATAGAGCCAACACAATTCATGGTGCAGAGCATTTGCATATCTCAAAACTCAGAGAAAGTTTGGATAAGCTTCCGAGAGATAAAAAAATAATCCTTTTTTGTAACAAAGGCTTCAATAGTTATTTAGGCTATCGTATCTTGAAACAAAATGGCTTTGAAAATGTATATAGCCTCAGCGGTGGCTTCTTGTTTTATAATGAGCAAAAAAAGAATAAATCTATTTAGATTTATTACCAAGATATTTCATTGTTTGAAGGTTTGAAAAAGAAGTTGAGTTTTCATGTTTTTTGGGAGCTTGAACAAATCCATTTGGGTTATTACGATTATTGATATGGTTTTTGATTTTATCAATTCTCATTTTTTTTTTTTTGAGATTTCAAAAAAGATTGAAGTCTTGGGTCTTTGTCTAAATATTCATCAAAATTTTTGGAACCTGATTGCTCGACAAGTGCTTGCATAATTTCAGAATTTTCTAAATCATTTTTTGAAATGTTTTCCTTTTTTAAAAGTTTATCAAAGTCTTTGAGTTGTTTGTCATTAAATTCGTAATTTTTTGTGAGATTATAAGTTTCAGTCATCAGTTCAGTATCAGATTTACCTTCAAGAATCTTAGGGTTTTTAGCAATTTCTTTGAGTTTTTTATAGGTGTTAGGCATCAGATATGTCATTGTGCCTTTTTTAATGCTTCTCTCATATGATTGAACATTGCCTTTGATGTTATGTAATTCTTCAATTACATAGGCTGATTTTGAGCGTGCATGATTGTAAATTTCACAAATAAGTTCTGCTTCTTTGGGGTGTTCTTGCATTATTTTGAGCATAGCAAAAGTGTCACACTTTCTTTCGTCATTTGTTCCCATGGTGACATGAACAGCTTCATGATATAGTCCACGTTTCAAAAATATTTGAGGAAGAAGTTCGGGGTTTTCTTTATTCTTTTCTGCAATTTGTCTTTTTGTTTCAGGGGAAAGAGTTTCTGTACCACGCGGCATTTTTCCAACAGAATTTGGTAGTGTAATAAGTTGCATGTCACCAATATGTCTGGCTATGTAATTTGTGTTGGATGTAATGTCTTCATAAATAGCATAAGCATAAAAACTTTTTCTCGTTACGTCTTCTCCTCCATTTTTGAAGATGACATCATTCCCATTTTTTTCAAAGGAAAAATCGCTTCCTTTCTCTTGTAAAAAATCAAAAACAATATGTGCTTTCTTATCTTCTTCTGAGAGAGTGTTTACATTCATTTCTGAAAGTTTTTTTTCAAATTCATTTCCATTGGTTAGATATATGTTTGGAGATATGCTTATGTCACCATCTCTTTTCATAGTTCCGAAATTATACATAGGGTGTTCTTCTGTTTTGATGAGGGATTCTTTTTCAGAATAAACGGTCTTATATAATTTTTTTGTAAAATCTATATTTTTTTCTATAAAATTGTCATAAATTTTATCTCTATCCATTTGCATCTTCTCTATAAAATATCTTAATATGAAAATTGTAATATATTTAATTAATCCTGTCTATTTTAAATAATTCTAATTTTGCGACTGCTTGGAAAAAAGAAATAAATCTTTTCTGTTTAATAAATAGCACCATAACGGTGCTGTTTATTTGTTTTAAAGAGGTTTATCATTTTAGATGTTCCAGCTGATGTTTTTTTCATAACAATAACCAGTTGCAACGATTTCAATTTGCCTTGGTGATAAATGATCCACACAGCAAGCATAAATATAAATATTATTGTTGTTATTTAGTTTTTCTTTAATTTTTTTGTGAATATCTGCATTGGTTGAAGTTGCTTTTGGGCTAAGGCATGCATAATGTTCAAATCGTTTCATAAAACCTAAGTCTGTTTTGCCCACATAAAGAATGTTGTCGTTATCTTTGAATATATAACAACCAACTTTATTTTTATATTCGGAATCTAATTGATAATATAGACCATGTTTTCTTTGCTTCTTTAGTTGGTTTTATAATATATGTGTACCCATTATCTATTTTTAGAACAATATTTTATAGGCTTTTTATAATTTAAGCCTTTATCCTTTATAGTTTTAATCAGTTCAGAAATGTATAGATAATTATAACAATTTACACTATGTTTGTAATAGCCGAAACAATCTTCTGTATTTTTGTGTGGCTTGTATTCCTGAGAAATTTTTTTATTCCAATCTAGTTCTATGGTTTTATTATCAATATCTGTAATGTTTCTATCTTCAACCATATAATTTGTTACATCTGAAAAATTATAAACATTAAATGAAAAAATGGTGCTTTTCTTGTCAAGTATATCATATTTTGAGAATTTTAGGCATGATTTTGTTTTATTTCTATTGCTATATAGCGCTATTCCAAGAGCTATCACACATGAGCCAACAGTTCCAAGAGCTGTCAATATATCCCATATTGTTGTTTGGTTATCATACATATGTTCTTCTCCTGTAAATTTTAATAGCATAAACAATATGGAATATATTTTATTGGACTTTCTAAGTAAATAGGGTTTTTTATTATTTTACGGCGAAATTTTGATAAAATTACATCTATAGTTATTTTTCAATGAAAAAAATCTTGCAAAATCATCTTCTTATAATAATATGATTTCAAATCATAATATAGGAATTAAGATGAAAGCAATAATATTAGCACGAGTTTCTAGCAAAGAGCAAGAGGAGGGACATTCTCTTGATGCTCAAGTTGCTCGTCTTATTGAATATGGATATAAGAAGAAACTTGATGTGATCAAAGAATTTGTATTGATAGAATCGTCTACTCAAGGACAGAGAAAAAAATTTCAAGAAGTGATTCGTTTTTGTAAATCTCAAAAAGAGACAATAGCAATTGTTGTTGATGCCGTTGATAGATTGCAACGTTCATTCAAAGAAACGGTGTTGCTTAATGAACTAATCAATAAAAATAAGATTGAATTACACTTTTATCGTGAAAATCTGGTGATTGGAAAAGATTCTTCTCCTTCAAATATTATGGTGTGGAATATCCATGTGATGCTTGCACAATCCTATGTTTTGCAGCTTTCTGAAAATGTTAAAAGAAGTATAAATCATAAAATAAGAAATGGGGAATGGTCTGGAAAAGCTCCTATTGGTTATCTTAATATGCGAGATGAACATAACAAAAGTCATATATATTTAGATCCCGAACGAGCACCAATAATTCAAAGATTGTTCCAAGAATATTCAAAAGGTGGTTGTAATTTTAAGGACCTTGCTATATTGGCGGATAAATGGGGTTTGCGTTCTAATACACCAGCTCACAAAAAACTTTCTCCTGGCACATTGTATGATGTGCTAGCGAATCCTTTCTATTGTGGTGAAATGCTTGTTAAAGGGGAGAGGTATCCGAATTGTTGGTTTCTAAAGAATTGTGGAAGGCAACAGAGGATGTTAGATTTGGATATAATAAGAAACCGTTTAAGCACTCTGAAAAACCTTTTTTGTATAGAGGGTTAATCACATGCTTAAATAGTGGAAAAGTTGTTACTACTGAGCTAAAAAAAGGAATACACACATATTTAGTGTGCTACGATAAAGACGAAAACAGAAAATATGTAAGAGAAGATGAAGTAACAGCACAAGTTCAAAAAATTCTTAATAGTATAAAAATTCCATCTTCCGTTTTAGGCGAGATTAATTCTTATCTTAAATCATTAAAAGCAGAAGAAGTAAAATTCAATAAAGATGCCGTGAGAAAAGCTCGCATTGATCTTGATAAGACGATAGACCGCATCAATGCGCTCATTAATCTATACATAGATGGCAAAATAGAAGAAGATATATATAATTTTAAGATGAAATCTTTGAAAGAAGAAAAACTTTCTCATGAAAAAAATATATTAGAACATTCAAATTCTGATAATAAGTTCAATGAAGTTTTAATTTGATTATTCAATATAATGAATAAATCTGGCAAGCATTTTGCGGAAAGTTCGGATATTGATGAAAAAAGAGAGATTCTAAAGTTCGTTTTCCGAACTCTTAAGCTAGACCTTGGAAACTTAGGCTATTCCTTGCATACACCATTTGTTTATGCGGCAGAAATAGCCAAAAGTCCAAATTGGCGATCTCGAGACGACTCGAACGTCTGACCCACAGCTTAGAAGGCTGTTGCTCTATCCAACTGAGCTACGAGACCATGATTACAGAGAACTTAATATGACATATTTTAACAAATTGCAAGCCTTTTTTTGAAAAAACTGGAAATTGTTTGAGTAATGATTTTTTGTTGGTTATTTAACCTATTCTTTCGTAGGTTTAAATTACAGATTCTCGGAATAAAATAAAAAAAGGCTACCTAAAGGTAACCTTTTTTTATTTGGTCGGGATAGCAGGATTCGAACCTACGACATCTAGTACCCAAAACTAGCGCTCTACCAGGCTGAGCTATATCCCGTTCGTCTAGACGTAACATAAACAATTTAGAATTAATTTGCAAGCACTTTTTTATAATTTTTTTTGCTTTTGATTATCTGCTTATTTTTGTGTCGTTTTTTAGATAATTCTGTGGTCTTTGAAGCTGTAATAGTCTTTTTTGCTGATGATTATATGGTCTAAAACACGAATATTCATCGCTTCTGCAGCAGCGTTTATCTTTTTTGTAATATCAATGTCAGCTTTTGACGGAGTCGTGTTGCCTGAAGGATGATTATGAATTAGGATTATGGCACTTGCACCTTTCATCATTGCAGACTTAATCACTTCTCTTGGGTGGATGGCAACTTGATCAATTGTACCTCTTTGCTGGCTTTCTTCACCAATCACTTTGAGTTTACTGTCAAGGAAAATAATTTTGAACTCTTCAAATTCTTGATGTCCCATAGATGAACGGCAATAATCAATCAGAACATCCCAGTTGTTGATGACTGGCTCATCAGAATTGTTTAGAACTTGCCAATTCAATCTAATTGCAGCTTCTTTGATAATTTTTAAAACTGTTGCAGAATTTTCTTTAATTCCTTCAAATTCAAGAAGTTCTTCCATAGGTGCATTAATTACGCCTGCAAAGCTTTTGAATTTGGTGACAAGTTTTTTTGCTAAAGGTTTGACATCACGACGAGGGATGGCAATGGTAAGAATGAGTTCCAAAAATTCATAATCAGGCATGGATTTTCCACCACCACTGAGGAAGCGTTCCCTTAGTCTTTGTCGATGTCCAAGATAGTCTGGTAGTTCTTCAGCCATACGTTCTAGTCAACTTTGTAAGGAGGTTTTCCATAGCCTTTTGGGGAGAGTGTGAAAATCTCACATCCATCAGATGTCACCCCAAGAGAATGTTCAAATTGTGCGCTAAGAGATTTATCTCTAGTCACAGCCGTCCAACCATCGGAAAGAATGATTGCATCCTTTTTGCCAATATTAATCATTGGTTCAATCGTGAAAAACATTCCTTCTTCAAGCAAGGGGCCTGTGCCTTTACGTCCAGAGTGAATGACTTGTGGTTCGTCGTGAAAAACACGTCCTAAGCCGTGGCCACAAAACATATCAACAATGCCATAGTTGTATTTTGAAGCAATAGATTCAATTAAAGCTCCAATATCGCCAAGTCTTACACCTGGTTTAACAAGATCAATGGAACGCATGAGGCATTCATAGGTAATTTCGCAAAGTCTGGTTGCTTTGATTTTTGGTTTTCCTGCATAATACATTCTACTTGTGTCACCAAACCAACCATTATAAATGACGGTTACATCAATGTTGAGGATATCACCATCTACAAGTTTTCTTTCAAAACTTGGAATTCCGTGACAGACAACATGGTTGATAGAAATGCAAGTTGCGTTTTTATATCCATTATAATTGATGCAGGCACAAATTGCGCCTTTCTTTTCAATGAAATCTTGGCAAAGTTTGTCAAGCTCTCCTGTTGAAACGCCAACTTGTACGAATGGTGTGATATAGTCCAAAGTTTCAGCAGCGATTCTTCCAGCCACTCTCATTCCTTCAAAGTCGGCTGTTTCATAGATGGTTACGCCATCTTTTCTTAAATGTGACAATTTTAGCTCCTAGAATTCAATTTTTATCTTATTTGAAATTTCTATACCATTTTTATCTAAATTACAACCATAACAGACAAATTTTAGACCATTTTTTGCTTCATCGTAAGTTTTGGCTGCTCCAATTGGGTCTAAATTCCAAACAAACTTAACACTATTTGTGTCAACACGAGGTGCAATAAGAAAGACATAAGTTTCAAGCCCTTTTTTTCTGAGTTCAGCTAATTCGTTGTATACATTCATTTCTCTAAAATCTAAATAAGAAGGGAAGACAATGTCTGCATCAACTTTATTATAGACGCTACAAAGATAGATATAGCACTTTTTGTTATTTTTTTTGTTATATAGTTCAAACGTGACATGCTTGTGATTGCTGTCTGGTTTGAGAGAGGTGAGGTGTGGATAGTCAAGAAGTTCTTCAAACACATCTTTTTCAAAAGCCTCTTCAAAAATTTTAGGAATAAATTTATAGTTGATCATAATAAAACTGTCATTTTCTTTAATCATCACAATTTCATATTTGAGCTTATAGAGTTTATTCACTGTTCTTTTGATGAGAACTTCTTTGCCTTGTGTATAAAGCTTTTTACCACTCTCAAAGTCTGGGCAAAAAACCGAAACTTTTTTATTGTTCTCTAATTCAACATCAAGAATGAGGTTGTTGTAGCAATTAAGGATTCTTCCTTTTATGAGTTTCTTTGAAAAAATCAATCATCTTCTCCTAGATTGAATAAAAGCCACATTTTTTATGTTTAGTCTATCTTCCACTATTTCCCTTGAAAGGTTTTGTTTGCAATTTTTTTGAACTATCATTTTCTTTCGCAGCAGTTAGTTTTTCTTTATCTAACCATTGACCTTTATAAATAAAGATTTCATGTTCACCTGCTTTATTCAAAAAGACAATGTTTTCTTTTTTAGGGTTGTTGATATCAGGGTAAACATTTACTTCATCAATGATGGTTGTTCTAACACTTGGATTGATGCTTGGCTCACGTCTGAACGCTAAGTAAGCGGTTTTATCTCTTTCATTGTTTTGAAGAAGGAGAGCGTTTGCAGATGTGACCAAAATCTTGTCAGCATTTTCAAAAACTTGACTTTTATATCCTTCATCTTGGGCGATATTTGCTGTTGCATCAAGTTGAGAAAGGTCACCATGAATTGGGATAACAAGCGTATCTTTATTGTGATATCCCAAAAATTCTTTTGTTTCTTTATTTCCTGCATGTCCACTAGACTGGAAAGGTTTCATTGGATAGTTGCCAAGGCTTGCATCAGGATATGTTTGAACTTGATAAATGGTTGCACCAAGAGCTGCAAATTTATTGTTGATTTTTTTGATGCCTTTGGAGTTGATTCCAACGTCTCTTTGAGATTGCACCCAAACATCATCAGGTGTGATTTTGAAATTTGGATGTCCACTGAGGGATTCTGTTTCTGCTTTTTGATTTTTTTCTTGTTCAGAAAGTTTTGCAGCACCAGATTTTCCTGTCGCAGCTTTTTCAGCAGAAGTTTTTTGAGTCCCGTCAGCAAAAGCACCAGAAAGTACAATAACTCTTTGTTTTGGAGGATATTTTTGAGTGAAGTCTTTTGCGTTTCCACTGAAAATGACATCTTCATAACTATCTAATCCAGCAATTTCAGCAGCTTTCATTGAAACTTTGAGGTTAGGGCTATCAACAAAAAGTTTTCTGTTTTGGTCATATTTTGCATTATATTGGCGAACTGCTTCAGCAAGTTTAATTAAATGTTCGCCACTTCCAGAAATGATTGCTGTGAAAAGTTGTTCTTTATGAGAATCTTTCATATTTTTCATCACACCAACCCAGCTTTGAACGCAGGTTTCTTTGTCAAAAATATAATCATCTGGTGTTTCGGTGGAAGTTGAATCCATAAAAACATGAGTTGTTTTTTTGCGAGAAATCAAATCTTGATAAGCTTTTTTATCAAAACCATGAGGTGTTCCATCTTCGCTTTTTGCTTCCATTTCACGAAGGTTGAAATCTCCAGGGAAAACAAGACCAACATTGTCTCTTTCTCCAATTTTTGTCAAAACGTGAAAACCAATAGAGCCGAGGGCAGAGTGAGATGTTTTGAAAGCTTCAATTTCAATACCATTACCAAATTTGATAGGTTCTCCTACTTGAATTTTTGTTATTGAACCTTTTGTTTCGTCGCCAAGACCTGCTTGAGCTCTTTTAAGATTATATGCTGCAAGACTATATTCACTTCCATAAATTGGAGGAAGTTTATGTCCAAGCATTTCAAGGGTCTGAAGCCCGCCATCATGGTCTGTGTGCGTGTGTGTTAAAAAGATTGCATCAATCGAATCGAGTTCTTCTCGGATATCTGGACAAATTCCGTCATAAACCTGATCTTCCATTGTGAGTTTTGAGCCATCATCAATCAGAATTTTATAAGTTTTGTTGTTGACATCTTTATGCTCAATAATCAGTGCATTAGCACCAATTCCGACGTCGTTATTTCCCCCAACAAAAATGACTTTTGTTCCGATAGTTAGTTCTTTTTGGCTCATGTGTCGAACTCCTCTAGGTTGTAATTTACTATAACATCTCATAGTTTTTGACAAAAAGCAATAAAAAAATGGCTCTTTTGTCAACAAGTCAATTGGATGTTGACAAAAATAGATTTCTTATGATATTTTGCTATCTAACTTATTAATTATTAACGTTAAAATTATTACCTTATGAAAATACAAATGATTATTATTAGTGTTTTTTTGTTTGTTTCTTTCATTGTTATTTGTTTTTACATAAAACGTAGAAAAGATGCTATGCTTCCCTCATATTTTGATAAATTTCAAAAGATTAGAGAAAAGCAAGGTGATGCTGCTGCAGATTTAGCATTTAAAAAAGATGTTTTGCGTGAGAACGGTTATATGTTTTCTATAAAAACACATGGAAATATTAGAGAATATATTGCCTTGTATGCAGATGAAATCTATTTGAAGATATATGTAGAGAACTCTATTTGGCTTAATCAATCTTTAATGTATGAAAATGTCAGCTTTGAAAGATATAAAGTCTTTATAGATGCTATTTTCAACAGAGGTGAATTGAAAGGGTATCTAGATGAAGAAAAACTTTTTGCTTTAGCTTCTCCTGAGAAAATTGCTTATTATAAAGAAGTGCAAAAGAGATATTTGCATGAATAAACTAATGTTAAAAACTGTTCGTCGTTAGACTAGCAGTTTTTTTTATTATATTCACATAAGGATTGTCTTTTTCATAATATTTTTATGGACAGATTTTAAATTTTCACCTAGATTGGCAAGGTTAACAGGTTAATAAGTTAACAAGCTTAATAAATTTTAATTGGGATAATATAAAAATGGTAACAACATTAAAGGATATAAGAAGTACATATTTAGACTTCTTCGAGAGAAACGGGCATAAGATATTGCCGTCTAGCCCTCTCGTGCCAGATAATGACCCGACATTGATGTTCACGAATTCTGGTATGGTGCAATTTAAAAACATTTTCACTGGAAATGAAGCCGCCGCCTATCCTCGTGTTGCAACCGCCCAAAAATGTGTTCGTGCTGGTGGAAAGCACAATGATCTTGATAATGTTGGTTATACAGTTCGTCACCACACCTTTTTCGAAATGATGGGAAACTTTTCTTTTGGAGATTATTTCAAAGAGAATGCTATCAAATGTGCTTGGGATTTGTTGACTAAAGATTTTGCAATGGATAAAGAAAGACTTCTTGTTACGGTTTATCATACGGATGATGAAGCTTATAACTTGTGGAAAAAAATTGCAGGCTTTTCAGATGACAAAATTATCAGAATTCCAACAAAAGATAATTTCTGGCAAATGGGTGACACTGGTCCTTGTGGTCCTTGTTCTGAAATCTTTTTTGACCATGGTCCAGAAATTTGGGGTGGCAAACCAGGGACACCAGAAGAAGACGGTGATAGATATATTGAAATTTGGAACTTGGTATTTGATGAATTTGAAGACCTTCCTGGTGGCGAAAGAATCAAAATTCCTCGTCCAAGTATTGATACAGGAATGGGTTTGGAAAGATTTGCTGCAATTTTGCAAGGTGTTCATTCCAACTATGAAATCGATTTATTCCAAAACTTGATTAAAGCCATTGCTGATATGGCAAATTCAGATCCTCACGGTCCATTAAAAGCTTCCCACAATGTTGTGGCAGATCATTTGCGTTGTATGTGTTTCCTAATTGCTGATGGTGTATTGCCGTCAAATGAAGGTCGTGGTTATGTTTTGCGTCGTATTATGCGTCGTGGAATGCGTCACCTCAATTTACTTGGTGTGAAAGAACCAATGTTCTACAAACTTCTTCCTGTTTTGCAAAAAGAAATGGGAGAAGCATATCCTGAGCTTTACCGTGCTGAAGCTCTTATCAGAGAAACAATTAAAACTGAAGAAGAGCGTTTTATCAGAACAATGTCTAATGGACTTAAACTTCTGGATGAAGAAATCAATTTGATTGGAAATTCTAAAACTTTGAAAGGCGAGGTGGCTTTCAAACTTTATGATACTTATGGTTTTCCTCTAGACCTCACGCAAGATGCACTTCGTAGCAAAAATATTGGTGTAGATGTTGAAGGTTTTGATAAATCTATGAATGAACAACGTGCTAAGGCTCGTCAAAATTGGGGTGGAACAGGTGATGCTGGAACTGAAAAAGTTTGGTTTGAACTTTATGACAAGTTTGGCAAGACTGAGTTCTTAGGATATACAACAACAAAAGCAGATTGCTTAATTAGTGCTGTTGTTAAAGAAGGTGATAAAATTTGTATCACAGCTAATCAAACCCCTTTCTATGGTGAGTCTGGCGGGCAAGTTGGTGATATTGGTCGTATTTATAATGATAGTTTCGAACTCAAAGTCGTTGATGTGAAAAAGAAACTAGATGGTCTTTTTGTTCACTATTGTGAGCTTATTAAGGGTGATGTTAAGGAAAATGTTTCTGCAACTTTTGAAGTTGATGTGGTAAATAGAAATAAAATTCGTTCTAATCACTCAGTGACTCACTTGGCACACAAAGCTTTGAGAGAAGTTTTAGGAACACACGTTTCTCAAAAAGGTTCTCTTGTTGCAGCAGATAGAATGCGTTTTGATATTACGCACAATAAACAAATTTCTGCAGATGAACTCAAGGCAGTTGAAAAAATTGTCAATGATGCTATTCGCAAAGACTATAAAGTTGTGACTCGTGTGATGTCTCCTGATGAAGCAATCAAACTTGGTGCAATGGCTTTGTTTGGCGAAAAATATGGTGAAGAAGTTCGTGTTGTTTCTATGGAAAATGAAGTTTCTCCTTTTTCTGTTGAACTTTGCGGTGGAACACACGTTTCTTCTACTGGTGAAATTGGTTTCTTCAAAATTCTTTCTGAATCAGCGGTTGCTGCGGGCATCAGACGTGTTGAATGTGTGACAGGCAAAGGTGCAGAAGAATATGTATATAGCCTAGAAAATAAAATTCACAATGTTGCAGGACAGTTGAAATCTGGTCTAAATGATGTTGAAAATCGTGTTCATGGGCTTTTAGAAGATAACAAAAAACTTCAAAATGAAATCTTTGAACTTCGTAAAGCCTTGGCTAGTGGAAAAGCAAGCGGTGGTGATGAAGTTGAAAAGCTTAATGGTGTGAACTTTGTTGGAAAAGTTTTGGAAAATATTCCAGCGAAAGAATTGAAAGCTTTTGTGGATGAAATCAAAGCGAATATCAAATCTGGTGTGGTTGTTTTGACAACAAACAATGAAGGAAGGGCTTCTATTGTTGTAGGTGTGACAGAAGATTTGATAACTAAATATTCAGCGGTTGATTTTGTGCGTGCTGCTTCTGCGGTTGTTGGTGGACAAGGCGGTGGTGGTCGTCCAGATATGGCTCAAGCTGGCGGACCTGACGGGGCTAAGCTTCAAGAAGCAATTGATGCTGTTAAAAAGCTGATATAATGTATCTAAAGTGCTCTGAAAAGAGCACTTTTTTTATGATATTTTCTTAAGCTATTTACTTTCATTTTCTTTAATGGTAATTATATTCTTTAAGTGTTAGAGACCAAAAAGGAATTTTTATATTATGTTTGCTCTTATTAGAAAAATTTGGGACTATACTTTCGGGAAACATTCAATCCTTTCAAAATTAGGATTAGGTGAATCTGTCAGAAATGAGTTCTATCGTAAGTCCATTCATTTGGGGTCACTCTGGTTTGTTGTTTTTATATATTTTGTTCCGACAACTATTTCTTTTTATAGCTTTTTAATTCTTCTGATTTTGGATTTTATTTTGGAATATGGTAGCTACAAGAAATGGCCTCTCATTCGTGCGACATATTCTCGTCTCTTTTATAAAGCTTTCCGCAGCAAAGAAACCAAAAAAAATAAATTTGAACCAAGTGGTTCAGTCTATCTTCTTTTGGCGGCAACAATTTGTAGCTTCTTCTTTGTGAAAGAAGTGACAATTGTTGCACTTTCCGTAATGATTATTGCTGATGCTAATGCTGCATTATTTGGCAAGGTTTATGGAATGAGAAAATTACGTGCTCGCAAAACAACTGAGGGAACTTTCGCTTTTGTAGTGAGTGCTCTTCTAGTGATGTTGGTACTTAATCCTTTGCTTGCAGTGACATATAGAAGCATTATTGCATGTTTTGTAGCCGTTCTTTTTGAAGTTTATAGTGATAAGCTCAAAATTGACGATAATCTTTCAATTCCTCTTGTTGTAGGGGCTGTTTTAACATTTTTATAGGGCAAAAATGAGCTTGAGATTTTGTTTTGTGCTTTTTTTATGTTTGTTCTTTGCTAAAATTTCTTTAGCAAGAGAGGACTATTATGACTCTTTTAAAATAGACTTAGATGAAAAATTACCAACTCTCGCAGAGCTTCAGGAGAAATATGCAAAAATCGACGATGATTATGATTGGAAATATGATTATCACTGGAATATTGGAAATGCTTTTGACCGTGTTTTCAAAAAAACAATAATGATTTATGGTGCATCCGATGTTCGTGTGAAAAAAGAATTTGAAGATGAACTTGAAAGTATGATTAAGAGCTTGCCTCCAGAATATTATCAATATATTGGCCCATATCTCCATGAAGCACCAGGAATTTCTGAAAAAATATTAAATATGCCTGGAATTAAGGAAACAAAGAACAAATTTCCAACACGAATTGCCAAAGAGGTTGAAGGGATTGAAAATTTAGAGTTTCTTTCTCCTTATCTCTACTTTTCAATTATGCCTGAAGCTTGGGCAAGTCATTATGATACGCTTGAAAATCCTATTCCAGTTAAAGTAAATATCGAAAAACCAGAAAAATATGATGAAGATTTTTTTGCAAGAGTAAAAAAACTTGTGCCAGAAGAGAATTATGTTCCGGGTGGCACAAAGAAGCTAGCTCTTGAAAGTCGTCTGAGGAGTTTAGATATAACCTCAACTAGTCCACTAACTTATGCAGATGCTCAAGCCTTTACTGAAACTTTTGATGATGTGGCTGCTTTTGGAAAGAGAGATGAGAATTTTATGAAAGTCATTTCAGCGGGTTTTCTTCTTGATAAATGGGAAAAAGAAAATGGTAAAGGTCTTCCTTTGGATTATTTACGTTCCATTGTAAATCCTTGTCAGAGATTGGTTCAGAAAATTAAGTTGGCTGGTTTGGAAAATCAATTTCTATCTGTGGTTTCTAAAAAAGGCTTCACGGTCAATGGTTGGGCATATACCTGTGATAAATCGATAAAAGCTTATCGTGTTGCAAATGTTCACCCCGGTTTCATTTCTACCATAAAAGACTATAAAAATGGTAGATTTGATGATGTTTTTGATGAAAATGGAGCAAAAGCAAGCGAAATGATGCATTCCTTGTTACAGGGAATGACAGCAATGTATCAAGCGCCAATGTCTGATGTGATGGAAGTTAGAAATGAAAGAGAAAATCTATATAAAGCAATTGTCAGAAATAGAAAAGTGCTAATTGACTCTCCGATTATTGTGAATAATTAATTTTTTTAAATTTTTTATTGCTTTTTAAACTCATAGTGGGTATATACAGTATAAGTTTTATAAAATTTATTTATATAAGGTACAAAAAAATGGCTCGTGTAACAGTTGAAGATTGTGTAGATAAAATTCCTAACCGCTATGAATTGTTGATGGTTGCGGCACAAAGAGCGAAAGATATCGCCTCTGGTTCTCAAATTACTTTGCCAAGAGATAATGACAAAAACACTGTTATCGCTTTGCGCGAAATTGCAGATGAAACAATTTCTATTGAAGAATTGCAAAAAGAATTGGTAATTGGTCTTCAAAAATTTGTTGAAGTTGAAGAACCTGAAGAAGAAGAATTGGAAATTTTGGCAGCTGAAAAAGAATTGTCTGAACTTGATGATGAATTTGCTAGTGTTCTTTTAGAAGCAGATTTGGGAGACGATATGCAGCTTCAAGATGCTGAAGGAAATGACATTGAATCTGATGATGTTTCTTTTGATGATGAAGGTTTTGAAGATTCTGCTGATTTTGATACTGAAATGGATGGCGAAGAAGAATTTTAATCTTCAAATTGAAATTTTATAAGGAAAATGCCTCGAATTGAGGCATTTTTTTTGCTTTTGTGATTTTAATACAAAAAATGTTAATTTTTTTTAATTTTATACTAGACAAGTTGGAAAATATCCATTATACAAGTTTTCGTTAGCCCATGCTCGGGTAGCTCAGTCGGTAGAGCAGAGGACTGAAAATCCTCGTGTCGGCGGTTCGATCCCGTCCCCGAGCACCATTAAAAACCCCACTCATAAAGAGTGGGGTTTCTGTGCTCTCTCCAATCAAACGTCGCAAGCTCGTTTTCTTGGGGACGGGCTCACATAGGAACCTAAGCTCGGTTTCAATGTTTACACATTTTACCTCACTAAGGTTTTCTATGCTTTTACAGATAAAAACTTGCATTTGAGCAAGTTTTTACTTAGCAAGTCCCACTCGCATCATTAAACCCCCCACTCTTTATGAGTGGGGGGTTTAATGGTATTTGTGAGAGAAGGATTGAATTGACGGCACGACGTGTCGGCTGGAGAAAGAAAAAGTTTTCAGAGAAAAGTTTTTCGACGACAGGTGTAGGTTTCTTAATGAGCGAGCAAGCGACAGCAAAGCGAGAGAGTTTAGAAAGCAAACGACATGAACGAAGTTAAGCTTTTCAAACAAAGCGCAGAAAAGCTTTTTACGAAGAGATTGTTCGATCCTGCTTATGATAACCTCACTCTTTATGAGTGGTTTTTTTTGTGTTCTCTTCCAATCAAGTTGGAATGGCAAAAGAAGATGTTTTGGGAGTGACAGAGTAAGATATGTGAGTGATGGTCTAAAATCTTTCAACAAGAAAACTCCTCCATAATGAAATGAAGGAGTTTCCTGAGGGTTATTTGAGTGTTCATAATAATATCTGTAGTCGTTTCTTTCAAAAGAGACATCAGACTTTTCAAATTTAAATCCTATTGTCTTGTTAATTTGCTTATTATGTATTAGATTATTAGGCAGTTATATATTTTAGGTTTGGTTCATATGAAATATCTGTTTAAACATATAATAATGCTCATTTTTCTTTTAAATAGTTCTTTGGTCTATGCTGAAGATAACCAATCGGTCTATGAAGGTGGAAAAGTCATTCTAGACTTAGATGAAACAGCTTTTGATGACAACAATCTGACCTTTCAAGATGAATTTGTCCGTGCCGTTCAGGTTGGAAAATATTTTGATGAAAAATATGAAGGGCAATATTTGGATGAAGAAGATTTGAAAGAAGAACTTAAAACCTTTTATCCTGAATCTGATGAATCTGATCTTAACCGTAAAGAAAAAACACTTCGCTCTCTTCTTGGAATCTATAGACAAGGGAAAGCGTATTATGAAATGGCAAAAAGTAAATTTCTTGTGCCTGACGAACCTGCACTAGTATATGATGATAGTGAGTATGATACAGGATATAAAGAAGAATATATTGAAGCTCCAGAGGGAAGTGTTGCTGTTGTTCAAGATTTTAAAAAAGTCATTTTGTATTCTTCAAATCGTCGTGATGTTAAGGCAATGGATGCAAAATTTGTCAGAGATTTGGAGAAGAAACCAAATAAGACAAGAATTGAAAAATTGTTTGAAATGGGTTCTAAAATTGAGTGGAAAAAGTTTTTCACGCTTGAATCAGGATACAGCCCTTTTACGGGGAGTGATGGGGTTGGCGAGTGGGAACATAAAGATGAAATTAGTGTTCGGATTTTGTCGGAGCAAAGTGCTGTTGACAACCAAAACAAGTTGAAAATGGGTGTAAATTTTTACATTAAGCCAGGCTTTTATATTTCAGCTTCATCACTATCAGAAAACAAACAGATAAAAATTGATTTTTCAAAATCTGAAAATTTTGACAAGGCGTCTATTTTTTATCCTGTGCCAATCAAATATAAAAAAGCAGATAAAACGAGTTTGGTTTATGGAGGAAGTTTTGTTCTGCCATTTATGTATCAGCCTAAAAATCCTGAAGAACCTATTTTGGTTAAAACACAAATTGAAGTCAAACTTTGTGATTTGGAGATGAAGTGTCGTCAAGTTAATTTATCACCTTCTATGGAGCTTGAAAACGGTGAGGGTGTGTCAAGTGTTGTTTCTAATTACTTAATGACGTCTTTTGCGAATTTGCCAAATTATGAAGATCATAAACTCAAATTGGTTTCTGTCAGCGTTGATGAATCGACACAAGAGAGTGGTCCTGTTTTGCGAGTGGTTTTTGATAATTCATACTCTTTGTCAAATTTTGATGCAATTGTTGAAAGTTCAGAAGATATTGAATTTTTAATTCCTCGAATTGCGATTGATGGAAACAAGGTTGTGGCACGTTTTGAAGCCAAAAACAAAGAAGAAAAACTTGTGGGAAAAGAATTCACAATTACGGCGGGGGTTAATGAAGAAACATTCATTAGGCAAAAACAAGTTGCTCAAGAAGCTTCTCTTTTTGATATTTTGAATAGTAAAATTTCTCTAAGCCTTTTATTGTTAGCTGTTTTAGGTGGCTTTATTTTGAATTTTATGCCTTGTGTTTTTCCAGTGATTTCAATGAAGATTATGTCAATGACTTCTTTTGGTGTGAGAACTTCAAGAAAAGTGAGAAAAAGCTTTTTCCTTACAACACTTGGCATTTGGTTTGCCTTTGCTATCCTCATTGCATCTTTATGCTTGTTGAAGTTTTTAGGATATTCTTTGGGATGGGGAATCCAGTTCCAAAATTCTGTTTTTGTGATTTTGATGATGTTTGTGATGATTCTGTTTATGCTTTATATTTTTGGAATTTATCACTTTTCCGCACCAAAATGGCTAGAGAAAAAGCTTTCCCAAAAATTTTCTGACGATGAAGGGTTTTTACAGCTTGCTACAGGGTTCTTTGTTGTTTTGCTTTCAACGCCTTGTACTGGTCCATATCTAGCAACAACAATCGGTTTTGCCTTCGCTGGAACATATTTTGATATTGTTGCTATTCTTTCTGCTGTGGGATTAGGGATTTCAATTCCATATATTTTGTTTGCATTGTTCCCATATTTTACAATCAATCTAATGCCAAAACCTGGTAAATGGATGAGCGATTTGAATAAGATTATGCTCTTTATGCTGTTCCTAACGCTTGTGTGGTTGCTTAGCGTTTATGTCGCTCAGACATCTGGTTGGGCAATGGTCAGAATGATGATATATCTTTCAATTTTTATGTTAGCATTCTTTTTCAAAAGTGTGTTTATGAAAACAATTGACGAGGATGATAGTTCTCATGAAGACAAAGCAAGATTTAAGAAGATTTTTGGTCGATTTTTTAGCTTGGTTTTATGTTTCATTTTCATTGTCTCTCTATCTGATGGAGCATATAGCTTCAATAAGCATAGTGAGAAAAGAGCTTTAGAGACTCAAACAAAAATTGATTTAGATGAAGTTGGAAAATATGTGAGAGAGGGAAAAATAGTTATTTTGGCTATTGAGGCTGACTGGTGTTTAACTTGTCGCTATAATGAACTAATGACCTTTTCAAATGTGGGTATCAAGAACTTAATTCAAATGGAAGATGTTCAAGTGATTAATGTTGACTGGACGAACTATAATGAAGAGGTTTTGAACTTTATGGAGGATTATGGACGTAAAGGACTTCCTTTCTATATCATTTATAGTCCAAAAGTTCCTGACGGGCTTGTTCTTCCTGAAATTCTCTCCGAAAGAGAATTGGGCAAAATCATTAGGAATGTGAGATAAAAAAAGCCCTTCATAAAGAAGGGCTTTGAATTATTTTATATCGGCAATGACTTGCAAGCTGATAATTTCATCTGGATAATGAACAGCACCATTTGGACCTGTTCCTTTTGTAATCATATCAACAAACTCAATACCAGAAGTGACTTCTCCCCAAACTGTATATTGTCCGTCAAGCCAACCACAATCTGTGAAGCATATAAAAAATTGACTGTCTGCAGAGTTAGGGTCCATTGCTCTCGCCATAGACACAGTTCCTCTCTTGTGAGGTTTTTTTGAGAATTCTGCTTCAAGTTTTTTGCCACTTCCACCCGTTCCGTTTCCTTTAGGGCAACCTGTTTGAGCCATAAAACCATCAATCACACGGTGAAACTTGAGACCATTATAGAATTTGCTACGAACTAGTTCCTTAATTCTGGCAACATGTTTTGGTGCAACATCAGCAAACATTTCAATGACCACATCGCCGTCTTTGAGTTTTAGAACAAGGGCATTTTCAGAGTCTTTTACATTATATGAATGTTTAATTTTTTTCGCACGTGTTTCGCTGACACCAATTTGTTTTGTGTCACTTTTAGCAATTTTTGCTGTTTTAGAAGAGCTTAATTTTTTTGTTTCTTCTTTTTTAACTTCTTTTGTCATCATTTTCTCCTTCATATAATATTTTGATGAATTATATATAGGTATTCTGTTTGCGTTTTGCTATCTTTATTTTTTATAATTCAAAACAAAATCTACTCTTTCTTCTGCAGAAAGATTTTTAGGATATTTGTTTTCAATTTCTTCTAAAATATTTCTGAGCCCTTTGCCATTAGCAATCTGAATTGCAAGGCCAGGTCGAGCATTGAGTTCAAGCATCATAGGACCTCTATCTCTATCAAGCACAATATCTGCTCCAATATAACCCAAACCAGTCATATCATATGCTTTTGCACCAATTTCAAGATGCTCTTTCCAGAAAGGCACAACAAGTTTAGTGAGGTCTGCCTGAGTATCTGGATGAATTTTTATTGGAACATTTCTCATAACAGCATTGAGTGCTTCTCCTGTTTGAATATCCAGTCCAACCCCAACTGCTCCTTGGTGGAGATTTGCTCTTCCTCCAGAGGCTTGTGTTGCCAAACGCATCATTGTCATTGCAGGATATCCCTTATAAACAATAATACGGACATCTGGAACACCTTGATAACTGAAATCTTTAAAGATATCACTGAAGTGAACGAGTTCTTCAATGAGGGCGGTGTCGTATTTTCCACCTAAGCTATATAGTCCACTCAAAATGTTAGAAATATGTTGATAGACTTCGTTATAAGTGATTGTTCTTCCAGATGCAGTTGTGAAAACACCATCATGATAGTCTTTAATGACCAATACACCTTTTCCGCCGCTACCTTGTGCGGGCTTAATAACAAATTCATTCAAGTTTTTGATGATATCAAGAATATTTTTCACTTCGTGCTGAAATTCAATGATACCAATTTTGTTAGGGGTATTAATCCCAAATTTTTGAGCGAGTGTTTTTGTCTTAACTTTGTCATCAACCAAAGGGTATAGTTCTCTTTTATTGAGCTTGGAGATGAAGTTATAATTTCGGGCATTCATACCCAAAACACCAGCTTCACTGAGCTTTTTTGGAGAGGCAAATTTAAAAAGTTTCTCGAACATTTTTTGTTCCTATTTAATCAATGGGGCAAATCTTTTAAGTTCAAGCAATCTATATCCGGTATAAGTTCCAAGAAGCATGACAATGAACAAGATAACTAAATTAATTTCATTGAAGGCAAACATAATGTGACGGATATATTCATCTTGAATCACAAAATAGGTGACGACAGAGGTGATAACTGTGAAGACAATTTCTCTTGTCGCATTCAACACTCCGTCTTCTTCCCAAGTAATTGAGGCTCTTTCAATAATCCAAGCCATGATAATGAGAGGAAAGAATACTGAAGATTGTCCAAAGTCTAGTTTGAGACGATAACCTACAACTGTCATAATTTGCATAATTATGATAACAAAAATAACAACAGCTGAAATTCGTGGAACAAGTAACAGATTAAGCTTTGAAAGAAGGGTGCGTAAAACCATACCAATTGCAATGATAATCGCAAAAGCAATCATTCCATTGACAAAACCTGTTTGAGTTAGTGCCATAGCAATAAGCATTGGAGTGAAAGTTCCCATTGTTGGTAAGCCTATGATGTTTCTAATAAACACAATCATTAAAATTGCCAAAGGAAATACGCTCAGCCATTTGATGACATTTTGGCTACTGATTGGTAGATTGTAGATTGATCTGTCAAACCATGTTTTTGTCTTGTCCAATTTTGCACGGTGGTTGGCAAGGTCAAAGTTGGATGTTGTTGAGCGGAGGACAGAAAATTGAATGGAGGAATCTTCACCACCTTCAATATCAAACAAGCCTTTATCACCTCTTTGGAAAATGATAAAGTCATCAGGCATACCTTTTTGAGCATTTTTAAGGTTATATAGTCTCCATTTTCCACTTACATAGGCTTCAATCATCAAATCTGGAGAGAAAGATTTTTTATTTTCTTCTAGTCTCACACCTTTAATAAGTCTTGCTGAAACACCTTTTAATGCAAGAAGGTTTTTGATTGAAATTGCAGTTTTTTCTTGTGTTGTTTTAAACGGTAGGAGAGAAGAAATGGCTGTTGGAGCAGGTTTGAGGTTGAAGACATGGATGAGTTTTTGTGGCAAATCTTCTTCACCTTCAATTTGCTCTGCCATAGCAAGAATGCTTTTGGCCATATTCATTTGAGCGTCATCATATTCAGGTATAACAGGTTTTCTAGGAGAAGATGTTTTAAATGTTCCTTTTCCTGCTTCATTATCAAAAAGCAAAATGCGATAATAGAGATCTTGTTCACCTTCTTGAGGTTTAGCACGGAGAATGATTTTGTTTTCCCCTTTTTTAATTTTTGTGACCTTATAATTTGGAGCGATAATGTTGTCATCCAAAATTTTGAAAAATTTGCTATCCTCTGGTGTTGCGAGAGAAATTTTAATGTTTTCACCAGTTGGCACAAAGTTAATATGTGCTTCAATGCTCCAAATTCTCTTCATATCTCTTGGTTTGAAACTAAATCCCCAGTGATTGATTTTGTAGTACATACAAAAGCCAGTGACGATGGCGGAAAGGATAAGTCCGATTGTGAGGATTACTCTAACTGATTTAAATTTTTGTAACATTTTCAATCTCTTTAAGTCATAAGAAAGGTTTATTTTAAGGTCATACTGAGGGCTGGATCAACAATGGCTCTACCATTGAGAATGTTGCGACCGATGAGAACTTGATATTTGAATTTTTCACGTTCTGCGAGCGAAAATTTTTCTTTAAAAGTTTGGTTGCCAATTTTGATGTCCATAACAACAATTACTCTTTTTTCATTTCCTCCAACACGTTTTATAGCAACATGTTCTTCAATGAGTCTTTCAAAGGTTCTGGTTTCACCACTTTCAGAGTTTGCAATTGTGAATGATACCCATTTTTTACCATCACGTTCAAAAATTTTCTCTCTTGTGACATCAATTGAAGATGTTTGTGCACCCGTGTCAATTCGAGCGTAAAAAGGTGTTTTCATGGTGCTGAGATAAACTGGTTCAATTCCTCCAATAATTCCGAGTGGATGAGAAGTTTTTGGTTTTTCTTCAACTGTAACAGGAATAATTTCTGGAATGCATTTAGGAGGTGTGTGTGTGCAAGAACAAGTCATGATGATTAACGCTGATGAAAAGAAAATTTTAAAGAAATTATCGACTTTATTATACATTTTTTTACCATTTTACTGTGTCTATATTGCAATTAGTTTATAAAACATTTACATACATTATCTCATAAAAGTAAAGAAATTTTTATGAGATATCAAAAAAACTTTCCAAATATAATTTATGATGTTATTATGTCCCTATAAATATTGAAAAAAGAGATTGAAATGAGAATCTTTACTAGAAAGAGGAAAAGTAATGACAGACGAAAAAAGAAGAAGAAAAAGAACTTTGCTGGAGATTATTAAAAATAAGAAAATAGTTCTTGCTCGAAAATTAATGCAAAAAGGTAAGAAAACCTTGTTTATGGGTGGACTTTTGGCAGCAATGTCTTTGACAACCAAAAGTGCATCAGCCCAAGCTCCAGTTAAAGATAAAAAGCTCAATAAAAGCGAGCTTTTGGCAGATGCTGCAAAACCAGATGCTAAAAAGATGGCAGAATATATGATGTATGCAACAATTGACATTGATGAAACAATCAATGATGTTGTCGAAAATGATATTCTGACTTTTCAACATGCTTTGGAAAAAAAATTCAAAGAAATTGAGAGATACAAAGGAAACCGCAAAAGAAAATTCGGTGGTGGTTTAAACTATTGTGCAATGATACCTTCTCGTGTTTTTAAGGAAGTTGCTGTTAGAGATAGTATGGATTATGTCAAAGATTTATATGGTTCTCTTTCAAATCCAAACCTATGTTCTGCAGTGAGAGATGATATTAAAGCAATGTATCCTGAAAGTGTTTCTAAAAGACAAAAAGTTTCAGAGATGAAAAATTTAAAAAATGGTGACTTTTTGATTATTGATATGAAAAATGCAAGAGCAGGTCATGCAGAAACATCAACAGGTCTTCATTTTGTGACATATTTTGAAGGTAAATTTTATGAATTGACTAGCGATTCTGAAAAAGAGGATTTATCAAAAGATAATTTTGAAAATAATAATGTGAAAGGCGAAATTTTGAGTGTGAATAGAGAAACATACAAAGGATTTGATGATTCATATTTTTCTACAAGATATGGCTGGAAGATTTCAACAAGTGATGTTTTAAAACAAATTTTGAATGAAAAAATTTATGACTTGTCGCAAATTGAAAAGAAGAAATATGTATTTGCACAATCTGCAAGAATTGGTGAAGAATTTGACTATTACAAACAAAACCAAGCAAAAAAGATTGTAAAACAAAGAAAACAAGCAACTCTTTTAGAAAAGAAAAAGAAGGCAGAGAAGGAGCATATGGGAAATTTAACTTTTGCTTCTACAGATTTATCTGTCCCTGTTCCAGAATCTTCAATTGCAAAAGATTTTAAAAAACTTGATGAGAATATTCAAAAGATTAGAATGTCCCAACAAAAAGGTAAGCGATAGATATTTTTTTAAGATACTTTCTTGGATTAAATATAGAAAAAGCTCTTCATATGAAGAGCTTTTTTTAGAAGTTAAATTTGAGTTCACATTCAATTTCAATGTGTAAAGAAGGCTTTATAATATAAATTATAAAGCCTTCTTAGAATTTGATTACTTTTCAACTTGAAAATTATTCTTCATCAGCAGCAGTTTCATCACCACCAATCATATCAACAGTGATATGTCCAGCATCTGCTCTGATCTTATTTTCAATTTCATCGGCTACTTCTGGATGTTCTTTCAAGAAAGTTTTTGCATTTTCACGTCCTTGTCCAAGTTTTTCTCCATTGTATGAGAACCAAGCACCTGCTTTTTCAACAATCCCAGCTTTTACACCAAGGTCAACAAGTTCACCATTTTTAGAAATTCCTTCACCATACATGATATCAAAATCAACAACTCGGAAAGGAGGCGCAACTTTGTTTTTCACGATTTTCACTCTTGTTTGATTTCCGATGACATTTTCTTTTTCTTTGATAGAACCAACTCTTCTGATGTCAATACGAACAGAAGCATAAAACTTAAGTGCATTACCACCTGTTGTTGTTTCTGGGCTACCAAACATCACACCAATTTTCATACGAATTTGGTTGATGAAGATAACAAGGGTGTTAGAGCGAGAAATTGTTGATGTCAATTTTCTCAAAGCCTGAGACATAAGTCTTGCTTGAAGACCCATGTGACTATCGCCCATTTCACCTTCCAATTCTGCCTTAGGAACAAGTGCTGCAACGGAGTCAACGACCAAAACATCAATCGCACCGGAGCGAACGAGAGTATCGGCAATTTCCAAAGCTTGTTCACCAGCATCTGGTTGAGAAACAAGAAGGTTTTCAATATCTACACCAATTTTTTTAGCATAAGCAGGATCAAGAGCATGTTCCGCATCGACGAAAGCACAAGTACCGCCTTTTTTCTGAGCTTGAGCCACAACACTCAAAGCTAATGTTGTTTTACCTGAGCTTTCAGGTCCATAAATTTCAACAATTCTTCCTTTTGGAAGTCCACCAATTCCGAGTGCGATATCAACACCAAGTGAACCTGTTGAAATTGCTTCAACATCCATATGTTGATTTTGACCAAGTCTCATAATTGAGCCTTTTCCAAAAGCTCTTTCAATCTGACTGAGTGCGGCGTCTAAGGCTTTATCTTTTTCCATTTAGTTACTCTCTTTTTCTTGTTGTTTGTTCAAATTAAATTTAATATGTACTAGTTTTGTTCTTTTTGCAAGAACTATTTTTTATTATAGTTATTATTTCTTCTGTTGTTGTTTCCTCTATAGTTCTTGTCATCATATTTTCTGCCATTTCGACGATAATTATTTCTATTATCTCCATTGTTCTCACGGTTATTTTCTTTGTTACTTCTGAATTCATCCAAAGAAGCGGTGAGAATTGCACCAAACATCACAATTGCCCAAGAAAGATACATCCATACCAAAAGCAATGGAATCGTTGCAAGTGCACCATAAAGCGTTTTATAAGTTGCACCACTGAGGAGAATTGAGCCAACCCCAGAACGAAGAATGCCAAATAGAATAACTGTTGTGACAGCTCCCCAAAATGCGCTAAACAAATTTACCTTCTTATTTGGAACAAGCATATAAACAGCTATGAGCAAAACGACAGTTAGAGAAGCAGGGATAAGGCTGCTCACAAGCATTTTAAGTGATCCTGCATTATCTTCTACAAGACTACTAATTGCATAGAGGTAACCACGCATTGAAAATGCAGCGCCTAGCAAGAGTGGTCCTAATGTAATGATTGTCCAATAGAGTGTGATTTTTGTTGTGAATCTTCTTGGCTTGTTGACCTTGAAGATGAAATTGAAAGTGTTTTCGATTGTTGAAAGAAGCATAATTGCTGTAACCGTAATACCAACCACACCAATTGTTGTTAATTTTGCACTTGCACTAATGAACTGGTCGAAATATTCTTTGACCTCTTCGCCTGTACCTGGAAGGAAATTATGCACAATGAATTCTTGGATTTGAATTTTTGCATCTGCGAACATTGGAAAAGCAGCAAAAATTGCTAAACCAATAGCAAATAGAGGGACAAGCGCAAGTAGGGAAGTGTAGCTCAAAGCAGAAGCCACTCTGAAGATGGCGTCACTCTTAATTCTCTTGTTGAGGAATAAAAAGAATTCAATGCTTGTGGAAATTTTATCTTTGGCAGATTGCTTGACCTCTGCCAGCTTATTTTTCAAATACATGTCTATCTCTTTCAAAAAATTGTTTACAAAACGTATTTATTTAGATAAATAGTCAACTTAAGATGATTAGACCTGTCTTGAGGAGAAAAGTAAACCACTTTGTTGGTTTTTCACCAAGATTTTTGTTTTACTTTTAAGATTGGTTTGAGCTTATTATCTTAATAGAAATAATATAAGGAAAATAAATATGACAGCATATAAGCCGCTTATGGAAGGTAAAAAAGGTTTGATTATGGGACTTGCTAATGACAAGTCTATTGCTTGGGGAATTGCACAAGCTTTGAACGAACAAGGCGCTCAAATTGCAATCTCTTACCAAAATGAAGCTTTGGAAAAAAGAGTTCAACCTTTGTCTGAGCAACTTGCTCACAACCCAATCCTTATCAAATGCGATGTTACTGATTCAGCTTCTGTTGAAGCTTGTTTCAAAGAGTTGGGCGAAAAATGGGGCAAAATTGACTTTGTTGTTCACGCTATTGCCTTTTCTGACAAAAATGAACTTAAAGGTCGCACAATTGACACAACTTTGGCGAACTTCACAAACACAATGCATATTTCTTGTTTCTCTTTCTTGGAAACTTGTAAACACGCTTCAGAAATTATGAACGAAGGTGGTTCTATTATCACTTTGAGTTATTTGGGTGGAGAAAGAGTTCTTCCAAACTACAACATTATGGGTGTGGCAAAAGCAGCTCTTGAAGCTTCTGTTCGTTATGCCGCTGTTGATATGGGTAAGCAAGGTGTTCGTGTTAATGCGATTTCTGCTGGTCCTATCAAAACTTTGGCAGCATCTGGTATTGGTGATTTCAGAAAAATCTTGCGTTGGAATGAACTTAATGCACCACTTCGCAAGAATGTGACACAAGAAGAAGTTGGTTCTATGGCGATGAGTTTGCTTTCACCTCTTGGTCTTGGTGTTACTGGTGAAGTTTTGCACGTTGATGCTGGTTATCATGCGATTGCAATGCTTGACTTGGATAATGCTCATGAAACAGCTAAGATGTTAGCTGACTAAACACAAAATTGTCTTGAGTTTTACTCAGTATGATTTTATATTAAAGGCTGCTCATTTTGGGCAGTCTTTTTTTGTTCTGTGCTAAGGCGGTTGAAATGGAAGTTGTGACTAAAGAAAAAAAGGTAAAAAAGAGTTGGAAAAGAAAGCTTTTCATCAATTCTATGATATATAGTTTTGCTGTTTTTGGGTTGATGTTTCTTGTCCTTTTGGGCTCGCTTGTCAAGATGTTGAATTCTGGTGGCTCTCCTTTTAAGCCTGTGCCAGAAAAATCAATCTTAACGATTGATTTAGGAAGCATTTATCCTGAACTTCGTGGTGATGATTTCTTTAGTGCGGTTTCTGGTTTTTCTGGTGTTTCCTATTATGATTTGCTAAAGACCATTAGTATGGCAGCTTATGATGATAGAGTTAAGGTTCTGGTGGCAGATATTTCAAATGTAAATCTTGGTGTTGCTCAAATTCAAAATTTGCGCCAAACGATTAAATCTTTTCGTTCGACTGGCAAAAAAGCTTACGTCTATTCCACTGGTTTTGGAAACTTTGGCGGTGGAACAGGAGCATATTATTTGGCTTCAGCATTTGATGAAATTTGGATGATGCCAAATTCTGAAATTGGAATTACGGGCATTAATATTGAAGTGCCATTTTTCAAAGAGCTACTCAATAAAATTGGTGTTGAACCAGAGTTTTTTACACGCTATGAATATAAAAATGCAGTAGCTTCTCTTACTGGTGACTCTTTTACAAAAGAACATAAAGAAGCTCTAGATGCACTTGGTAGTGGTTTATATGAAAATATATTAAACGAAATTTCAGAAGACAGAAAAATCCCTGTTGTTGGCTTGAAGGTTCTAGTTGATAGCGCACCTCTTTATGTTCGAACTGAAGTTGAGAATAAACTTATTGATAAAATTGCTTACAGATTTGAATTGATAGATGAATTGAAAAAACAATATGCTGCTGAAGAGTTTTCGTTCAATTCATATGCTTCAAATATTGTTGATAATGACAAGACAAAGAAACTTTTGGCATATTTGGTTTTGGATGGTGTTATCAATTCTGGTATTAGTAAAAACGACTCTCTTAATGGGCAAAGTTCAATCGGTTCAAAGAGTGTTTTGAAACAAATTGAAGATATTTCTAAAGATGACAGAATCAAAGCTTTAGTTGTCCGTGTGAACAGCCCAGGAGGAAGTTATGTTGCTTCTAATGAAATTTGGAGAGCTTTGACCAGACTTAAAGAAACGAAGAAGATTCCAGTTGTTGTCTCAATGGGAGATTATGCTGCTTCAGGGGGATATTTTATTGCTCTTGCCGGAGATTATGTCTATGCTGAGCCAACAACAATCACAGGTTCTATTGGGGTTCTAGGTGGAAAAGTTTCTTTGCAAAAACTTTGGGAAAAACTTGGTGTGAATTGGCAAAGTGTCCAATATGGTGAAAATGCATCAGCGTTGAGTTTGAATAAACCTTTCTCAGAAAAAGAAAAAGCACTATTTAATAAGTTTTTGGATAATAGTTATGTTGATTTCACTTCTAAGGTAGCGACTGAGAGAAAGATTGCTCTGGATGAAGTTGATAAATTGGCAAGAGGTCGTGTGTGGCTTGGAAGTTCTGCTAAAAAACTGAATTTAGTTGATGGCTTAGGTGGAATTGAAGCTTCTTTTTTAAAAGCTCGTGAACTTTCAAAGGTCGATAAGGAAGAACAATTTGGTGTGATTTATTATCCTAAGAAAAAAACTTTCCAAGAACAAATTGCTGAATTTATGGGCGGAGAAGTTTCTGCTGAGGCATCAAGGGTGAAAATAAATGAGGTATTATTTGATTTAGGAATTGATATTAGAGACTTAAATATGCTAAAACGTATGGAGTATGATACAATTTTAACTCCGATGAAAATATCTATGTAAAAATGAGGAAATGAGAATGAAAATTGATACGGAAACTGTGAAGAAAATTGCGTTTTTATCCAGACTTAATGTGGATGAAACGATTGAAGATACAAAGAAAGATTTTGATAATATTTTTGCAATGATTGAGCAGTTTAACGAAGTCAATACACAAGATGTCCAGCCTTTAACATCTGTTAATGATGCAAATTTGATTTGCCGTAAAGATGAGGTAACAGCAGGGAATAATCCTAAGCAAGTGCTTGCAAATGCTCCAGAGCAAGAATATGGCTATTTTGTTGTGCCTAAAGTTGTTGATGTTGAATAGATAGGATATTTGAAAATGAGTAAATTAAATAAATTGACAATCGCAGAAACCTTGAAGGGTTTAGCAAAAAAAGAATTTTCTAGTGTGGAAGTGGCAAAATCTTATTTGGATGAGATGAAAAACAGAAAAAATTTGAATGCTTTTGTTTTAGAAACTGAAGAAATTGCTTTGGCACAAGCTCAAAAATCTGATGAAAAATATGCTAATGGAACACAAGGTAAAATTGAAGGTATTCCTCTCGGTATCAAAGATTTATATTGCACAAAAGGTATTCGTACCACAGCTTGTTCTAAAATTTTAGAGAACTTTGTTCCTGAATATGAGTCAACTGTGACACAAAAGCTTCTTGATGGTGGTGCTTCTTTCTTAGGTAAACTTAATATGGATGAGTTTGCAATGGGTGGAAGTAATGAAACAAGCAAGTTTGGTCCAGTTATCAATCCATGGAAAGAAGAATTGAAACTTGTGGCTGGAGGCTCTTCTGGTGGTTCTGCAGCTGCTGTGGCTGCAAATATGTGTGCTGCTGCAACAGGAAGTGACACAGGTGGATCAATTCGTCAGCCGTCGGCATATTGTGGTATCACGGGTATTAAGCCAACTTATGGTCGTTGCTCACGTTATGGTATGATTGCATTTGCTTCTTCGCTTGATCAAGCAGGAATTATGGCAAAAGACGTTCGTGATAGTGCTATCCTTTTGGAAACAATTTCTGGATATGATACAAAAGATTCAACTTCCACAAAAATTGATGTGCCAAACTTTGAAGCATTCTTGGGACAAGATGTGAAAGGTTTGAGAATTGGTATCCCTAAAGAATATCGCCCACAAGGCTTGAATGAAGAAATTTCAAAATTTTGGGATATGGGAATTGAAATGCTCAAGCGCAGAGGAGCTGAAATTGTGAATATTTCTTTGCCTCATACAAACTATGCGCTTGGAACATACTACACCATTGCACCTGCTGAAGCTTCTTCTAACCTCGCTCGTTATGATGGGATTAGATATGGCACAAGAGTTGATGGTGATGGATTGGACAATCTTTATATCAATACTCGCACACAAGGTTTTGGTAAAGAAGTTAAACGTCGTATTATGATTGGAACATACGTTCTTTCTTCTGGCTACTATGATGCTTATTATTTGAAAGCACAAAAAGTTCGCCGTTTGGTGCGAGAAGATTTCATTAAAGCTTTTGATAAATGTGATGTGATTTTGACGACAACAACACCAACACCTGCTTTTGCAATTGGTGATAAAACAATGAATGATGATCCAGTAAATATGTATCTCAATGATATTTTTACGGTTACAGCAAATTTGGCGGGGTTACCTGCAATGAGCTTGCCAATTGGTTTGTCTAAGGACGGCTTGCCTTTGGGCTTGCAATTGATTGGTCGTGCATTTGATGAGGCGACAATTTTCAAGACAGCTTATGCGCTTGAACAAGATGCAAAATTTGAGAGGAAATAGGACAATGAGTGGATATATTATTGAAACACCAAAAGGTAAATGGGAAGTTATTTGTGGTTTGGAAATTCACTGTCAGATTATCTCAAAATCTAAAATGTTTAGTGGGGCTTCTACCAATTTTGGAGATGAACCAAACCATAATGTAGCATTTCTGGATGCAGGTATGCCAGGGATGTTGCCAACGCTTAATGAGCAATGTGTTCATCAGGCAGTTAAAACAGGTTTGGGTTTGAATGCAAAAATCAATGAATATTCTGAATTTGCACGTAAAAACTACTTTTACGCAGACTTGCCTTTAGGTTATCAAATTTCTCAGTTTGCTTATCCAATTGTGGGTGAGGGAAGTTTAGAAATTGAACTTGAAGACGGTAGCAAAAAAACAATTGGCATTGAAAGACTACATATTGAACAAGATGCAGGTAAGTCCATTCATGATATTGAACCAACTAAAAGTTTGATTGATTTGAACCGTGCTGGCGTTGGCTTGATGGAAATTGTAACAAAACCAGATTTTCGTTCGCCTGAAGAAGCGGGTGCATTCTTGAGAAAGCTTCGTTCACTCCTTCGTTATTTAGAAACTTGTGACGGAAATATGGATGAAGGATCAATGCGTTGTGATGTGAATGTTTCCGTTCGTCCAGTTGGTTCAAATGAACTACGCCCACGTTGTGAAATGAAAAACGTTAATAGTGTTCGTTTTGTGATGCAAGCGATTGAAGCTGAATCAAAACGTCATGTTGAAGTTTATGAAAATGGTGGGCAAATTGAACAAGCAACACGTCAATATGATCCATTACATGATGTGACACATATGTTGCGTAAGAAAGAATTTGCGCATGACTATCGCTATTTTCCTGAACCAGACTTACTTCCACTTGTTTTGGAAACTGGATTAGTTGAAAAAATTAAATCTGAAATTCCAGAAATGCCAGATGTAAAAAAAGCTCGTTTCATCAAGGAACTTGGCTTGACAGAATATGACGCAAGAGTGATTTGTGAAAGCAAAGAAGTTGCAGAATATTTTGAAGAAGCTTCTCAAGGTGTTGATGCTAAAAGAGTTGCAAACTGGCTGATTGGTGATGTGTTTGCTGTTTTGAATAAAAATGGATTGACGATTGCGAAAGCTCCAATTTCTGCGAAAAATTTGGGTAAGCTTGTTGATTTGATTTCAAAAGATGTTATCAGTGGTAAAATTGCAAAAGATGTTTTTGAGATAATGCTTGAAAATGACGCAGATCCAGAAAAAATTGTTGCTGAAAAAGGTTTGAAGCAAGAAACTGATGTAGCTTTTATTGAACAAACGGTTGATGAATTGATGATAAAACATCCAAGTGAAGTTGAAGCATACAAATCTGGTCGTAACAATCTGCTTGGTTTCTTTGTTGGACAAACTTTGAAAGCAACACAAGGTAAGGCAAATCCTGCAATTGTGAGCAAGATTGTTTCTGAAAAATTGAGTAAGTAATCAATTAGATAAAAAGAAGTCCTTCCTATACTTAAGTACAGGAGGGCTTTTTTTTGATTTTTAAAAAAAAGCAATTACCTAAATATATATTTATTTGAGGTGATTGAGATGAAATTTTTAAGATTTATATTACTTTTTCTCATTGTTTTTATCCGTCCTGTTTTAGCAGATCAACTGTTTATCGGCAGTGATACAAATATTGTTGATGGATATTATTCTGGCAATGCTAGTTCAGGAGGATATCAATGTGGTATTTGTGTCACATCAAATAATTCCGGTCAACCTTGGGATGTTGCTGTTACGGGAAATATCAATGCTTATTATAACAGGGCAAATCTTTGGGTTAGCAGTTCTGGAAATGCTTATTTTTATTCTTCAGATAGTAACAAACAATTGATATTACACCTTAGTATGAGTGAGGGAGATGCAGGAATAAATAATGAAGGGGGAAAGCTTGAAATTGATGGAGGAACAGCGGGAGGCCAGATTTTTGTTGGAAATGTATCTTATTCAAATGCGATTGGTTTAGAAAATTTTTCCTCAGGTGGTAACACACTTATTAAAAATATGGATATATATGCCGATAGCTCTTCTGCTAGTAGCACTTATGCGATTGGTGTAAATAATCAGGCAAAATATAGATTTTGGAGTGATATGGATAATACCTTTTCATTCAATAAAAATTATTCAAAAGGTTGGGTTGCTGGTCTTTATTCAGCATCAAGGGCAAGTGCACCAACAGCTGAATTTGAATTTATTGGGATGAATTTAAGTTTTCAGGATAATTATGCTGTGGGTGGAAATAATTATGGTATTGCGACAGCAGATTTGGATTTATTTGGAACGGAAAGTGGAAACGTATATAACTACAGTTATAATGAAGCTTCAAATATTGCTTCAGCACTTTATGTGTGGAGTGGTGGCAGTGATATTAATATCAAAAATATGGATATTATTATTGAAGAAAATAAGGGAGCTAGGTTTGCGGGTATCTTTTTGGGAACTGATGGCTCATTGAATATTGAAGGAAATGCCAATTCAGGACAAGTTTCTTTCATAAACAATAAAGCTCTTTCTAGTGACTTTGTCGGAGTTTATGCTTTGGCAAACACAAATGTATCATTTCAGAATGTTGATGTTTTAATCAATAAAAATTCCTCCATTGGGACATCAGCAGGGTTTCGTTTTGAAAATGGAGCTGCAATAAGTAGTAATGAAGCAAGTAATAGAAAAATTGAAATATCTGAAAATGAGTCTCAATCTGCCTTTTATGCTTTTTATACAGAAAAGAATTTAAGCCTTACAAATATGGATTTGATAATTAAAAATAATTCATCTTTGTATGGTGATTCAATAGGTATATTTGCGAATGGATCTGTTTCACTGACTTCATTGTCTAAGGGGATTATAGATGTTAGTCAATTGGACTATTTTTTATATGCATCAAATGCAAGTATCAATGTAATTGAAAATTATAATGTTTCGCTTAAAGATGTAGAGCTGTTTGCTTTTTTACGCAATAGTTCAAGTTTAAATGTTAAGTCATCAAATGTAGTGTTTCAAGACAGTGGTGGTATCTTGGTTGATAAATCTTCAATGATAATTCCATCTATTAAGTTTGAAGATAGTTTTCTTGATGCAAACGGTGGCTTTTTTTTGAAAGCTACTACGGGGTCAGAAGCTGATATTGAACTTAATAATTCTCAGGTTTTTGGAAGGATAGTTGATGGAGAACGTGGTGTTATCAATTATTCCTTATTCAATAACAGTCTTTGGCAAGCAAGAAGTTCTGCTGTTATAAGTCGTTTTGTTTTGGATAATTCTACAGTGGATTTAACTTCATTAAACGGAAATAATGTTCTCAAAGTGGAAAATTATACCGCTACAAATGGGAAAATTAAGCTTAAGTCATTTCTCAATAGCGCTGGAGATAAGAGTGATAAACTTGTTGTAACCCAAAGTTCGTCAGGAAATACAGTGCTTTATATTGATGCTGTTGCCGAAAATGAAAGTCGATCAGGTAAAAATGATGGTGTTCTTGTTGTGGAACAAGATGGAGCAAGCGCTTCAGCTGACTTCACTTTATATGGAGGAGTGATTGATAGTGGGCTTTATGAATATACTTTGCAGAAAGGAGATTTGGATGGTAATGGCGATAACTACTATCTAAGAGCACAAGATTCATCTGGTGGTTCAGGAGGGCTTTCACCTGTTGCGAAGACATCTCTTGATGTTCCTTCAGTTCACCTTTCTGCAATTAAGTTTGGAATGAATGAACTTAGAAAGAGATTAGGTGAATTAAGAGAGGTTTCTCCAAGTTCAAAAGAAGGTGCTTGGGTCAGAACTTATGCAAAGAAAGTTGAACTTGATGATCATGCAAAGGTAAAAATGGATTTGTATGGTTTTGAATCTGGCTATGATTATAATGTGTATTCTTCCTATGGAAATAAATATTACATTGGAGGAATGTTCGGATATTTATATACAGGTGATATCAAAATTGAACAACATAATAATAAAGAGGGAAGCGGAAAAATTAAAACTCCTAACTTTGGTGCTTATGGAACTTGGTTAGGTAATGAGGGATATTTTGCAGATGTGTCTTTGCGATATTTTCTTTCTGATATGAATGTTAAAAACAAGAGTTCGCAAGAAACTGATGTCTCATATGAATCAAATAGAAATTATTTTGCTGGGGAGGCTGAATTTGGAAAGCGTTGGAATTATGCTTTGAATTCTAAAGAACAGTTCGTTTTTGAACCTAAAGCGGTTTTGGCTTATATCTATTCAAAGGGTGGGCATTCTAAAAATAAGAATGGTATTATGGCTAGATATAGCGAAACAACAAGTAAGATTTTCAAAAATGCAATCACGATTTACTATCAAAATAAAATGGATAATGGTCTTTTCCTCGAGCCTTTCATCCAATTAGGTTTTGCGCATGATTTTGATGGAAAAAGTACAATGTCGTTTAGCGAAGTTGAAATAGATTCTTCTGCCGGTGGAACAACAGTTGAATTTGGTGGTGGTTTGAATGCAAAAATTGACAGTCGTTGGAGCTTATATTCAGATATAATGTATGAAACTGGATCAATTGTAGATGCTCTTTCTGTCAACCTAGGTGTAAGATATAGTTTTTGACAAATAATTTAAGACAGTTATGATAAAGCCTCATTAATAAAAGTGAGGTTTTATCATGTTTGGAGCTGTGATTGGAGATATTGTTGGTTCTGTTTATGAATGGAATAATATCAAAACAAAAGATTTTCCTTTGTTTTCAAAAGATGGGAGCTTCACGGATGATACGATTTTGACTATGGCTGCTGCTGAATGGCTTATGGAAGGTGGAACATCAGAAAAAGCTTTGCGTACATGGGCACTTAAATACGATACAGGTGAGCCAAATCAATATGGCAAAGCGTGGTTTTCTAAAAAATTTATGGCTTGGGCAAAAGATGAAAATGCGGGTCCTTATGGTGCAAATACGAATGGCTGTGTGATGAGAATTAGCCCAGTTCCTTTCCTTATTCGAGATAGAAAAGAAGCATTTGAAAGAGCGGAAATATTCACAAATGCAACCCATAATCATCCTGATAGTCATCGTGCTGTTAGGGCATATATTGATGTGATGCATCATACTTTCAAAAAAGCCCCTGTTTCCCAAATTCGGCAAATGCTTGAATCTGATTATGGTTATGATATGTCAAAGTCTGTTGATGAACTCAGAGAAATGAGAACTAAATTTGACTATACCTGTAATATTACGGTTCCAGATGCGATTACTTGTGCGTTGGAAGGAAAATCTTTTGAAGATTCAATTAGAAATGCTGTATCTTTGGGCGGAGATAGTGACACTCTTGCTGCAATGGCGGGAGCAATTGCTGAAGCAAGATTTGGAATTCCTAAAGAGATTGGTAATAAAACAATGGAATATCTTGATAAAGACACTTTATCTGTTCTTCAAAAGATGTATAAGAATGAACCTAAACAAGTAAATCGTTTTACTCAAAAACCTACACGAGAGAGATAATGGAAAAAATAGTTCTTATCACAGACCCAAATAATGACCCTGATGATTTAGTTAGTTTTGTAGGACTAGCAAATTTTATCAATGAGGAGAAAGCTCATCTGAAAGCAGTTATTGCAACTTATGGTGATAAAGAAATTAGGCTTAAGCGTGCTAAATTTGCTAAAGGTGCTTTTTTGAGTTTAGGGATTAATGCGCCTGTTGCAGTGGGTGTTGAATATCCTAGATATAATGGAATTAAAGGAAATGGCTATTATGAAGAAGAGGGGGCTAGTAAACTTGAAGAAATTGGGCAAGAGATTGAGCTTTCTTCACAAGACCTCTTGAAACGCGTTTATGAAAAAGCTGAAGTTGGGTCTTTGACAGTTTTAGTTAATGCAATTATGCCTGACTTGGAAGTTTTTATTGAAAATGACTTTGAACTTTTTATTGCGAAGACTAAAAAGATTGTGGTGATGGGTGGCTATGAACTGGACGAAGATGATGTTCTGCCAGCCATAAATTCACATAACCTCATTCAGTGCTATGAAGCGGCATGGACTGTTTTCGAGACTGCAATAGACAATATGATTCCACTTATTTTAGTTCCCAAAGAAACAATCTATGAAGTGAGTGTGGACGGAAGAAAATATTTTGATGTTTTGAAAGATTATAACAATCCGATTGCTCAAAATTTGTCTGCCTCATACAAAATGTTTGTTTATCGCATTTGGGATTCTGTTTCTAGAGGAAAGAATCAACATTTTACACTTGAGCGTTTTAATCAAGTTTTTGTGGCTGAAGGGGATGAAGTACTTGCTACGGATGATGTGAAAATTGTTTTTGAAAAAGTGAGAAAGATAAATCTGTATGATTTGGTTTCAGTCTTGGCTTGTTTCGAAAATTATTGGGAAAATTTAGGTTCTTTTGAGCAGGTCAGTTCAGGAGTCTTTGAAGCTAAAATCACCAAGAAAAAAGAATTTGTTGAAGAGCTTTACCTTCTGATGGATTTGATAAAAAAAGAACACTGATTGCAAAAAGCAACACAGTGTTCTTTATATCCATACTTTACTCGGATTTATGTTCCTCAAGAACATATCCACCTTTTGCATCTTTTTTGTAGATGAAAAGTTGTTCTTTGTGAGGAACAGCAGTAAAAACCAAATTTCCATTTTCCATTTTAGTTTCTAACTCGCATCTTGAAATATCCAAGACCTCATTTTCAGCAACTGGAATATCGGCAATTTGTGTGCATTCTCTAAATGTTAGAACAGCATCCAATGAAACGGTGAATGTTTTTTGTTTTTGATTGTCAAGGCTGTTTACCTCAATAACCCATTCAATTGTTCTCAGAGGTTTCTTTTCGTGCATAAAATAGGCCTGAACCAATTCGACATGGCATTGTTTTGCAATTTCGTCAAATGTTATTTTATCAAAATATAAAGAATGGTTTATTTGTTCTTGGGCGTCAATTCCAATTACCGTTAGGAGTTCAGCTAAAGCTTTTTGTGAATCTATTTTTTCGGATTTAACTTTGTTGTAAATGATGTCATCAACAACAATATTATATAATTCTGCTAAATCTTTTAAGAGTTTATCTGAATTAAAAATGTTAAAGCCAAGTGATTCACATAAAATTTCATCTGAATTAATTCTTCCTGTAATTCCAGTTTTGACTGCTTCTGAACTTTTGTTTATTAAATACATAATTATAATTTTTGTGAGTTAATAATATTTTTTCAACCTCTATATTCTCATATTTTTGGTGATTCTGTCAATATTATAAATCTGAGAATAAAACTTATTGTATTTTGTCGAGGATATTTTATAATGCATAAGTTATTTCATATGAAACAGGTTATTTATGCTGAGATTTTTGGGATTATTTATATTTATTTTTTCGCTATTTCTTTGCGAAATTTCTTATGCGGATGTCAATGTGGTTGTCATTTCTCCGCAAGATGGAAATTATGAGGAAATGGGAGAAGAAATTATTGAAGGTGCAAAAATTGCCATTGAAGATATCAATAGCAATGGCGGCATTAAGGGAGAGAAAATCAATCTTATAACTGTTTCAGACCAATGTAATGATGTCCTTTCTCTTTCAACTGCTCAGATGATTAGTGTGAGTTCTTCTAAACAAGATAAAGTTTCTCTGGTGATTGGCCCGTATTGTTCTAATTCGTTTGAAGAAATTTCAGAGACCTTTGCTAAGGCTAAAATTTTTCAGATTATTCCAAACTCTGTTGGTACGAACAACTATAAGCAAAACCACAAAGGTTTGGTTAAAATGCTTGGCAGTAAGGAACGTCAAGGAAAAGATTTTTTCGAATTTTATCAAGAGTCATTTTCAGACAAAAAAGTTGCTCTAATTTATGATAGTGATGACAGAGATATTGTTGATATTGCCGCAGTTGTTCAAGCTGAATTTAGAAAAGCAAATCTTTCTGAACAATTTAAGTCTTTCGATGTCAATAAATATAAAAGTTCAGAAAGTTTAGCAAAGGCTGTTACCAAGACGGGTTATGAAATGGCCTATATTTTAGGAAGCTCCAATAAAGTGATTGAAGTTTTCAAGGAAATCAAGGAAAGAAAACCAGAGTTTATCATTTTCACCAATCGCTATCAGTTGACAGATGATTATGTTGACGTCTTAGGAAAAGTGGCAGAAGGAACATATTCTATTGGTTTGCCTTCATTAAAAGATAGTCCTTCTTTTACAGAAAAATTAGTAGAATTTAGACTTTTAGGTATTGAACCCGAAGGTCTGTCTGTATATAGTTATTCTGCGGTTAAACTTTGGCAAGATTTGGTTTTAAAGTCAGATTCATTCGACTATGATACGCTTTCAAAACTTCTTATTAACGATAAGTTTGAGACGACTTGGGGCGAAGTTGTGTTCAAAAATGGTTCTCCAGAAGATACGCTAAATTATAGTGTTTATAAAATTTCTGACGGTCATTTTGAACAAGTCAAATAAGAAACTGTGTAAAACGAAAGCTTTTTCGTTTATTATATTTTTTGTTTTTGTATATTAAGTTAAATGTTTTAAAAAATGAGGGTTTCCTCAAATCTAAAGGTGGAAAAAAATGGCAGGTAGCATTAATAAAGTTATTTTGGTCGGCAATCTTGGGGCAGACCCAAAAGTGAGCAACACATCTAGTGGTGCAAAAATTGTCAACTTGAGTGTGGCAACAACAGACAGTTGGAAAGATAAAGCAACTGGTGAAAGAAGAGACCGTACAGAATGGCATAGAGTTGTTATCTTCAATCCACAACTTGCTGATATTGCTGATAGATATTTGAGAAAAGGTTCAAAAGTTTATTTAGAAGGTCAACTCCAAACTCGTAAATGGGAAGATCAAGGCGGACAAGAAAGATATTCAACAGAAGTTGTTTTGCAAAACTTCAGTGGAAGTTTAGTTCTTCTTGATGGTCGTGATGGCGGTGATTTCGCTCCAGCAGGTGGAAATGATGTGTTCTCTGGTTCATCATCTGCTTCTTCAAGTGGTTGGGATAGTTCTTCTTCTGCCGCAGCAGATTTAGATGATGATATTCCGTTCTAGTCATTGATGGATTTTATAAAAAAGAGAGGATATTTTTATTCTCTCTTTTTTTGAAATCAATTCTAAAGTGGTTTTTTTGAGTTTTTAGTGTTTTTATATTAACCTTTTGTCATTGAAAAAAACTTGAAATCGATTTTAAGGCTGTTTTTTTGAGCTTAGAGCAAAAAGCAGCCTTTTTTAATGGGTATAAGTTCAAGAAAAATCTGGAGAGAGCTTGTTTTTCTTGGTATAAACAAGGAAGTTAAAAAACTTAGTAAAGGTATGTTAAATGAGTGATGAAAATGAAGTTTTAGAAAGTGCTGTTGAACTTGGTAAAAACATTTCAACGGTACCTATTTCTGAAGAAATGAGACGCTCTTATCTCGATTATGCAATGAGTGTGATTGTTTCTCGTGCGCTTCCTGACGTTCGTGACGGTTTAAAACCAGTTCACCGTCGTGTGATTTATTCTATGCACGAAAGTGGTTATGAGCATAATAGACCACACAGAAAATCTGCCCGTATCGTTGGTGATGTTATGGGTAAATATCACCCACACGGTGATGCTTCAATTTATGATACAATGGTTCGTATGGCTCAAGACTTCTCAATGAGACTTCCTCTTATTGATGGTCAAGGAAACTTTGGTTCAATGGATGGTGACAGTGCTGCGGCAATGCGTTATACAGAAGCTAGACTCAAAAAAGTTTCTCAAGCTTTGGTTGATGATATTGATAAAGATACTGTTGACTTTGTTCCAAACTATGACGAAACAGTTATGGAGCCTTCTGTTTTGCCAGCTCGCTTTCCTAACTTACTGGTTAATGGTACAAGTGGTATTGCGGTTGGTATGGCAACAAATATGCCTCCACACAACTTGGGTGAAGTTTTAGATGCTTGTTGTGCTTGCATTGATGATCCAGAAATTTCTTTAGAAGACTTGATTAATATTGTTCCTGCTCCAGACTTCCCAACAGGTGGTTTGATTTTGGGCTATGGTGGTGCGAAATCTGCTTATTTGACAGGTCGTGGTTCTGTTGTGATGCGTGCAAAATGTACCATTGAAGAATTGCGTAAAGATAAAGAAGCAATCATCGTTCACGAAATTCCATATCAAGTTAATAAATCTGTTTTGGTTAGCCGAATTGCAGAACTTGTTAAAGAAAAGAAAGTTGAAGGCATTTCAGACATTAGAGACGAGTCTGACCGTCAAGGTGTTCGTGTAGTTATCGAAATCAAAAGAGACTTCCAAGCTGATGTTGTGTTGAACCAACTTTATAAGTTTACGGCGCTTCAAACAAGTTTTGGTATGAATATGCTTGCGATTCACCATGGTCGTCCGATGATGTTGAATTTGAAAGAAATCTTGACAGCGTTTATTGAATTTAGAGAAGAAGTCATTCGACGTCGTACTGTTTTTGATCTCAATAAATGTCGTGATAGAGCTCACTTATTGGTGGGTTTAGCGATTGCTGTTGAAAATCTTGATACAGTCATCAATCTTATCCGCTCTGCTGCAAATCCACAAGATGCGAAAGAACAACTTCTTTCACGTTCTTGGGAAGCAAAAGATGTTGAACCATTGGTTATTTTGATTGATGAGCCAGATAGAAAAGTTGAAGATGGAAAATATCGTCTATCTGAAGAACAAGCAAAAGGAATTCTCGATTTGAGATTGCACCGTTTGACTGGTTTGGAAAGAGATAAAATTCACGATGAACTTCGTGGTCTTGGTGATGATATTAAAGAATATCTTTCAATTTTGGCTTCTCGTGAAAAACTTTATGGCATTATGCGTGATGAATTTGTTGCAATCAAAGATGAATATGCAACACCTCGTCGTTCTATCATTGAAGACATCGAATATGACACAGATATTGAATCTCTTATCCAAAGAGAAGAAATGGTTGTGACAGTGACGGATGCTGGATATATTAAACGTGTTCCTTTGAATGCTTATCGTGCTCAAAAACGTGGTGGAAAAGGAAAATCTGGTATGTCTACGAAGGAAGAAGATTTTGTTTCTCGCTTGTTCGTTGCAAGCACACATACACCTGTGTTGTTCTTCTCTTCAAAAGGTCTGGTTTATAAGATGAAAGTTTATAAACTTCCGCTTGGTTCTCCAACCTCTAAAGGAAAGCCTTTCATCAACTTGCTACCTCTAGAACAAGGTGAAACAATTACAACTGTGATGAAACTTCCAGAGAACGAGGATGATTGCAAAAACTTGTCTATTATGTTCGCAACTTCTCAAGGAAATGTTCGTCGTAATAGTTTGATGGATTTTGTTAATGTTCAATCTAATGGTAAAATTGCCATGAAATTGGATGATGATGACAAGCTTATTAACGTTAGAATTTGTAATGAAGATGAAGATATTTTACTTTCTACAAAGTTTGGTAAGGGTATCCGTTTCCCTGTGACCGAAGTTCGTGTGTTTGTTGGACGTAATTCTACGGGTGTCCGTGGTGTTAAATTGGCAAAAAATGACAGCGTAATCTCAATGTCTGTTCTTAACCACTCTAATGCAACAGCAGAACAAAGAGATGCATATCTCAGAACTTCTTCTGAAATCAAACGTGCTATGGCAGAAAATCCAGATGCTCCAATTTCAGAAAGCAGCTACTTGCAAGAAGGTATTTCTTTAGAAGAATATAAGGAAATGGCAGAAAGAGAACAATTTATCTTATCTGTGACAACAACAGGTTATGGTAAACGTTCATCTTCTTATGAATATCGTACAACAGGTCGTGGTGGTAGTGGTATTGCCAATATGGAAATGTCTGCTCGTAATAAAGAAGTTATTAGCTCATTCCCAATTGTTGAAGGAAGCCATATTATGATGGTGACAGATGCTGGTAAACTTATCAGAATGCCAGTAGATGACATTAGAATTGCTGGACGTAAGACACAAGGTGTTATCTTGTTCAGAACGGCTGAAGATGAAAATGTTGTGAGTGTGACTTGGCTTGATGCTGACGATGATGATGAGGATTTAGAAGGAACTGAATCTGATGAGAACATCATTGTTGAAGGTGAGGAAACAGAAGAGGTCTCTCATGTAGACGATTTGAATTTTGTCTCTCAAGCTGACGAATAAATCATTTCAATTGAAAAAGAGCCACTTGATAGAGTGGCTCTTTTTTAGAGGAGTGAACCAGAAATATTGTGTAACATCTTGTTTATTTTATTTTAATTTTTATATGCTATCTATCTCAAAAGAAATTTTCGGAGTGGCTCTATGATTGAAGAAGAAATTGTTCACATAAAAGGACATCCTAAAAAACTAATCGTTTTTTTTCACGGCTATATTGATAGTCCTGAATATGTTGACGAAAAAATAGCCCCTCTCATTGATGGGTTGGATAATATTGCTGTCCATATCCCAAAATCACCCATTCCTTGCGAAATTTATCCTAAGAAGTTTCAGTGGTATTCTATGCATCGTTTTGATGATAATGATGATCGCAAAACGGTTGCGACATTGAAAGAGTGTGTTGATATTTATTCAAGAATGAAGCCTGGTATTATGGAGGCGTATAATATGGTTTCAGAATATATTGATAATCTTCTGAATGAATATGGTCTAGCAGATGAAGATTTGTATCTTTGTGGTTATTCTCAGGGAGCAACGCTTGCAATTTTCACAGCTTTAATGAGAGAGCACAAAATTGCAGGACTTCTCAGTTTTAGTGGGATTATCGCACCTTATGAATATTTGCTTCAAAATCACAAGAGCAGCCCAAACACTTTGTTGGTTCATGGAAATATTGACAATCAAGTTCGTTTTGAAGCTCTAGATTTTACTAAAGAGAATTTGGAAAAGAATGGTTGTCGTGTGAAAACTTATGTTGTAGAAAACGGACAACACCGAATTAGCGATGAGGCCGTTAGCGAAGGCTATAAATTTATTCTAGAAAACCTTATAGAAAAGGTTGCAGTGTAAGAAGTCCACCTTTAGAAATGATTTTGTTGGTATCATTATTCAATTTGTAAGGAGAGTTTTCTCCATAATTATTCTCGTAGATTTCACCATAGTTTCCAATGTTTTTAATGGCTTTTCTTACCCAAGTTGGACGAAGTTCATATTTTTCCCAAAGTTTTGGATTATCACCAAGTAAATTCTTAGCAGAATCATCTTTCACACCAATAACAACATCAACATTTTTAGAATTAATATCCATATCTTCTGCAAGTTTAAGCGCATTGAAAATCCATTCTGCAGTGACTTTGAATTTTGGATTGTCTTTTCTTACAAAAGCATAAATTGGTTTTGTTGCAATATTTTCTGGAACAATTTCTAAAGTATCTTTTCTGCCAAGTGAATTATTGAACAGAGATTGAAGATAGATGCTGTCCCCAGTGATGATTGCACATCTATTAAGAAAAAAGGCATCTTTAGCTTGAGATTGTGTTTTGAATGGAAGGATATTCAAGTCTAGGTCATAATCATTGATATATTTTTGCATATTATAAGTTTCATAAGAGTCTAAAACAGTACAAACTCTTTCACCCTTATAATCTTTCAAAGACTTAGCATTTTCCCTCTTTTTTACAATAAGTGTTTGCTTGTCATATAAAATTGGGCTCAAGGCAACAACTTTGGAATTGAAATCTTGACTTGCAGGAAGTGCATTTGCCCCAATCATGATATCAATTTTTTCATTAGTAAGAAAACTTTCCATATTTCTTTCATTGGTATCAATAATTTCATATCTTTCTGTATCATCAAAAATTGCGGCAGAAAGTGCACGACATAAATCTACGGCGAAACCTTTCATATATCCGTCTTCGTCTTTATACGCATAGGTCTTTTCATATAAATTTGCTCCGCAGAGAACTTTTCCTCTTGCACTAATAAAGCGAATACCAACGTCATCAGCAAGCGCATTTCCAGTCAATGACATAAATAAAGCAGAAAAAATACATAATTTTAATTTCATTTTAATTACCAGATGTTATATAATTGAAATATGTTGAAACTGATTATAAAAGGTTTTTTGATGAGAGTTAAGTTTTTTTTGCGACTTATCATATTTAGTTTGATGTTTTCTCCTCTTGCTCAAGCAAATCAGGAAGAAATCACTCAAAAAGAGGCAAAAATTTGGGCGGAAAGTAAAGGGCAAGACCTTATTTCTACACTTGCTGAACCAGATATGGAAAAAAAATATGAAAAACTTGATAATTTATTGGTTAATGATGTTGATTTAGAACATCTTGCCAAATTTGTAATGGGAAAATATTGGAGAACAATGACTCCTGAACAAAAAGAGCAATATTTCCCTTTGTTCAAAAGATATTCTTTAGCACTTTATAAAAGTTTTCCAATCCAGTTCAAAAGAGAAGATGTTGATTTCACAATTACAAAAGTTGTTACAGAATCTCTTTATGCTAATATTTATGCGAATGTCGAGCTTAAAAAAGGCATTACAGGAGAGGGGGCTCAGAAGCAAAATTTTTTGGTTGAATTTAGAGTTCATCGCAAAAATGGAAAAATTATGATTACAGATTTGAAAATTGCAGAGAGTAGCTTTCTCTTAGCCTATCGTAATCGTTTTACAGAAATGATTGCTCGAAACGACGGTGATATTGAATGGTTTTTGGAAGATCTAGAAGATATTACAAAGTCTATTGAAATTAATAATGAAAAAATGTTAAATGAATCATTAAGCATTCAGCCAGAATAAAAAAGAAAAAACTCTTGAAGGTTACTTCAAGAGTTTTTGTTTTGCCATTTCGAAAAAATGGGAAAAGATGATTCCAAGTTTTTGCAAGCCAATATAGCTGATAAAAGCTATATCAACCATAATTGCAAGTGGAATTGGAAAAAGGACAATCCATACAAGTGTTGAACTGTAAAACCAGTTAATTTGTGTCAAAACAATCGTGATTGCCGTAATAAAGAAGACATAAATTCCGACGTTGATTTTTTTGCTGAGAGATGAATAACTAAGACTGTCTTTAAAGTTATATCCACTCTTAGGGCTTTGCGGGGTAAGCCATTCTTCAATGAATTCTTCAGGATGTCTGAACATCGTGAAAACTAGCCAAGCAAAATTTAGACCTAAGAAAATCAAAAAATATGTCAAAGTGACATAACGCAGAATTTGAAAAATTTCCATATTTTTTAAAGTGTTAAAAATAAAAAATTAATAATTAAGTTGTCGCTCTTATTAGTAATGTTTATAGGCGAAAAGTCAATATGACTTTTGGTAAAAAAACGTTGAAAATATATTCAAAACAGATATTATTGAAAGGTTGAATTTTTATAATAAACAAACAAGGAAAATGATGATGAAAAAAATATATATGCACAACACATTGGCTCGCCGTAAGGAAGAGTTTGTTCCAATTGATGAAAAAAATGTGCGTATATATGTGTGTGGACCTACGGTTTATGATAGAGCCCATATTGGAAATGCAAAAGCAGCTGTCATTTTTGATGTTTGGTTTCGTCTCTTAAAACAAGTTTATGGTAGTGAACATGTGACTTATGTTTCAAACATTACAGATGTTGATGATAAGATTTTAGCTAAGGCTGAAACAACAGGTCGTTCGATTAGAGAAATTACGGATGAAACATTGGAGTGGTATTTGGAAGATACGGGCAGTTTGAATGTTCAATCTCCAAACCATCGTCCTCGTGCGACAGAATATATCCAAGAAATGATTGTCCTTATTCAGGAAATTATGTCACAAGGTCATGCTTATGAATCAGATGGACATGTTTTGTTTGATGTTGAATCTATGCCTAATTATGGTTTTCTTTCTGGTCGCCCTCTCAAAGAATTGATTGCTGGTGCTAGAATTGATGTTGCAGGATATAAGAAAAACCCAGCAGACTTTATTTTGTGGAAACCGGCTGACAAAGAAAAAGGCGAGCAAGGTTGGGAAAGTCCATTTGGATATGGACGTCCAGGTTGGCATTTGGAATGTTCTGCAATGAGTTCAAAACTCCTCGGAAATTCTTTTGATATTCACGGTGGAGGAAATGATTTGATTTTTCCACACCACGAAAATGAATGTGCACAATCTTGCTGCGCTCATCCACATGATTCCTATGCCAAATATTGGGTTCATGCTGGAATGTTGATGGTTGATGGCGTGAAAATGTCTAAATCTTTAGGCAATTTTTATACTGTTATAGAGGTGTTTGAAAAAGCTCCAGCAGAAGCCTTGAGACTAGCTTTTATCACAACTCACTACCACCAACCATATAATTTTACATTTGAAAATTTGGATGCTGCTAAGGCGACTTTAGACAAGTTTTATAATGCTTTGCTACGTGTGAAAGATGTTGAACTTTTTGTTGCAGAACCTGATGAAAGATTGGTTGATGCTATGTGTGACGATTTGAACACGCCATTAGCATTATCAGTCATTCATGAGTTGGTTAATAGCTTAAATAAAGCAGAAGATTTTGCAGAGCAAAAAGAATTGAAATCTAAACTTTTAGCAAGTGCAGAACTTTTGGGAATTTTATATCAAGATCCAGAAGTTTGGTTCAAAGGTACGCATGGTGATGAGGAAGGTGAAAGAATTGAAGCACTCATCCAAAAGCGTATTAATGCTAAGAAAAACAAAGATTATGCTTTGGCTGACAAAATCAGAAATGATTTGAAGGAGGAGGGAGTTCTTCTTGAAGACACGGCTCAAGGAACAACTTGGAAAAAAGCATAATTTATATTTTAGAAAAGCCAGTCAAATAGATTGGCTTTTTTTATGATATTGATTTAAGTTGACAAAATTTCCAAAAAAAGGTACTCTGTTGCCACATTAAATTACAAATTCTTTATTATTATTCATCAAAACAAAACAGTATGAAAAAGAAAAACATCAAGATTTTTCGCATGCCGATTGCAGATAAATATGAAACATATTTCATCTCATATGAAGGGCTAATGTGTTCAGGAATTACGATTTTTGAAGAAACAGAACAACATGTAGAAGGTTTGATTTTTCTTGAAGCAAAAAAAATTGATTGTTCTTATGCAGATGTTGTTGAAAAGATGAAAGCGCTTTCCATCAACTGTGTGAAAGAAGGAAGACTAACTTTTGACGATCTTGGATATGATGCATATAAATCTGTCTTTCAAAGCTATCGCGAAATGGGAAAGGTGATAACTGTGTCTGGCTTTAGAGTTTTAAAACACTCAAATTCTCTCAGAACTTTCTCGATTGTTGAGACATATATGCCGAAAAAAGATTTTTATCATGTTGTGAAAAACAACGAGGTTTTATCTTCTTCAAATTGTCTGAGAAACGAAAAATTTGGTCAGTTCTTTGATGATTATCTAAAAGCAATCGACTAAAGTTTTAGAAATAACAGCATCTCTTATGAGGAGCTGTTATTTTTTTTGTTAAAAAGATTCTAACTTGACTTTTTTGTCAAAAGTAATATGATTTGTCCAATTGTAAATTATTAAAACATGACTATTATGAAAGAAACAATATTCATTTTGAATGAGGAACAACGAGGAAATATTGTTGTTTATCTTATTTTGAGACTGTATTTTGATTCTCAAAAAATTTGTATTGGTGCTTATTGTTCAGAAGTTGAAAAGAAAATAGACGAAGAATTTAAGTTTGTTTATTATGACGAAAAAGCTAAATCGATGTCTAAGGAAGAAATTTATAAAAAAATTTCTCAGATTTCAGAACTTAAGAGAGTCCCTTTCAATAAGTTTGATTTCCATTCGTTTCAATCGTCAAATGTTCGTCGCACTATTCTCATTGGAGATACATATATGCTATCTCTAGATGTTAATAGTTATAATATTTGCATTGGCGGAAATTTCTCTTCTTTCAGAACAATGTGCTATCTGAATGGTATAAAAGAGTTTGTTATTGAAAAAACAAAAACTTTGCGAACGGAAGAGCTTTTGGATGTGATTACTCCAAGTGTACTTAAAGATTTTTCCTTGAAAGCTGAAACACCAGATCGCTTGACTTATCAGGGTAAAAAGGTCAATGTTTATCCCCAAATTATTGGCGATCAAGTTGTTCTTTTTGCAGATATATTTTCCGTGGAAAAGAATGAGTTTATCAATCGAATTTCTGGAGAAGAATATGCTGAGATGATAAAATTTCACAATTATTTTGACATTTAATTTTATGAAATAACCTTTATGCAATTTGCATAAAGGTTATTTTTTTATTGACAACTCCTTATAAGTTTGAGACTATAATCTCCGTTATTAACTTCATTTAAGGGTGAAAAAGTTGTTAGGAAATTTGTTCCTAAATTCTCAAAAACTTTGGTGGCACTGCTAGTGCCATATATTCCTGTACCCTAAATTTACATATCTAAAATATTCTAATATACTGATTTTAATTATAAAAATGGAGATTAATAATGTCATTTAATTATGAAATTGAACAACATGGTCGTGTGAAAATGGCTGGCGGTAGCTTTTCAACATACTACGATTTAGCCGCAGCAATCAATGGAATTGAAAAACCTTCTGCTGAGAACATTATCTCAACACACAAAAACTTCCGTGATATCAGAAACAACCCGCCTTTTGACCTTCTGTTGGCGTTCTATCCCTGGCAACGCTCAGGAAATTAATTATCGCCTTCGTGGAGCAGGTGCATATCGTCATTTACGTATGGATCAAGGCCCTGGAGGAAACTTCACTCGTTTTGATTTAGGAAATGATGATCGCCTCAAATATAACCTTCAAAAAGATAAGGGGTTTGCCCTTCCTGAACAAATTCTTTCAGAACAATTTGATCGTTTGCAAGATAGTGAGCTTAATTCGTTTGTGGAAGAAATTCAAAAAGCCTTTGAGAAAAATGACTATAATAAAACAGCAATTTTGACCAACAAGTTTAGAACTTTGGCAGAAGCAAAAGGCGTTGCCTTTCATAATGGTGAAAATGTTGGTAGCAAGAGTGGTTTCTTTTTTATTCGCCCAACTGGTGCAGACAAAAATGTCGAATTTCCAATCACAAAAATTCCTGAACTCAGAGCGAAAATTGATGAAGCTTTGAACAAAAGTCTATCGCTTGCAGAATATGCCAGAGGACATATTAGAGATGGAAAATCTTATGAAGAAGCAATTATCCGTGCAGAAAAAGATTTTCATCAAAAAGGAAATGTAGACTACAAAGAAAAGGGTTTGCTCTATTTTCAACCCGATTGTTTTGTGGACAACAAAGGCAATGTTGAAATTGAAAAAATCAATATGCCAGATGTGGGCATGTTTATGACAATGCTCAATCGTCCAAGCAATCAACATATTCAAAAAGTGATTGAATCTAATTTTGAACTCAAAGATAAAATCAAAAAATCTGCAGAAACATATTTGAACAAAGATGATGTTGTTTTGATGACGAGAGAAGAAGTTGTAGATTATAAATCTGACAGTTTGGAAATTTTAGAAATTAAAGCTTTGAAGAAAATGCTAGAGAGTATTGGCAAAAATGTTTCAATCAAAACTTTGAGAGATTATGAAACAATAAATAAGAACCAAGAAGTTTTGTTGCTCAATGTTGATATTGCGAATGTAAATTATGGTAAGTTTACTGAGCATATGATTAGGAATGAAATTGATTGCTATTCAGATCCGCTTGTGTATCGTTTTAAGGACAAGGCAACAACACTCAAAACTTTAGAAGTTCCTTCGCAACATATGGAGAATTTTTTGAATATTATCAAACCAAAAGATATCAATGCAAAAAATGCAGAAAATACTTTTTCAAGATTGCAAAATATGATGGGAAAAATGGATATGAGAGAAGATATTTTATATGCCAATGTGACAGGATATAAAACACCTGTGCCAGTCTTCAAATATTCACTTCACAGCTTTGCACAAGTTTATAATGCGTATGAAAAATCTCAGGCAGAAGATAAGAAAATCTCTTTTTCTTCGGTTCCATTGAATGAAGCAAATGCTGTGTTCTATAAAGATGAAAAACCAAGAATGTCTGCGTTTAGATTTATGTGCACAAAAGGAGAGGGAAGATAATGCTCTATAAAGTCATTGAAAATGAAGAAGTACTTATCAGGGTGATTGATGCTGTTTCTAGAGCAGAGAAAACGTTGATTGTGGTTCATAGTGAACTAGATAAAAGCTCAGTCCAACCGAATCAAGGCTATGAAAATGTTTTGAAGAATTTACTTAGAAAAGAGGTTGCAATAACAAGATATTTTCATGGTTCGAAAGAACAGTTTGAAGCACATAAAAAAGCTCATGTGGGCGTGGAATATGTTTTGCAGAGAGACGATAAGTTTTATCAAAGAGCTATTATTATAGATAATGAAAAAGCATTTTTCAAAATTGGAAATCAGTTTTGCTATACGGAATATATGCCGTTAGTGGAAGTGCTTCAAAACTTTTTGAAAGAATAAAAATAAAGGCGGAAAGTTTCTTTTTTTAATTAAGAAAGTATCCGCCAGTGTTTTTGAAATTTTTACTCAAAGAGAGGATCGTCGCTTTTGAAGAATTCACAGTTTCTAATCGATTTTTCAAATGGATTAAGAATGAAAAATTTGAAAGCGAGAGCAAGAATCAGAACAACTAAAAAAATGATACCTAAAACAATCAAAAAAGTGTTCATAAAGTTTTTATTTTTGGGTTAATAAATATAAATAATTTGAAATCAAATGTATGATATTAAATTAAAAATAATTTTGCAATCTCAAATCTTTGTTAGTCGCTGATTTTTAAAAAAGTTCTTGACTATTAGGCGTAATTATCCTAATTTCTGAACACTAATCACTGTTGGGCCTGTAGCTCAGTTGGTTAGAGCAGGCCGCTCATAACGGTCTGGTCGGGGGTTCAAGTCCCTCCGGGCCCACCACTAAATGCCAGTTCTATATGAACTGGCATTTTTAGGTTGTAATTTCCATTTCGCACTTTTTTTGGAGTGATCGTGATTTTAGTATAGCTTATTTAGAAGATTCTCTTAATAAATATAATGGTGATAGAGACATTGGTTGAGTATCTTTGAATAAATTTTTTTATTGATGATGTTTTTTGTTAACGGAGATTATAATTTTTAAAAGTTAGATTTGTATTGTAATTAATCTTTGATTGTTCTTGTAAAAGGTTTATTTGAGTGTTTTCTACTCTTTTTAGTGTATTTTCTAAATCTAAACTGTCTCTAAGTAAAAAAGTTTCTATAAGAGAAAATTTTCTACCAAATTTGGCTTCAAAAGGGTCAAAGCTTTCGGATTTACCAGGAGTTATTTGTAACAAACGACATGATTTATCATCTAGTTTGTTACTAACATTATTCATTCCACCTCTATCATTTCCAAGGTGAAAATTTTTTTTTGTGGAAATACGCATCCTCTTAATATATCTGTATAATAACCAATAGCAATAATTTGCTCCGTTTTACTTTCCATGCTTGAATATATCATTTTATATAAATCTTTATTAGTTAAAAAAAATTTTTCTTTTAAAGGTTTGCCAGTGTATATATCAATTTCTTTTTGTTCAATTTTGTTTTTTCTAAAACCTATTCTATGAATGCTTGATATAGATGCACTTTTCACAAAAGACCAATCTAGATCCCCAGTTCTTGATGAAAATCTGGAAATATAGTTAATAAAATTAGGATTATTTAAATGCTTCATTGTTAATGATAAAAACTCTTTATTAACATCAGAGTTTGCATAAGAAGGAATAGGTTTAAATTTTTTTTCTAAAATGTCTGAGACCATTTTATGGCTTAAATTTGCAATAACAGAACCAATGTTTTCTTGTTCTTCTGCTGTACGATAAGTTTCAGAGACCAATGAAGATAATTTCAAAGCATATTCTCTTATCTTTGGATTATTTGTTTGATGTTGAAGTTTGTACAATGTTTTCTTTAACCATAATAAAAAAGGATAAACATGTTTTTGGAGGGATAACTTTTCTGCTTTTTCCCACCATGGTATAATAGATAATTTGGGAGTAAAGTTTGACTGATACTGACAGAAAGGAGAAAGATCTATTTTGCCTGTAATGCCTTTATTAATTCCAGTTAATTCATAATAAAATGGGGATATTTTATCATTTGGCCTCATTTTTGATAATATATCTTCAGTAATTTGTCCGACCAATATTCTTGAATTGTCAAAATATTCAGGATGTCTAAATGTTGAAAAAATTATGTTTTCCATGGTATTACTTTTGTCTCAATTTTATTTTATAGGAATTAATTAAATGTGATGGATTCCATGATGCTTTTCTTCTTTCTCCTCCAGATCCAATTGGGCTATCTCCATCATTCATCCAATTAAGTTGTTTATTATACAATAAATTTGCCATAGCTAAGTAACTTGCTTCTGTGGCACCTTTAACTCCAAACACTTCATTGTTAAATTGATATCCAGACAAAGCTTTTGCTACTGCAATAGTTCCTGTTTTTCCAGAAATTCCGGCGACTACAGTAGATATTGGTTTTTCATCAATATATCCTATCAATCCGACAACATTGTCTGATGAGGATAAGCAAGCATTAATATAAAAAATATCTTTATTTTCAGTTATTCCTTCTGGGAATTTGTGAGTACGTATTCTGCTCCATGATTTAATTACTGATATAGCATCATTTTTATTTTTTATATTTATATTTTCAAAATGCATAACGTTATTTTCTAATAATTCTCTGCTTGCTCTACGAATTTTATAAATATTTTTTTTTAAAATTTCATCTAAATTATAAATGAATTCATTGCTTGTTTGTATTTCTGTAAAGCAATCAAATTTCTTTTGAAGTTCTATACAAAATTTTTGAATTTGAGAATTTTTTAATGAGCAAATAGAGACCCCACTGGGAAAATTTATATCTTTTAAAGAAATATTATCTGGAATATATAAGCGTTCTTCATTAAAATCTGTTCTATAGCATTTTAAACAACCATCATTATTAAAATAAGCATCATGATTTTTTAATAAATAATCTATGTAGATATCCATTCTTTCCCAGAGCTCTGGATTTTCAATTTCTCCGTTATAAAAATTTTTAATAATCATTTAGATACCTGATTTTTGTTTCTATAAATAGATTTTTTCATAGTGTAAAGACCTTTTGTCTTTTCAATTTCTCTGTTCTTTATGGTTTGTAATGTTTTTCCAAATTCAATGAAATCAATTTCAGACTTACCTTGAGACAAACACCAATCAGCATGAATCGTGTCATAAGGATCATTTAACACTTGATTTAATGGTAAACCTAATTTTTCTGAAAGTGAAACTGTATTCTCTCTAGTTCCTTCTATTTCAATAAAAGTTCCTATATCTGGAAAAGTATCTATATCTACTAAAATGTTTTTTCCCTCAAAAGAGTGTCTAATTCTTTGATATCCACTTTCTACTTTATAATTGGCTTTATTTAGTTTTGATAAAATTAATTCAATTTGTTCTGTTTTAAGAAAGTTTTCTAGTTCTAGTTCAGTTCTTCCTAGAAATGTTGTATCTTCCAGAGGTTTTTTAAAAGTCAATAATCCTGTCTTGTCTCCAGTATATATATTTTCCTTTATACGAATACGTAGACGGGCGTCATTTTCATAGATAAGACCATCGGGGTCAGAGTAAAGTGTGTTTTCTTCTAAAAAAGAACCTTTATAATTTAGTTCTTCTTCTGTGATTAGAGAGATAATATTTTCAGGAGCTTTAAATTTTAATTCATGTTCATAATTTTCATGATCTTCTTTCTCAGCCGCTGCAACAACTTTTTCAAAGTTAAATGCATCGTTCATATTTTTTAGTAAGATTTCAGGTAAGCCTGCATTTATCCAATCAGTATTGCTAAACATTTCGTTCTCCCTTTTTATTATTAAAGATTGTTCACTGGTTAAAATTGAAGTCATAACATCGTTTGTAATTTTTCCTATGTAGCCTTCTCCAGATATATATTTTATGTTTATATTATTATTATTATTATTATTATTATTATTATTATTATTATTATTATTATTATTATTATTATACATAATACTAAGTAATTCTTTAGAATCCTCCTTGTACCAATCTAATCTTTGAAGAATTTCATTGTCATCTTTTCTTCTTCGTAAATAGGCACGTTTAATTAATTCTTTTTCACTCACATTAAAGATTATTACTGAAGGAAAAGGAATTTTGTTTTTATATAAAAATTTTGAGAGTTCAATAAACTCCTCCTTATTCTTTGGAAATCCTTCTAATACCCATTCCTTATCTTGTGCTTCTGCAACTTTTATATAGTTATGCCAAATATGTGAGGCTAGATCTCTTGATGGATATTTTAAATTGTGATTATCACAATATTCAAGTTTGTTACTCAGAGCAGAACTCTTAGTTTTAATATCATTTATAATATTTCCAAAAGAAATATGTGAAAAATCTAATTTTTCTGAAAGCACTTTCCCTTGAGTCGTTTTTCCAGATGTAGGAGGTCCTATAAATATAATTCTTCTTTTGTGTGTTTTCACTTGTATGTTATTCCGTAATCAATCTTAAGTTGATTGTGGAATAACATACAAGTATATATTTGTCTAGATATAAAAAGAGAATATTACTAAAATGGAAATATATAGATTATAACAATGCTTCAATGAATATTTTCACCTGATTTTTTATCTGATAAGCAATGAAGAATCTAATGTTAGAAATTTAATTTATCTAAGTTTTTTTATAATTTTATATAAATAATAAAAAAGCACCCCATTTGAGGTGCTTTTTTGCCATAGGGTACACTTCACCCTAGTAACAATTTGGAATATATAGGAATAAAATCAAAAAGTCAAGGATTTTATTCTTATTATTTAACAGTTTCCATATACTAAGAACTCTCATTCTTATTCGTAAAAAAACACCCTTAATAGGGTGTCTTAAATTTGATTATTTCTTTGTTTGGTGAACATACGCTGTTTCTGAATGTTCTTCACAATAGGTTTGACCAATGCGGACTTTTTTGCCACAGAAGTGAAATTTTTCATCCTTAGGGTCACCAATTGGCCAACGGCAAGTGTGAGAGTCTAAATCAACAAGTCTTATAAGACCGTCTTTAGATTTTGGATGAGTTGATGATTCAATTGGAGCAATAAATTCTTCTTTTTCAACTTCAATAGCGGTCGTTTTATTTTCTTTAATTTTTTCTTTTGCAGTAGTTTTTTCAATAGGCTTTTCGGCAGTCTTTTCCACTACTGTTTCAGTTGTTTTTTCATTTTCCTTAGTAGGAGCTTTTGTCGCTACTGGGGTTGCTACTTTAGTTTCTTTTTTAGCAACTTCTTCTTTTTTCTTAATTGGGGAAGGGCGTCCAGAAAGTCCTAGACGATGAACTTTTCCTACAATTGAGTTTTTTGAAACACCAAGTTTTTTAGCAATTTCACTTGTTGTCAATCCGCTTAGCCACAATCTTTTTAGTTCTTCAACAACCTCATCTGTCCAAGGCATCTTTTCTCTCCCGAAGTAATCTATATTTTTTTATGATACTATTTTAATATTTATTTAGAGTCTAGTCCTATTTTAACAAAAAGAAAGGTTTATTTTAAACCTTTCTTTTTGTTCTAGTTTTTAGGCATAAATTTAGCTTAAATTATTCACTAACTTCAGTCTTTTCAGCTGTTTCAGAAGTTTCTTCTGTGGTTGCATTTTCAATTGTTTGTTTGATAATTTTTCTTTCAATCAATTTTGCATGGAAAGAAAGGAATTCATCTTTACTGATGTTTCCATCTTGGTCAGCATCAATTGCATTGAAGATTTTTTCTGCTTTTTCTTGTCCATCTTTACGGATGGCTTCATCTGAAGGGACAGTTTGAACATCTTCAACCGTTGCAGTCTCTTCAGTTGTTGCTTCTTCTGTTTCCGCAGGAATATTTACAATACTTTGAGGTCCACCAGCATCTTCTTGTGCAGTTGTTTCATCTTCTGTTTTAACAACAATTTCATCAGCTGTCACAGGAACAGGAGCAACTGGCACGGCAATTTCAGAAGAAGTTGGTGTTGCATCTAAAGTTTGAGTTGCAAGAGCTGTTGGTTCTTGATATGTGTTTTCTGTTGCGGCTACTGTTTCAACTTGAGCATTTGCTTCAAGGGCAAATGCAGAAACAGAAAAGAGCAACGATGCCATAAAAATTCTTTTCATTTTTTTAATCTCCTCATTAAAAAAAGCCTCTATACTTTGGTACGAGTATAGAGGCTTTTCATTAATTATAGGTTAAAGTCGGTCACACCTTCATAGGCATAGCGGTAAAGCTGCTCCAACTCCTTGATGAGAGGGTAACGAGGGTTTGCACCAGTGCATTGGTCGTCGAATGCTAGTGTTGCCAAACCGTTTTTCAATGCTTTTTCAAAGTCTTCTTCTTTCACACCCCAGTCCTTGATAGACATTGGAATGTTGAGTTCTTTCTTAAGCGCTTGAATACCTTTGATGAGGCTGTCTACTTTGTCATCATCCGTTTTTCCACTAAATCCCATGTGTGTTGAGAAAGCAGCATATTTTGCTTTTGTGTTAGGGAATTTATATTGTGGGAAAATTGCTTGTTTCACAGGTACATCTGTTGCATTATAACGAATAACTTGGCAGATAAGAAGTGCGTTCGCAATTCCGTGTGGAATGTGAAAAGCATTTCCAAGTTTGTGAGCTAAAGAGTGGCAAACACCAAGGAATGCGTTTGCAAAAGCCATACCAGCGACTGTTGCTGCTTGGTGAACTTTTTCACGAGCTTTTGGATCTTCTGCGCCGTTTTTGTATGAGCTTGGAAGATAATCAAACACGAGTTTGGCAGACTCTAGTGATAAGCCATGTGTAAAATCACTAGACATGATTGAAACATAAGATTCTAATGCGTGTGTCAAAATATCTACACCAGAAGCTGCGCATAAACCTTTAGGCATTGTCAAAACGAGATTTGAGTCAATAATTGCCATGTTAGGTGTGAGCGCATAGTCTGCAATCGCATATTTGATGCCAGTGTCATTATCTGTGATAATTGAGAAAGGTGTCACTTCTGAACCTGTTCCAGATGTTGTTGGAATGGCAACCATAGTTGCTTTTTTGCCAAGTTCTGGGAAAGTGAAGATACGTTTGCGGATATCCATAAAGCGCATTGCCAAATCTTCAAATTTTAATGTTGGTTGTTCATACATCAACCAAATAATTTTCGCCGCATCCATTGGAGAACCACCACCGAGAGCAATGATCGCATCTGGTTGGAAGCTGTCTACCATTTTAAGGGCACGGTTAACCGTTGCCAAATCTGGATCTGGATTAACATCTGCAAAAACTTGAACTTGAATACCAATTTCTTCCAAAACTCTTGTGATTTTGTTAGTCAAACCAAGTTCGAACAAAGGTTTATCAGTGATGATAAAAGCTTTCTTTTTGCCTTCTAATTCTTTCAATGCCCATTCAACTGAACCAGGTTTGAAATAAATCTTAGAAGGAACTTTGTACCACAACATATTTTCTTCTCTAATTGCAACAGTCTTAATATTCATCAGATGTTTTACTCCTACGTTTTCACTAACTGAGTTGCCGCCCCAAGATCCACAACCAAGTGTGAGAGATGGTTCAAGTTTGAAGTTATAAAGGTCACCAATTGCGCCTTGAGAAGAAGGTGTATTAATCAAAATACGACCTGTGTGCATATATTCACCAAATCTTTTGATACGGTCATTATTTCTCTTGTCAGTGTAAAGAACGCTTGTATGTCCGTTTCCACCAAAGGTGACCAAACTTTTTGCAGTATCAAGAGCTTTGTCAAAATTCTTAGCTTTATAAATACCTAAAACTGGAGAAAGTTTTTCTTCAGACAATGGTTCTTCGTGACCAACTTTTGTGAGTTCAGTAAGCAAAATTTTTGCTTTTTCAGGAACTTTGAACCCAGCCATATCAGCAATCTTATATGGGTACTGACCAACAATTCCAGCATTGAGTCTGCCGTCAACAAAAGCAACTTTTTCAAGCTTTTCTTTTTCTTTAGCAGAACAGAGATATGCACCACGTTTAACAAATTCTGCTTTAACAGCTTCATAAACACTTTCAACACAAACAACAGATTGTTCTGAAGCGCAAATGACACCATTGTCGAAAGACTTACTGATGAGAATTGAACTAACCGCTTCTTCAATATCGGCTGTTTCATCAATCACAGCAGGTGTGTTACCTGCACCAACACCAAGAGCTGGTTTGCCTGAGCTATAAGCAGATTTAACCATTCCTGGTCCACCTGTTGCCAAGATGACATCAACTTGAGGATGTTGCATCAAAAGTTGAGTTTGGTTAATGCTTGGGCTTTCAATCCAACCAATGATATTTTCTGGAGCACCAGCTTTCACAGCTTCTTCTAAAATCAGACGAGCTACTTCAACAGTGCATTTTTTTGCTCTAGGGTGTGGAGAGAAAATGATACCATTTCTTGTTTTCAAAGCAATCAACGCTTTAAAAATTGCTGTAGAAGTTGGATTTGTTGTTGGAATAACACCAGCAATCACACCAAGAGGGTCAGCAACTTTCATGATGCCTGCTTCTTTGTCTTCTGAAATGACGCCACAAGTTTTTGTATTTTTGAATTTGTTGTAGATATACTCAGCGGCGAAATGGTTTTTGATGACTTTGTCTTCAACAATACCCATTCCAGTTTCTTCAACAGCCATTTGTGCAAGAGGAATTCTCATAGAGCTGAGCTTTAAAGCCGCTCTTCTGAAAATTTCATCAACTTTTTCTTGAGGGAAGGTTGCATATTCTTTTTGAGCTTTGCTCACTTTTGCCACAAGTTCGTTAATGTATTTTACTTCATCAAAAGTTTCAACAGCTTCAGTTTTTTTTGTTACCATTATAATCTCCGTGCTAAAAAATTAACTTCCTTAAAATTGTCACATTTTTTGCTATTATACAAGAGCAAAGATAGATTAGGAACAGGTGCTATCTTCACGAATTATTACTTATATGTAACAATTCGTGAAGATATTTCATTAGGTTATTTCATTTTGAGATAAATATTTGCTTTTTGTAGAATTTCTGGGCTATAAAGCAAGGCAATTTCTTCATCTTTAGAAAGATTGAGTGGAATATCTAGGTTGATATAGTTTTCCAGTTTTGCTTCAGCATTTTTGAGAAGTGTATGAGAAAAATCAGGAGCAGGGCCATTAATTGGTAAGGCTAGAATATGAAAATTGTTCATCAAATTATCTTTGATAACAAATTCAATGCCAAGCACATCTGATTTAGATTTTTCAAGTTTTGAAACATAGAAATTTGCTCTCTTCAAGATTTGAGGAACTTCAACTTCTTCTGGAATGAGAAAATAACCATGTTTTTTTGCCCAAATACCTACACTTGCTTTGGAAGTGATGATAGAAATTGGAATAGAAAGGATAAGCCCTAGTGTAATTGGAACCATCCACCAAAAGAGTTGGTTTGCATAAAACCAAACAATGATGATTGTTGCAATTCCAAGAAGCGTATGCCAGATGTGACGGTTGAATGCATCTTTGAAGCTTGTGCCTAAATCACCACGATTTTGGGTGTTCCAACCAACGGATTTGCCCATAAAAATATCAAGTACAAATTTACTTTGGAACATCATCATAATTGGAGCAATCAAGCAGCTGATAATGATTTCCCAGAATACACTTTTAATAGCACTCCAAGCTTTGAATTTGTTTTTGATAATATAAACAATCAACCCTAAAAATTTTGGCAAAATGAGCATTCCCATTGAAATTACAAAAAGTGTAACTGTTCCAAACTGATCAAAAATTGGCCATGCTGGGAACAAAGATTTTGCTTCACTGAAATAAACAGGAGGAAAAATTTCTTTACCCAAAGCGATAAACAAACCAATCAACAAAAAAGACAACCAAATTGGAGAAGAAAGATAAGACATAATTCCAATTGTGAAGTGAATTCTGCTAATTGGGTGAAGCGATTTTGAAACCAAAACTTTGATATGTTGCATATTGCCTTGGCACCAACGTCTGTCACGATCCGCAAAGTCGATGATTGTTGGAGGAGATTCTTCATAACTTCCTTTAAGCTCTTCAATTAGCCAAGCTCTCCAACCGCCACGACGAATGAGAGCAGCCTCAACAAAGTCATGGCTCAAGATGTGACCACCAAAAGGTTTTCTGCCTTCTAAGATTGGTAGACCGCAACATTCGATAAATGCTTTAACACGAATAATGGCATTGTGTCCCCAATAGTTGCTATCTCCACCTTGCCAATAGGAAAGTCCTGCGGAAACAATTGGTCCATAAATTTTTCCGGCAAATTGCTGAAGACGTGCAAAGAGGGTGTTTCGATTGACTGTCATAGGTGGTGCTTGAATGATACCCGCATCATCATTAGCCTCCATCAATTGTGTCATTCTGATCATGGTTTCAGCAGTTAAAAGACTATCTGCATCCAAAACAATCATAAAATCATAGTCTGCTCCCCATTTGTTGCAGAAATCTTCAATATTTCCAGCTTTTCTAGCAGTATTTAACGGACGACGACGATAATAGATATTCATTTGTTCTGGCATCAATTTTTTCGCATCAAGCCACGTTTTTTCTTCTTCAACCCAAACTTTAGGATCAGTCGTATCACTTAAGACAAAGATATCGTAGAATTTTGTTTTTCCATTTTTGTTCAAATCTTCCGCCATTGCTAACAAATTGGCAAAGACCCCTTGTGGAGATTCATTGTACACCGGCATCAAGAGAGCTGTTTTAGTGTGGAGTTCGCCTTTTGCAGAAGTCCAAGAAATGTCTGGCTGTTTGTCTTTTCTCAATAGTTCGAAAAAACCAAACAAACTTGACCAGAAGAAGAGGGAAATCCATCCGAATGTTAGGATGAAAAGAAAAATCATGAAAAACTCAGTCAAAGGAGTGATATCTGTTGGGATAACATAGCTCCACTTGATTGCTGCAATTAAGGTTGAAAGAATTGTCAGACCGAAAACCTTAATTCTTCTGAAAGTGATTTTTCTAGGGCAAATTTGCAGTTTTTGTTGGTTCATTTTCTTCTCTATTTTTTTGAGTTTTTATGAAATAGCTTGTTGACAGCTTGCTTGATAAATGTTTTAGGGTTGCTTGGCTCAATTTTTTGAGGAAGCATTTGAGAAAGGTGATATTCAGGGACAATTTCCAAACCGCTGTTGTTCATTGTTTCAGCAAAGTTTTCAGATAATTCTTCCTTGAAATCATATTTTTCTGCGCTACCTTCCATAATGAACTTTGTTTTGAAATATGCCAAAATTTGTTCATTATTTAGTTTTTTGTTTTTAATAACTTTCTTTGCTTTTTTAAGCAAAAAAGTGTCAACAATCTTAATGATGTCATCATCTGGTTTGAATTTTTTTTTCAAACTTTCCAAAAGGTTTTTTGCTGCTTTTTCAGCTTCCTTCTCTTCGTAGTTTAAACTTTGAAGATAGGCTTTGATAATATCAGTTGCACTTTGAATTTTTATGGTAACCATTGATAACTCCATACTTCTGATGCTGCTTTATCATCTTTTCTCAAAGAAATTCTGATTTCACTTGTTTTATTATTTGGGCGGAAATCAACATAAGCAGTTGCACCCTTAATGAGTGGATTATAGATGAGATGTGTTCCAATGATTTCTCCTTCAGAAGTAGATACATCAAGTTTCAAAACACCACCTTCAATATCTTTTTGAGTAATATAACCTACAAAATCAAGAACAAATTTTTTCTTATCTGTTTCCATCATGCCAGAAACACCACCAATTCCTGTATATGTTGCTTGAATTTTAGCAAGTTTTTCTTTCGGGGAAACATCATTACACCAGTCAATTGAATATTTGAAATCATATCTTTTGCCTGCTTCAATTCTTTCATCAGGCACCCAATAAGCCACAATGTTATCATGGATTTCTTGGATAGAAGGTATTTCAACTAACATCACACGACCTTTGCCCCAATCTCCATCAGGTTTCACCCATGCGCTTGGGCGTTGTTCATAGTTTGCCTCAAAATCAAGATAATGTTTAGGGTCCTTATCTCTTTGCATAATTCCGAAACCTTTAGGATTTTCATCAACAAAAGAGCTTACACGAAGATATTTTGAATTATCAAGAGGTCTCCAGAGCCATTCGCCATTACCATTATGAACCAAGAGACCATCACTATCATGAACTTCAGGTCTGTGGTCGTCGAAAAGATGCTTGTTATTTTCGCCAAACAAGAACATAGAAGTCAAAGGAGCAATTCCAATTTGAGTAATGTTTTTACGAGGGAAGAGGGTTGCAGATACTTTCATTTTTGTAATGGTACCAGGGAGAATGTTAAAACTATATACACCTGTTACACTTGGGCTGTCCAAAAAAGCGTGAACTTTGATAGATTTTGATTTAGTGCTTGGTCTCTCAATCCAAAATTCTTCGAAAACAGGGAATTCTTCACCAGTTGGAAGTGCTGTATCAATTGCTAACCCTCTTGCAGAAAGACCATATTTTTGACCTTTTCCTAGTGCTCTAAAATAGCTTGCACCCAAAAAAGAGATGAGTTCATCATAGTATTTTGGGGTGTTTAATGGTGTGTGAATTCTAAAACCAGCATAGCCTAGGTTTTCATCAATACCAGAAATATCATTCTTGCCATAGTCAAAGAATTTAGGAGAATAGTTAATTGGAGTAGATTTTCCATCTACGATTTCATTGATTTTTACAGAGTCTTGGAAAATTGAACCAAGGTGAAAGAATTGAACTTCAAATGGAAGTTTTTGGCTGTACCAAGGACCGTTTTCTCTAGAGAATCTTATGTCACGATGTTGATCATAGCTTAAATTTCTTAAGTTGTCAGGAAGATCAGTTGGAATTTTTTTATATGGTTGTTTAGAGAGTTCTTCAGCTTTATCAATCAAGAATGTTTTATCAAACACGTCATTTTGATTGATTTCATCGAAAGGAGCAGTTGTTTCTTCTTCAAAAGAAGCATAGTGATAAGCAAAAGTTGAAACAGCTGAAGCCAAGAGGATAAAAACCAACAAGATAAAAAATTTACGCACTTTTATAGTCTCCATATATAAATAATCTCAATAGGTGAGCATTGAGATTATTTATTAAATATTTTTTATATAATTACACTAGAAATTTAAAGATATACCCATATTAAATTCATACGAGCCGTCTTTTTCGAGAAGTTTTGAAGCTTCTCCAAAGAAGTTGATATCTTTATATTTATAGTCTGCACGAGAAGATATGACAGCTCTATATCTTTGAGCTTCATATCCCTTAACTTTATAATCACCACCCATGCCGTTTATTCTTGCAGTTGAACCACTATTTGCATCATTAAATTCTTGATAGTAAGTTCCACCCAAACGAACTTTCATCGCATTGTTTTCATCAATTTCAAAAGTTTTCTTTGCATAAAGACCAAGTCCCCCTTCAACAGAAACATTGTTTGATGATTTGATTGTGATTTGGTCGTTTTCTTTTGTCTTATCTTGATAAACGCCAAATACATTAAATTCTGCAGTTGGCTCAAGGGTAAAGAAGTTCAAATCAATATCTTTTCTGAGTTCATTTCCAACACCATAATAATAGTTATTTGTGTCAGCCGAATATGTTTGACTTCCTGAATATCTTTTATAGTCGCCAAAGCCATAACCAATTCTTGGTGTAGAAACAAAATTGAAAGCATCTGATTGATATTTAACAGGCGCAAAAACGTTGAAAACGGTTTCTTTTCTTTTTGAACCACGATCATATTTGCTGTTGAGTTGTGTGATGCTCAAGCCTGTACCAAGATGAAGATTAGAAGTATATTTCTTCTCAACAACACCATAAACAGAGTTTGCATTTTCTTTATACCCCTGAACAACACCAGACGTTTCTTGATCTTTTTTGTAGTAGTCATATCCAACAAAACCAGAAATTTCTTCATCAGAATTATTATCAAAGAGTGCATTGTTCATATTTCTGCTCAAGCTTTTTGTTGCTTCAAGATTTTGACGAGAAAAACTAGGGAAGAAATCGAGTCCAAGTTGGTTATTGACAGCAACCCCAAATGAATTTTGATTATTAGCACTTTTGAAAAGACTAAACATTGTTTCATTATTTTGGCTTGCATAGTTCTGACTTAAGAATTGTGCTGCTGAATTGTCATCGACAACATCATCAAAAGATTTCATAGTCATCACAACGTCCTGAGCACCTGATTCATTTGTCACTAAATTTGCATCAAAAAGGTAAGAAGAGGAGAGGAGATTAATTCCTGTATCTTCTCCAACAAATGAATTTTCATTGACATAAGTTGTTTCGAAACCTTCATCGACAATGCTTGAAGAAGCATAAACTGTTCCTGAAATTTCAGGAGCAATATAACTTCCGCCCTTTGCCACTGCAAATGAACTCGTTTCATCTGTGAGAGATGTGAAGTTAAGCGCAGATGAAGATGTAAAGTTGCTCCAATTTTCAAAAGTTGAGCTATTATTTAAGCTAATGAAGTTATCACACCCCGTTTGTGTTGTTGAATTACATGTTGAAGTATCCATACTTGTTCCATCAATGGTAATGTTGCCCATATTATAAACTTTTGACGCATTATCAGCATAGATACCGTAACTCGTGCCAGATGAGTTTGTTATGGTGATTGTACCGCTATTATAAACGGATGAACTAGAATTAGCATACATACCATACACAGTTGCACCAGTTGATCCATTTATTGTGATTGTACCACTATTGGAGATGGTTGAAGAGTCTGTTGCAATCATTCCATAAAGGATAGAGGAATCTCCTCCAGAAAGCGTGATTGATCCTGTATTTGATGCTGTTGAGCTATTTGAAGCTTCCATTCCAGTTAAATTTGAACTAGCCAAGCCAGTAAGTGTGATTGATCCAGCATTTGTTGCTGTACCAGCTGTTGTTGTACTGCTTGATCCAGATCCTGTTGTTATTCCGGCTGTTGTCATGCCATATCCATCTGAACTTGCAGCGATATTGAGCGTAATCACCCCTGTGCTTGAGTTTGTAAGATTTGTTCCTTCCATTGCTGTAATATCACTGAAGTATGTAGAATCTGTTGCAATTGTGCCATTGTTTATGGCTTTTCCATCTGTTGACATTCCTGTCGCTTGGTTTGCTGCCATGAAGATATTTGCACCTGCTGCATTTGTTAGAACAGATGAAGAACCACCAGCCATTGCTGTTGAGCCATTTGCGCTTGAAAGCAAATGAATCATGCCTTCATTAATTCCATTTACAGTGGCGTAAATACCAAAACTATTAACATCTCCAATGGTGATTGTTCCAGCATTTCTTGCTGTTCCACCAACTGCATTCATTCCGTATGAAACACCATCCGTTGCATCACCCGTAATTGTGATTGTCGCACCACTTCTGTTAACTAAAGTCCCACCGTTTCCACTAATACCTTCTCCACCATTTGCAAGCGTTATAGATGAGTTATTATAAACATTACCTGAAGAATATATACCATAACCATAGAGACCTGAGAGTGCTATAGAGCCAGAGTTTATGATTTCTCCTGTTGAATTACCGAAAATACCATAAGCCTTATTAACTGAAAAATCGTAATTTCCATTTCCAGTTAGTATAATTTTTCCTGTTGCTCTATTTGTAACCGTTCCAGTTGCTGATGAATAAATACCATAGATTGTACCGTCTTCAGTTGAGCTGACATTGATGCTTCCATAGTTATCCATTGAAGGTGAGGTAGAAGCAAGTTCAACGCCTTTGGCATCTTTACCAGTCACATTAATCCTTGCTGTTGAATCAGCAGCGGAACCATTGCTCACTTTTCCACCAGATTTGATGCCAGTTGCACTTGTTCCAGAAACAGTAATGTCGAGCAAGTTATGTGTTTCACCTGTTCCATTATTGATTCCAATCCCGTTTGTGATGTCTGAGAGGTTAATACTTCTATTGTTTGTGATTGTGCCAGAAGTTGAACTCATCGCATAAGAATTGCTACCTGTTCCAGATAAGGTAATACTATTATTGTTTGTTAAATTTCCTGTTTCTGAAAACAATCCGTAGCTGTTATTAGCCTGACTGAGAGTGATTTGACTGTCGTTGACAATGTTTCCGCTCACCGTTTTTAAGCCATAGCTGTCTGTTGCATTAGATACTGTTATATTGCCACTATTGGTGATGAAGCCAGATTTTGTTTCTATACCTGTTCCGCCATCATTTAATGTTATTACTCCGCCAGTGCTATTGGTTACTTTGCCTTTATCCGCATAGATACCTGTTCCCTTATAGGTCAAATTAATAATTCTAGAAATACCATTTATGACTTCTGCTTCTTCAGAATATATACCATAAGATTCAGTATCTGTTCCATTGAGAATATTAACGTTTATTGTGCCATTATTCGTGACTTTACCTTTTTTAGCATAAATTCCATAAGATGTTGTATCTGGTGTAGCAGTCAGATTGACGAGATTGATTGTTCCGTTGTTATTTACTGTTGCATTTGAAACTCTTATTCCGCTTGAATCGCTTGCATTTAGAATTTCAATTTCTCCGGCGTTTGTGATAATTGTATTTGAAGCAGTTGCTTTGCCACTGGCTGGTTCAACATGAATTCCAATTCCACCTTCTTGCAGAGTAATTTTTGCACCTGTCTCATTTTTGATTGTACCATAGTCGGCATAAATTCCTGTTCCGATATTTTCAAGTATGATTGTATTGTTATTTAGTATTGTTCCACCATTATATGATGCCATACCAAAACCATTTTCAGTGGTGTCTTTGATGGTAATTGTGCCGTTGTTGGTTAAAGAAGCATATAGGGAATTAAACTCAGGATTTGTTCCTTCTCCTCTAATTCCAATCATACCATAGCCATAACTTCCACCAGAGATAGTAATGTTTCCACTATTTGAAATTGTACCACCGTGGGCAGAAACCATTCCTGCATGGGCATATTGATAATCGTTTTTGTCATCACCAGTTGAAGTGACATCAACAGAAATTGTACCATTGTTTGTGGCGGTAGTGTGTGCATCTGCTAAGATACCAATAATGCCTTTGCCATTTTTAACGTTGTATGTTGCATAGTCATAAGTTGCACCACTATTTAATGCTGACGATAATGTGATTGAACCATTGTTTTCAATTTCAACATATCCTGTTCTTCTGACAAGTTTTTCGCCACTAAGAAAATCTGAATCAAGAAAACTTCCCATTCCAACCAAGTTGATAGAATTTGTCGTTCCAGTTCCTGTTGCAGAGGTCGAAAGGTTTATGTCACCTGTTGTGGTATTAATAAGTTTTGTTGTTTGAGTAGGTGTTGGAGAGGCTTCTTGATTGATAAGGCGACCTTCCATCCCAATCATTGTTCCACTGTTGCCTGTTGATGTAACGCCAGTGATGTTCTTCTGGTTAGTAATTTGTCCCAAGGTGTCAGCATACATTGCAATAATCTGATCTGTTGCTTCTGTACCTTCAAAACTCATTAATATATCATTATCATTTTCACCTGTTGCTTTGCCACCTGCAACAATTCCAATTGTTGCATTGCTAGAGTTGATTTGAATTGTCCCTAGGTTAACAGCTCTTGAATTTTCTCTGTCAGCAACGAGACCTGCAGTTGCTTCGCTAAGTTTTATGAGTCCTGTTGTTGTATTTTCAACAATATATTCCCCAAAAGTTTTCATTCCAACTCGCAAATATGGAATGTTTTCGAGGATGTTTCCTGAGAAATTAATCAGATCTTTAACATCTGTTGTTGTTCCAGAACTGTCAACATTTTGATTGTCGTTACTTATATCTAGTGTTGTTAAATTTGATCTGTCGCCAGAAGTTGCAGCAACTTCAACCGCTTTATAATTGTTTGGCGCAAGAGTAGGCTTCTTTGTACCTGCAAAAGTGGAAAGGCTATCATCCGTTGGAGTATAGTTATCTGTTGTAGCAGAGCTTCCACCACCACCTCCACCGCCGCCACTAAAGGCGAGAGCAGCACCAGCACCAAGAAGAACGGCTCCTCCAATCCACCACACTTTCTTAGAAACAATAAATTCGCCTCTGTTGACGTGTTGATAAGCTTCACGAGCAGTTTGTTCTTCTTTGTAAACACTACTTTTTGCCATAAAATTCTGATATTGCTGAGAAGGAATATTATAGGTGCAACCATGTCTAGGGTTTGCACCAGCCGCTTTGAAAGTATTATATGCTGTGATATTATTCTGAAGAATAGCATAGCATAGACCTGTGTTTCCATTTCGATCTGTTGTATCAATATTGAGTCCTCTTTGAACCGCAACGCGTAAAACCCTCACTTTTCCATTAGAAGCATAATTATACATTTCTGCCAAACTTAGAGGTGGAAGAGCTGCTTGGGCACTAAGTGAGGTCATATAAAAACATGTTAATGTTAATATAGATAAGCCTTTGCGAGTTTTAGTCATCAATTTTTATTCCTTCAGCTAATAAAAAGAGTTCAATTCAGTTTCATACTATATGATAAATCTTAACAATAGATAAAATTTTCTTGCCACATAGGAGTTAAATATTGAAAAACTTGATAATTTTTATAGGAATATTATTTATATATGATAGGATGATGAAAAATATCTCAAAGGAAAAATATGCTCATGAAAAATGCAAAAATAGCTTTTGTCAGCGATTTTGATGGAACAATCACAGACGATGATTTTTTTGAATATACGACAAAAACATACTTTGATGAAGAAGCTCTTAAGCCTTGGCGAGAATATGTTAATGGTACAAAAAATCACTTTGATGCCTTGAAAGAAATGTTTGCTAAAATCAGAGTGCAAGAGAGAGATTTGAATGAACTTATTGAAACAATCAATGTTGACAAGGATTTTGAAAAAGTTATCAAGCTTTGTTTTTCTAAGAATATTACACTGTATATCTGCAGTGCAGGAAATGATTATTATATTCAAAAAATTATAGGAAATATAATTTCTGAACACAAAGTTAAGCTTGTAACAAACCATGGTGAATATAGTCCTGAAGAAGGATTAGTGATGACATCTCCTGAAAAAAACTTTCCTTTTTACGATGAAAAAATTGGGATCTCAAAATATAAACTTGTGAAGCAGTTGAAAGATGAGGGCTATTTTGTAGTTTTTGCAGGAGATGGGCCTCCTGATGTTGAGCCAGCAAGAATTGCTGATGTTGTCTTTGCAAAAAAGATTTTGCTTAAACGTTGTCTTGAAGAAAATATTCCTTTCCAAAAGTTTGATAGTTTTGCAAATATTTATGAATATTTTAAGGAGATAAATTCATGAGCCTCTATCCTCAATATATCAACAAACAAATCAATATTCCATATCTTCTCAAAATTGGACAGGGAAAAACAAAAAAAATAGGAAAATATTTGGTTGATAAGGGGATGAATAGAGTTGCTCTCTTTATGGGATATGGCATTGAAGATATTCTTGGAAAAGAGCTTTATGCTGGCTTAGAAGCGCAAAAAATTACGGTTTCATATAAAATGGTTGTGGATGATATTGATATCGATACCATAACACACACAGCTTTTAATTTGCCTAAGGTTGATGCAATTTTAGGAATTGGAGGCGGGAAGGCTTTGGATTTTGCTAAATATTCAGCCTATCTTTTGAAGCTTCCTTTTATCAGTGTTCCAACCTCAACTTCTAATGATGGTTTTTGTAGTCCAACTTCTTCATTAACGGTTCAAGGAAAGAGAAAAACTGTAAAATCGGGCATCCCTTATGGTGTGGTGATTGATTTAGATATCATTAAAAACAGTCCAAGTATCTTTTTCTATTCAGGTATTGGGGATATGGTTTCCAAAATCACAGCTCTTTGGGATTGGAAAGAAGCTTTCAATAAGGGTTTTGAGCGATTTAATGATTTTGCTTCACTGTTAGCTTATAATTCTTTGGATTTACTTTTCCTGAAACATTCTTCGGATATTTCTTCAGTTGAGTTTCAAAGAAGTTTGGCAAATTCTTTGATGATGAGTGGAATTTCTATGGAAGTAGCTGGAACATCCAGACCAGCTAGTGGTTCTGAACATCTCATTTCTCATGCACTTGATGCACTCTCAGAAAAACCAAAAATGCATGGTGTTCAAGTTGGTGTTGCGACCTATCTTTGTGCTTTGCTTCAAAATAATCCACACTTGCCTCGCGTGAAAGATATTCTACTGAATACAGGTTTTTTCGAGTTTGCAAAGACAACACCTTTTAATAAGAAAGAATTTATTGATGCCTTGAAACTTGCACCAAGTATTAAGACAGACTATTACACCATTCTTTCAGAAAAAGAAAGTTTTGAAAAAGCTTTAAAATTTATTGAAACAGATGAGATTTTGAAGGAGCTGATTAAATAAGTCTTATTTTTTTCCACTAGAACCAAATCCACCAATACTTCTGTTTGTGTTGTCAGAAACGCTAGCTTCTATGATTTCTGGTTTATAAATTGGACAGATAGCCATTTGTGCAATTCTATCTCCTGGATTGATTGTTAAATCTTCATCAGAAGTGTTTATCATAATTGCTCCAATTTCGCCACGATATGAAAAGTCGATTGTACCAATGCCATTGACCATTGAAATTCCGTTTTTTGCAGCGAGCCCACTTCTAGCACGCACTTGAATTTCTACCCAGTCATTATCTTCTTTGATGAGTTCACACTTGATGCCAGTTGGCACAATTTGTCTTTGATGAGCTTTAAGAATAATTGGTTTAGCAATTGCCGCACGCATATCCAAACAAGAGTCTCCTGCATGAGCATAAGCCATTCTTGGCCATTCTTTAGAATAGTTTTCCAAATATTCAATCTTAATTTTCATCTTATATCTCCTTACTTAAAGAAATATGGCATAGCAGAATGTCTTTATCAAGGTTTTAAGAAAAGTTATCAGTTTAAAAAACGAAGACCGCCTTTCTTGCTGAAAAGAAATTGGCGGTTTTAGTCTGGTATCTTCGTCCTTTCACAAGGTAATACCTATATAATTGATTAATGAAAAAATAAGTTTCTTAATTCAAGGTGAAAATAAAAAATGCAAAGAGAAGCTCTTATTGGCAAATTATTTTCAAAAAAATATTCTTCAAAAGAAGAAATAGGGGATAAAAATATACACAATTATTGTTCGATAAAAACAATATAGTACAAAAAATTGACAAAAGCAAGCTTTTTTTTTTCTAGACAAAGGATAAGGTACTATAATGTAAATAAAACAAAAAAATAGGAGCGTTCTTTTGCAAGAAGCTCCTAGTGGTGAAATTTTATTTAGGCTACCGTTGTTGTCGGCGTCTGTTTTTTTGCTTTTGTGAAAATTTCCACAAATTCTTGAAATTTCTCATTTTCAAGTTTTTGTTTTTCAGAAAAGCACACCGTTGAAAGAACTTTTTCAACTTTTTCGTAGTTGGAAAAAATGGTCGCTTTTAAGAGAGCTACATTTTTTTCCCATTTGCCGATCATTCTGTCTGATTTTCCATCCTTCTTTTGCAATTTAAGAACCTGTTTGGCAATGAGAAATTCTTTTAGAAGTTCAAGGGCCGAGAGATTTTTGATTTGTTCAGAAGAAAGAGGCTTGTTAGAAATAGTTACGGTAGATAAATTTAAATTTTCCATAAAATAATAAAATTTTTTGATTAATAATATTTGAACATTTGTTAGAATAGCACAAACTTTTAGACAAAATCAAGTGCTAATTTAATTTTTTTTATAATCATTTGAAAAATATTCATTTTTTATTAGTTCATTTTAGGATATACTTCATGAGAATCAAACAAGAGGGGTGAATATGGACAAGATATTTCAAGCAATAGATTTTGCACAAAATGCTCATCAAGGACAATATCGTAAGGGAAGTCATATTCCCTATATTATTCATCCGCTAGCAGTTATGGAATATCTCATCAGATTTCATTGTTCAGAAGAAGTTGTTATGGCAGGTGTTTTGCATGATGTTGTTGAAGATACTCCATATACAATGGAAGATATTTTCAATATGTTTGGAGAGAGGGTTGCTGAACTTGTCGATTATGCAAGTGAACCTGAGCATGATAATAAGAGTTGGAACAAAAGAAAAACGCATACCATTGAGATGATTAAAAGTATGAAGGATAAGGATGTTCTTTATTTGACTTGTGCAGACAAACTTCACAATGTTCGTAGCATGAAAGAGGATTATAAGGTTCTTGGTGACAATCTCTGGAAGAAGTTTAAAGAAGGCAAAGAAAAACAGAAATGGTATTATAATTCTTTGAAAAATGCCTATTTATCTCATTATGAATCTGAGAAGGACGAAATTTTCAAGCTTTTTGCCTATGAAGTTGAAAGGCTGTTTGATTTTTATGCTAAAGATTGTTAGCAAATGATTCTTTTCGATGGGAAAGACGAGATTATATGCTAATCTCTCCTCATTAGATGTTAATCTTTAGAGGAAAAACTTATGAAAATATTACTAGTGCGAGACAGAAACGTATTGAACACGAACTGGCTCGTTTTTTATGCAAATTTACTATCTGGCAGAGGGCATGAAGTTGTTCTTGCTTGCGACACATATTCAAAATTAGGTACTCTTGCTGTGGGTACATCTCTTGATAAAAGAGTCAAACTTGTTAATTTGAATGGAAAAACTAAAAATCCTATTGTGAATCTTTATCGCAAAATTAGAGGAAAGCTTTTCCCAACAAGTGCTTTGAGATTCAAAAAACTTATTAAAAAAGAAAAACCAGATGTGATTGTTTGTTATTTTCCTGTGGATTTGTTCAATGTGACAAGATTTCAAAATCACAATATTCCAATTATCTTAATGGTTCACCACTTTCCTCCAATCATTTTGGATAAATATTTGAATAAGAATAAGCTTATCAGATGGGCTTATAAATACAGTTTCAAGAAAGTGAATACTTTCCAAGTTTTGATGGATTCATATATGGATAAAGTTGACCCATATTTTGAGCCTAAGAATATTGTCAGAATTGCGAATGCTGTTTATCAATTCCCTGAAGACGAACGTGTTGATTTAGATGTTGGGAAAAAGAAAATTATCTATGTGACTCGCATTGAAAAGAAAATCAAAAGACCTCATTTACTCGTTGAAGCATTTGCAAAAATTGCAAAAGATTTTCCAGATTGGACAGCAGAAATTTGGGGTTTACAAAAGTATCCTGCTTATGATGCGGAGATTTTGCAGATGATTAAAGACAATGGTTTAGAAAAACAAGTTTTCTTGAAAGGCTACACTAAGGATGTGATTGCACTTTATCGTGAAGCAGATATTCATGCTTTCCCGAGCATTGCTGAAGGTTTTAGCTTGGCGATTGCAGACGGAATGGCAATTGGTTTACCAACACTTGGCTTTAAGGAAGCTTTGTCTGTGAATGAAGTGATTGTTGATGGACATAATGGTTTTCTTGCTGATGATGTTGATGATTTTGCTCAAAAGCTCAAACTCTTGATGAGTGATAAGGCTTTGCGTAAAGAATTTGGTGCAAATGCGATTGCAGATATGAAAAACTTTGCTCCAGAAATTATCATTGGAAAATGGGAAGAACTCTTTAGGCAAGTTACGAAAGCTTAAAAAAAGAAATAAAAGCTTAGAGAAATCTAGGCTTTTTTAATGAGTTTTGCAACAAATTCAGGAAGGGTTTCTCCAGCTTTTCCATATATGTGTTGGTCAAAATAGAAGTTGTTAGAAGTTTCTTCTAGCGTAAATTCATAAGTATCCGCTCCGTATTTTTTAGCAATTTGCACGAAACTAGCTGCGGGAAAGACAGTGCCAGAAGTTCCTATAGAAATGAATAAATCACAAGAATTTAGGAGCTCTTCAACTTCATCCATATAAAGCAAGTTTTCACCAAAAAATACAATATTTGGCTTTAATCCTCTTTCTTTGTGGCAAAAAGGACAGGGGGTTTGTGGTGTTATATTATCAAGATTATGAAAAACTTTATGACATCTTAAGCAAATATATTGGTCAAACTGTCCGTGAATGTGATAGACGTTTTCATTGCCAGCTTGTTCGTGTAGTGTGTCTATATTTTGAGTGACAACAGAGATATTTGCTGAATAATTTTTTTTGAAGATTTGTAATTGAAAAGTGTGCAGCATTTGGTTTTACACGCAAAATTTCAGGTCTTAGTTCATTATAAAATTGATGAACCAAAATAGGATTTCTAGCAAAGCCTTCCACAGAGGCAACATCTTGAACATTATAGTTATTCCATAAGCCATTTGCTCCGCGAAAAGTTGCTAAACCAGATTCAGCAGAAATCCCTGCACCTGTTAATATAACAATATTTTGATATTTTTTATCCATAATAAAGCCCTTTCTTTCATCAGAACTATATGACTTTTTTCTCTTAAATACAAATTAATTTATTGACTTTTTTTGTCTAAAAAAGTATGCTTATCTTATAAAAAACACTTAAAGAGAGAAATATTATGGTGAATGAAGTCAAAATCTATCCTTGTGGTAAAGCAAATCAAACAAAGGCATTTGTTCACGTTCCTGAATATATGAAAACAATTTTAGGTAATACTTCAACTCAAACATTGTTAAGTGGGCAAGATGGTTCAGTTGTTTCTCCCCAAACACTTCATCACTCTCCTAAACTAGAAAGAGCATTTGTGTTTGGTGTAGCCAAAAATAAGGATGAGCATTATCTTCCTTTCGCAAAGAAAATTATGAAGTGTTCGTTGAAAAAACACACAAATACAAAACGTGAAACTCCGTTGAATTTTACAACAACTTCAAGAGGAGGAAGATAAAATGCAGTGTCTGGATTTTTCCCCTCTTAATAATTTTATGATTGCAGAAGGTTCTCGTGGTGAGCTTTATGTCTTTATGGAAGCTAGAAAATCAGATAATGTTGCACCACATATGATTTATGATGGTAATGAACATGCTTTGTTGTTGATGAACGAAAAAGAGGGAATAGTTTTGGATTACATCAACCCTGATATTAGAAAAAAATTGGCAAATTCTCGTGAAGTTATTATTGTTGAAACCCTTTTAGAAAATATTAAAGATACATATCCAGTTGAGATGAAATTTGTAAATAAATTGGAATATGATTTTTCTAAACTAGATTCATAAAGCAACTTGTAATTTGATGTATAAAAGCTCCTTTGATGGAGTTTTTTTATTTGTGAAAAAATATTTATAATTTAGTTGCGAATTAAAATTTTTGATATATTTTAGCGGTAATCTTTACAAACAAAAAATATCATTGCCTTGATATTTTTTGCTTAGCAGGTCCCATCGTCTAGAGGCCTAGGACAAGACCCTCTCAAGGTTTAAACACGGGTTCGAATCCCGTTGGGATCACCAATAATAAAAAGCCACCCATAAGGGTGGTTTTTTATTATTGATATGTTCTCCGAGATTTGAACCCGTAAAAAGGGTTCGAAAACAAGGAGAGGGCTATCAGAGAGAGCCCGCTCTTGCGACGAAGGTTCGGCGTTAAGAAAATTGCAAAGCAATTTTTAGCCAATCCCGTTGAATATTCCGACGGGTTCCACAGCTCTCTAAGCTTATTTCAGAGGCTATAGCTCTCTTCATAAGCAAAGACAGCTGTGATGTTGCAGATAAAAACGACCAATAACTGGTGTTTTTTACTTAGCCATTCCGACGTTGTTGGGATCACAAATAATAAAAAAGCACCTCTATGGTGCTTTTTTGATTAATAGTAGATGGATTATATTATTCTTTCCACTTTGCTATATGTTTAACAAATTCACCGTCTGTGAAAGTGTATTGAGACAAAGAATTCTCTTTAGCTTGAATTACAAGATATATCATTGTTTCATTTGATGAATTATAAAGACAACGTTTTCCTTTTGGGGAGACTTTGATGATGCTTCCTTCTCTGATATCAAAGCAGTCATCATCTACTTGAAATTTTCCTTCACCAGATAAAATGATATAAACTTCTTCATTTTCTTTATGTGTATGGAAAAATGGAATTTCTGATTTTGGAGCTTGCGTTGAAAAAGAAATTTCTGTGCCAGTTAATCCTAGTAGGTCTTTTACAAAAATTTTTCCTTTCATTTCGTGAGCACCTATCCTTTGGGTTTTATTTTCCAGCTCATTAAGAGGTCCAATGCTAATTGCATTATAATTTTCGTTTTTAGAAATTTGTTTAATCTTATCTGACATGTTATTTTCCTTTTATTTTGTTGTTTACAATAAATATAGGTTCCTATAGTGTATTTTGTAAAGTAGGGATATTTTTTATATATAGGTATATTTTTTATCCTATTGAGAGAAGAAGAGAGGTGTAGCATGAAAAATAATTTATCTCCGTGTCCAGTTGAGGTTACATTACAGATGTTGGAAAATAAGTGGCGTGTTTTGATTATTAGAGATTTGATTATAGGAACGAAAAGATTTGGAGAATTGATGAAATCTCTTGAAGGTATTTCTCAGAGATCTTTGACTCTTAATCTTAGAGCAATGGAAGCAAATGCTTTAGTTCGTAGAAAAGTATATGCAGAAGTTCCACCAAGAGTCGAATATAGTTTAACAGATGTTGGATTGACTTTGGTTCCTATTTTGAATGCGATGAAGAATTGGGGAGATGAATATAAGAAAAAGGTGCAATAATTTTTCGAACCTTATTTATTTGCAAGTTCAAAAAAAGCAGTTGTTTTTCAACAACTGCTTTTTTCAGATTATTTGCTAGGGGTGAAAGTTATTTTCCACCATTCGCATACCATTCACTAGGACAATCCCCAGTTTTGATAACCTCCCAGTCCCATTTACCTGTAGTATCTCTTACCCATTCACAAGTGTGTTTGCCATAGAGACCTTTTTTGAAGGTAAGTGTTCCCATTTTTGGATCGATTGCAATACGACCATTTACAGTTACTCTATCATTAAATGTGTAGTTATATTTTGATGAGTTGAAAGAGTTTTCAAATCTAATATATCTTGTCACATCCAATATTCCGTTAACGGTAGTGTTGCCCCAGAATTTAAGGATAACGTTGACATAAGACTTTCCAAGTGGAATGTTAATTGTCGCAGAGTCTCCATATCCTTCAAAAGCACAAGGTCCACCGGCACGAGTAATGTTTTTGAGGTATCCGTTTCTATACGTATCCGAAGTTGGAATTGTATATGAACCATTACTGTTCCAATAGTGTCTATATTCATAAGGGCATGGATCTGTGTTGTTATTATTTGCATACCATTCTGCAGGACATGTTCCAGTTCTGCTAACAACCCAATTCCATTTACCAGTTATGTCTGTTGCCCATTCACAATAGTGGTCGCCATATAGACCTTTTTCGAAGGTTACTGTGCCAATTTTGTTCTCATCAATCACAATTCTTCCGTTGATTGTTGCTGGTTCTTTGAAAGTCCAATTGAATTTATCTGATTTTTCCTTCCAGCCTTCAAATCTCATCCAGACATTGTTTTTGAACTCACCATTAACAACGTTGTTTTTACCCCAGAAGCGGAAAACAGCTGTGTTATATGTTTTTCCTGCAGGAATATTGATTGTTGATGTGTGTCCATATCCTTCAAATGCGCATGGACCACCTTCACGAGTCACATTATTGCCATATGCATTTCTATATGTGTTTGATGTTGGAATTGTATATGCACCGTCTGCATTCCAGTAGTGTCTGTACTCATAAGGACAGCTTGAAGAATCTGTTTCTTCAATTTTACAGTCATTTGAGCTGTATTTTACAGTTCCGTTTGGTTCTGTACAAGAAGCAGCATTTGCTTTGGCTCCATTTGCTTGACAAGTGCTATTGAATTCTGGAGAGCATGAACATGAAGCATATTTTGCACTGCCACTTCCATCTTCGCATTTTGTTCCTGTTCCAACAAGTGGGAATGCACAATTTTTGAAAGATGAAGAACAAGAGCATTTTTCAAATCTTTCAAAACCATTATCTGTACAACTGTCTCCTGTTGCAACTTTATTATCACCGCAACTGTCTTTTCCATATTTATATTTGTTTAAATCACAGCTACAAGTTTCGAATTTTCCATCACATGATCCTCCGCCAACAATTTTGCCACTTGCAACACAGCTTGATTGATCATATTTGTATTTTCCATCACAATAACAATATTTTCCGTATTTAGTATCAGTTGAGCATTTGTCTCCAAGAAGCTTCCCTAATGCATCACATTGTTGTTGTGTTGTATTATATCCACGTAATGGACATGGTTTTATTTTATGCTCTCCCTTTACAGTATCTCCACCGGTAATGAAGTGAACTGCGGAAAAGACTTCTCCTGCACCATAAAAAAAGGATAAGACAAAAGCTATTATTGCCAACCCTTTCCAGTATTTGTGTTTCATAATATTTCCCTTTATAGATTAATAATAGTTCTCAGTGTTATGTTATTATATATTTATATATCAAGCAATATGACAATAGTTAATATGAATTCATTTTATCATTTCTATTTGACATAATATTAGAATAGAGGTAATCAACAATAGAGTATTTTCAAGAGGTTGAAGTGTAATGAATGTGTTGGAAAAGTTTGTAAAAGGAAAGTCTGAAAACCAAAATATATGTGAAGATGGTTTGTTCGTTTCTGATAACTTTATTGCTGTTGTTGATGGAGCAACAGCAAAATCAGATAGGCTTTTTGGTGGAAAGAGATCTGGGAAAGTTGCGATGGAAACAATTCTCTCTGCTCTTTCAATGCTTCCAAAAGAGATAGAGTGTATTCAAGCTTTCGAACAAATTACAAAATCTTTATCAGATTTCTATAGGCAACATCAAATCTTTACAGAGATGTTAGAAAATCCACATCAAAGACCAACTGCTTCAGTTATCATTTACAGTTGTTTTCATAAGCAAATTTGGTCAGTTGGAGACTGTCAAGCCTGGGTTGATGGAAAGGAGCTTAAAACTGAGAAGTTTATAGATTTTTTGATGTCTGAAATGCGGGCATATTATCTTGCTTCTGAAATCAAACAAGGTAAGACTGAAGCGGAACTTCTTGAAGAAGATAGTGGGCGTATGTTCATTGCTCCAATGTTAACCAAACAGTGTATGTTCCAAAACAATGAAGTGAAGTCTCAATATTCTTTTATTGTAGTTGATGGGACAAAAATTCCTGAGCAAGAAATTGTTATCTATGATGTGTCAAATGCAAAGCAAATCGTTTTAGCTTCTGATGGTTATACGAAACTTTTTTCTTCTTTGACTGCAACAGAAAAAGAACTTGAGAGAATTTTAAAAGCTGATCCTTTGTGCTATAAAGAAAATAAAGGTACAAAAGCAATTGCAAAAGGCAATTTGTCTTTTGATGATAGAAGTTATGTCCGTTTTGAGATTTAGTCTTTAGCAAGCAGGTTTAAGACTTCTGTTGCATCATAATTATCATGATAAATTTCTGTGTTCAAAGAGATTTTTTGATATTCTTTTTCATAAGCATGAAGTTTGGAAAAATCCATTTTTTTAGAAATGATATGAGAGATTTTCTCAGCTCTCTCAAGTGATTTATCATTAAGATAGAGTGTTTGTTCACAAATATCGAAAAGTTCTTTTTCTTTGCCCATAGCATAGCAAACCACGTCGCAACCAGCTTGAATTGATGTTTGGAATTTTTCAGCAACACCGCCGGCTAGAGCTTTCATGTCAATGGCATCAGAAATAAGAAGCCCGTCAAACCCAATTTCACCACGAATAATTTCATCAATCGCTTTTTTGCTTTGTGTGATAGGATGTTTTGAGTCAATTTCCTCAAGAAGAATGTGGGCTGTCATTGCTGCTGGAGCACCATTCAAGCTTTTAAACGGAAAGAAATCTTTTTGCATTTCTTTTCTACTTGCCTTGATAATAGGAAGCCCTAGGTGGGGGTCAGATTTTACCTGTCCATGTCCTGGAATATGTTTAAGGCAAGGGCAAATGCCACAAGAGATATATTCTTCAACCATAACCTGACCATACTTTGCGACTTTTTTTTCATCGGAACTAAGACAACGAGATTTTATGGCAAGTGTTGTTTCTGGATATGATAAATCTAGAACGGGAGCATAGTTCATATTAATTCCCAATTCTTTAAAATCAGCACTAATTAAATGAGCATGAAGTTTTGAATATTTTTCATCTTCTACACCCAAAATATGTTGAGGTACATAAGAGCGAAACTCAGGTTCTGCAAGTCTTCTTACACGTCCACCTTCTTGGTCTAGAGCAATGATGATATCATTTCTTTCAACAGTTTCCTTAATTTCTTGGATGAGATTTTTAATTTGTTCTTTGTTTTCAATATTGCGAGAGAATAGATTGATACCATAAGGATTATGTTTGGAGAAAAGTTTTTTTTCGGCATCTGAAAGGCTGAATCCTTGAACAGAAAGAATAGCTGATAAAATAGGTTTCATTCCAAGCTCCTTTATCAAATGAGAAAATTATTTGCCATTTGCAAAACATAGGAAATATAAATTTTGATTGGATTGAAATCTATTCCAAAAAAGCTAAAAATTTCAGGAATGATGATACCAATGAAAAGAATTGTTCCAAGACCTAAAAATTGTGAATTTATATATTTTTGAGCCCATGGTTTTTCAATCCAATTTAAAAACATTTTTGAGCCATCAAGTGGAGGAATTGGTAGGAGATTGAATGCTGCTAAAATTATATTGAAAAATGCAAATGAAACACAAAATTTGAAAATCATTTGTGTTACTAAATTAGCTTCCTGATGCACGAGCAAAGTTGCAATGAATCCAAAAACAAGATACAAGATGATGTTCACAAAAATTCCAGCTGAAGAGACAAGGAAAATATCTCTCTTGGTCTTTTTGAAGTTGTTGTAATTTACAGGAACAGGCTTTGCCCATCCAAAAATAAAACTCGCTCCTGAAAAATGCAAAAATGCAGGGAAGATAATTGTTCCAATAGGATCTGCATGACGAATTGGATTAAAAGACAATCTTCCCATTTGTTTTGCAGTATGATCACCAAGCCAAAACGCAACATACCCATGAGCAAGCTCATGGAGTATGATTGCGAGGAAAAGGGCTATAAGTTCTATTGTGTTGAATAATGTATCCATTATTTTTTCTTAACTAGACAAGAACCACCAGCAGCTTTAATTTGATTACAAACACTATCTGCATCAGCTTTGTTTGCAAAAGCACCAGCTTTCAAGCGATAGAATGTTGAGCCAAAATCAATATCTGCAGTTTCAACTTCATGTGGGAGATTGGCAAGAACAGAATATTTCTTTGTCAAAGATGTCCAAGATTTTTCAATGGCATCTTTGTTTTTAGATGACATTAATTGAATTTGCCATGAACCACTTGGTGCAGGGGGTGTAACACTTGAAGCAACTTTAGGTGCTTCAGCAACTGTTTTAACTTCTTCAGAAGCAGCAGGGTCAAAAGATGCACCTTGAGTTGGTGCCGCTGTTGGAATACCGGCTTTAGCCTTTGCTTCTTCTGCAGCCTTGGCTTTAGCAAGTTCAAATTCAGCAGCATCAGCAGCTTGTTTTTCTTTCATCTTTTCTTGATATGCCACTCTTGGGTCAACGAAAAGAGAAGAACGGGCCTGTGATCCAGATTGAAGTTGTTCAGAAGCTTGTGCAATTGAAACATTTTCCGCTTCTTTGCCTTCATTTTGAACGGCTTGAGCTTCAACTTTTTCTTCAACAACAGTTACATTTTCTGCAACTTCAGGTATTGATGCTGTTGGTTGAGCTACAAGATTTTGAGCAGCAACTTGTTCGACAGTTGTTTCTGTTTCAGAAACTGTTTCTGCAGAAACTTCAGGAAGTTTTGGTTCTTCTGGAGGAGGAAGCAAGTTTTCAACTGTTTTTTCTTCTTTTTTCTCATCTATAATGTCATAGATGCTTTTATCTTGGTTGTTAATTTCCATTCCACCTGGTTCAGCAGGTTTAATTTTGACGGCTGCTTGAGGACGTTTGACAACAGGAATTTCTGAATCAAAAGTAGATGCATAACGAGGTGCGAGAACAAACCAACCAACTGCACAGGCAAGTCCAATTCCTGTTGCAGCACCAAGGAAAACACCTTTTGAACGTTGCATCTCTTTTTGTTTTGCTTCAGTTTTAGTGCTTGACGAACTTGCAAGTTTTTGACGGAACTCGTTTAAGAAATCGTCATTTTGGTTGTCTTCAGGAAAATCGTTAAACATTTGTATTCACTCCTAATTTTATCAAATTTACGAGTGAGTATAATAGATAAAACTTTATAATGATTTAACAAAAATCAAAATCTTGTATAAAGATTGAAAAGTTTTTCATGTTCACTAAGGCAAGCAAGGTCTGTCATATTTGCAATATATTCTGCAATGATTTCTGCAATTTCGACTTCGTTTTTATCTTGCTTGGCAATTTTTTCTCTTTCTTTAGCAGGGAGAAGATTTGTATCTTGCATAAAAATTTCAAATAAGTCTTCGACAACTTTTTGAGATTTCATGTCCATTCTTGAAACCTTAGTGTTAGTATAAAATTTTTCTTTGAGAAAGTTTTTCAAATCTTTCAAAGATTCTTTCATATCATAAGAAAACTCGACTAGAAAACCATTATGATTTCTCACATCATTCAGTGTTTTGATTTCATTTTTTTCAAGATTGAGTTTGGTATTTTCAAGAATATCAAACACCATACTTGAAATTAGGTTACGAGTTATAGCATAAATTTTGATGCTTTCATCACAGTTAGGGAAATCTTTCTCAAAATTTTTGATAATTCTATCAATGAAAGGCAGTTGTTGAAGGTCTTCAATTGTGAAAAAGCCCGCTCTGAAACCGTCATCAATATCGTGATTGTTGTAGGCAATATCATCTGCAATTGTTGCAATTTGTGCTTCTAGAGAAGGATAAGTATTGAGTTTGAGGTCAAAAATTTGATTGAAATCTTTGAGGTATTTGTCATAAACAACATTAATTGGTCCATTGTGTTTGACAATTCCTTCTAAAATTTCCCAAGAAAGATTTAATCCTTCAAATTGAGGATAGTGAACTTCGAGTTTGCTCACAATTTTGAGAGAGTGAACATTATGGTCAAAGCCACCAAATTCTTTGAGCGCATTTTTCAGTCCTCTTTCGCCAGCATGTCCAAAAGGAGGATGTCCAAGGTCATGAGCAAGCGCAATTGCTTCACCAAGTTCTTCGTTAAGGTTTAGGTTTTTACAGATTGTTCGAGTAATTTGGGCAACTTCTATGCTGTGGGTGAGGCGAGTACGATAGTTTTCGCCTTCGTGATATGCAAAAACTTGTGTTTTGCCATCAAGTCTTCTGAAAGCAGATGAGTGAATGATTCTATCTCTATCTCTTTGAAATGCAGAACGGTTGATTTGTTTGAAATCTATATAGAGTCTTCCTTTGCTTTTTTCGGAATCTACGGCATAAGTTGCTAGTTTCATAATTTTTATCTTCCTTATCTGTTATTTTTAATATACAATCACGTTGGATTTAATCTGTCAATAAGGTTTAGAAAAATGAGGATTGCAACATTTAATGTTAATTCAGTGAATGCTAGACTGGAAAACCTTTCTGCTTGGTTGGAAAGAACTTCTCCAGACATTGTTTGTTTGCAAGAAATTAAAACAGAATTTAATGGCTTTCCTTTTTTTGAAATTCAAGCCTTAGGATATGATATGAAAATCTTGGGTCAAAAATCTTATAATGGTGTAGCGGTTTTAAGTCGTTATAAAATTGAAGTTGTGAGCGAAGGAATTCCAAATTTTGAAGATGAAAATGCGAGATATTTGGAAGTTTTGGTTGATGTTAAAGGGAGGAAAGTTCGTGTCGCCTCCGTTTATTTGCCAAACGGAAATCCGCCATATAATGATCCTGATGACACGTCTAAATTTGACTATAAACTTCGATGGATGGAAGCATTGTATAAGCATGCAAAATATTTGCTTTCACTGAATGAACCTGTAATTTTGACAGGCGATTTCAATGTGATTTTGACAGATAAAGATGTCTATGATGTTGAAGTTGTAAAAAACAATGCTCTTTTCAGAGAAGAAGTGAAACAAAGGCTAAAAGCTATTGAATATTTGGGCTTTTATGATGCGTTTCGTGTTCTTCACCCTAAAGAAGTCGGCTATACTTATTGGGACTATGCCGGAAATGCCTTTTCAGCAGATTTAGGAATGAGAATTGACTATGCCTTTTTATCGCCAATTTTGGTTGATGAATTAAAAGAATGTTATGTTGACAAGTCGCCAAGAGGAGAAGCAAAGCCTTCTGACCATACGCCACTTGTTGTTGATTTTAAATGATAGAAAAATATATGAAAAAGAAAGAAAAAAATAATAATAAAAAAGAAAATATGTTGCCACAAAGCTTGACACTAGAAGTTACTGGTGAAAGCAGTCATGGTGACTTGATGGCAACACCTGTTGAAGATTTTGGAGTTTCTCCTAAAATCTTTGTTTTAGAAAATCGTAAAATTCGTCCGCCTTTAGAAAGAGGGGATAAATTTGTTGCAAGCTTGATTAACCGTAGAGGTGCTTATTGGGCAAAACCTATTGTGGGTGTTTTCCGAGCTGATGTTGAACCAGAAAAAGTGAATGGTGTTGTTGAAAAAAGTGACAATAAAATCGTTTTGAAACTAACTGAAAAAAACTCCAATAAAGAATTTGTCATTGAAAATTCTTCTGAAGCTGTCATTGGTGACTATGTAAGTGGAATTTTGGTTGGACCCGGAAAAGCAAAACAGTTCAGACTTTTGAAATCTTTTGGCAAGTTTGATTTGAATAAGGCAACAGCAACTTTGATTTTGGAAAAATATGACATTCCCTTTGAGTTTTCGGATGAAGCTCTGAAAGAACTTAAAAACCTTCCAAAATTTGATAAGAAAAAACGTGAAGACTTGACTAAAATTCCGTTTGTGACAATAGATGGTGAAGATTCTAAAGATTTTGATGATGCTGTTTATGCCGAAAAGATTGAAGGTGGTTTCAACATTATGGTCGCTATTGCTGATGTGGCCTTTTATGTTCGTCCTTTTAGTGAACTTGACAGACAAGCATATAAAAGAGGGAATTCGGTTTATTTACCAAATATGGTTGTTCCAATGTTGCCAGAAATTCTCTCTAATGATCTTTGCTCTTTACGTCCAAAAGAAGAAAGAGCATCTCTCGTTTGTGAGATGAAAATTGATAATGCTGGAAAAATCATCAACTATACCTTCAAAAGAGCAGTGATTAAATCTGCTGTGAGATTGACTTATAAAGAAGTTCAAGAAGCGATTGAAGGAAAATATAGTGCGAACATTATGGATGTTTTCAAGACTTGTGTTCAACCCGTTTATGAGGCTTATTTTGCTTTTGATAAAGCTCGTAAAGAACGTGGTGCTTTAGAACTTGTGAGTAATGAAATTAAAATTAAAATTGATAAGCTTGGAAACGTGAGCAAAATTGAAAAATTTGAACAATTGACAGCTCATAAAATTATTGAAGAATTTATGGTGGCAGCTAATGTTTGTGCTGCAAAAGCATTAAAAAAAGCAAAACTTCCAGTGATGTATCGTATCCATGAATCTCCTTTGGAAGAAAAAGTAAAAGATATTAAGCCATTGCTGATGGATTTAGGTTTGAAACTTCCAGATGCCGCAGCACTTAGACCACAACATTTTAATCGTATTTTGGAAGAATGTGAGAAAAAGGGTTATAGTTCTGGTATTAGTGATTTGATTTTGAGACTTCAATGCCAAGCAAAATATTCTCCAACAAATATGGGACACTTTGGCTTGGGGCTAGAAGATTATGCTCACTTTACTTCTCCAATTCGTCGTTACTCAGATTTACTCATTCACCGTGCACTGATTAAAGCATATCAAATGGGTGATGGTGGAGAATTGGAAGAAAGTGCAACTTTTGAAACTTTCAAAGAAATTGGAGATTATATTTCTTCAACAGAACGTAAAGCTGTTAATGCTGAAAGAGAACTTGTTTCTAGATTTTTGGCTTCTTATCTTGAACCATCTGTTGGACAAGATTTTGAGGTTGTTATCTCTGGTGTCTCTATGGCAGGTATTTTTGTGAGAATTGATTCAATTGGTTCAGAAGGCTTGATTCCAATGAGAAGTTTACCAAATGATATGTATGAAATTTCCGCAGCAAATGTTGGGCTTAAAGGCACAAGAACTGGTCGTGACTTCATGATGGGTGATAAGATTATTGCAAGACTTCTTGAGGCTTCACCAATTAATGGTGGAACGATTTTCAAATTTGTAGATGCTGAAGATGGGGTAGACTATTACGATAAGGGTGGTAGCAATCGTGGACGTAGAAATTCATCTTTTGGAAAAAAGTTTAAATCGTCAAAAAAAGAAAAGGGAAGTTTTCCCAAGAAAGGAAAGCCTTTTAAGGAAAAGTCTAAGAGAGAAGCAAAACCTGTTGTGAAAAGCGAAGAAAAGACTGAGAATAAAAAAGAGTCTAAAAAGTTTTTCAAAAAGAAAAAAATTAATAAACCAAAAAAGAATTCATAAGGTGAAAGAAAGATGAAACAAGTTGTTTTGATATTGTTTGGTTTCCTGTTTTTTATCTCTTCTGCAAAAGCAGAAACAGATGCAGATTTTTATGCAAAAGTTTATCAACAAATTCATGATGAATATCTTTTTGATGTTGAAATCCCTGATTTGGCAATGAATGCGCTTAAAGGTTTGTCTATGGTTGATGATAAATTGAAAATTGCCAGCAATGAACAACGTGTTTCTCTTTATTATGATGCAAAGTCATATAAGAGTGCTACGAAGCCTTTTGATTTGAAAGATGCAAAAGCCTGGGGTGAATTCACAGTGAGAGTTGTAGCTGAAGCTAAAGAGGCATCTAAAGAGATTAAAGCACATGATTTTGAGTTGAAGGACTATCTTTTGCTTTCTCTTTTCTCAAATTTAGATAAAGATAGCAAATATTATCCATATTTAGATATTGGTGAAAAAAGAAACTCAAAAACACAAAGATATTTTGCAGACAGATATTTGCCAGATGATGTGCTTTATATGAAATTTGGACCAATGAATTTCTATACCAAAGAAAAAATTCTGGAGAGTCTAGAAAAACATAAAGACTATAAAGCTTTGATTATTGATTTGCGTGGAAATCCCGGTGGCTTGTTAAGTGAAGCAATTTCTATTATGAAAGTGTTTTTGGATGATGGCGTGATTGTTTCGACTAAAGGAAGGGACATTGACAGCACAAACTATTATGTCGCTGACAAAACTAATCTTGTTAAAAACAAACCTATTGTCGTGTTAATTGATGGTGATACAGCTTCTTCAGCAGAAGTTTTGACCTCTTCATTAGTTGTTCAGCTTGGGGCAAAAGTTGTTGGAACTCAAAGCAAAGGTAAAGGCACTGTTCAAAAGCTTGTTTCTTTTCCAAATGGTGGTGAGGCGGCTTTAACAAGTTCATACTACTATATTCCAAGTGGAGAAAGTGTTGAAGGAAGAGGTGTTCGACCAACAATTTGTACATTTGAACTTTCAGAAAATGAAAACCCTCAAGAGGTTTTGGACACACTCAATAATCGAGTGAAGATTTGTCCTCGTGAAAGCAGACCTTCAACAGAGCTTGAAGTTGAAGTGGCTCAGCTCCTTTTGAAAGAGTAAAATTTATACAATTTGTATGTGAGTTTTTTCAAAATAACATTTAGTTTGGTTTATATTCGTAATGCCCGTCTATTGTTGCTGCAAAAAGGAAGTCTTCTTTAATTTGTCCATACAATATTATGAAACACAAGAGGTGTTCCATTTTTACTCTTTTCTTCAAGGATAATTCCAATATGTGGGGCGCCATTGCTTAGCTTCCAAGTGACAATATCTCCAGTTTCATAATCTGCTGGATTTTTAGTGATTTTTTTCAATTTTCCAAATCTCGAAAAGAAAACTTGGAGGTTTGGGACACGTCTATGATCAATGTTTGTATCTGTTCGTGTGAGTCCCCAGTTTTTAGGGTAAAGTTTGAAGTTTTTTTTCATATCTTCATGAACGAGTTGTTGAAGGTCTATTCCAAGTTCACGATAGGCTCTGATAACGACATCAGTGCAAACCCCCGTTCTTTCATCAACATCACCATTTGGATATGGAATTTTGACATATTTAGGGGTGTATAAAACAAGGGTGTTAAGTTTTTCTGTTGCTTTTGCAAGTTCTGTATTTTCAGCTTTAACATTGCTTATTTGAGCAAATATTGATATGCAGACTAAAACTATAAATTTACTTCGGTTAAGCATAATTCTTTCAATTCTTTTGGACAATCTTTGCTTTTACAACAATATGTATTCCAAATATCACATGTTTGATGTGGTGTAAATCCGTATCTTTCGGATATTTTTTTCAAGGCATCATTAAATGGATTGATACGAACAAGCTTGTTTTTACCTGCAGTCTTTTCAAAAATGATTTTGTAGAGATATTTTGCATATCCTTTATTTCTGAATTTTGGGAAAATGACGCTTCCGATAATGTTGCTTCCATTTGGGTTACACACATTTGTTTGAGAAGAAACAGCACACCAGCCAATCCATTCTCTTTCTTCGTTCATTAAAACGTAGCTTTGTATGTTGTTCCACTCTTTCAAGAGTGTTTTATGACAGTAATAATCTTCAAAATTGACCTCAGGTCTAACAAGTCTGGAATATTTGTGTAAATCTTCTTTCTTTAAGCGTGAAAAGTATAACATAGTTCCCTCTCTTTGAAAAAACAACTTGCATAGTATATCACAAATTATTATCATAGTAAATAATTTTTTTGACTAAATTTTGACAAAATAAAAGTGAGCAAAAATGCCGAGTTTTGAAATTGAAGATAGTGTAAGTAAACTTGTAGTTGGTGTTGATGAAGCAGGAAGAGGTCCTTGGGCTGGACCTGTTGTGGCAGGTGCTGTGATGATTCTTAATCGCTTGATTTCTGAGGATTTGCTTAATTCTTTGGATGACTCTAAAAAGCTTTCAGAAAAGAAAAGAGAAAAGCTTTATGAACTGCTTTTGGAAGAAGAAAAAAAAGGGAATGTTGCCATAGGAGTTGGTTTGTCAAGCTCTAAGGAAATTGACGAAAAAAACATTTTGCAAGCAACTTTTCTGGCTATGGAGCGTGCGGTTAAAGAGCTTTCAATTGTTCCAGAGTTTGCAATAGTTGATGGTAATCAGACACCGAAAAATTTCCCATGTGCTGTCAAAACGGTGATTAAAGGTGATAGTAAGTCAATTTCTATTGCGGCCTCATCAATTGTTGCCAAGGTTTACCGAGATAGATTGATGAAAAATTTGGCTAAGAAATATCCTGTCTATGGCTTTGAGAAAAATGCAGGCTATGGAACAAAGCTTCATATTGAAGGGCTTAAAAAATATGGAATTACACCTGAACATCGAAAATCTTATAAGCCTATTAAAGCTTTTATGTAAAAAATAACCCCGCTTTTCTGCGGGGTTATTTTGAGTGAAAGTTTATTTTTCAACCACAGGAAGGTATAAGAATGTTTGATAGTCTTTTGGAGCAACATTATTATCTTCTGGATTAGTTTCATAGACTTCAAAGCCAAACTCATTTTCGTTGAGTTGATATGTTTCAGAATTTCCAACTTTCATAAAAGCTGTGAGCCAAACAAATGGAAGATAGTCATATGAGCCAATCGCTTCAAACTTCATTGCTAAAATGCTTTTTCTGATACCTGAGAAAACTTCTGCTTCGTGTGTATCTGGGTAGAGGTGAGGTGTTTCAAAGCCAATAATCACATTTGAAAGTTTTTCTGAAATTTGGCTTTTTTGATAAATTGTGAAAGGTTTTTTGAATTCTATTTCAGGGTTTTGTTTTTTAAATTGTTCTAGTTTGAGATAGGTTTCAGGAACAATTTTGGAAAACTCATTCATTGCAACATCATTCACTTTGATGCCAATGTATGGAACTTCATTCGTTGAAAGAACGCCTTGTTCAGTTATTTTTATTTGAGAATTGACATAAAAATATGTGCCGGCAAGAAGAAGCACAAGGATAATGATGAAGTAGGATAAAAGTTTGAGTATCTTTTTCATTTTTTAACTCCAAAAAAATATTTTAATGATGATAAAATATTCCTTATTTTTTGGCGAGTCAAACGATAAATTGTTTCGGATAAAATTTAATTTTTTTTGTCTTTTTTGTTAATAAAATTATAACTATATTCGGTCATACTAAGTTTAATATGTAAAACTAGAAAAAGTTGAGTAAATATGACTAATTTGAGAACCAAAAACATTTTGAACACAATTATCAATGAAGATTGCATTGAAGCAATGAATAAGATGGAAGAAAATTCTGTCGATTTGATTTTTGCAGATCCTCCATATAATCTCCAACTTGGAGATGGCTTGGTTAGACCGGATAATAGTGTTGTAAATGGTGTCTTCGAAGAGTGGGATAGCTTTGAAAGTCTTGCTGCTTATGATGACTATACACGTCGTTGGATGACAGCAGCTCGTCGAATTTTGAAAGAAGATGGTGCAATTTGGGTAATTGGTTCATATCATAATATATTTAGAGTTGGTTATATTTTGCAAGATTTAGGTTTCTGGATTTTGAACGACATTATCTGGAACAAAACGAACCCAATGCCAAACTTTAAAGGAACACGTTTTACAAATGCGCATGAAACCTTGATTTGGGCTTCTAAAACACCTAAGTCTAAGTATAAGTTCAATTATGAGGCAATGAAAGCACTTAATGAAGACACTCAAATGCGTAGTGACTGGCAACTTCCTCTTTGTACCGGCAAAGAAAGAATTAAAGGTGAGGATGGTGCAAAAGTTCATCCGACACAAAAACCAGAAGCTCTGCTTTACCGTGTGTTGATGGCGTCCACTGATGTTGGTGATGTTGTGGTTGATCCATTCTTTGGAACAGGTACAACAGGTGCTGTTGCAAAAAAACTTGGACGTAATTTTATCGGAATTGAAAGAGATCGTACTTATGTGAAAGCTGCACAAGCTAGAATTGATGAAGTTGAAAGAATTGACGAAGATAACTGTTTAGAATTTAGTGTGAAGAAAAAGCAACCTAGAATTCCTTTTGGTCTAGTGGTTGAAAGAGGTTTACTTTCTGTCGGAGACAAGCTTTACGACGTTAAAGGTAATAAAAAAGCTTCTATTCGTTCAGATGGAACTTTGTTTACAGACGATATTCAAGGCTCAATTCACCAAGTTGGAGCTGCAGTTCAAAAGCTACCCGCATGTAATGGCTGGACATATTGGTATTTTGAGGATAAGAAGAAAGGATTAGTTTGTATTGATGAACTCAGAGAACAAGTACGTAGTGAAATTTATCCAACATAAAAGAAATATATGAAAAAATTTAGAGGTAATGACAAAAAAGAAATAAAACAAGATAATAGCAGCGAAAGATACGCTGCTATTGACTTGGGAACGAATTGTTGTCGTTTGGTTATTGCTTCTCCCACTCCAACTTCTTTTCGTGTGATTGAAACTTATTCAAAAATCACTCGCTTAGGTGAGGGGATTATTCAAAATAATGAACTTTCTCTTCGTGCAATTAAGAGAACAATTGCAGCGCTTAAAGTTTGTTCTGGTGTTGTTGCAGAATATCAACCTGTTGCTCGTACTCGATTTGTAGCAACTGCAGCTTGTCGAAGAGCGACAAACTGTGATGTCTTTATGAATATGGTCAAAAAAGAGACAGGGCTTAATATTGAAATTATTTCTTCCAAAGAAGAATCTCGTCTTGCTGTTGTGGGTTGTGTTCCGCTCTTGAATAGAAATATCAAAAGAGGTTTAATTTTTGATATTGGTGGTGGTTCAACTGAAATTTCTTTGGCTCGCATTTCTAATTCTGGTAAGATTTTTATTGAAGGTTTTGTTTCTCTTCCTTATGGTGTCGTGACTGTTTCAGAAGCTTTTCCTGAAGGGGAAATGACTAATTTGGCTTATGATACGATTATTGAAAGAACGCATAAGCTTTTGAAGGAATTTGATGAAAAACATCAAATTTCAGAAGGAATTAAAAAACACGAAATCCAAATTATTGGAACATCTGGAACAGTTACCGTTTTAGGTGCTGTTCATCTCAATTTAGTGAGATATAATCGCTCTGCTGTCGACGGAATTTCTATTTCCAGACAAGACATTTATCGTGCGATTAGTAAAATTAAAATGATTGGTGATGAGGGACGTAAGAAGCATCCTTGCATTGGACTTCATAAAGCAGATTTAACAATTGCAGGCTGTGCAATTATTGAAGGACTTTGCTCTTTCTGGCCAATCTCTGAAATCACTGTGGCAGATAGAGGTATCCGAGAAGGTATTTTACTTGATTTGATGCATAAGCCAAATCATAGTCAGACCAAAAATAGATATCATAAAAATAAAAAACGTCGCTTTTTCTTTAGGAATAAAAAAGATGAATAGGACTTACGCTGCCATTGATTTGGGAAGTAATTCTTGTCGATTGACAATCGTTGATAAGACAGGAAAAGAACTTTTTTTCAGTGGTGTTCCTGTCCGACTTGGAGAAGGTATTTCTGAAACAAAGAAAATTTCTGATGCAGCAATTGCTCGTGCCGTTGAATGTTTTTTCCATTTTCGTCAAGAAATGGATGCTCATGGTGTTGAAAATTATCGTGCTGTGGCAACAGCAGCCATGAGAAATGCAGAAAACGCTCAAAAGCTTATTGATATTGTGCAAAAAGAAAGCAATATTAAAATTGATATCATTGATGGAGAAGAAGAGGCTCGCTTGACTCTGTTAGGAGCCGTTGTGAATGCTGAGAAAACTAAAAAATATGTTTTAGCTTTTGATAGTGGTGGTGGTTCAACTGAAATTTCTTTGGCAACCAATGAAGATATTCCCGAAATTATTCATTCTGTTTCCATTCCATGGGGAGGTCGAAATGGTTCTGAACATTTTGACTTGGTAGAATATTCTGAAGAAAAAGCAGATAAATTTAGAGCAGAAATCAGAAAATATATTCAAAAATTTATGTCTGATTGTCATTTTGAAAAATATTCATGTTCCATTTCATATATTGGTGCTTCCAGCACGCCACTTCGCTTGGCCGCGGCTTTTCATGATTTTGGTAAATATGAAAGAGGAAATTCTGATAAAAAAGAAATTGAAATCTCCAAAGTTGATGCATTGTTGAATTCTTTTTATCAAAAATCTGTTTCAGAATTGGCTGTTTCTCCTTATGTTGGAAAAAATAGAAGCCCTATATTTGTCTCAGCTTGTCTTATCTTCGAGACAATTGTGAAGGCCTTTGAAATGGATAAAGTAATTGCTTCACTTGGTAGCGTAAAAGAAGGTGTTCTCAAAGAACTCATTTCATAATTGTTTGACATTTTTCACATTTTGTCTAAAATATATTTATTGTGATGAAAACTTGGAACGAAAAATGGAAAAAACAAAGGCTGTAATTGAGCTTGGGACAAATAAATGGCGTCTTGCCATGATAAATTCTCGTGGAGAGAATGTTTTTTATAAAGACCATCCCTCAAAAAAGAGCATGACAGATCGTAAAATTGGAGAAGACTATCTCTTTGCATGCCTCAATGATTTTTCAGAAGAACTCAAAAAACAAGGTTTAGATATTAATGACAGCCGAAATGTTCGTTCAATTGCCACTGAAGGGTTTAGAGTTGGTGAAAATTCAGAACAACTTATTAAGCAAATAAAAGAAAAACTAGGTCTTGAGATTGAAATTATTTCCGCTAAAAGAGAAGCAGAACTTTCACTCTATGCAATTGTCAATTCTTCTGAACAGAGCAATAAAAATAAGTTGATTATTGATATGGGTGGAGGTTCAACTGATTTGGCTCTTTATGTTGCTGAAGAAAACGAAGTTGTTGGAACTGTGTCCTTGATTGGCTCAAGGTTCTTTCTGGAAAAGGTGAATTCAAGTAAGGGAAATCGTCAGAATGTTTTTGCAAAAGAAGAAGAAAAAATTCATCAAAAAATCGAAAATTTTAAAGGGAAAACAAATTTTGATGTATATTCTGATAACCTAGAAATCATCACAAATACAGCTGCTATTATGAGAATTGCCTCTAAAGAGGATCAAAATAAAAAATTTATACCATTAGATATGGTTGGGCAAAAAAAGAAAGCTCTCAACTTGATGCTTTCTATGGAAAAAATCTCTCGTATGAGTCCTCAAGAAGTGTTTGAACTTGGATATGCGGGTTTTAACTCTGCCCCTCAAACCATTACAGGTGCTTTTATCATTAAAGAAGTTCTCGCAGCTTTAGACCTTGATAAAAATCAAAAGATTAGCTTTTCTCTCAAAGGACCTAAAGAGGGTGTGGCAATGGAAATGTTTGCTCGAGAAAAATCTCAAAATGATTTGTCTGCAAAGATATTATACACTAAAAAAATGTCCTCCAGATAAAGGATAATAAATCTTTGCAATTGAACTCAGAATAAGATATACCTATATTCAGTTATAGGTATATTTTTTTGGAAAAAAAATGGTAATTAAAAAATCTAGTAAGCAAGTTAAAACGCAAAGAAATTTGGCAGTTCGTGTCAAGACAGCAAAATCTCGCACCAAGTCTTCCACAAAGTGGTTGCAAAGACAGTTGAATGATCCTTATGTGTCAGCAGCACAAAAAGAAGGATATCGTTCTCGTGCGGCTTTCAAGCTGATTCAATTGGATGAGAAATATAAATTTCTTGGCAAGGGAAAAAGAATTGTCGATTTGGGTTGTGCACCAGGGGGATGGACACAAATTGCAGTTGCTCGCAATAAAGGAGCAGGGCAAATTGTTGGTTTGGATATTTTAGAAACTGAGCCAATCCAAGGGGCAACATTGCTTTGTCAAGATTTCACTGAGCCTGAAGCTGCTGATAATTTGAAAGCCCTCTTGGAAGGTGAAGCGGATGTTGTGATGAGCGATATGGCAGCAAATACAATTGGACACCAACAAACAGATCACTTGAGAACGATTTGGTTGGTGGAGCTTGCTTATCATTTTGCGAAAGAAGTTTTGGCAGAAGGCGGGATTTATATTGCAAAAGCTTTCCAAGGTGGTGCTGAAACAAATCTTTTGAATGATATCAAGAAAAATTTCACCAAAGTTACACATTTCAAACCAGATGCAAGCCGTAAGGATTCATCAGAAACATACCTTGTTGCTCAAGGATTTAAAGGAAAGCATAATGCTTGATAAAATTTTGGTTTTAGATGTCTTAGATGAGGCATTAAAGACAGGTGGAGACTTTGCAGAAGTCTTTTTTGAAGATAGAATTACGAATAATATTCTCATGGGAAATAGAAAAGTTGAAAGTTCCGTTTTTGACATCACTTGTGGTGTAGGAATTAGAGTTATTAAAGGCTTTTTTTATAGTTATGTTTCAACAAATGATTTGACTAGAGATGGGCTTTTGAAGGCTGCTCATAAAGCTGCTCAAGCGATTAAAAGTGAAAAAAGAAATATTCATATCAATTTTGTTGAAGAAAAATTTAATTCTTCTCATCCTGTTCTTTTAAATCCGCTTGATGTTTCAAAGCAAGAAAAAAAAGAATATTTGGCTTCCCTTTCTGAAAAAGCTTATGCTCAAAGTGATAAAGTGAAAAGAATTGAAGCAAATATTTTAGATAAAACTCAAAATGTTCTCATTGCAAATTCTGAAGGGCTTTGGGTTGAAGATAAAAGAGTTTATACTGCCTTGGGGCTATCAGCAACAGTTGATGATGGTGTGAATGTTTATGAAGATTTTACCCGCAAGGGAGCTATGAAAGGCTTTGAACAAGTTAAAAATATTGATCTGGATTTGTTTGCTCAAGATGTTGTTTCAGGAGCTATGGAACAGTTTTCAGCAGTCAATTGTCCAGCAGGAAAAATGCCAGTTGTGATTAGCAATGATGGTGGTGTTTTGTTTCATGAAGCTTGTGGACACTCACTGGAAGCAACTTCTGTTGCAATTGGAGCTTCTGTTTTTGCTGGCAAGAAAGGGCAAAAAATCGCTTCTGATAAAGTTAGTCTTGTTGACGATGGCACAATCCCAAATGCTTGGGGTTCGCTTAATGTGGATGATGAAGGTGTTAAAACACGTCGTAATACACTCATCAAGGACGGTGAATTGGTTGGTTATTTGGTCGATAGATTTAATGGTCAGAGAATGGGAGAAAAACCAACAGGAAGTTCTCGCCGTCAGGACTATACTTATGCCCCAACCTCTCGTATGAATAATACCTATGTTTTGAGTGGCACTTCTGAGCCAGAAGATATTGTTGCTTCGGTTAAAAATGGTTTATATATCACTAAATTTGGAGGTGGTTCCGTTCAGCCTCAGACAGGTGATTTCAATTTTACAGTTCATAAAGCATATTTGATTGAGAATGGCAAAGTGGGTCAAGCTGTTAAAGGTGCTAAACTCATCGGAAATTCCGCAGATGTTTTGATGAATATTGATATGGTTGGTAATGATGAAAAAGTTAGTGGAACAGGAATGTGTGGTTCTGCTTCTGGTTCGGTTCCTGTATGTCATGGAATGCCAACTTTACATATTTCTTCAATCACTGTTGGAGGGCAAAAATAATGACAATAGAAAAGTTTATTGAAAAAATTGTTGAAAATTGTGAACAAAGAGGGTTGAAAAAATATCAGATAACTTATCGTGAATCTGAAAGCGATAGTATTTCTGTTTTTGAACAAGAGGTGAATGAGAATGTGAGTTCAAATAATTTGACCTTACAAATCTCTGTTATCGTCAATGGAAAACTTGGCAAGATGACCACAGAAAAATTTGTTGAAGAAGATATTCATATGTTGGTCAAACAGGCGATTATGAATGCTGAGATTGTTGAAAATGAAGATGAAGTTTTCTTCTATGATGGCAAAGGTGATTATAAAAAAGTTAGACCTTATGAGCCATTAATGCAGAAGCTTGAAGCTTTGGATAAAGTTGAATTTCTTAAAAATCTTGAACAGAAAGCATATGATTTAGATAAGAGAATTAATAAAGTTGTGGCAACTGAATATGGTTTTAGTCGAGACAAACTCATTATGAGAAATTCTTTAGGACTAAATTTGAGCAAAGAAAGTTGTGGTGCTTATGCCTATGTCTATTTAAGTGCAACAGATGGTAAGCTGAATAAGACTGCAAGTGAAGTTGTAAGTTTTAATAAAGAAAAAGATTTTGATGCTGAAAAACTAGCCAAAGCAGCGGTTCAAAAAGCTATTGCAAAATTGGGAAGTCAAGATACACACTCTCAAAAAACGCGTGTTGTTTTTGAAAATAAGACCTTTGCAAATTTGCTTTCATCAATTAGAGGAATTTTTTCAGCTTATGAAATTGATAAAGGATATTCTAAGCTTAAGATAGAGAGTGTTGGTAAAATAATTGCAAGTTCAAAGCTTTCCATTATTGACAACCCACATTTAGACGGTGGTTTTGCAACGGTTTCTTTTGATGGAGAAGGTGTTCCAACCCAAAATAAAAAAATTGTTGATAAAGGTGTGTTAGAAAATTTGTTTTTTAATCTTTCAATGGCGAACAAATATGAAACAAAATCAACGGGTAATGGTACAGGTGGACTAGGAACAAAACCTTTTAATTTCTATGTTGAGAAAGGATATGTCACAAAAAGTGAATTGTTGAAAATTCTAAACAATGGCATATATATAAATGGTCTGAATGGCATTCATGCTGGAATAGATTTAATTTCGGGAGATTTTTCTCTTGGAGCAGAAGGTTTTGTGGTTGAAGGAGGTAAGTTGGGCAGTGCATTAAACCAATTTACAATTTCTGGAAACGTTTATGAGCTGTTGAAGGATGTTGAAGAAGTGGCAAATGATTTAGAATTTAAATCAAGCCCAATCGGAAGCCCTTCAATTTTAATTAAAAACATTACGGTGGCAAGTAGTTAGAGATATGAATTTAAGAATTGAAACAGAAAAAGATTATAATGAAATAACAGAATTGATCAAAAAAGCGTTCTTGTCTGCAAAAGTAACAGACGGAGAAGAACATCATTTGGTTGATAGAATTAGAAAAAGTGATGAATATGTCCCAGAGCTTTCTTATGTTGTTGAAAATGGAAATGGCTTAGTTGGGCATATTATGTTTAGTCAGGTTAAAATTGAAGATGAAGCGAATGAAATGTCTCATCTTTCTTTGGCTTTGGCACCTGTTTCCGTGTTGCCAGAATATCGCAATCAAGGCATTGGCAAGATGATGATCAGAGAAGCAATTGAGAATGCTCAAAAACTAGGCTATGGTTCTATTCTTGCCTTGGGGTATCCTGAATATTATTCAAAATTTGGTTTTAGAAAAGCTAAAATTTTTGATGTTAAAGCACCTTTCAAGGATGCTGAAGATTTTCTGATGGCATTGGAGCTTAATGAAGATTCTCTTAAAAATGTTCAAGGAAAGGTTATTTATAGTAAAGCTTTCTTTCCTGAAAAATAAAACAGAAAGAACCCCCTCTCAATTGAGAGGGTTTAGGACTAAATTTTGTTTTTGTTTATCATAAGGATAAAAATAAATCCAGTTGTTTTTAATCGCATCATCTAAAAATTATATCTAATAGTAAGATATAGTTGATCATCGGAATAGTCGGATCTTGTATCACGAGCATAACCGAAGTTAAAGGCGAATGGGATATAGATATTATTGACCTTCAAGTTCAGGCTGCTTCTAAGGCTATCTCGGCTTTCATTTGCACCTCTCATCACCCAAGGACTTTCCGGACTACCCACAAAGTAGCTATTAACTTCTGAGCTCCTATCTCCCAAACTTCTAGAATAAGCCAGCTCTAAACT
>JBKEEF010000021.1:0-2040 GCA_047975765.1 Alphaproteobacteria bacterium
GCTTTTAAGTCTTTGGGGTCAATGTAATAACTTAACCCTTTCTTAAATAATTCATCTATTTTTTTGAGGATGCTGACTTTTATATTGCCTGTAAAAACTTCTTTCTCTGATACTTCTCTCTTTCTGTCTTTGTTTAAATTACGCAATAAATCGTCTTTTGAAAGTCCGTAGAGTTTCAAAAGGTGGCTTAAACGATTTATGTTAATTTCTGTATATGTCACATCAAAATTTAAAAAGCAAAGATAGAAAATACTTTCTTGTCCTTCAATTGAGTTTTTTAAATCTCAATTTTTAGCGAAGACGTTCTTTCAGCATTAGCCACAACGGTATAATTCCCCCCAAAGTTTGGACAGTTTTTTCTTAGAATTAAATGATATAGTTGTTTGATATTCATGCAGCATTTAAGCTTATTTTATGATAAATACTTAAAGGTGTTTGATTCTCTAAACTTTGGTGCCTTCTTTGTTTGTTGTAATACTCAAAATAGGATTGAATTCCTTGATAACAGTCTAATCCATCTTCAGCCGGAAACAAATATACATGTTCGTATTTAAGACTTCTCCATAAGCGTTCGATAAAAATATTATCGATGGCTCTTCCTTTCCCGTCCATACTGAGCCTTATGCCCTGGTCAGGATGGGTTACCCAATCACAAAACTCATAAGCCGTAAACTGACTTCCCTGATCGGTGTTGAGTATTTCAGGTATGCCGTATTGCTGTGTTGCTGTTTGCAGGGTCTGTCTGCACCACTGGGAACTCATCGTGTTGGAGAGTGACCAACCTACCACAAAACGACTGTACAGATCTATAATGGCACATAAATACAAATACCCGCCTTTGACCGGAATGTAGGTAATGTCCATTGCCCAAACTTGGTTGCATCGTTCTATTTTAAGTCCTTTCAATAAATATTTATAAACTCTGTGTTGTGATCCTTTGCCCTTTTTGGAAGTGTTCGGCTTAGGGCCGATCGCTGAAAGCCCCATAAGACGGTAAAGGCGTTCGATACGTTTGGGATTCACTTTATATCCTTTGTCCTCCCTAAGCCAGGTTGTCATACGAGGCACCCCGAGCCAGGGATGCAAGAGATATTCTTTATCTATAAGTCCCATAAGTTCGAGGTTAAGTTCACTCTCTTTGATAGGTTGATAGTAAAAACTGCTGCGTGATATCTCTACCAGCTCACATTGACGCCGTATGCTCAATGCTTTTGCCTTGCCAACGTGGGTTTGTCGTTGTTGCTTGGTTTGGCTCATGACAAGGCTTTTTTTAAAAAATCAATCTCTATTTTTTGCTGACCGATTACTTTGAGATAATGTTCTTCTTTTTCCTGAGCCGCCGTCTTGGCATCCTTTACAGGACGTTCAAATACAATTCCCGCATTTTGCAAAAACTGTGATTTCCACAAACTTATCTGTGTGGGATGAATCTCATATTTACGCCCCAGTTCCTGAATCGTGCATCGCTCGCTTAATGATTCTAATACTACTTTTAACTTGAAATCTGATGTGAATTTTCTTCTGCTCATAATACAGTAAATTTAATTATTTTTATAACTTAAATTACTGTCCAGTTTTCGGGGGGAATTATACAGCTTTCAAAAAATGTCTTTTGTGGCGTACGACTTACAGGAACAGGTGTTGCAATCGGCTCATTGGTGGGTGAGGAATTGGCAAATCTATTGAAATATTAAGATAGCGTGCATTTTCCTAAAGTCAATCCCATTTCTAATTTTTTTGACCACGGCGACTATATCTATTAGTCAAAAAAGAATGAGCCTTTGATTGAATCCGCTAGATTGAACGCTGTTTTGTCGCAGTAAAAACAGCATTGGTCTATTTTTTCCTACCTTATACAAAAAAAATGTTCATATTAGCCATAACTTAAATTAACAAGCAGATGACAAGAAAAAAAATCTCTAACGTTTTTTCTTTGCTGTTTTTTTTGTTTGGCTTCCTTTATCTTCAATCGAAAACATCATTAAAGGTAAATTATTACGACGGTTCTACACTAAATTTTGATGTAGAGGAAGCCGGGAA
>JBKEEF010000022.1:0-38740 GCA_047975765.1 Alphaproteobacteria bacterium
CGAGCAATGAGACGGCGAGTGGTCAAGTTATAAGCTATAAACCGAACAGAGACTTTATCACGGCGAGTATTGAAGGCGGAAAGCGCTATGAATATAAGCTCAATCCAAGTGAGAAATATATTGTTGAACCCAAGGCAGAGTTCCAATATGCTCATTCTAAAGCGAAGAGCTTTACGGCAAGTAACAACAGTAGCATTCATTATGGCAAGACGGATAGTAAGGCGTTGAGAGTTGGCTCTATGTTGGGTTATGAGAAGCATTTGGATAATGGCTCGGTGTTGGAACCATTTGTTGAGATTAATGGTATCCAAGAGTTTGGCGGCAAGACGAACATCAGTTACGCTGGCGGAAATACGAAGAGTGACATTAGCGGCTTTAGTGTAGAAGTTGGCGGGGGTTTGAATGCGAAGATTGACGACAATTGGAACTTCTACAGTGATGTTATGTATGAAAAAGGCTCCGTCGTTGAGGCTATCTCTACTAACATCGGCCTCAGATATAATTGGTAAGGATATACAGATATATCTGGTAAAGATACTTTCTTAATTATGATACTTAAATAAAAAAAGAACTCTGAATAGAGTTCTTTTTTTATGGAATGAATTATCTGTTTAGTCCTTTTGTTTGTCTTGTAATGAACAAGTTGTTATAAACAATTTTGCTTTCAACAGTCTTGATACCTTTTTCTTTTTTATCAGTATCAGAAACTTTGTCTTGAGTTTCGGAAAGAAGTTTTTTCAATAATTCATTTTTATCTTTAGGATTCATTTTATCATTTGAAATGAGAGTTGATATTTTATTGACATAATGAAGTTGACGATCTGGTTTTGCAATTCCTAGAATTGAAATCAAGGCATTGTATTTATCTTTTCCTTTAAGATTTCCTGCAATTTCCTCTTTTGATTTTATTGCTCCATTAATATTTCCATTGCCAACTTGAACTTCAAAAAGTTTTCGAAGTTCGTTGTTAACATCTTCTTTGCTATGATTTATTGTCTTTTTTAAAGCTACAATAGCGAGTTTATGGTGTTGTTCTACTTTTTCTTGTTTTGCATGAGAATTATAGTAACCAATGGTTCTATCATCTTCGTAGATTGTGATGATTTTCTTATGAATTGAATAAATAGAGTTATAATCTTTTTCTTTTGTAGCTTTTTCAAGTGCTCGATTATATGCATCTTTCATATTTTTATGATCATATTTTTTGTTCAGATTTCTCATGCTATTTGAAATTAGATTATGATTAGATGAAAAAGAAACTGCTTTTTCAAGATAATGAATTCCGTCTTTATCAAAAGTTTCTATTCCATAAACACTTCTTTCTTTGAACATTTGAGCAGAGAGAAAATACATCTTTGCTTTTTGTTCTTTTGTCATCTGAGTTTCTGGAAGTTTATTTGAAAATTCTTCAAGGTTTGAAATTGTCAAATATGGGTTGATAGGAGTGTGAGCACCACCATGAGCATGCGCAATATAGTTATTCATGTTCGCAAGATTTTTGATAATTTTAAGTGCTGTGGAGGCACTATCTTGATTTCTCAATCTCTTCTCAATATATTCAGGAAGTTTAGTAGGCATATTTTCCCCTTCTTTTGAATAAATGAAATTAACTTCTTCCTGAGAAAAACTTGAAAGTTTTAAGTATGCATTGTAAGCCCCACTAAGATCTTCTTCGAGAGCCATACTTATAGAGTTATTGATTTGTTCATTAATATATTGGTTGATTGCTTTATTTGTTTTTAGAAGGTGAGGTTTTTCGAAAATTTTTGTATTGAATTTTTCATCTTCAACAGAAACACCAATATCTTCAAAAATCTTGTCTGCATCAGAATCTTGTAAATAGTGAGCTAACAATACAGAACCATATTCTTCTTGTGAGAAAGGGACAATTTCATAAGCTGTTTGAATTTCTGAAATCTGTTCTTGGTCTTGATTTTGAGAATTGGGTGTGTTTGCTGAGTTAGAACTATATACAAAACTTTTTCCATTTGTTGAGCTAGAGTCGAAATATACCATATGCGTTTTCCTATTAAGTCCATTTTGTCATATTTTCGACTTATAAGATTTTTTTGTCAATAGTTTATTTTGTTTTATCTAATTTCTTTTTATCAAAACCAATTTTTTCATCAATTATGTAAAGAGGTCTATCTTTAACTTCAATAAATATTTTTGCAATATATTCTCCAATAATACCAATAGATAAAATCTGTATACCACTAAAAACAGTTATTACAGTGATTGTTGATGCCCAACCAACAATTGTGCCACCAACAGACCACCTGTAGAATAAAATGAGTAGAAATATAACACTAATAAAACAAACTGTGAAACCTGTAAATGTAACTAATCTTAATGGAATGATTGAAAAACTTGAAATTCCATTCCAAGCAAGAGCTACCATTTTGCTGAGTGGATATTTTGTTTCTCCTGCAATTCTTTTGGATCTGTCATAATATACATTATCTGTTTTAAATCCAACAAGGGGGACAATTGCTCGTAAGAAAAGATTTTTTTCAGGAAATCTTTTTAATTGTTCAACCACTCTTTTAGTCATCATCCTAAAATCAGCGTGATTCTGTATAATTTTAACGCCAAGAAGGGATAAGAATTTATAGTAGGTAAGGGCAGTTATTCTCTTAAAGAAAGTATCTGTTGTCCTTTGTTTTCTGACACCATAAACAATATCATTTCCTTGCTTGATTTTCTCTATCATTTCCACAATACATTCAGGGTTATCTTGGAGATCTGTATCAATTGTAACATACAAATCAGCTTCGCTATCATACATTCCAGCTAAGATAGCACTTTGATGCCCAAAGTTTTTTGATAAATTGATGCCTGAGAATAAACTCTCTTTTTTGTGACATTCTTTTTTTATTATTTCCCAAGACTTGTCAGTGCTTCCATCATTAACAAAACAAGCTCTGCTTTGTGGTGAAATGAGCTTTTCTTTTATCATTTTCTCTAGAAGGTTTTTGATGGTTTTTATTGAGTAAGGAAGAATTTCTTCTTCATTATAACAAGGAAGGACGATGAGTAGTTTTTTTAACATATGTACCTGCCTGAATTAATTTTATAGACAACATTGAGATTGTAATATAATATTTTTAATAATTATAAATATTTAATAAAGTATCCACAATTATGATAAATAAAGGTCCTAAAGTTTCTGTCTTAATACCTTCTTATGGTTCTGAAAAATACATTAAAACAAGTATCGAAAGTATTTTGAATCAAACATATTCAAATTTTGAATTGATAATTCTTGATGATTGTTCTCCTGATAATTCTAATGAAATTATTGAGACTTTTTCTGATGAGCGTATTTCATTTTATAAAAACGATAGAAATTTAGGTATTTCAAAAAGCCGAAATAAGTTATTAGAATTGGCTCAAGGTAAATATATAGCAATTATGGATTGTGATGATATTTCCTTGCCAAATCGGTTGGAAAAAGAGGTTACTTTTATGGAGCTTAATCAAAATGTTTCTATGATAGGGGCTTGGGGAGAATTGTTCAATAATACTGAGCAGAGGACTTTTTTCGAAAAAATCAAAAGATTTGTTATCAATTTAGGATTGATTTGGTGTCAAATGAAAAATCCAACTTTGGAGGATATGCTTCAGGGGAATGTTATGATGCACTCTTCAATGATGCTTAGAACAAAAGATATGATTGAACATAACATATTGTACAATGAAAAATATTCTCCAGCAGAAGATTTTGATATTGTTAAACAAGCTATGTTTAAAGGTTTGAAGGTTGCAAATATACAAGAAGTTTTATTTAGATATAATCTACATGGAAATAATTTTTCGTTGCAAAAAAAAGATAAAATGCGAAAAGTTGATGAAATGGTCAAAAGAGATGTTGCTATCCATTTGGGAAAAAAATATAAAAAATATCCATATTTTATGGTTGTTTTGAAAAAATTAAGACTAAAAATGTTTGTAAGGAAAAATAATGATTAATGAACCTCTATTTCAATCCAATATTTTGGCTACGATTTATAGAAATTTTCACTTTTATTTTTTTGAAGGAATATATTTTTACGATGAAAAACAGAGTTTAATTTTTTGGATACTTGGTGTATCGATTTTTCTTTATGCAAATTATTTTCTTGTGAAATATAAACAAAAAACAACATATCCCAACTTATTTCCTTCAGAAAAATATAGTTTTGATAAAAATGACAAACTTCATTTCTTTGCACTTTTCTTGCTTATATTAGTTTTAATAATCTATTCTTTTGTTATATGTAGTTTGGAGCAAAGTTTGTTTGTTAACTATGATTTGATGAATATTGGGACAACCCTTGCTTTTAAAAATGGTTTAGCAGCAGATGTGAATCATCTGAGATTTTTGCCTCTTGGTTTTTTTGACTTAAATTTACTGTATGCTGTATCCCATAACTTAATAATTTTTAATGTTTATACCATACTTAAACAGTTGTTAATTGTATGTTTAATGTATAAAGCTTTTGACTTTATCCCAGTCACAAAACGCCTGTTAGGCATGGCTCTTATCTTTATTTCTCCCTCATTCTTTTGGTTAAACAATATTGTTTTCCCCGAACAAAATTTGATTGTTTTTGTGTTGTTGAGTTTTATGGCGCTTAAGAATTTTTCAAAGACGAATAATTATATCTATTTATGGTGTTTTGTTCTTTGTGTGAATTTTGCAATTTATATCAAAGAAACAACGATACTTCTTTATTTTGGAATTTTAATCTGTTCATTTTTATATAATCTTGCAAGAGATAACTTTGGATTTAATGATTTAATCCATCCTTTTAAAACAATTAGAAAATTCCCATTAGAATATATGATTTTGGTTTCTATCGTTGTGTTTTATACTCTTTTTTATTTGATGACAGATCAAGGTACAAATATTTATACTGAGGTACATAAAAGGAGTCTGTTATTTGTTTTGAATATATATAAATATGAATTGGTTGTATGCATATTTGCACTTCTGTTCTTTATAAAAAACATTATAAAGAAAGATTTTCATGAGAGTCCAATAATTATTGGAGGGACATTACTTGGTGGAATGCTAATTTCATTTATTATTGTTTTTTACTATTCACTTATTTCTTTCCCTGTTCATAAGACATATTATCTTCTATTACCAACTTTATTTAGTTTAATGTATTTAGTAAAAGAGATTAAAAATGTTAGGTCTTTTGCTTTGTTATATATTTTGCTTTTTTCATCTTCTTTAGCTATAAATTATAATTTTTTTATTAAAGAGGAAGGAAAAGATAATGCGGCGCTTGCAGAATTAATATCTCAAAAAATTGAAAATGATAAAGAAATTTCTTTGTATTTTATTGTTAAGAATCCTCTTGAAATTTGGTATATTGAATGTATGAGTTCTGGTTTGAAATATTATTTTCCTAATGCTAATATTACAATATATACAAAATATGTTCCTAGAATAAATGAAATAAAAGAAAAATTTTTCGAAATAAACAAACAAATGAAAAAGGATAATGAACAATTGTTTGAATATTTAATGCAAAATGAACATAAATTTAATCCAATTAGTAAGATTAATGTAGATATGGTTGAAAAACTTATTAGACTTGGTGTATATCATCAATATAAGCAAAAAGACAACTATGAAATTGGGGATTATGTTATTTATCAATATGATGTACCAGATAACTTACCAGGCAAAGAAGTTTTGAATAATAAAAAATATAAGGTATATTATGTAGATGATAAGAATATATAATATAGTTGAAGCATTTTGGTTTAGGGTCAATCATAAAGTCAGATTTATTCTGGTTGGTGGTTTTAATACGCTTTTTGCTTTTTTATTATTTTCGCTTTTCATATTATGTATCCATGTAGATTACAGATTATCTTTATTAATACAATATGTGATAGCAACAAATGTATCTATTTTCACAATGGGCTATTATGTTTTTAAGAATAAATCTTTTTCCTTGAATGAATATTTAAGAGCTTGGAGTGTGTATATATTTATGTTTGTATTTAACTACTTGGGGCTATATTTTTTGGTGGAAATATGTCTTCTAACTCCGATTAAATCTCAGGTTATATATACAGTTATTTCAACAATTTTACTTTATTTTTTACATAAAAAATTTACTTTTTCTAGAAATTAGATTTTTATCTTGTCTAGAATAAAATTTTCAATATAGCTGTCTTTTTCCCACTCAACCTCAATTTCTAGGACATTGAAATGTTTTTGAAAAGAGTAAGGTATTTTCACAAAGTCTTTGCTTGTTGTGAAAATTTGGGCTTTATGCTTTGTTGCAGATTCGATGATTTCGTTCAATTCTTTTTCTGTATAAAAATGATGGTCAGGAAAATCGATTGTTTGTATAACATTAGCTCCAAGCTCTTGGAGAGAATTATAAAACTTTTCAGGTCTTCCGATTCCTGCAAAAGCAACAATTTTTTCATCTTCAATTTTTTTCAGTTCTGGTTTAACAAAAGCTTTGAAAATTGGTTTATGAATTTTTCGTTCTAATTTTTTTTCATCTTTTCCAACAATAATAACGGCATCAGCACGTCTCATTCCTGGTCCAAAAAACTCTCTCAAAGGTCCGGCAGGAATGGGATATTTATTTCCGAAACCAAATCCTCCATCAACGACAATGAATGAAACATCTTTTTTGAGCCAAGGGTTCTGAAAACCGTCATCCATAATCAGGATGTCTGCACCATTTTGAATAGCAAGCTGTGCCGCTTTAACACGGTCTGAGTTTATGGAAACAGAAGCTTGGCGAGATAAGAGAAGAGGTTCATCTCCAACTTCTTTGGCTGTGTGTTTTTCATTATCAACGATAATCCCCTTAAGGCTTCCACCATATCCTCGAGAGATAAAAAAAGGATTATATCCGTTGTTTTTAAGCATTTTGGCAAGAGAAATTGCAACAGGCGTTTTACCTGTTCCGCCAGCAGTTAAGTTTCCCACGCAAATCACGGGAACTGAAACTTTTTTTCCAAAGAAAATTTTGGTTCTAATTCTGGTTATCAAAGCATAAATGCACCCAATTGGGAGTAAAAGATACGAAAGTAAATTTTTTTTATTCCAGTGTGCAGGGGTCTTCAATTTTTCATTCCTTAGCTATTCTTCTGCGATATAGTTTTTAACCTTGTCTAAGATGCCGTCAAGAACTTTTGTTTCACTCATTGCCCAGTTATATGCCAAACTTCTTTTTGCTTCTAAAAGGTCTTTATTTGACAAGAGTTGCATAACTTCTTCTTCTAAGTCGAGAACATCGTTTACTTGGATAATTGCATCTGCTTTTTTGGCTCTGTTTATTGCATCTGTGAAGTTGAACATATGAGGGCCAACAACAACCGCAGCACGGCTTCTAGATGGTTCCATAAAGTTTTGTCCGCCATGAGGAATGAGAGAGCCACCAATAAATACGAGTGGACAAAGTTCATACCAAATGCCAAGTTCACCAATTGTGTCTGCAATATAAACTTCAGTTTGAGCAGTGACAGGCTCATTGTTGGAACGAAGTGCAACTGTGAGTCCAAAATCAGCTTCCAATTTTTCTTTGATTTCAACACCACGGTGAGGGTGGCGAGGCGCAATAATTGTCAATAGTTCAGGTTGTTCTTTTTCAAGATTCTTAATGAAACGACCAATTTTGAATTCTTCATCATTATGTGTTGAACTCAACAGCCATGTCGGACGTTCTTGAATTTGAATTGCAATATCACGTTTCTTTTCTTCATCAATTGGTAGAGGTAGTCCTGCATATTTGATGTTGCCAAGGCAAGCTGTCTCTTTTGCACCAAGGACACGCAAGCGATACGCGTCTTCTTCCGACTGTCCTAAGCAAAAAGTAAAGCAACCGAGAAGTTCTTTGCTAATATAATCAAACTGTTGCCATCTTTTGAAAGATTTGTTTGAAATTCTACCATTTACTAAAATGAGCGGAATATTTTTTCTTTTAATACTATAAAGCATAGCAGGCCAGAAGTCTGATTCAAACCAAAGCACTAAGTCTGGTTTCCAATGACGAACAAATCTGGTTGTGAAAACAGGGTTGTCAATTGGAATGAACTGATGAAAGGCTCTTTCAGGAAGTCTTTTAGCCATCACTTCTGCAGATGTGATTGTGCCTGTGGTTACCATAACATGTGCATCTTTATAGGTATCTAAAAGTTTTTGAATGAGAGGAAGAGCGGAGATTGATTCACCAACAGAAGCTCCATGAACCCAAAAAAGTTTACCCTCAGGACGTTCAATAGAAGGGCGACCTTTTCGTTCATTAAAACGCTTAACATCTTCTTTTCCGTTGAGTTTTCTTTTTTTGATATATCTGCTGATGACAATCGGATAGAGTAATCTGATTAAAAAATTATATATTTTAATGAACATAATTTAACCCTCTTTAAGCTTTTTCTTGCGTGCCACTTTGCCAATTTCAACAGGGAGAACTTCCATTCTTTTATCCAAGTTGAGTAAAGTTTTATTCACTTTTGTTTCAATTTCAAGTCTGTATTTTTCAAGCTCTTCAGCTGTTGCATCTTGGGGAACATAAAATGGTCCAGCAAGGTCGTAAGCTGCTTTTGCAAAAGGTTTTGGAATCATCATATTATCCCAAGCTTTTTGCAAGATTTTTGCTTTATGAATGCTATAAGTGATAAAATATATTGGTTTTTGAGTTTTCTGTGCAAAATAGACAGGACTCATTGTCATATTCATATTGGGGCCAACAGGACCATCTGGAACAATGAAAACACTCTTGCCGTCTTTTAGGCAATTCATTAGTTTGAGCGCTGCTGCTTGTGCATCTCGGTTGCTTGAACCACTGATTGATTTAACCTTATAACCATTCAAGTAATTTGTGATGATAAGACCATCTTGGTGAGGAGAAACAAGTGCTTCAATTTCAAAGCCTTTTTTGATGTTTTTTGGGGCTCTCATAACAGGACAGGGTGTTAGGAACATTCTGCCATGCCAACCGATAACAACGATACTTTTTTCAACATTGATAACATCATGAACTTTTTTGATGCCTTCTTTTTCCCATCTACAAGTTTTGTAAACTAGAAGAGAATACCAATAAGCAAGCTTACCAATGATTTTCATTCCCAAGGGAGTGTTTAATAGTTTTTTGAATATTTTTTTAATTTTTTTTTTCATATTATTTAATTATTTCAGTAACAGAGACACCAATGAATTCGTCATTTGTAATGACAACTTCGCCATATCCAATTAGGATGTTGTTTGCATAAATATCAATTCTATCATCAATGCTTCGGTCTAGCTCAACCACAGCACCACGTCCGAGTTTTAGGAGTTGGTGGATTTTCAAATCGGCACAACCGAGTGTTATGGAAACGTCAACGGTAATATCTTTGTTGTCACTTAACTTGTTCATTTCAAATTGATCCTAGAGCTTTATTTTGTTTTCCTCATAATATATGCTTTTTTTTAATCTGCAAATCTAATTTGAATGATATTCAGAACCTATTTTTAAATAATTTATGGGGAAAACAATATCGCCACTTGCAGATGGATCATTTGTTTCCTATATTTAAACTAAATTCTTATTTGATTTAGGGAAAAAAATGGTTAGTAAAAAAGAAATATATCCGGTTTTACCGCTAAGAGATATTGTTGTTTATCCAAAAATGATTGTTCCACTTTTTGTGGGAAGAGACAGATCAATCAAGGCTTTGCAAGAAGTGATTGATGAAGATAAGAATATCATTTTAGTCACCCAAAAAGAAGCTTCTGTTGAAGAACCAACATCCGAAGATGTTTATCATATTGGAACATTAGGAACTGTTTTACAGCTTCTGAAACTTCCAGATGGAACAGTAAAAGTTTTGGTAGAAGGTATTGAAAGAGTTAAGGTTGACAAGTTTTTAGATAATAAAGACTTTATGGTTGCGACCGTTCAAATTTTGGCTGAAAAGAAAGAAAATGATATTGAACTAGAAGCGCTTTCTCGTAGTGTTTTGGCTCAGTTCGAAGAATATGTGAAGCTTTCTAAGAAAGTCCCGCCAGAAGTTTTGGTTTCTGTATCTCAAGTTAAAGATTATAGCAAACTGGCAGATACAATTGCGTCTCATATGTCTCTTAAAATTTCTGAAAAACAAGAATTGCTTGAAGCTCGTTCCTTGAAATCTCGTTTTGAAAAGATTTTGGAATTTATGGGCGAAGAGATCACTTTATTAGAAGTTGAAAACAAAATTCGTTCTCGTGTTCGCAAACAAATGGAAAAGAACCAAAAAGAATATTATTTGAATGAGCAAATGAAAGCTATTCAAAAAGAACTTGGTGATGGTGAAGAAGAAGACGAAATTTCAGAATATCTCAAAAAGATTGAGAAGACCGGTTTTTCAAAAGAAGCAAAAGAAAAAGCTCTCGCAGAAGTGAAAAAACTTAAGAACATGAGTGCGATGTCTTCTGAGGCAACCGTTGTTCGCAACTATCTTGATACACTTATTGAAATTCCTTGGAACAAACGTTCAAAAGTGAACAAAGATCTTTCAAAAGCTTTGGAAATTTTAGAAAAAGACCATTTTGGTTTGGATAAAGTGAAAGAAAGAATTATTGAATATCTTGCCGTTCAAGCTCGTGCAGACAAGGTAAAAGGTCCAATCTTATGTCTTGTTGGCCCTCCAGGGGTTGGTAAAACCTCTTTAGGGCAGTCTATTGCTAAGGCAACAGGCAGAAATTTTGTTCGTGTTGCTCTAGGTGGTGTTCGTGATGAGGCGGAAATTAGAGGACACAGAAGAACTTATGTTGGTTCAATGCCTGGTAAAGTTGTTAAGGGTATGAAAAAAGCAGAAACATCTAATCCGTTGTTCTTGCTTGATGAGATTGACAAACTTGCTAGCGATTGGCGAGGCGATCCAACTTCTGCATTGTTAGAAGTTTTAGACCCTGAACAAAATTCAACATTCAGTGATCACTATTTGGAAGTTGATTACGATTTGTCAGATGTGATGTTTGTGACAACAGCAAACTCTTTGAATATGCCTGGACCTTTGCTTGACAGAATGGAGATTATTCGTCTTTCAGGATATACTGAAGATGAAAAACTTCAAATTGCAAAAAGACACTTATTGCCAAAGATTTTCAAGGAAAATGCAGTCAAGAAGAGTGAACTTGAGATTGTTGATGAAGCGATTATTGATATCGTCAGGTATTATACACGTGAAGCAGGTGTCAGAAGCTTAGAACGTGAACTTTCAACAATTGCTCGTAAAGCAATTAAGGAAATTTTGCTTAGCAAAGAAAAAGCGAAGAAAGTGAAAGTTAACTCTAAGAATATTGAAAAATTCTTAGGCGTTAAAAAGTTCAGATTTGGCGAAGCAGAAGAAAAAGATACGGTTGGTGTGACAACTGGCTTAGCTTGGACAGAGGTGGGGGGAGATATTCTTTTCATTGAAGCTGTTGATATGCCAGGTAAAGGAAAAATCACACAAACAGGTAAGCTTGGTGAAGTGATGAAGGAGTCTATTGAAACAGCTTATTCTGTGGTGAGAGCTCATAGTAAAGAACTTGGAATAGATCCTGAGGTTTTTGAAAAGAGAGACATTCATATCCACGTTCCAGAAGGTGCAACACCGAAAGATGGACCTTCTGCAGGTATTGCAATGTACACAACAATTGTTTCAGCTTTGACACAAATTCCTGTTCGTAAGGATGTTGCAATGACTGGGGAGATAACGCTTCAAGGTCGTGTGCTTCCAATTGGTGGTTTGAAGGAAAAACTTCTTTCAGCACTTAGAGGTGGGATTAAGACGGTTATTATTCCGAAAGACAATGAAAAAGACTTGGTGGAAATTCCTCAAAATGTCATTAAGGGACTTAAAATTATTCCAGTTTCTTGTGCAACAGAAGTTCTTGGAATTGCCTTGGTGAAAAAACCAAAACCAATTAAATAGAGGAAATCAAAAATGAGCTGTGAAAACAGCTCATTCCTTTACATAGAATTTTTTATTATAATATCACTATAATAATTGATATTATTTATAAGTTGTTATCCATTTGAAAGGGGAAAGTGATTTGAAACTATATATTTATCTATGGCCTGATGTATTGGAAAAAGTTCTAAAAGAAGGATATTTATCTGCTTCCTTGCAAGAAAATCCTGCCGTGTTTTATGTTTATCGCGGATATGCAAAATCTGAAAAGAAGGAAGATATTATCGAATATTTGGAAAGCACATTTCAGGGACGTTTTCGTTCAATTTCTTGTTTGACTGCTCCTGCACCAGTTGAAGATTATAAACATCCATATTTAGATAATATGATTAAAAGTGCTAAGATAATTTCAATTGATGTGAGCTGTATGATGGAAGATGGATTGATTGAGGCAATTTATTGCAAAGATTGTTCGGAAATTGCAAAAGAAGATATGGAGTTCGAAAATATATATAAAGTTGATGGTTTGTCTGAAATAGATTTCTCTTCACAAAATTGGCATAGATGTGATGTTAAATTTGGTTCACCATATAATATGATTAGACACTATATGTTAGTGCTTAGAGATGGACTGATTCCCCCTAAATATATAAAAGTCGAGAATTAATTTTTTATAAACAGTATCTTATTGCATATAAAATATTTTTTTTGAAAAAAATGTTAAAAAATATAAAAAAAGTTCTTGACGTTTGCTTATATTTTCTGTAAAAGTGCTTTCAGATTATGTGAGGGACTTATTGAGTTCTGAATGTGGGGGCGGCGGAGCCAATATCGTCGTGGGTGAGAAGAACATCTAAATATACAAGTTTGGCAAATTTAGAAAATGGAGAGATGGCAGAGCGGTTTAATGCAGCGGTCTTGAAAACCGTCGTGGGTGCGAGCCCACCCTGAGTTCGAATCTCAGTCTCTCCGCCATTAACAAAACCCTCCCTTGTGGAGGGTTTTGTTATAAACGGATGTGGAATTTTAGATTTGAACTCAGGAAAATGAGTTCGACTACAAGTGAGAGGCAGACGAGAGTGTTGCCGGTGAGCTAAGCGAACGAACGCAGGAGCAACTTGAATGAAATGAGAGTAATCTCAGTCTCTCTGCCAGTTTTATAAGAAAGTCAGGATAACAATTCTGACTTTCTCCTGTTATTTAGTTATGTATATTTTTTTGCTAGATATTATTAAAAAAATTACAAAAAAAACATCCCATGCTAGATAATTCTAGGTTGGGATGTTTTTGTTTTTTTGAAAATTTCAGAAAATCTTTTTTTTGCTTTTGAATTTTTTATAAATTTCAGAAACAATTTCACTGTCATTTTGGCTTTTAATAATTTTTAGCTCTTTTAAAAGGACATCTCCAATTTCATCGAACATTTCTAAATATAAATCTGTTGCTGTTTTTGCCTCTGTTAAACATTGAGCACCAAGATATCCTAGTATAATGTTACGATGTGGATAAGGAAAAGGTTTTCCTCCGATAAATTCTATAGATTTTTTACAAGTTTCTATAGCTTTATCATATTCTCCATTTTTATAGTATGCAAAAGCAAGATTATTATAATTTATCTTTTTAAGCTCATCATATATATCTGTTTCATAAGCTTCATGTATCTCAATCACTTTCAATATATACGGAATGTTTTCCTGACTTCTTTCAAGTTTCTGATTGAGCATTGTAATTTTTCCAACAACATAATTGATATTTGTTCTTATACTGGCTTTGTTTTCTCTAAATATGCATAGGTCAGAGCCTCTTATGGTGTATCTGCCACAATCTTCATATTCACTTACTTTTGTTTGTGCATCTTCAAAGAAACCAAAAGCTTTTTTGTATAATTCGAGAGCATCTTTTGAAGAAAGAAATTTTTTATTTTCTATAATATCTAGTATTTTATTTCCTTCTTCAAAGAAGTATTTTCCTAGCAAATCTTTCGCCAAAATTCTATTACTTTCAGAACTAGAGTTTTTTAAGTTATTATCTACTCTTTGATAATTTTCTGGAATTTTATTGTTATATCTTTTTGTTTTCATAATAAATAGTTTAAATTAATAATTAAGTAGTTCAGTAAAATTTATAAGATAATTAATTATTGTCAAGATTAACTAATAGATAGAAATAACAAAGCATAAAGAATAATGATTCTTATTTCTTTTTAGTTATTGTTAACCCGTTTCTGATATTCTTTCCTCATTACTTCAATAAAAACAAAGGATTGATACTATGAAAAAAATCTTAACAGCAATGAGTTTGTTGTTGGTTCCAACAGTTGCAAATGCTGGTGAACCTATCAAAAAGGGTGATTTCACTTTTAAATATTCAGGTTTAGCAGGGGCATATTATGGAGTTATGGAAACAAAAAATCAAAATAATCTTGATAATATGTCAAATCGTTGGGTTCAAAGAACTGATGGAAGTGTTTCCGGAGAATATGCGATTGATGAAGAAACAAAGGCAATGCTTTTTGCAAACTATACGTTAGCATTTTCGGAGCATAATACAGCTTATAGGAATGGTGACTGGCGTTTTTATCCGCATGCTGAACTTGATTCAAAGAAATTTGGTACAGTTAAAGCTGGATACACATATAATGTTGCTGTTACAGCACATCAAGGCGCGAAAGATATTACATTCTTGGGAATTGGTGACTCAAATATTATTTATTTCTTGACCAATCCAAACTGGAACAATGGAAAACATGCAGTTGCTTTTACAACACCAAAATCTACGGCTTTGATGGATGATGGTCGAGCTTTGAAATTTAGTTATATCACACCTAAATTTGCAAATACCCAACTTGGTTTTTCTTATACGCCAGATAATCCAAACCGTCGTGGTATGGTCAGTCGATATGCGCATTATGAGAAAAAAGAAGATGCTTATGTTTTTGCTATGAATAATGAATGGGAAACAGGCTTTGGTAAAATTTTGACTTCAGCAGGATATGGTGTTTTCAATAGAACGGATAAAAGTATGTCTGTTGGCGCAGGGTTTGAAAAAGGTAATTTCAATGTTCGTACAGCATATAAAAAATCTTATATTGATGGCAAAAAAGACCCAATTACAACGGTTAAAATTGATAATGAACTTCCTGCATATTTTGATAATTATAGAGAAGGTGAAGCTTGGGATATGAGTGTTGGCTATAAATTTAATGACTCATTCAAGAGTAACTTGGCTTATTTATATAGTTCTGCAACAAATACACGTCACAATAACCAAATCTATATTTTATCAAATGTATATACTTATAATAAATATATAGATTTATATCTCATCGGTGCTCATATTGATGCTAAAGGCTTGAAAAAAGACTCTACAGCAAATAACAAAGGGTATGCGGGAATTGTGGGAATTGGTCTCAAATTCTAAGTAAGCTTAGTTGAAAAAGAAGCTCTCATTTATGTAAATGGGGGCTTCTTTTATGCTATATCTCTAATATTTCTATTTATTTTGTTGATAAGATTCATTCTTTAAACAATTTGGTGGTTTTTTGGGTGTATCCTTTTTTCTGTTTTTAGGGATATCCTTTTAACAAATATTTTTAAAATTACTAAGGAATAGATATGAAAAAAATATATCCAGTTGTGTTGCTTTTTTTTGCAGCAATCGGAAGTGCCTATGCTTTTGTCGCAAGTGAAACTGTTGACAATGTAGGTGGCTTTTGGAGTTGGTTCGAGGGAATGAATGCTCTGACTCTCGTTTTTGCATCTCTAGGTATTTTTGCTATCTTCTATCGTATTTACGGTGTTTTTATAGCAAACAAAGATTAAGACTTGATGCAAGTAGAATAACCCCAGCAGTGAAATATGCTGATGGTCATGACTATGTTAAAACAAATAAATATGTTCTTTTTGGACACCACTTTGCTGCAATTGCAGCGGCAGGACCGCTTGTTGGACCTGTGTTGGCAGCTCAGTTTGGTTTTATGCCAAGTGCTTTGTGGATTATCTTTGGAACAGTTTTAGCTGGTGCGGTTCACGATATGGTGGTTTTGTTTGCTTCCATGCGCCATAAGGCACAAAGTTTGGCAACCATCGCTCATAAAGAAATTGGACCTGTTACTGGAAACGTAGCAGGTTTTGCTGTTTTGTTCATCTTGATTTTGACATTAGCTGGTCTTTCTTTAGCTTGTGTGAGTGCAATGCATAACGCCCCTTGGTCATTGTTTATTGTGTTTATCACAATGCCAATTGCTATCATTATGGGTTTGATTATGAGATACAAAGAAAACAGTGTTTTGTTTGCGAGCCTTCTTGGTTTGGTTTTATTGGTGATTGGTATTTTGGCTGGTCATTCATTAACAAAACCAGATAGTTTGGGTTGGATGTTTGATTGGGATAGAAATACGGTTGCAATTGCAATTGCTGTTTATGGTTTTTTTGCTTCTGTTTTGCCTGTTTGGTTCCTACTCGTTCCACGTGACTATTTATCTACCTATTTGAAAATTGGTACAATTTTGTTACTTGTATTGGGAATTTTGTTTGTCAGACCAGATATGATGATGCACTCTATTACACCATTTATCAATGGGGGAGGACCTGTTATTAATGGACCTGTGACACCTTTCTTATTCATCACAATTGCTTGTGGTGCAATTTCTGGGTTCCATGCGATTATCGGAACAGGGACAACACCTAAGATGATTGGAAATGAAAAAGAAGTTCTTTTTGTTGGTTATGGTGCAATGATTACGGAAGGTTTCGTATCTATTATGGCTTTGATTGCTGCTTGTACAATGATGCCAGGTGACTATTTCGCAATCAACTCATCTATTGAAACATACAAAGATTTGATTTTGCAATATCCTGAGTTTGCAGTTACAGACCTTCCTTTCTATGAAGAACATATTGGTTTGAACTTACATGGACGTACGGGTGGTGCGGTTTCTCTTGCAGTTGGTATGGCTCATATCTTCAAAAATCTTCCATATATGGAAAATTTGGTTGGTTATTGGTATAACTTTGCTGTGATGTTTGAAGCGGTGTTCATTTTGACAGCTATTGATGCGGGTACTCGTGTTGGCCGTTTCTTCTTGCAAGAAATGGTTGGAAAGGTTCTCCCTAAATTCAATGATAAAAACTGGATGCCAGGTGTGGTTATTACAAGCTTTATCTTCACATTCTGCTGGGGATATTTGGTCTATACAGGAAACATTGGAAGTATTTGGCCATTGTTCGGTATGAGTAACCAGTTGTTAGCAGCTTGTGCTTTGATCGTTTGTACAACCATGCTCATTCGTATGAATCGCGGAAAATATGCTCTATGTGCGGCAATTCCAGGGCTTTTCCTTGGATGTGTCACATTCTGGGCAGGATATTTGCAAATTACTCAGACATATTTGCCAAAAGAACAATATCTGTTAACAGGTATGGCAATTTTGGTTATGGTTTTGATGATATTTGTTTTGAGTTCTGCATTCATTAAGTGGGCATCTTTGATGAAAATCAAAACCACTGTTAAAGATGCTTATGGAGAAGAAGTGAAGGTGATCGTGGCTGAATAGCCCAATTCTTTCATGAATTTTCACTAAGCGAAAAACACCAGATATAAGAAATATCTGGTGTTTTTTTATATCTTTCAAGGATATATAACTTAAGTTAGTAGTTGAAAAGATGAATGAATGTTTGATTTTAATTATCAAGTCGTTATAATACGTTAATAAATTTTTAACCTTTGAGGATTTTTTTATGCGCAAAATTATATTTTCCCTGTTTCTTACGAGCTTAATTTTTTCTTTTGAAGCTTCAGCAATGGTTGCTCCAAAAATTATGCCAGTTTCACCAGAATCTTTTGAGCCTGAGGTTGATTCCTTAAAGCCAATTGAACAAGATGATTTACCAAAGGAATTAAAAGGCTGGGTAAAATGGGTCTTGGATGGCAAGAAAAAGAGTGGATGTAATTTTGCATATAATGATTTTAATCAAAAATATTGTTATTATATTTCCAATTTAGATATTGATATAAATGGAAATAATGTTTCTTTTTCTATGAATGTTTCTACCAAGGAAAAAGGGTTTGTTCGTGTTCCTGGTTCTGTTGAAGTGTTTCCTCAACAAATTTCTGTTAATGGAACTGCAAAAAATATAATCTCTAAGGCGGGAATTCCTTACGTTCACTTAGGTAAAGGGGATTATGTTATTAAAGGAACAGCAAAGGCTAAGGAAAATATTAGATATTTATTTATCCCTCAAAATGCTACGTTGATTAATCTTAAAAAAGATGGAAAAGTTATCAACTATGTTAATTTGGATGATGAGGGTGTTTTAAAGTTTGAAGGTATTGAAGTTGCGAAGAATGAAACAGATGATTTGAGTGTTTTTGCTTATCGTAAAATTACCGATGGTATTCCTGTTATGATGACTTTGAACTTGAATTTAAATGTGACAGGAAAAGAAAGAGTTGAAAATTTAGGAAAAATCATTCCACAAAATTTTGCTCTATATGAAATTCAGTCTGATGTATCAGCTTATGTTCAGAAAAATGGAGACTTGATTGTTGAGGTTAAGCCTGGAAATTTGAATATTAATGTAATGATGCGTCAAGAAAAAGATAGCCTGAATTTTGTGTTGGATAATTCTCCAGTCAATCAAGAAATTTGGGTTTTGGAGAGCGATAAGTCTTTACGTGTCATTCAGGCTCCAAAAGATTTATATAGTGTACAAACACAACAAATTCCAATGCCTCAAAGTTGGAAGTCTTTACCAGCTTATGAAGTGAATAAAAATGAAACAGTTGATTTGAAAGCTATTTATTACGATAACAAAAACCAAGATAAATTGTCACTCAATCGTAGCCTTAAACTTGCTTTTGATGGTTCATTTTATTCAATTGAAGATAAAATTTCTGCAGATTTTAAAGAAGATGGCAGGCTTTCTTTAGCAAAACCATTTATGCTCTATTCTTCTAAAATTAATGGTAATCCTCAAGCAATTACTTTTACATCAGAAAACAAAAATTCAGGAATAGAAGTTAGGAAAGGGAATGCAACAATTGAAAATGTTTTGAGAATTCCAAATTCTGGTAAGAAAATTTCTGCAACAGGTTATGATAGAAGTTTTGATAATGTAAATTGGAATTTATCTCTCGCTCCTGGTTATAAGCTTTTTTATGCTTCTGGTTTTGATAGTGTTTCTGGATCATGGGTAAGTAATTGGAATTTGTTGAAAGTTTTCATTGTTGCTTTGCTTACAGTGGCTCTTTATCAACTCTTTGGGCTTCCTAAGGCTGGATTAGGCTTGTTCCTATTGATTATTCTTAATCCAATTTATCCTCAGTTTACTTATGTTTCCTTTGTTCTTTGTGGTCTTTTGTTTTTGCAAAGAAATCTCAAGCCGGATAATGGTATCTATAATTTGCTGACCTTTATAAGGTATTCGTTATTTGCGCTTTTGGTTGTTTCAACATTCTTCTTCATTGTTCAACATATGAGAGGTGCGATGTATCCTATTTTGGACAGTGGAACATATTATCCATACTATCTCAGCTTGGGTTTCTTGATTTCTTTTTATATTTTTGCGACAGTGATTTATTTGATGTATAGAATTGTTGCGAATCCTAATCGTTCAAAGACCAAAAAGTTCTTTATGCTTCTTGGTGTGTTCATTCTTTCGCTTATGGTCAGTTCAATTTTCGGAGTTGTTACGAACGGTTTGTATATGATTGGAACTTCGGCTTCAAGAATGCATGCTCCAGCTTATGAATATGCAGAAATGAAAAGTATGGATGTTGCTCCGATAAGACTTGCGAGCAAAGCTAAAATGATGCAGATGCCAGCTTCTGGAATGAGTGGAAGTTTGTCTCTTGAAAAGAATCTTGGCGAAAAATATCAAAGCATTGATGTTGCCAAAAATATTGCTCAAACTGGGGTAGGTTTTCCGAATTGGAGTGGAAAATCTTATGTTAATTTGAATTTAACGGATCCTGTTGATGAACATGATTTTGTTAAAATTTATTTGATTTCACCATTTATCAATTTCATTTTGGCACTACTTCGTATTTGTTTGAGTGTTTTGATGCTCTATTGGTTGATTGACTATAAGAGAACAAAACCTAATGTTTCATCAAAAGGAAAAGAATTTATGAAACGAATTTTTACTGCTTCTATGTTTGTTGTTATGATGTTTGGTTCAGCTTCTAAAGCATCAGCTGCTACTGAACAAGATGTTCCTTCTAAGGATATTTTGGTACAGTTAGAAGATAAATTAGATCGTGAAAAAACACCTTCATGTTTGCCTAATTGCGTTTCTATTCCTGTTGCTAGAATGTCAAATGACGGAAATGTTTTGAAAGTTTCATACGATATTCATAGTGATGAAAGCTTAGTTTTACCTTTGCCAACTTTAATGCCTGATGGTTCAGGATATTTGAAATTGAATAGCATTTTAGTAGATGGAGCTGCAGCAAAAGAAGTTGTCAAAAATGGACAGCAAATCTCTGCACTCCTGCACAAAGGTATCAATAAGGTAGATATGGAATATCTTTTAGATGAAAATTCTGACAGATTTATTTTATCTTCTCCGATTGTAATTAATTATCTTGAAAGCAGTCTTTCTGGTTTGGCAGTTAGCGAAAATAAATCTCGCATTCAGAGTTTCCAAATCAACCGTACGGTTATTAAAGCTGTTGTAGCTGAAAATGTTTCTGAAAAATCTAAGATGGATATTGCAACATTTTTCAATGTTAGAAGAGAGTTTGACATCAATACAACTTGGAAAGTTCAAACAACAGTTAGCAGAAGTAATAATTTTTCTGAAGCTGTGACTTTTGAAGTAGATTTGTTGCCTTCTGAAAAGGTTTTGACAGCAGAAGAAATTTTGCCAAATAACAAAGTGAGAATTTCTTTTGCTCCTTCTGAAAGACAGAAAACATTTGTTTCTCTCTTGCCTGTTGAAGAGGATATTAAATTATCTTCACCTCAAGAAACTGAAAACTTTAGTGAAGAATGGGATTTCAAAATTGATTATTTCTGGAGTTTCAAATATACAGGGATGAAACCGATTTATTCTCAAAGAGACAGTCTTGTTTTCAAACCAAGGGCAGGCGAGACTTTGAGTGTCGATTTCTTCAAGCCTAGCAGTGTTGATGGATATATTTTGACTTTTGATCGCGCAGATTATTCGCTTTCTCAAGGTCGTTCATCCATGGAAATTGTGATGAACCTAGCTTTTAGAGCAGCAGATTCTGGTGTGCATAATATTATTTTACCAAAGAATTTTGAAGTCACTGAATTTACAGTTGGAAATATGCCTTATCCAATCACTGTGAATGATGGAAAACTTTCTATTCCTGTTATTCAAGGTCAAAATAATGTACGTTTTACAGGAACACTTAAAGAGCAAATTGGAACTGTTTTGAAATTCCCTGAGTTCAACTTAAATGCACCTGTTGTGAATATTCAACAAACAGCAAATGTTCCGCTTAGTCGTTGGGTATTGTTTGTAACAGGACCAACTGAAGGGCCAGTTGTCTTATTCTGGAGTACAGTTTTTGCATGGTTGTTCTTTGCTTTCTTGCTCAGCCGTTTCAAAATGATTCCGCTTAACTTTGTTTCTTGGTTTGTTTTGTTGGTTGGTTTAACACAGGTTAATAGCATCTATGCTTTAGCAATTATTACTTGGTTTATTGCTTTAGGCTTGAGAGATGTGTTCTCTGAACAACTAAGTTCAAAAAAATTGATACAAATTATCATTCCTTGTTTGACATTTATCTTTATTTTTAGTTTATTTAAGGGAATATATAACGGTTTACTCGGACATTGGAATATGAAAATTGTTGGAGATACTGTCCAAAGTTATGGTTCTTATATCAAGTTAGGTTGGTATCAAGATGCTACAATGGGCGAGTTTCCAACACCTAAGATTTTCTCTCTTCCTGTTTGGGCTTATAGATTTGTTATGGTTGTTTGGGCAGCTTGGCTTTCTGTTTCCTTTGTAAAATGGATGAAATGGGGCTTTGGAGCTTATACTAAAGATGAAAAATGGGTTAAATAGAATTTAGGACATAAAAAAATGGATTTTGATGAATTTATAGAGGTTCTTAAAGGAATTAATATTAAAATTACACCTGCAAGACTTGCGATTCTTTCGATTTTTGATAAATCTGATAAGCATTTATCAATTGACGAAATCTATTCTTTGGCAAAAAATGATGTTCCGAATATTGGAATTGCAACAACTTATCGTACGGTGAAGCTTCTGTGTGATGCTGGTATTATTCAGAAGCACAACTTTGATGATTGTGATACACTTTATGAAAAGAAAAGTGTGAAAAACCATAGTCATATTGTAGATGTTGAGACAAAAGAAGTTGAAGAATTCACAAGTGATAAAATAACAAAAGCAATTATGGAAATTACGAAAGAGCTTGGATATAGTTTGAGCAACTATCGTTTAGAATTATATTGTCATAAGAAATAATATAAAATAAAGCCTCTCAGTTGAGAGGCTTTATTTTATCGTTGTTTCATTACAAATCTATGAGGTTGAGGCACTTGAGGTGTTGTCACTAGTTTTAAGCCCTCAAAATATTCCTGTTTGGTTTCTCCAAGATTAATCAAATGTTGAGCTTTTTGATATTGTTATTCAGGAATATAAGCTCTGAAAATGCGTTTGGAGAGATTTTGAACATTATTAATAGAAACTTCAGAAAGTTCATAAACCTTGCCACTATCTCGGTTGTCGATGATTCTGATAGGCATTTCTTTACCGTTAGGATTATAAGCTTTAATGGTAGTATCTTCATATCTTACACCATCAAATTTTTTTAAAATACGCTTCATTCTTTCAATTTTGGTATCAGCATCTTTGGTCGTTGTCATGATTTCCCTAATTCGATATGAATTTCGATAGAGAACTTTTTGAGCAGCAGTTGCAATTTCTTTATTATCAGATTCGCTCATCCTTTCAAATAAATCATCAAAATGCGAGTCTTTGGTTTTCAAATAGTTGTCCAAGTTTGTATCGCCACATAGCATTTTTTCCAAAGGAGATGCTTTTTCATCGAAAATATGTCTATTCTCATCTTTCAGGGCAATTTTGAAGAAATCACCAACAGAAAGCGTGTAGGCATATTCTCGTTTTTGGTTGTATATTTCAGAATATAAATTGAGACGAGAAGTTAAATATTCTTCTATTTGCGACTGAGCATTTGCTTTGATACCAAAATAAAATCTGTTGTCTTTTTTATCTTGATAAATATCAAGAGAATTCATAATACGGGTTTTATCGACTGCTGAGCCACTAATTCCACACATTTGTCTGTCTCTTATCATATAGTCAATTCTATCAGCATCAAAGGCTCCAGAGATGATAGAAGGGTATAAGTCTCTTTCTTTTTTTGGCATAGAAATGTAGCTGGCAACTTCGTCTGAAAAACTAGGGCGATAACTTTCTAACAAATTCTTTATCTCAGGGTTTTGAGTGACGATTTCAGTGCTCCATACCTCATGCTTTTTTTCAGTTCCTGTTACATCTTTCATAATATGTTCAAAATATGGCTGTGAGGTCCATGTCCAATGTCATGAAGCAGAGCAGCAATAAGCGTAATATCTCTTTTTTGTTTATCTTCGCGTCCAAGTTTTTTAATCAAATCACACATTTCTCGGGCAACAAAAAATGTTCCAACTGAATGTGCAAAACGTGTATGTGTTGCACTCGGGTAAATAAGTGAAACAACACCAAGCTGTTGAATATGACGAAGTCTTTGGAATGCTTTGGTATCGATGAGGCTAAGCGCGAGTTTTTCTAGCGGATCGTTTTTATCAAACTTAATAAAACCATGCACAGGGTCAGTTATGGAGCGATATTGTTCAGCCATTTTAAGTTCCTAAATATAAAGTGTATATTCCAATTTTAGGAGTTATCATTTTTTTGTCAAATGCAAATGAATTTTATTAAGAGAAGAAAAATGACGCAAATAGATTAAAGGGAGTATTTTATAAATAATGCCTTAATGATATTATTTGTTTTTTATCAAATAAGGGAAATTGCGGATGCAAAATAAATTGAAAATATTTGTTCGAGAGATTCTAATGTTATTAGGCATTTTTAGTTTGTGTTTTTTCCAATGTTATTTTGCGATGATGAAATTTAAAGATTCTGTGTCTGCGTATAGTATGGAAGATAGCTACAACGAAAGCATCTTTTGGACTACATTAGATGTAGTTGTTATGTTTGTGATTCTAAAACTTTTGTTATTTAAACTAAAATTTAAAAAAATAATTTATTCAATTTTCTTTGTTTTTGGTTGTTTTGTGACAAATTTGGGAATCTTTCAGTCAAGAGAATCTGCATGGAGCACATATTTGTTGTCTGAAGAAATTTATTATACATTTGATTTGAGTATAATTTGGATTTGTATTGCTACACTTTTTTATCTCATTTATGTAAAAGTTATTTATTATCTTTTTGATAAGTAATGATTTTATATCTGATTAAATTGATGAAACAAAACTCCCAAGTCAAAAGGCTGGGAAAATATAAGTGAATGTAGGATTGGCTATTCGCTTTTTCAAAGCTTATGGATGCCGACCTTGAGCAATTTTGCTTCGCAAAAGCGGTGTACACCTATACCTTTGCTCTGCGGTTCAAACCTGTGACCTCACAGCTTCGACCTCTTGACGGAACATCAAATGAAACAAAACTCCCAAGCCAAAAGGCTGGGAAAATATAAGTGAATGCAGGATTGGCTATTCGCTTTTTCAAAGCTCATGGACGCCGACCTTGAGCAATTTTGCTTCGCAAAAGCGGTGTATACCTACACCTTTGCTCTGCGGTTCAAACCTGTGACCTCACAGCTTCGACCTCTTGACGGAATATCAAATGAAACAAAACTCCCAAGCCAAAAGGCTGGGAGTTTTGTTTAATGGTGAGCCCGACAGGATTCGAACCTGTGACCCTTTGATTAAAAGTCAAATGCTCTACCGACTGAGCTACGGGCCCTCAACATCTGGGAATGTGTATATAAGATTAAAAAAGGGAAGTCAACAAAAAAAATAAAAAAAAGTGAATAAAAATTAAATTTATTAAAAATGTCAAAAAAATGCAAATTTTGGTTTATTTGTTAACTTTTATATGCTAGCATTTGACTAAATTTTATTTTTATTCATAGAGGTACAAAAACTATGGCAGAAAACAGAAGTTCTGAAGATGCAAGATATGATATCTTACAAAATGCTAAAGGTGAGATTCTTATTATGATTGGTTACCGTGAAGGCGGTCCTGAAAATCCAAGAATGGTTTATGATGGAAGTGATGTCGCTTTGCTTTATAGAAGTCGCGAAAGTGTTGTTGTTCTTCCAGGTATTCATCAAGAAGCACGCACACCAATTAAAGCGGTGAGCGAGGTTCTTGTTGTTGAAGTTGAAAATGATGATGTTGCCAGAGAATATAAAGTGCCGCTCAGAATTGTTAAGAATGTTGAGTCTTTAATGTAATAAGACGATTGTTTTCTTGAAAGTTTTAATATAAACTCACTTTAGATTTAAAGTGAGTTTATTTATTATGAAGGATTCATACCTTATGAGATTTATTTTAGTACTGTTTCTTATTTTGATGCCTTATAACGTTTATGCCCAAATAACAGATGTGCAAAATGATATGGAAGAAGAAGTTCCTGAGGGATATATAGAAGAGGTTGGTGACGAAGGGGAAGATTCTGAAGAAGAAGTTTCTGAAGAAACGGATAGATATGTGAGTGTTGCGGTTGAATTAAACCGTGAACTTTCTCAAGCGACATATCAAATGGGTGATGATCTTTTGTTGTCAATTGATGATAAATATGCTGCTAATGGCGGTGCAACGTTAGATGATTTTACGAATGAACTTGTTGTTGAAGGTTTCTATGATGAAAATGGAACAACCTTACGCTATGAATTTAAACGTAGTTTTTTGGATGTTATCAAAATTTCTGACTATTTTAAGGGAGATTATTCTCAAACGAAAAGTAAGAAAATTTCAACACTTGATGGTGAAAATGAAATTGATTTAAGAAAATTTGCTGTTAGAAGAATTAATGGTCGTCCATATTTGAGCTATTATAATAGAAGGGAAAATGAGCTTTATCTTATGGCTGCAATTAATCCTTATCTCAGTTTGAAGATTCAAGCTAAAGGTCCAAAATATTTCACCGTTACAAAGCAGTTTCTAAACAGTTTTGGAAACTTTAAATATCAAAAAGAAATTGTTGGTGGTGACAAGAAAGTGGATTTTAATAAGATTAGAGAAAAAGTTAAAAAAGGCGATAAAATCAAAGAGCTAATGGGTAAAATTAAATAAAAGAATTAAGTTTAAAAGGTTTTTTTTATGGTTCTTATTGAAGATTTTGAATGGGAAGATTTGGAAGAAGTTTCAAGCACAAATGATGTGGCGAAGGAAAAATCTCTCCTTTATAAGAATCAGAAATTTGTGATTACAGCTCAAAAACAAACCAATGGTCGTGGTCGTAGAGGTCGAGACTGGATTGGTTTAGAAGGAAATTTGTTTGCTTCTTTTGGACTTGAAGTGGAACTTAGATATTTAGGTCAATTTTCTATTCTTATCTCTTTGAGTTTATTTGAAACAATCAAGAAGTATGATGAAAAAATCAATGTTCAGACCAAATGGCCGAATGATATTTTGATAGATGAAAAAAAGGCGATAGGAGTTCTTCTCGAAAAAGGCGAAGGAGATTATTTGATTGTTGGGATTGGAGTGAATATTTGTAATAGCCCAAAGAATGAAAATTTACTCTATGAGGCTTCAAGTTTAAAAGATATTAATATTCAAACAGATAGAATATCTTTTCTAGAGAAATACATTAATATATTTAATCAAAATATAAATCATTGGAATGAATTTGGTTTTGAAATTTTGAAACAAAAATGGTTGAAAAATGTTTATGGCTTAAATGAAAAAATTGTCGTGAATATGGAAAATGAAAAGATAGAAGGTATCTTTAGAGATATAGATGATAATGGAACATTACTTCTTGAATTGAAAGATGGTGTTGTTCGAAAAATTTATGCTGGAGATATATTTTTGATGAAGGAAAAAAGATGAGTGGATTTGATAAAGAAGGGTTATACTTCTTACCCTTAGGCGGTGCTGAAGAAGTTGGTTTCAACTTATATGTTTATGCAGCAGGTGGAAAACTGATTGTTGTTGACTGTGGTTATGGCTTTTTGAATGACGATTATCCTGGAATGGATATGGGAATGGCAGATTCCACCTTTTTGGATAATTATGTTGATGACATTGAAGCATTGTTCATCACGCATGCACATGAAGATCACTTTGGAGCAGTTGCAAGAGTTTGGCCTAAGCTTAAATGCCCAATTTATGGAACAGAATTTACCCTAAAACATGTTCGTCGTCGCTTAGATGAAAATAAAATTCAATATCTTGAAAAAGATTTGATTGAAGTTGGTGATAATGGTGTTGTCAAACTTCCTGATTTTGAAGTGAAGTTTGCTTATATGGTTCATACAACGCCACAAAATGCTTGTTTACTTTTTAAATCTAAATATGGGAACGCTGTTCATGCCACAGACTGGCGTTTAGATGATGAAGCTATTGCTGAACTGGGAAAAACAAATTTCGAAGCTTTGGAAGCCTTTGGGTGTGAAGGAGTGGATATGTTTATTGGAGATTCCACAAACTTGGCGACTGAAAAAGTTCAACATACAGAAATGGATATTCGTCAGAATCTGATAGATTTGGTTCCAAGATTTAAAAACACTCTTGTTGCAACTTGTTTTGCTTCAAATGTAATGCGTATGGAAAGCTTAATGATTGCTGCAGATAGAGCAGGTCGCACACCAGTTATTTCTGGAATGAGTTTGATTCAAAATGCAAATATTGCTAAAGAATGTGGTTATTTAAAAAATGCTCCAAAATATTTGGAAGCTAGAGAAGCAACGGATATTCCTTTAGATAAAATTCTATATATTTGTGCTGGTTCTCAGGGGAATTATAGAAGTGGTCTGTATCGCATTGTGAATGAAGAAAATAAGAATATTTCTTTAGGAAACGGTGATGCGATTATCTTTTCATCTGAAATTATCCCTGGAAATGAAGATAAGATTGAGGCGATGCAAGAAAAACTTCGTTTGCGTGGCGTTGAGGTGATTAGTAAGGAAGAATATGTTGTTCACACCACAGGACATGGCGGAAAAGCTGAAATTAAAATTATGTATGATTTGTTGAAACCTAGAATTGTTTTACCTGTTCATGGCGATAAAAGATATCTTAGAGAGCATGCTCGTTTTGCGACTTCTTTAGGGGTGGAACAAGTAGTTAATGCACGCAATGGCGATGTTATGCTCTATAACAAGGGTACAATTGAATTGGTTGAACAGGTTTCAACAGATATTATCGGAATTGACAGAAATCAGTTGACTTCACTTAATTCTCAGTTGGTTAAAAATCGTCGACGTTTGATGTATAATGGAAGTTTATATATCAGCACTGTTTTTGCAGAAGATTGGACTTTGGAAGATTTGCAAATTTCTTCAATTGATATTATGGAAGAAGGAGAGTTTAATCGCTTTGCAGAAGAAATTAAGGAAAAAATGATAAAAGATATCCCGATTCATGTTGAGTTATTGAAACACAAAGAAAATGCGATTATTGATTATATTAAAGCAAAAATCAGAAAATTCATTTTTGTTAAAACAGATATAAAACCCGTTGTGTTTATGCACTTCTATAAAAAAGGAAAAAGCGAGGAATAATCCTCGCTTTCGTTATAAGTTTACAATAGGAAGTTTTATTAATTGATTGTTATTTCTAATTAATTAATAAAACTTCAAAGTTATCTCCTCTAATTCTAATATATAATTTTTGAGGGTTTATCCTTTTATCAAGACTCATCAGTGGAACCATATCTTTGTTTATGTAATGAGTTACATAGTAAAAACGATATACGCCACAACTTTCAAAATGAGTTAATTCAAAGCCTGGTTTGTATACATAATCAGGAAGTTTATCTGTATTATATGGGCAAAATTTTTGGATTGTTACTACATTAAGTGCTTTGTTTTGATTTATTTTGATAACTTCAATCAATGTTGAATAAACATTTTTTTGTTTATCTTTTTGTGAAATAATAACATCTCTATATAGATTTCTATAACTTCTTGGATATAAACCAGGATTTGCAAGAAAAGATCCTACCCATTCATGTTTATCTCGTTTGGGAGTTTTGATTGTAGCTAAATACTCCCCATGAATACTTCTAGATGCATCAACTCTTATTTTTAAGTTGTCATATTCATCATAAAATATTAAATTTCTTCTATCTCCCCTAGGTGTGATTTGACAGCCATCTGGTTCAGAGCGACAAGATTTTATATCTTCAAATTTATCTCTTTTAAGCGTGGAGATTCATAAACTGAATCCATAAAAGCATACTTATCATCAACGCATTTTACGATTTCATTTATAGGTTCATCTGGGTCACAGTTAAGTGTTGCTCCATAAGGGTCATCAGTAACACCAATAGAATTACAAGCTGTGATAACAATAACAAGCGTTAAAGATAAAGAAATAAAGAAAATGTTTTTATTCATAACACACGACTCCGTAAAGGTTGTATTTAGTTGAGTTTTAGACGGATAAAAAATAAATTACAATCAAATGTTGTTTAAATAAATTTGAAATAACGAAAGCGAGGAATAATCCTCGCTCTCGTTATTATTCATTATTTTCTTTCTTTAATAAATGTTTTGCAATTTGAACATAATCAAAATTGTATTTATCTGGTTCAATGATTTCTAGATGATAACATTCAGAAAATTCAATCGCAATTTTCTCATATATTTCTTGTTGTTTAAATAATTTATCTGCAAATTGTTCAATTCCATTATTGCTAGTTATAAATTTATTCCATTCATCATTTCTATATTTTAATGAACTTTTTAAGGACTTTATGATATTTTCTTTTGACAGTTTTAATAATATAAGATTTGTTTTTATTAGTTTGTTTTCTTGCATAGATTCAAATATATTTTGTAGTTCATTTTTATCTATATAACCATTCACATAATTACTAATTGCAAAGCGTTCCATATATACAGAGTATATAGTTTTATTTCTAATGTAGAAATTTGATGCCTTATATGTCTCTTGTAAGTAATGTAAAAAATCTAAAATTTTATATAAATGTTCACAAGGGTTTATTTTGTTTTGACTGTTTTCAAATATTCTTTCCGTTAGATGTTCACTAAAATAAAATTGTGAAAATTTACTTTCATCAGAATGAGCATTAATTTCTTTAATTTTGTTTATTAATTGTGTTTTCCCTGTTGTTGAAATTCCTTCAATAATATTAACATTCATATTTATTATCCCTCTTTTTATTTAGACATTATTATTGTTTGATTGGGAGATAGATTGTGAAGGTTGTGCCATTATAAGAGGTTGAAGTTACGGTTAGGTTACCTCGGTGGCGCATAATGATATGTTTTGCAATTGAAAGTCCAAGCCCTGTTCCTTTAATATTTAGGTTTTTATGTTCTTGTAGGCGGTAAAAACGTTCCGTAATTCTTGCTAAATCTTCTTGAGGAATTTTTGGTCCTTTATTATTGATAGAGATACTAATTGCTTCATTTGGAGAAACAGAAAAGCTCTTAGAAGGCGGAATTTGCGGAACTCTATCTATTTTGATTGTAACATCGCTTGGGCTTAAGCCATATTTTATGGCATTATCTGTCAAGTTTTGAATAACTTGTCTGATTTGATGGCTGTCTGCGATAATTGACGGGATTTTTCCATTAATATCAACAACCAAATCCATTTCTCTTGCTTGTGCTTTAAGTTTTAGAGATTCAATCACTTCATCAATGATTTTGGATATTGAAGCTTTTTCTTCTGGAATTTGGTCTTGACTGAGTTCAATTTTTGAAAGAGAAAGTAAGTTTTCAATGAGTGCAGACATATATTCTGTTTGCTCGGACATAATTTTCAAAAACATTTCACGAGCTTTTTCATCATTTTTGGCGGTTGATTGCAGTGTTTCAACACATCCTGAAATAACTGAAAGAGGAGTGCGTAGTTCGTGAGAAGCATTTGCAACAAAGTCTGATTGCATTTTTTCAATTTTCATTGCTTTAGTCAAATCATAAAGAGAAATGACAGCAACGGCTCTTCCTTTAGAAATCCATGGAAGTTGTTTGATATGGGCATAGAGCTTTTTTTGTTTTGGTTTGTGAACATAAAAGATAAGGTTTTCAGCTTCACTTTCTTTTGCTAAAACTTTTGAAACGGCATTGATGAAGTTGTTTGAATCGAAAATACCTTCAATATTACGATCAATGATGTTTTTTTCAAGAAGACCATGGGCAGAAATGTTTGCACCAATGATTTTTCCATATTTATCAATCATCAAAATTGGGTCAGGAAGGGAGTCAAGAACTGCCGTATCTGAAATGGTCTGAGCTTCAAGTTCTTGGTGCTTTTCTGACCAAAATTGGTGCATTGCATTGACAGCATCTGCAATTTCTTGTGCTTCTTTCTCTGATAGATTCATGTTTGATACATCAAAATCTACTCCTTTTGCAAGGGAAGAAATGTATCTTTTAATCATCTGAATTTCAAAAGTCAGTGGAAAAAGAAAAGCTATATTAAAGATAATAATGGTGATGTAAGAAATAATGGCGAGAATCGGTTTAATGAGACCAAGCGCTACCAACATCAAGAAAACTAAACCAGCCGGAAAAGAAAGAAAAATCACTCTTTCGGCAAATTTTGTGTTTTTATCAATGTCAAAAATTTTTTGTTTCTTAGGAAGTTTAAACATCTTTACATCTCTCAAAAAAATCTGGACTAATCTATGCTAAATGGGTAGTATACGCGAAGATAGTTTAAATTTAATAAATACGAGTTTTATATGCAAGAAAAAACGACTTCTGCACCGACCCCAATGATGGCGCAATACTTAGAGATTAAACGTGAGAATCAGGATAGTCTTCTCTTTTATCGTATGGGCGATTTTTATGAGCTTTTCTTTGAAGATGCTGTCACGGCTTCGAAAGCTTTGGATATTGCTTTGACTAAGAGAGGAAAACACGAAGGTGAAGATATTCCAATGTGTGGTGTTCCTTTTCATGCTTATGAAAGTTATCTCTCAAAGCTTATTAGAAATGGCTATAAAGTTGCTGTTTGTGAACAAGTTGAAGACCCTAAAGAAGCAAAGAAAAGGGGAGCAAAATCGGTTGTTAAGAGAGAAGTTGTTCGTGTCGTTACACAAGGAACAATTACTGAAGATAATTTGCTGGATAGTCGTAGAAACAACTTCTTACTCTGTGTTGTTAAACAAAATGATGTTTTGGGTGTTTCATGGATAGATTTATCGACAACAGAATTTTATACGCAAAATATGGAACTTAAAAATAGGGCAGAAGACGTTGTTTTGAGCAGTGTTTTAGCACGTCTTTCTCCTGTTGAAATTGTTGTGTCTGATTTATATCTTCAAAATCCACAAAATTTTGCTGTTCTCAATGAGTATCGAGAAATGTTGACGGTTATGCCTCAGGCTCGCTTTAATTCTGAAAATGCAAATAAAAGACTTTTAAATTTGTTTGGTGTTGAAACTTTAGAGTCTTTTGGTAGTTTTTCAAGACAAGAAATAACGGCAGCTGGTGTATTGATTGATTATATTGATAATACACAAAGAGGGAACATGCCTCGTATTGAAAAACCAGTGCGTATATATGAAAATAATGTTATGGAAATTGATGGGGCAAGTCGTCGAAATCTTGAACTCTTAGAATCTTCTATTGGAGACAAAGGAGCTTCACTTTTGAGTGTTGTTGATAAGACAATCACAGGGGCAGGAGCAAGATTATTGGCAAGCCGAATTGCTAATCCATTACTGAGTAAAGATGAAATCAATCAGCGTTTAGATGTGGTTGAGTTTTTTATGGTGCAAGAACATGTTCGTCAAGATTTGAGGGTTCTATTAAAATCTTGCCCAGATATTGAGAGAGCAGTTTCGAGGCTAAGTCTTGGGCGAGGTGGTCCAAGAGATTTGGATAACATAAAAAACACATTGGGTAAAATTCCTAAAATTAGAAATATTATTGCAGAATATGTGAAAACAAAGTCACAAATTGTGGAGGAAATTCCAAGTAGCTTGCAGGGAATTATTTCTAAGTTGGGAAATTATTCAACCTTAGTTGATAATATTGAAAATGCACTGAAGGAAGAGCTTCCGCTTTTAGCTCGTGATGGTGGTTTTATCAAAAAAGGATATTATGCACCTTTAGATGAACTGAAATATATCAAAGAAGATAGTAATAAACTGATTTTAGATTTGCAGAAAAAATATGCAGATGAAACTAAGATTTCCAATCTTAAGGTCAAATATAATAATGTGATTGGCTATTTTATTGAAGTTCCCACAAAGTTTTCTACAGAAATGTTGGAGAATCCTAATTTTATTCATAGGCAGTCTATCTCAACTGCTGCCAGATTCACAACGGTTGAATTGAATGAATTAGAAACAAAAATTATTGGAGCTTCTGAACGTTCAGTTGCAATTGAGTTGGAACTTTATGCTGAACTCGTTACTCAAGTTTTGGCTCATGGAGATGAAATATCTAAAACAGCTAGAGCTTTGGCAGAAATTGACGTAGCAATGGGATTGGCGGAACTTGCCATTGAAAAGAATTATTGTCGTCCTTTGATTGACGATAGTCTTTCTTTTGATGTTAAAGATGGTCGTCACCCTGTGGTGGAAGAGGCGATTATTAAGGAGCATAAAACTCAGTTTGTAGGAAATAATTGTCATCTAGGAACAAATAGTAGTTTGCTTTGGCTTTTGACTGGTCCGAATATGGCTGGTAAGTCCACTTTCCTTCGTCAAAATGCGATTATTGCCATTATGGCGCAGATGGGATCTTTTGTGCCTTGTTCTTCAGCGCATATAGGTGTTGTTGATAAGATTTTTTCTCGTGTTGGAGCAAGTGACGATTTGGCAAGGGGGCGTTCAACATTCATGGTGGAAATGGTCGAAACAGCAAGCATTTTGAATCAAGCAACACCAAATTCTTTCGTTATTCTCGATGAAATTGGACGAGGAACGGCGACTTTTGATGGCCTTTCTATTGCTTGGGCAGTGATTGAGCATTTGCACGAGATTAACAAATGTAGAGCTTTATTCGCAACGCACTATCATGAATTGACTTCTTTGGTATCAAAACTTAAAAATATGTCGCTTCATTGTATGAAAATCAAAGAATATAATGGAGAAGTGGTTTTCATGCATGAAGTGATAGATGGTGTTGCTGACAGATCTTATGGTATTCATGTGGCGAAGATTGCTGGGCTTCCGAGCTTGGTAGTCAAACGTGCAGAACAAGTTCTAGACTCTTTAGAAAAAGACAATAAGAGTGTGAATGTTTCCAATTTGGTGGGAGATTTGCCTTTGTTTTCTGTGATGAAAGAAAAAGAGGAAAAAGAATGTAAAAAATCTCCAGTTGTTGAAGCTGTCGAAAACTTAAATCCTGATGAACTAACACCACGAGAAGCTTTAGATAAACTATATGAAATCAAAGGGTTACTAGGTAAAAAATAAATTTAAATTTTTTATTTGTATTTCTTTATAAGAATCTATGTAAATCAATGTGTTATATAGAGGTAATTAAATACCGTAATTTATCTTATTGATTTTGCAATGTAAATTTATGTTGACAACAAATCTTTTTCAAGCATAATATCCGAGAATTTTAATTCTAACTATATGAGTGAAATAAATGATTAGTAATACACATGTAACTAAACCAACCGATATCGAAAGAAAATGGTATGTGGTTGACGCGAAAGGTGTTGTACTTGGAAGACTTTCTGCTGAAATTTCAAAAATTCTTCGTGGTAAACACAAAACTTATTATACTCCTAGTCTTGACTGTGGTGACTATGTTGTCGTTATCAACGCTGACAAAGTTAAGTTGACAGGCAACAAATTGGCTGGAAAAGTATATCACAAACACACTGGCTATATTGGTGGTATCAAATCTGTAACTGCTGAAAGAGTTTTAACAGGTCGTTTTCCTGAAAGAGTTATTCAAAAAGCTGTTGAAAGAATGATTACACGTAGTCCTATGGGTCGTCAACAAATGACAAAATTGAAAGTATATGCTGGTGAAACTCACCCACATACTGCTCAAAACCCAGAAATTTTGGATATTGCTTCTCAAAATCCTAAAAACAAAAGGAGTGCTGTATAATGGCTAAAATTGAATCTTTGAAAGATTTGAAAACTGCTTCTGCTGAAACTTCTGCGAAAGTTGAAGTTCGTAAAGCAAATCGCGACAAATTTGGTCGTTCTTATGCAACAGGTAAAAGAAAAGACGCAGTAGCAAGAGTTTGGGTAAAACCTGGTAAAGGTAATATCACAATCAATGAAAAAACTTTGGACCAATATTTTGCTCGTCCAGTTTTGAAGATGATTATCAACCAACCTTTTGAAATTACAAATCGTGAAAACGAATTTGATGTTGTTTGTACTGTTAAAGGTGGTGGCCTTTCTGGTCAAGCTGGCGCAATCAAACACGGTATTTCTAAAGCGTTGAACGAATATGATCCAGAACTTAGAACTATCTTGAAAAAAGCTGGTTTCCTTACTCGTGATGATCGTGTTGTTGAACGTAAGAAATTCGGTAGAGCAAAAGCTCGTAGATCTTACCAATTCTCTAAACGTTAATTGGTTGAAGAAAATATTATTTATTTTCAATGGGCTGTCAAAATTGGCAGCCCATTTTTTATATTTTTGTCTAAAAATTGTTGAAATATAAAAAAATAAATGTTACACCCAAGTCTGTAAAATATTAAAAATGAATTATTAATTATAAAAAATTAAAACTATGAAAGATTATTTGCTGATTTCATTTATGGTTCTTCTTGCGTTGATAGGTCTGGTTATTTTTGGTGTAGAAGTATCTTCAAGATTTGAGGATGAAAGGTATGCAAAAGACAATAATCTCACAGATTTAGATACTGTTATCGTTATTGGTGTTTGGAAGCAACCTGAAGTTTCTACTCTTTTGACGCAAACAGCTCCTTATATTGATATAACCTTTACAAAGAATATTAAAGAGAAATATGAGGGCATGTATCAATATGATGGGATGGGATATAATTCTCCTTTTAATGTTAGTGACTATGATACTTGTTTGGTTCAAAAATTACCGAGTGGCAAGATTAGGTTTGTTAAGAATCTGACAAAAGAGAGAATTAATCAGTAGTGATAATTTCTGCCTATAAAATGTAAAAACAACCTTGGCGAAAGCTTTAAGGTTGTTTTTTTTATGAAAATAAAGATCAATTTTTTGTCTAAAAAAATATTATTTCTATAGAATTCAATTAAGAGGATATATTATTAACTTAATAACTTAAGCGTCATGATCAAAAAGCAAGAATTTAGTTTTTTTTTGATGTTTTGCAATCGTTTTCTGAATGTTTTAATACAATTGAAGATGAAATCGCTCATTTACAACAATTTATGAAAAAGAGTAAGAAGCTTCTGTCTTATTTTTACTTTGCAGAAAAGCATTATATCCTTGATGATGGAGTCGAAAAAAACTTACAACAAGGTATTTTTTTGCTAAAAAGATAGTTAATTTGAAACAGATGGAAAAAAGCTTTCCATATAGTCTCTATCTTAAAAAAATGAAGAAAATAATTATGAATAGGTGATTTTTCTACTAAATAATCGTTTTGAACAAATTACTTTGCCTTCATTTTCTTGAATAGAAAATTTGAAGAAATTCTTTTATGCGGATGAGGATATAGGAATTTGTTGTACAGAAATAAAAAAGAGAGGTATGAAACCTCTCTTTTATTTAGTTATACTTGGTTCTATTTCTTATCGAAAAGGCAATTTGAAACAAAAGAAATGATTAAGAAATCAAAAGACATCGTTATCATCAGCTGAATGCTAAAAATAATCGTTTCCATAAAGTTTGATAAATTTTTCGGTTCCCTTAGTTCAGACAGGTGATTTATAAAATAAATCGTACCAATAACAAGAAGTATGGTAACAACAAGCATAATTGGTGTTCTAAAATATTTCATAATGATAAATTTTTTGATTAATAATTATATATCATCTAACATATTAATTTATATATTTGGTTTGTCAATAGATGATAGTTAGATGTAAAAAAGAATAAAGCCTCTTAAAAGAGGCTTTATAGGTTATTCAGCAAGTCCGAGTAGGCGATATTTGACGCGAACATCATAATCTTCACCATAGTTGTTGATGAGGTTTTGTTGATATTCTTTTGTCAATCCCATTTGTAACATCGCACGTGTCTTTTGGGTGTCTTCTACAGACACATTACTAATTTTCAAATTAGCAGGTTTTGAAACCGCAATAATCTTGATATTGTTATCTTCAATCAATTTTGCTGTGCCATAGTTTTCTAAGAAAAGTTGGTTGATAGCTGCTGTTCCAATATTTTCAAAGTTTTCACTTCTTTTAATTGGTTGAGTTTGTTTGTATGCCAACTTAAATCTTTGAGCAACATCTTTAATATCGTCTCCATTTTCAACATAGTGAAGTACATCGTTGATGATTTCTTGGGTGATCGCAGCTCTTTCATTTTCAGCCCAAATCTTTTCAATTTGTCCTCTAACTTCGTTCACGTCTCTAGGGTGTGCTTCAGTTATTTTATCAACACTTAAGACAGCAAAGCCTTCATTTGTTTCAATTACTTGGCTAACTTCCTTCACGTTATATGAGAAAGCTGTGTCAACGAAATCATTTTCTTGAAGCAAGAATTTGTATTCTGGGGAGATAGAACCTGTTCCATCTTCTGTTAAACCAGAGATTTTGTTGATTTGGAGTTTAGAATCTTTAGCAAGTGTCTCTAAATCTGCACCAGCACCAATTTGGTCTTCAATTTCTCTGTTCATTCCACGAGCAGTTTCATAAGCTTTGTCTTTACGAAGTTCGCTTACAATTTCTTGTTTTGCCTTTTCGAATGGAACTTTTGTGGAAGACTTAACATCTGTTACTTTAATTAAGTGCCAGCCTAAATCAGATTGGAAAGGTCCAACAACAACATTTTTTTGTGCTGCAAAAACTTTTCCAGAAATTTCATCAGAAAGCATATCTGCAGAGATGAGACCTAGTTCAGTATCATTTTTACTTTGTTTTGCAAATTTGTCTGCTGCAGCATAAAAATCTGTTCCACTTGCAATAGCTTTTTTAGCTTCTGTTGCAGTTGCTTCATCGGCAACAATAATTTGGAGAACATCTCTTTTTTCTGCAGTTTCATATTTTTCAATATTTTCTTTGTAAACTTCAGTAATTTCTTCATCAGAAGGGTTATAGTTTTTTTCAACAGCGTGGTTATTGATGAAAATGAAAGAAACATCACGTGTTTCAGGTTTAGTGAAGTTCACAATGAAATCTTGATAATATTGATTCACTTCTTCATCAGAAATTTGACGATCAATCTTAACTTTATTAATGTCAATTTTGATGTATTCAAAAATTTTCTTTTGATTCTCAGCTTGAGCCATATATTTAGCCATAATATTAGGTACATTAATTTCTTCAAGAGGAGATTCAACAAGGTGTTGTTTCATCACAGCATCTCTTACACGTTTGATGTATGAGGCTTCATTCATACCAGAAATCGCAAGAATTCTTCTCATTCTAGTCAAGTCAAATTGACCTATTTCATTTTGAAATTCAGGTTGAGAAAAAATAATTTTACGAACGAGTTCATCACTAACAAATACATTATATTTTTTAGCTATTCTTTGGATGATCAATTCTGACAAGTCTTTATTGAGAACTTGTTGGATAATGATTGCTGTGA
>JBKEEF010000023.1:0-44820 GCA_047975765.1 Alphaproteobacteria bacterium
AGTTAGCCTATGCAAGAAATGTCGGAGATAGTAATGTGAGCGTGAACTCATATTTTGTAGGTAGCCCAGAAAGTCCTTGGACAGCAAATGGCGCTCCAGATAGCCGAGACAGTATCCGTAGTAAGTTGAACTTGAAGATCAATAATGTCTATATCCCACTTGCCTTTAACTTTGGTTATGCAAGAGATACTAGACGTAACTATTCCGATGACCAGCTCTATCTTACTATCAGATATAATTTCTAGGAAATTAAAAGCCTCTCTGATGAGAGGCTTTAGTTAGATTTTTTTGAAAGTGAAGAAAACAGGCTTTCTACCTTCTCTCAATGCTTTTTTCTGATATTTGGTTTGAACCCAACCCTGTGGTTCGTTTCTCCAATCATTGGAAGTTTTTGCTGTCCATTCAAAAAGATTGCTTTCCAAAGTTTGACGAAGAGCCCAGCCTTTGTAAACAACATGGTCTGTTGCAATAACGAGAATGCTATCTTTTTTGAGAATTCTAGCAATTTCTTTTAAGTTATCTTGATTAACAAGTCTTCTGTCAGCATGCTTTTTCTTTGGCCAAGGATCAGGAAAAAGAACAAAAACTTTATCTAAAGAACTATCTGGAATATACTGGAACAAAATTCTGATATCATCATCAAAAACACGAACATTATCATTTCTTTCATCAGCAAGAGTAATGTCTTCAGGAAGTTCGTGACCTTCTTTTATCCCTGTTAAAAGGGTAAGTAAATTTGCGACCCCATTTTTGAATACCTCTGCACCAATAAAACCAATGTTAGGATGGTTTTTAGCAATTCCTGCCAAATGTGAACCATCTCCAAAACCAATTTCTAAATATGTTTTTTCAAAGGGAGATGAAAAAATTTCTTGGAAGGTTTTAGATGTATCAATTTTGATTTTTGGTAGAAATTTATCAAGCAAGTTTCCTTTTGCTTTTCTGATTTTTCTTCCTTGTCTTCTGCCATAAAATTTTGGTTTTTCGATAATCATTTTTTCCTCTGTATTTTTTATTTTATATATAGATACAAAAAAAGCTGGAATATTACCAGCTTTTTATTAACAAGGATGTTATTATATTTTAATTTTCATCTTTATTATAGTTTGTTTTTGACATTGCAACAATCAAGTCAAACAAATGTCTTGCTGCGCCTCTGTTTGCAATTTTGTAGTATGCTTTAACAAGTTCAAGTGTTTCTTGACGGTGCATAGGGTCATCATTGAAAACTTCCTCTTCTTCAGCAAAACAAACTGGTGTTGCATCTGGAACAGTGAACATTCTTGGGCTTTGATTGGCAACTTCAAGGTCCATATCATCATAAAAGAAGCTTACCGGAACTTCTAAAACTCTTCCGATATCCCAAAGTCGGCTCGCACCCACACGGTTTGTTCCTCTTTCATATTTTTGAACTTGCTGAAAAGTCAAGCCGAGAAGATATGCAAGTTTTTCTTGGCTCAAATTAAGCAAAGTACGTCTTAATCTGATGCGGTTTCCTACGTGCACATCAATCGGATTTGGTTGACCATTCGGTGTTCTTCCTCTACTGGATCTTTTAACTTCAACTTTCATGTATAGTTCCTTAAAATTTATCTTTTTTTACTGTATTTAAATAGGTCTTTATTATGTTCTCGTCAATATTTATATATAACCTGATATAGTGTTTTTTTATAATATTTGTAAGAACAAGGTAGAATAATATTTAGTCAATTCTAGAACTTACGCTTTAGCTTACACCACATAATCATGAGGGTAAGAATGCTTAGGCATAAAGTCACTATTAGACAGTTTCCATATATTGAATATAATGTCTTAATATCTAAATTTCTAGGCAAGAAAGTGTCTAAAAATTCTTTTTTGTTTAATAGTATTTGTTCTAAAACTTCTCCATTGCTAGATATTAATGCACTAATCCCTGAATTCGCAACCCTAACAATAGTTAGTCCTTCCTCGACCGCTCTAAGTTGGGTTGTGACAAGATGTTGATACGGGCCACTGCTTACGCCGTACCATCCGTCATTTGTAATGTTAATTAACCATCTTGGACGATTGCTCTTATCAACAATTTGTGAAGGGAAGATGATTTCATAGCAAATCAATCCTCCAAAGCTTGGGTGTTCTCCAATTTTTATTGATTTATTTCCATTACCTTGTTTGAAGTTTGCAACAACATTGGTAACTGGTTTTATCCAAGAAGGAAGAAACTTTTTAAGGGGGATATATTCTCCAAAAGGAACGAGGTGAGACTTGTCATAAGAGTCTAAAATTTTTCCTTCGTTGTTTATCACCATTAAAGCGTTTGCAGGTTGGTACATTCCTTCGCTAAAATTATATTCATATTTAATACTTCCAGTAACCAAATATCCTTTTTTAGATATTGCTTCTGTCGATTTTTGGAGGTAGAGAGGTTCCATATCCAGTGGAAAAGGGCTAGCTGTCTCTCCCCAAATTGTGAAATCTATATCTTCAAGATTTTCACTTTTGCTTATTCTAATATACTCATCAAAATTGTTTTTTAAAGACTTTTCATCCCATTTCATTTTTTGTGGAATACTTGGTTGAACAATTCTGATTTTAATTTCTGATTTTTCCAAGGTATTGTTATTGTTGAGCTTTATTGTTCCATAATAAAAAATTACAATAGGGGTTGTGAATAAAAATATGAAACAAGTAATAGCTGATTTGAAGTTTCTTTGTGAGATTAATAAAGCAGGTGCACCACACATCAAAAGGACTAACAGTGACAAGCCATAAGTTCCGAAAATATCTGCAAGCTGAACATATTTAATGTCAAACGCTAAAACTGAACCTAATAGATTCCAAGGAAAACCAGTAAGGATAAAGCTTCTCAGCCATTCAAAGAGTGTCCAGAGGCAGCCAAAAGCAATGTATCTCTGATATATTCCTTTGAAATATTTAAAGGACAAATAAGCAGGAAGGGCTGTGAAAAGTCCAAAAAAGAGTCCCGAACTCAGAAGTGTTATAGGATAAAGCCAACCTGTTGTCGCAGCATCTATGAGTAGGGCATTTCCAATCCAAGAAAAACCGATTGAGAAAAAGCCAAAGCCAAACCAATAACCACAAGCAAAGGCTTGTTTGGGTTTTTCTGCATTATTAATAAGTAAAAGTAGTCCTGTAAAGCTGAAAAAAAGAAGGTAAAAGTGATAATATGGAGGAAGCCCCCCAACCGCTATAGTTCCAAGGATTAGAGAAGATATTTTTTTATAGTTCAGAAGTGTTGTTTTCATCATTTTCCTTTTTCGGCAGAATTATCATTACTTTTTTTATTCGTCTTGGATCTGCATCTAAAATTCTATATTCAATATCATTTTCGGCTTTTACAATTTCACCAAGGTTAGGTATTCTTTGTGTATAGTGTAAAATTAGTCCGCCTAATGTTTCAATTTCTAATTCTTCACAATCAATATCATTACAGAGTTTGATGCTTGTAATTTGTTCAATTTCATCAATTGTTGCTCTGGCATCAGAAATAATTTTATTTCCATTTTGCTCAATTGAAATTGAGACTTCGTCAATGTCATATTCATCTTCAATGTCTCCCACGATTTCTTCCAAAAGGTCTTCAATTGTGACGAGTCCATCAACACCACCATATTCATCGACAACAATAGCCATATGGACCTTTTCACTTTGCATTTCAAGAAGGAGGTCTGGGACTTTGATAGAAGGAGAAACAAATTTCACACCGTTTTTGATAATACTTGCCACATTTGCATCTTTATCACCATTGATGAGGTATTTTGCAAGATCAATAATATGCACAATGCCAACAATGTCGTCTAGGTTTTCATCATAAATTGGAAGACGAGAATGTCCTTTATTAATCATCGTCTCCGCAAGCTCAATAATTTTTCCTGATTTTGGAAAAGCAGTAATGTTGGCACGAGATGTCATCACTTGATGACATTTCTTGTTATGAAGATATAACACATTATTTAAAAGCAATTTTTCATGTTCGCTGATTGGTTTAAATTCGCCATCGGCAGCTTCGTCTAGTAAATCTTCAATTGCTTCTCTGACGGTTTCTTTAGGTTTTGAACTGAAAATTCTTTTGAAATTTCCATAAATTCCGCCGTTTTTCGAGTTTTCTTCAGTCATTATTGCTCCGCATAAGGGTTGTCAATTTTGAGAGATTTTAAAATTTGAATTTCAAAATCTTCCATGTATTCTGCTTCGTCATCTTCAATGTGGTCAAACCCCAAAAGATGAAGTGTGCCGTGTGTCAAAAGATGAGCAAAGTGGTTTTCCAAAGGAATTCCTTTTTCTTCTGCTTCTCTTTCCAGAGTTTGAAGGGCAATGATGATATCGCCCAGTTCAATGTCTGGGAAAAGCTTAAGTTCATCTTCAAAAGTTTCGTCATCAATATTGGCAAAAGAAAGCACATTTGTTGGCTTGTCTTTATCACGATATTGGTGATTGAGTTCTCTAACTTCTTCATCGTTACTCAAACAAAGATTGATATTGATTTTCTTTTTGAGATTAAGAAAATCAATATCTTCATTTTTTTGAATATACTCAAATGTTTTAACGAGAACTTCGTTGGAAAGTTCATTTAAATTTAAAACTTTTTCTTCCCAACGAGGTTCAGTGATTTCAATGTTTAGGTTTATATCAGTCATTTCTTTCTTTTTTGATCTTATCTTCGTATGCTTTAACAATTTTAGCAACCAAGCCATGTCTGACAACGTCAGAAGCAGAGAACGTTACAGAACCAATACCATCTACCTTTTTCAAAATAGCAGTTGCTTCTCTGAGTCCAGATTCAACACCTTTTGGAAGGTCTACTTGGCTCAAGTCACCATTGACAACCATGCGAGAATTTTCACCTAAACGTGTGAGGAACATTTTCATTTGCATTGGTGTAGTGTTTTGCGCTTCGTCCAAAATGATGAAAGCATTTGCCAAGGTTCTACCTCTCATAAAAGCAAGAGGTGCAATTTCAATTTCGCCAATTGCCAATTTCTTGTCAACTTGTTCGGCTGGCAACATTTCATAGAGCGCATCATAGAGTGGACGAAGATATGGGTCAACTTTTTCTTTGAGATCACCAGGGAGGAATCCGAGGTTTTCACCAGCTTCAACAGCAGGACGAGAAAGAATAATCTTATCGATTTTTCCTTCTAGCATCATAGAAACGGCAAGTGCAACAGCCAAATATGTTTTACCAGTACCAGCAGGTCCTAAGCCAAAAACAAGCTCGTTATCCATCATCGTTTGGATATATTCCGCTTGGTTTGCTGAACGAGGATAAATGTGTCTCTTTTTAGTTTTTAAAACGATATCACTTAAGTTTTTTGCTGTGTCTTTGTCTAATCCGCCATTTGTCATTCTCATTGCCGCCTTTACTTCTTGTTCGTTAACTTCGATGCCTTTACTGACTTTATGATATAAAACATCAATTGCCGTTTTGGCTTGTTCAATTGCATTTTTGCTTCCAGAAATGGTAATTTGATTTCCGAAAGAACCGATTTCAACATTGAGTGTTTTTTCAATCAGTCTCAAATTAGAGTCCGAAGGACCAACCAATTTTTGGATGAGCTGATTGTTAAAAAGTTCAAAATTTAATTCAGACATATCTAGTTTGCCTTTCTGTCAATGGTCTCAACCACTTCACCACTTAAAGAATTTGTTGTGGCTTCGGTAATTTTTACATCAACAATTTTGTTAAAATATTTTTCATCTAAATTGGCATGAAGGTTCTGCATATAAGGTGTTCTTCCAAGGAGTTGACCTTTGTGGCGGCCTTTCATATCAAATAGGACTGGCATTATCTTACCAACACTTTCTTTATTAAACTTTAACTGATATGAAAAAAGAAGGTCTTGCAAAATTTGAAGTCTTTCTTCTTTAATCTTTTCCAAAACTTGGTCTTTGTAAATTGCTGCAGGTGTTCCTGCACGTTTGCTATATTTGAAAGAATATGCTTGAATGAATTTTACTTCATTGACAATATCTAAAGTTGCTTGAAAATCTTCATCTGTTTCTCCGGGGAAGCCAACAATAAAGTCTGAGGACATACCAATTTTTGGATTAGCTTTTTTCAGTTTTTCAATGAGTTTTAAATAGTCCGCAGATGTATATTCTCTGTTCATTGCTTTTAAAACTTTGTCTGAACCAGATTGAATTGGCAAATGGAGATATGGCATGAGAGTGTCTATATCTTTATGGCAAGCAATAAGGTCGTCATCCACATCAGAAGGATAAGATGTTGTATATCTAATTCTCTTTAATCCATCAATTTCTGCAAGTTGGCGAATGAGATATGCTAAATTTCTATCTTTTCCGCTTTCATCTTCGCCATGGAAGGAGTTGACATTTTGACCAAGTAAGTTGATTTCAACACTACCAGTCATGACAAGTCTTTTGGCTTCTTCAACAATATCTCTAATTGGGCGAGAATATTCTGCTCCACGTGTATATGGAACAACACAGTAAGTGCAAAAATTATCACACCCTTCTTGAATAGCAAGAAAAGAACATCCGCCTTGTGAAACATTTTCAGGAAGAAAGTCAAACTTTGCTTCCGCTGGAAAATCTGTGTCGATAATTGTTGTGCCACGTTCACGACCAATTTTTGTTAAAATTTCTGGGAGGCGGTGATAGGTGAGAGGTCCAATTGCAAAGTCCACATAAGGTGCCCGTTTTGCAATTTCGCCATCTTCAGCTTGAACCACACATCCAACTAGACCAATAACAGTGTCCAATCCGTTTTCAGCTCTTTCATCTTTGATGATTTTTGTTCTGCCTAAATCAGAAAAAACTTTTTCAGCAGCTTTTTCTCTGATATGACAAGTGTTGAAGATGATAAGCTCAGCTTCTTTGGGAGAATGGGCTTCAGAATATCCAATGTTGCTTAAGATGTCGGCAATGCGTTTTGAATCATAGACGTTCATTTGACATCCAAAAGTTTTGATAAAATATTTCACTTTTTTCCTTTACTTTAATCATATTGTTTTTATTCAAAAAAATTTATCCGATGATAGTCAATTTAGGAATAGTTTTCAAATGTTTTTATCCCATAAATAAAATATTTTTACTTTTGTCGTTTTTCACTTGCTAAAGAGGGGGCTTTTCTGATACTATTCAATTGAAAAAACAATATTGTAACACGAGGTTGTAATATGATTAGAGATAGATTATTAGGAGGCGGCATGGATTGTTTATCTGCACTGAATGAAGAACAACAAATTGCATATATGAAAGCTTTATCTTTTTTAGCAAAAGTTGACGGTCATGTCGATGAAAGCGAAAAAGATTATATTTCTGAAATGGCTATTTTTTATGGCGTTTCAACTGATAAACTTAGAGAAATTGCTGCAAATGAAGATGCAGAAAAAGTTTTTGGCGCGGTTAAGAAAATTAAAGATCGTCGTGCCTCTCTCGAACTTATTAAAGACATGTGCTTGTTGGCTCACCAAGATGAAGTTTTGAGCGATGAAGAAGTTTTGTTTATTGGTCAAATTGGTGAAGCAATGAATGTTAGTCTTGATAAGATTGAACAAATTAGCAAATGGATTATTGATAGAATTATTTGGTTGGAAGAGTCAAAAATTATTTTTGAAGAAAATTAATTTTCAGCCGAAGGAGTACTGTTATGCAAATGCAGTCAAAAATTGAACAATTAAGAACAAGAAGTGAAGATGTGAGAGAACAAGCTCATCATCGAATTCCCAATATCTTGCATGCAAAAACAAGACAAGATGCATCAAGCCCTCAAAAGATTATGGCTGATGCTGTTGAAAGAGAATTTAATACGGTTGGTGAAAATGCCAAACAACAAATTGCTCGTGAGCTTGTTGTGATGCCTCATGGTCGCAAGGTAAAAATTGGTGGTGAAGTGATGAATGTTGAAGATTTGCAATATGCTATTGCAGAATCTATTGATATTTATCAAGCGGGAACATCAAGGAAATATGAATATCATGAATATATTTCTGATGCGACAAAAATTATTTCAGATATGAACAGTAATGGTGTTACACCTCAAGAACTTGATAGCCGTAATCATTTTATTGATGACACAATTCAACGTGAGAATGAATTGCTGACTTGTTTGGCTCTATATAAATCTTCCAATTTTTCAGGGGCACAGGAAAAATATCGTGAACTTTACACAAAGCTCCAAAAAATTAGAGAAGTTCGTAGTGCCGTTTTATCTTCAACAAAATCTGTCGCTGACAAGTTTGATGACAGAGAAGATGAAAGAGATGATAAGCTTGAAGAAGATAGACGTAGAAGATCTCTTAATAAATTCGAAAGAGAAATTGAAAAAGAAAATACAATTTACCCTACTGTTGCTGAAAAAGCTGTTATGGCAGGCATGATTCTTGCTCTGTTCAGTTATGAGAAGCTTTCTGATGAAAAAAAGCAAGAGTTAGGTATTTATCATGGTAATCTTGAAAAGGAGATTTCTCCTGAAAAAGCTCTTAATTGGCTCATCAATGATGTAAAAGGATTGAGTTTTATGGAAAGCAAAATTCTTGAAAAACATAGAGATGAACATGCTCTTGCAAAGCATCTTTTGGCATTAAGCGGTGTAAGAAATGAAAAATATGGCAATCAAAATGTTGTTGAAAGACGATATCAAGAATTTGACCAAAACCGTTTTAATGATATTTTACTTAGACGTAAATTGGAAGAAGAACGTTTAAGAGCATAGTTTATTAGGAGGATTTAATGGGACTGTTTGAGCCTTTTTTCTACATCATTGGTTTGATTTGTGATATATATTTCAATATCGTGGTTGTGCAAGTCGTTTTGTCATGGTTAGTTCATTTCAAAGTTTTGAAAATTGATAATACATTTACACATAAGACAATGGACTTTTTCAATAAGGTAACAGAACCAGTATACGCAAAAATTCGTCAAAAAATTCCAGCTGTAAATGGGTTAGACTTTTCTCCACTTTTGTTATTACTTGTTCTGCAATTTCTGTCTCGTTTTATGGATCGTTTGAGTGACTTGGTGAGATAATTGTTTTTTACAGAAAGTGATAAAGGGATTTTATTAAGAGTTAGGATTTCTCCTAACTCTTCTTCTTGTTCTGTTAAAGGGATTTTTATTTCTGCAGAAGAGGAAGTATTTTTAAAAATTAATATTGTTTCAGTTCCTGAAAAAGGCAAGGCGAATCGTGAACTTATTTCTTATTTATCGAAAAAGCTCAAGATTGCAAAATCTTGTTTTGAAATTGTTTCAGGGGAAACAGATAGATATAAGAAAATTTTAATTAAATCTGAGATAGATATAAAAGAAGTTGAAAAGTTGAGTGAGGAAAAATAGAAGAAAATGGCATATATAATCAGTGGAAAAAATTTAGCAGAAAAAATTAAAGCAGAACTCATTGAGGAAGTTTCACGTTTTTCTAGTAAACCTGTTTTAGCGGTGGTTCTTGTTGGTGAAAATGACGCTAGTAAAATCTATGTTAATAATAAGAAAAAAATGGCGGGAGAAATTGGGATTGATTGTCAGCTTTTTCATCTTCCAGCAGAAGTGACTGAAGATGAACTCAAAAGACTTCTTCAAGCGCTGGCTGAAAACCTTCAAATACATGGAATTATGGTTCAACTCCCATTGCCTAAGCATATCTCTGTAAAAGATGTCCTTTCTCTTATTCCTGCTTCAAAAGATGTGGATGGTTTAGGCGCATATAACACAGGGCTTCTTCATCAAAATGATGATAGAGCTTTGGTAGCAGCAACACCTCAGGGAGTGCTTTATATGTTGAAATCAACAGGTGTTGATTTGTGTGGTAAACATGCAGTGATTATTGGTCGTTCAAATATTGTTGGTCGCCCTATGATGAGTCTTTTGTTGAATAATGATTGCACTGTTACAGTTGTTCATTCGCGAACAAAAAATATTGAACAAATTGTTGCTCAAGCTGATATTGTTGTTGCAGCTTGTGGGCAGGCTAAAATCGTTAAGAAAAATTGGGTTAAAAAAGGTGCAACTGTGATTGATGTAGGTATCAACCGTCTTGATGAAAAACTATGTGGAGATGTTGACTTTGAAGATGTTTCTGAAGTTGCTGAATATATTTCTCCTGTTCCTGGTGGTGTTGGGCCAATGACGGTTATTATGCTGATGAAAAATACTTGCCTTGCTTATAAAAGACAGCAAGGAAAATAGATGGATAAATTTGTGAGAATAGATAAGGCTCTGAAGTCTTTTTATACCTTTGTCATTAAGCTTGCTTCTCGAGATGATGCACTTTATTATCTTGCCTTCTTTTCTTTTATAGAAAGTTCTTTTTTTCCTATTCCACCTTATGTGATGATTGTGCCGATGGTTTTAGCTCGTCCTGAGCAAGCTTGGAAGATTGCTGCAGTGGCAACCATATCAAGTGTTATGGGCGGGTATCTAGGTTATTTTATTGGTTATTTTCTTTTTGATAGAGTGGCAGAACCAGTTTTAGCTTTTTATGGTTATATGGATCATTTTGGGCAGATACAAGAGGCTTTTCAAAGATATGGTTCTGGTGTCATTCTGTTAGGTGGCTTAACACCGCTTCCGTTTAAAGTTGTTGCAGTTCTATGTGGTTTGTTCAAAATGAACTTAATTGAATTTGGTCTTGTTTCTTTCATTGCAAGAGCTATTCGTTTCTATGCAGTTTCATGGCTTTTGCTCAAATATGGAGAGGGAATGAAGACTTATGTTAAGCAAAACCTGAAACGGATTTCTTTTGTTGTTTTAGTCTTGCTTGTTGCTTGTGTTATTTTCTTCCCATATCTTGAGATATAAAAAAACTCCGAATTTCGGAGTTTTTAATTAGTCTTTATGACGGAAAGTGATTCTTCCCTTTGTGAGGTCGTATGGGGTCATTTCAATATCAACTTTGTCACCAACCATAACGCGGATACGAAATTTTCTCATTTTTCCCGCAGTGTGGGCTAAGATTTCGTGTCCATTTTCGAGTTTAACTCTAAACATTGCATTTGGTAAATTTTCGACTACTTCGCCAGTGAACTCAAGTAATTCTTCTTTACTCATAAAATTATCCTTTATTATTATGTATTTGCTTTACTGTATAAACCACAAAACTTAATTTTGCAAATCTTTTTTTCTCAAAGGAAAACTCAGAGCAAAAGTTGTACCAGTATTTTCTTTGCTATAAACTTTAATTTCGGCCTTAAATTTTTCAGAGAGAGATTTTACAATTGTTAAACCAAGTCCAGCACCTTTCTCTTTGTCATTTTCTCCATCGGAAAAGAAAGGATCAAAAATATATCGTAAGTCTTTTTTTCTAATCCCTTTACCACTGTCTTTGATTTTTATCATAACATTTTTCTTTGTTGCAAAAGCTTCAATTTTAATTTGTCCTTGTTTCTTTATTGCATGTAAAGAGTTTTGAAGGAGATTAATTATAATCATTCTAAATTCGCTGTTATTTGCCTTAATATGAAGTTGTTCTTGACTTGGAGAAAAGTTTATCCAAACTCCCTTGGATTTTGCTTGATAATCAAGCATAGCAAGCACATCATTGATATTTTCAACGGTATCAATAATTCCATCTTCTTGTACATTTTCATTGAAAAGAAGAAGTCGTTCAGGAATGTTGATACTTTGAATGAGCTGTTGATGTATCATTTGCATATATTCAATATTTTCGTCCTTTGAAATTTTATCAGATTTTGTTTTGTCGATGATGCCTTCAAGAATCATTCGAACTGCTCCGAGATTATTTTTCATTTCATGCGCGACAGAGGTTGCCAAAAAACCAATAGATGAAAGTCTTTGGTTGTAGGAAAACTTGATATCATCACTTAGGTCACGGATAGATTCAACAACATATTCGGAGTTGTTTGAAATCTTAAGCGGTGCCGCATTAATCGAAATATATCGTTTATCTTTCTTATTGATAATTTTGATGATTTTAGACCGTTCTTTTCGCTCTTTCAAAATTTCATGAACAGGGCATGGGTAAGTGGATGTGTCACAGCAAGTATCTCTTTCTTGCAAAGATTTGTAGCATTTTGATGCAGAAGGACACTTTTCAAAATGTTTGTAATATTCCTTGTTGGCAATGATGATATTATAATCATTGTCAATCACCCTTACACCGTCTGGAATGGCATCTATGAGAGACTGAAGAAATGTTTCTTTCTCTGTTATCTCTTTGATGTTGTTTTCCAAATTATCCAGCATTTTATTAAATGTTTTGTTGAGAATTGCAAATTCATCATATAGACGAGTTTCTTTTTCCGTTTCAATTCTTGTTGAAAGATTGTTGTTGGAAATCATTTCACTAGCTTGTGAAAGCTTTTGAATTGGTTTAATGACCCATTTTCTCATTAGGCACCAAAGTACAAGACAGGATAGTAAAATGAAAATAGAGCTAACACCTAAAATTTTAGCCGCTTCAATTAGAACCGAAGTTCTTTCATTGAAAGAGATAAGAGAGGAGTTGTTCCTTTTTTGCTCTTCAGAAAATTCTTCTGCATTTTTCTCGAAATTCACTTTTTTCATGATGGCATCAATGACAGGAATTCTTTCAATTTCTTCATTGTCATAATAGCTTTTTATTGCTTTTTTAAGAAGGAAGTTTTCATAGAGTACAGTGGCATACTGATTGTTTCTTACAAAAATTTTATTTTGAGCTTTCGCTGTTTTATGAAGATAAAGATTGTCAAATGTATATGTAAAAATAAGTCCTGTTATCATAAAGAAAATCAGAATACAGTATATGATTTTTTTATTTATACTTAAAAACATATTTATTTCCGAACGATGTTTACATATTTTAGTGATTCCTTAATAATCTATCAATTAGTATGTGAACTTGGCTATACTGACAATAGTAAAGGGTCTAGAACTATGACGAGAACTAATCGCAAAAAGATGCAGGATGCAGAATTTTCTTTTGAAACTGAAGAGAGAGAAGTTGCTTTTGTTAAGTCAGATATAAAAAACGGTGAGGGTAAGTGGTATATTTATTCATCAGATGGTACAAAAATTGCAGAAACAAGCAGTCGAGAGAATGCTTTCGTTATTGCTAGACAGAATGACTTTTCTCCTTGTAGTGTCCACTAAAAAATGCAAAAAAAACTCACCGAATGGTGAGTTTTTTAATCTTAATCGATGTTGCTAAGCAAGGCAAAGACCGTTTCGCTATCCTCTTCTTTTCTAATTTTTTTGCAAAGAGCTTCGTCTTTCAAAATTCTAGAAATTTGAGCGAGAGCTGTTAAATGGTCTGCTCCACTTCCTTCTGGAGAAATAAGGAAAAAGGCCAAATCTACAGGCTTATTGTCGACAGATTCAAAATCAATAGGAGATTGGAGCTTAGCCAAAAAAGCCCAAGCTTTATCAATTCCATCAATTCTGGCATGAGGAATAGCAGTTCCTTCACCAAAACCTGTTGATCCTAAGTTTTCTCTTTCAAGAAGAGCATCAAAAATTGCACGTTCGTCAATTTTAATGATGTCGGCTACTTTTTTTGAAATGTTTTGCAAAAACTGTCTTTTGTTGTTGTCTTTAACATCCAAGAAAACGCAGTGCTTATTCATCATTTGAGAAATTTTCATAAAAAACCCCGTAAGTAACTATTCGCCTTTTGGCTCAACCCAACCGATATTGCCATCTTTACGACGGTATACCAAGCTGATTCTTTTGTTTGCAATGTTTCTGAACATCAAAGCAACTTCATTGTTCAAGTCCATATACATTACAGCGTCGCTTACTGAGCAAAGAGGAATATTTGCATCTGTTTCAGCAATTGTCAAAGGAGTATCTTCAACAACTTCAACTTCTTCTTCAAAAGAATATGGGAAAACAGATTCAGAAGCAAGTTCAGATAAACCAGCTTTTTTGTGGTCACTCAATTTGTTTTTGTACTTACGAAGACGTGTTGCAATGTGTGCATTTGCATTGTCGAAAGCTGAATAAGGATCAGCAGCAGTTCCTGTGCCTTTGAGAAGCATATTTTTTGTAGGGTGAACTGTAACTTCGGCAATGAATTCTTCGCCTTCTTTTGAAAAACTGACAGCACAGCTGATAGGGGCACTAAAATATTTGCTAACAGTGTTAAGCGTGCTTTCTTCAACATGTTTGCGAAGTCTGTCACCAATATCAACTTGTTTTCCTGTTAATGTAACTTGCATAATTTTTCCTTAAATATAGTTGTTGTTTAAACAAGGTGATTATATAGTATTTTATTCTTATTTTCTATATAAATCTTGTCAGACAGATAACCACAGTTTTAAAAAATGTCAATATAAAAAACGACTTATAAAACTTTCCGTTTAATTCTCTTTCTTTCTGCTGATGTTGGAATATTTAGACTTTCTCGATATTTAGCAATGGTTCTTCTTGCAATTTTAATTCCTCTTTGTGCTAAAAGTTCAACCAAATTATCATCTGAAAGAATCTTGTCAGTTTTCTCGGTATCTATAAGTTCTTTAATTTTATATTTAATGGCAGTGGTCGAAGTATTTTCATCTCCATTGAATGTTCCTGCGGCAGAAGAGAAGAAGTATTTGAGTTCGAAAATTCCTCTTGGTGTATGCATATATTTATTTGTTGTTACTCGGCTAACGGTACTTTCATGTATTTCCGCTGCTTCTGCAATATCTTTGAGGAGCATAGGTTTGAGGTGTTGTACCCCTTTTTCGAAAAAATCATATTGGTTTTTAACAATTTCCTCTGAAACTTTCAAAATAGTTGTAGCGCGTTGGTGAAGTGCTTTAACCAAAAAACTTGCGCTGCTAATCTGGCTTTTTACATATTTTCCTGTTTCTTTATTTGGGGAATCCACATAAGATTTGTAACTCTGATTAATCAGAACCTTTGGCAAAGACATACTATTTAATTCTAAAGCATATTCCCCATATTTTCCTCTTTTCACAAAAACATCAGGGATGATATAGGTGGTTGTTTCAAAGTTATATTCTGCAGTTGGTTTAGGATTAAGTGCTTTGATTTCTCTAATCATATTTAGAAGTTTTTTTTCATCTTCCAATTCACAAATTTTGAGCAATTCTTTACCTTTTCCTTCAGCAAGAAGTTCGAGGTTTTGCAACAGTTTTTGCATAGGTTTATCAAGAAGATTTTTGTCTTTTAGCTGAATTTCAAGGCATTCAGCTAGAGATTGAGAGAATATACCAGAAGGTTCAAAAGTTTTTAAGACGTAAAGAATATCGTCCAAAACTTCTTCACTAACTTTCATTTTTTGAGAAAGCTCTCTTAGATTGCCTCTAAAATATCCCGCGTCATCTAAAAATTCTACAAGGTGCGATGCAATCAGTTTTTCATAAGGTTTATAAAAATTGATTTGAATTTGTTCTTGTAAAAAAGAAAGAAGTGTTTTTTCGTCTTTTAATTTTTTTTCAAAAAAATCATAATCTTCATCAGCAAAAGCATTTTGAGATTTTGATTGATTATCCCAAGCATAGTCTGCGTTTTCTTCATATCCTTCACGATCGCTTCCGAAATCATCTGTTTGATTGTCATAATCTGTGTCAATTTCATAAGATTCAATTGCTTCGCTTTGGGATGTTTCGTCTCCATAGTCATCAATGGTCTGATTGTCAATTTCTAGATTATTGACAACATCTTCTTCTCTTTCTAGGAAAGGGTTATTTTCGAGTTCTTGGGTAATAAGGTCGTTGAGCTCAAGATTAGACATTTGCAAAAGGTTGATGGCTTGTCGCAATTGAGGGGTCATTAATAATGACTGAGTCTGTTTTATCTCTAAGCGTGGTGCAATAGCCATAATTGCTGCCTTTTCGATTTAGAGCGAGAAATTTTCGCCAAGGTAGACTTTTCGAACTTCTTTGCTGGCAACAATTTTATCAGGAGTTCCTTCCATAAGGACAGTTCCGCCATGTAAGATGTATGCTCTGTCAATGATATCTAAAGTTTCACGTACGTTATGGTCAGTGATGAGAACACCAAGTCCACGATGTTTGAGTTGTGAAACAAGAGCTCTAATCTCACCAACAGCAATAGGGTCAATACCAGCAAGTGGTTCATCAAGTAAAATAAAGTTTGGTTTACTAGCAAGGGCTCGCGCAATTTCAAGTCTTCTTCTTTCGCCACCAGAAAGGGCAATTGCAGGAGAAGTTCTTAGGTGTGAAATAGAAAACTCAGAAAGAAGTTCTTCTAACATATTTTCTTGTTCTGTTTCACTATCTGTTACAAGCTGAAGAATAGATTTAATATTGTCTTCAACGCTGAGTGAGCGGAAAATAGAAGCTTCCTGTGGAAGATAGCCAATTCCCATTCTTGCTCTCTGGTACATTGGTAGATTTGTAATATCTTGTCCATTAATATGAACATCTCCATAGTCAGGCATAATTAAACCAGTGATGCAATAGAAACAAGTTGTTTTTCCAGCACCGTTCGGACCTAAAAGACCAACAGCTTCACCTCTTTTGACATTGAGAGAGACATTGCGTAAAACTGGACGTTTTTTATATTTCTTACCAATATTAAAAACTTCAAGTGTTGAGTTAAAATCTTGAGTATTATTTTGCATTTTTTTCTTCTTTCTTATCTTTTTTCTTCTCGATGAAAACACCAGAAACGCGGCCTTTGTTTTTCTTGTCTGCGATTAATCTGCTGATGCCTGCGGCTAAATCTGTTTCAGCATAATCTCCCTTCAAGATGTTTCCGTTTTGATTGATTGTAACGTTCTTGTGAAGTTTTATTTTGTTTTCTTTCGGGATATATTCACCTTTATCAGAAGTAACAACGGCATCTGGTGTGGTAATCTTGACATTCTTAAAAATTTCAATTTTTTTGATTGCCAATTTGCCGTCTGTTTCTTCAAAGTAGCTAATCATTTCGTCGGCATAAATTTTGTTTTCATTTTCAGTTGCCACAACTTTGCCTACTGAAACGGCAATCTTTTTTGCAGGGAAATATTTGATGCCTTCTTGAGCTTCAATTGTACCATCTTTGGTTTTGATAATAGCAGGGCTTCCTTTCAAAATCATCTCATCTTTATTGATGTTATAATCAAGAAAGCTTCCTGAAGCATTCATTTCAGGGGATGCGATTTTGACGTTTTTCTCTGCAACTACACTTTGAATTTGCATTTTGTTTTTTGCATCTTTAATATAGCTGCCAGTCATTTTTTCTGCATTAATTTTGGTATCACCTTTTTGCGCTTCTGCATTGCCAATAGCTACAATTTTCTGGTCATTTTGGTGTAGCTCGACACGATCATCTGCTGTGAGCTTGATTTGAGCGAAGCTCTGAGAGGGATTTGTAAGCAATAAGGAGAGAACTGTTGTTAAAGCTATTGTTTTTCTCATTTCTTTTTCTCCTTAAAGTTTCCTTCGTTCAATAGAATGTTGGTTTTTCCTTTTAGAATTAAAGTTTTTGTATCGTTAATATACTCAAAGCCTTGTGCATTTAATTTGCCTAAATATCCGTCTCCTACAATTTTTTGCTTGCCTTCTGCTGTTCCTTTTTTGAAGTCAAAAGTTGCATCTGAGGTTTCAATATCCATACCTTCGCTAAAAAAGAGTGTGATTTTTTCTTTGAGATTGAGCTGTTCACTTTCTTGATCAAAAAAACCAACATCAGATTTCACATCTATCCACGAATCATTTTTGGTTGTGATTTTGCCTTTAGGTTCAGCAAGTTTCACAATCTTTGAATTTTCTTCAATTTCATCAATATGTGGGGTGTCAAATTTTGAAATTTTATTATTGGCGTCAGTGATATAGAAAACAGTGTTTTCGATGTGAAGTTTTTCCATTTCACCTTTTTTTGGTTTAGTAATGTCAAACTTCAGCTCGTCTATCTCATTTTTCAATGATGGGAAAATGAGTAAAAGTCCAATGAAGAAAACACCAACAATTGGAAGGAAAGTTTTGGTAATTCTAACTCTTTTCGTATGGCGAATAATCTCATTCGGCTTCCCTTCTTCAGCAAGAGCTTCTTCATCAAAGAATGAATCTAATTTTTGTTTATCTAGCAAACTATGCTACTCCCGCACGCAGACAGTCATGAAGGTGGATAACACCAACAGGTTTTCCATCTTTCAAAGCAAACAGTTGTGTGATTTTTTTGTCGTTCATCAGAGCCACTGCTTCTGCAGCCAGAACATCCGGAGAAATTGTTTTTGGAGATTTAGTCATAACATCAACAGGGTTCTTTGTGAGCATGTCTGAACTGATGATACGTCTTAAGTCACCATCTGTAATCATACCAAGGAGGTTGTTTTCTTTGTCAACAATGCCGACGCAACCAAGCATTTTGGATGTCATAACAAGCAAAGCTTCTTGCATATTAGCGGTTTCTCTAACAAGAGGCATTTCGTTGCCTTTATGCATTAGGTCAGAAACTTTTTGAAGGATAGCACCGAGTTTTCCACCAGGGTGTCTTTGTTTGTAATCCGTCATAGAAAACCCTTTTCTTTCTAGAAGTGCAACAGCAAGAACATCTCCAAGTACAAGGGTTGCTGTTGTGGAAGATGTAGGAGCAAGTCCGAGAGGGCAAGCTTCTCCATTATTAGGAAGTTTAAGCAAAATATTTCCTGCTTTTGCAAGTGTACTTTCAGGGTTTTTTGTGATGGAAATAATCGGAATTCCGAATCTTTTGGAGAAAATAAGAATATCCGAGAGTTCTTTTGATTCTCCACCGTTTGAAATGGCAATGACAACGTCATTTTTATCCAACATTCCCAAGTCGCCATGACTTGCTTCTGCTGGGTGAACAAAGAAAGAAGGAGCTCCAGTTGAAGCAAGTGTCGCTGCAATTTTCTTGCCGATATGTCCAGACTTACCCATACCTGTTACAATGATTTTTCCTGTTGTTTTTTCAAGAATATCAAGTGCTTGTGTTAAAGTTTCGTCAAAAGCATTTTCCATAACTCTTAGGGCTTCAACTTCTTTATCAATCGTGCGTTTTGCAGATTGAATATCTTTATTTTCAGACATATCCAATTCCTTACTCTATTAATAGACAAATAATGCCTAAAATTAGTCTTTTCTTCTCATTTTTGCAAGGGAATTTTATACTTATACAAAAATTGGCACAGTTTTTGATTTAAATAGACAACAAACTTTTTAGGTTGGTTGTTATTTCATAAAAATAAATAGCTTTATTCAAACTTAGAAATAAAGTTGTTTCGTCTGTAGAAAACTGTTGACTATTCAAAAGCTTGAGTCTATATTGCGACGACTCAAAAGGGGTGGAATCTGCCCATGTTTTGAGCCTTATCTAAGAGATAATCTCTTGATAATGTTAAGTTTTATAACGGTTTAAGCAAAGCGATTGGCGTTTTGCGAATCTGTTATATGTTGATTAAAAAATGTAATATTTAAGGAAAAAGTGATGCCTACAATTAATCAGTTAATTCGTAAATCACGAACACCAAAAACTACAAGAAACAAAGTTCCGGCTTTGAAAGCTTGTCCACAAAAACGCGGTGTTTGTACTAGGGTTTATACAACTACCCCTAAGAAACCAAACTCAGCTTTGCGTAAAGTGGCACGCGTTCGTCTAACTAACGGCTTTGAAGTAATCAGCTATATCCCTGGTGAAGGTCATAACTTGCAAGAACACTCAGTGGTGCTGATTAGAGGAGGCCGTGTAAAAGACTTACCTGGTGTTCGCTATCATATAATTCGCGGTACTTTGGATACTCAAGGTATTGCTAAACGTCGTCAACGTCGTTCGCTATACGGCGCTAAAAGACCTAAATAGGAGAAAAAGGTAATGTCACGTCGTCATAGAGCAGAAAAAAGACAAGTACTACCAGACGCTAAGTATGGTGATAAAGTAGTAACTAAATTTATGAATAATATTATGGAACATGGTAAGAAAGCAGTTGCAGAAAAAATCGTGTATGATGCTTTCGATATTATGGCTTCTAAATCTAAACAAGATGCTTTGAAAGTGTTCACTGAAGCACTCGAAAACGTTAAGCCTTTGCTTGAAGTTCGTTCCCGCCGTGTTGGTGGTGCGACTTATCAAGTTCCTGTTGAAGTTAGAGCTGAACGCCGTCAAGCTTTGGCAATCCGTTGGATTGTTGCTGCGGCTCAAAAACGTTCAGAAACAACAATGACTGAAAGAGTTGCTAACGAATTGCTTGATGCATTCGCTAACCGTGGTTCAGCTGTTAAAAAACGTGAAGATACTCACAAAATGGCTGAAGCTAATAAAGCTTTCTCTCACTACAAATTCTAAAAAGCTTGTATTTTGGCTTTTTAGTACAGATTTTACGGAGTTGAGAAAAATTTATGTAGCTATTTGTACATCAAAATTTTTCTTACTCCTGAGATCTTACTACAAAGCTCAAACTTCAAACTTTTTGTTGGTTTAAAAAACTAAAAAAAATAGGAAAACAAAACAATGGCTCGTACACATAAACTGGAAATGTACAGAAACATCGGTATCATGGCTCACATTGATGCTGGTAAAACAACGACCACTGAGCGTATCTTGTTTTACACTGGTCGTTCGCACAAAGTTGGGGAAACTCACGATGGTGCAGCAACAATGGACTGGATGGAACAAGAACAAGAAAGAGGTATTACAATTACTTCTGCGGCAACTACTTGCTACTGGAAAAATCACCGTGTTAACATCATTGATACTCCGGGACACGTTGACTTCACAATTGAAGTTGAACGTTCACTCCGCGTTCTCGATGGTGCTGTAACCGTATTTGACTCAGTTGCTGGTGTTGAACCACAATCTGAAACAGTTTGGAGACAAGCTGATAAATATAATGTTCCTCGTATTTGTTTCTGCAACAAAATGGACAGAATCGGTGCAAACTTCTATCGTTGTATTGATATGATTCATGACCGTCTTGGTGCAAGAGCAATGCCTATCCAACTTCCTATTGGTGCTGAAGCTGAATTCAGAGGCGTTATCGATTTGGTAAATAATAATGCTATTATTTATACTGGTGATACTCCTGATTCTCCAATTGAAGTTAAAGAAATTCCTGCTGAATTTGCAGCAGATGCCGCAAAATACCGTTCAGAACTAGTTGAAATGGCTGTTGAACAAGATGACAAAGCTATGGAAGACTATTTGGAAGGAAAAGAAATTACTGTTGAAAGATTGAAAAAATGTATCCGTAAAGGTACTTTGGCTCAAGATTTCGTTCCTGTTCTTTGCGGAACAGCTTTCAAAAACAAAGGTGTTCAACCTTTGCTTGATGCAGTAATTGACTATCTTCCATCTCCTATGGATATCCCTGCAATTGATGGTATCAACCCAAATACAGATGCTGAAGAAGAAAGACATCCTACAGATAATGAACCATTATCTGCTTTGGCGTTCAAAATTATGAACGACCCATTTGTTGGCTCTTTGACATTTACTCGTATTTATTCTGGTACTTTAGAAGCTGGTTCATATATCTATAACTCAGTTAAAGATAAAAAAGAAAGAGTTGGTCGTATGCTTTTGATGCACGCAAACAAACGTGAAGAACTAAAAGAAGCACACGCTGGTGATATCGTAGCTCTTGCTGGTTTGAAAGATACAACAACTGGTGATACACTTTGTGATTCATCTAAACCAATTATCTTGGAAAGAATGGAATTCCCAGATCCAGTTATTGAACTTGCTGTTGAACCAAAAACTAAAGCTGACGTTGAAAAAATGGGCTTGGCATTGTCTCGTTTGGCAATGGAAGATCCATCATTCCGCGTTTCAACTGACCAAGACAGTGGTCAAACAATCATTAAAGGTATGGGTGAACTTCACCTTGAAATTTTGGTTGATAGACTTCGTCGTGAATTCAAAGTTGAAGCTAATATTGGTGAACCACAAGTGGCTTACCGTGAAACAATCACAAAACCTGCTGATATTGACTATACTCACAAGAAACAATCTGGTGGTGCTGGTCAGTTCGCGAAAGTTAAAATCAAATTCGAACCAATCGAAGGTTATACTGGATTTGAATTCGTTAATAGCGTCGTTGGTGGTAACGTTCCTAAAGAATACATCCCTGGTGTTGAAAAAGGTTTGCGTACAGCTATGGATACTGGTGCAATTGCCGGCTACCCTGTGACTGGTGTTAAAGCAACTCTTTACGATGGTGCGTACCATGATGTCGACTCTAACGTTATGTGTTTTGAAATTGCTGCTCGTGCTGCCTTCAGAGAAGGTATGCGTGAAGCTGATGCGAGACTTCTTGAACCAATCATGAAAGTTGAAGTGGTTACACCTGAAGAATATATGGGCGATGTAATCGGTGACTTGAACTCTCGTCGTGGTTTGGTTAACGGAATGGATCAAAGAGGAAATGCTAAAGTTGTTAACGCTCATGTGCCTTTGGCTAACATGTTTGGTTATGTTAACTCTCTTCGTTCCCTTTCACAAGGTCGTGCTCAGTTTACTATGGAATTCCACCACTATGCGGAAGTTCCAAGAGATGTAGCTGAAGCAATTAAGGCGAAACACGGAAAATAATTAATTCTGCGGGGTGGGGAACACCTGCCCCGTTTATATAACAATTTGCTTTTTGGAGAAAATTAAAATGGCAAAAGAGAAATTTGAGCGTAATAAACCTCACTGTAACATAGGAACGATTGGTCACGTTGACCACGGTAAGACAACATTGACAGCAGCGATTACAAAAATCATGGCTGAACAAGGCGGCGGAGCATTTGTAGACTATGCAAATATTGATAAAGCCCCTGAAGAAAGAGCACGTGGTATCACTATTTCTACATCACACGTAGAATATGAAACAAAGAACCGTCACTATGCACACGTAGACTGTCCAGGACACGCTGACTATGTAAAAAACATGATTACAGGTGCGGCACAAATGGATGGTGGTATTTTGGTAGTATCATCAGCAGATGGTCCAATGCCACAAACACGTGAACACATTTTGTTGGCACGTCAAGTAGGTGTACCAGCGTTGGTAGTGTTTATGAACAAAGTAGACCAAGTAGACGATGAAGAATTGTTGGAACTCGTTGAAATGGAAATCAGAGATTTGTTGAGTTCATATGAATTCCCTGGCGACGAAATTCCAGTAGTAAAAGGTTCTGCCTTGGCAGCATTGGAAGACAAGACACCAGAAATTGGTAAGAATGCAATTATCGCGTTGATGGATGCAGTAGATGCATATATTCCACAACCAGAAAGAGCAGTAGACAAACCATTCTTGATGCCAATTGAAGACGTATTTTCAATTTCAGGTCGTGGAACAGTGGTAACAGGTCGTGTTGAACGTGGTATCATTAAAGTTGGCGACGAAATAGAAATCGTAGGTATTAAACCAACAGTAAAAACAACATGTACAGGTATCGAAATGTTCCGTAAGTTGTTGGATAGCGGTCAAGCAGGTGATAACGTAGGTGTATTGCTTCGTGGAACAAAGAGAGAAGATGTTGAACGTGGACAAGTATTGGCAGCGACTGGTACAATTACGCCACACACAAGCTTCAACGGCGAATGCTATATCTTGAACAAAGATGAAGGTGGTCGTCATACTCCATTCTTCGGTAACTACCGTCCACAATTCTACTTCAGAACAACAGACGTAACTGGCGCGATTGAACTTCCAGCAGGAACAGAAATGGTAATGCCTGGTGACAACGTAACAATTACAGTAAACTTGATTCACCCAATTGCTATGGACGAAGGTCTTCGTTTTGCGATCCGTGAAGGTGGTAGAACTGTTGGTGCCGGTGTGGTTGCTAAAATCTTGAAATAGTCTAAAGCTTCGTATTTTAGATTATTAATACAGAAAATACAAGAAAGAGAAAAATTCATGTACTTTATGTGTACACTAAAATTTTTCTCTTTCTTTTTTTCTTATTACTAATCTCAAACTCCAAAGCTTTGAGGATGATGTACTTTTAAGTTTTTTTCCTCGTGTACTTTATGTGTTGTACATTTCGTTCAAAACTTAAGGCGTAGCCCACACAATTTATATAACTTTAATTAGTTAGAAAGAGCTCTTCAATCGAAGAGCTCTTTTTTTAGGAATATTGTAATTAATGATAACAAAAGTTGACTTTTTATAAGTTGACTTCATGGAGGTAACCGTTAAGATTAGTTTCATAAATCTATTATTTTATAATTATTAACTCCTAAATTTTATTGTCATGAAAACAACTGAAGAATGTACATCTAATGTAAATTATTACCCTAGCACCGAATGGGGAGATGAGCACGAACTGAATGTTCTATTTAGAAATTCTCAACAGAAAACTTCCTGAGCTCAACAAGAAGAGCTTGCTGACCAAGTTGGAGATTATAACTAATTCTCTTTTTTGAAAATGACCATTAAAAAAACCTATTAGCGCATTTAAGCTCTAATAGGTTTTTTTATGTTTGATAAGATTATCATTAAAGATAATCAAGAACTTCAAACTCAGCTCTCAAGGATGTATATCTGAGTTCAGTTTTTGCGTCGATAACTTCATACTCATCCTTTGAAATCCAGCCGATAATTTCTTGTGGTGGCTTGCTTTCGTCAGGTTCTTTGATAGAAATTTTTGCTAGAAAGAAGGGCTGATAATTTTTAGAAAATTTTTGAGCTTCTTCTTCTGTTTTAATTCTCAAATCTGCAAGGATTTCATCTAATGAAATAGTTGCTTTTGCGAAGTTTGGTTCCATAGTTATAAAGTTTTAATAATAAATGTATGAAATTAGTCTATCTTTTTAGATGTTTTTGTCAAGAAACTTTTTATCTTGACAAAGGTATAAAAATAAATCAAACTCAACTTGTTCTCGTCATCCGAAGGGCTAATGGATGAAGAATAGGTACAAACTGAGCCGGTTTGGAATTGATGTCTGGTTCTTAGACTCTTTCTCTCAAATTGTGCTCCTAATGATAGGAGTTTTTTTATGCCTAACTTTAAATATAAACACGGTCTTAGTATTATGCGTGTACAACCCTTTCATATTGGGCATAATCGTATGATTGAGATGATGCTCAAAGACTGTGAAATGGTAACGATTGTTTTGGGTTCTATTCAAGAACAAGGAACAGAACGTAATCCGCTCAATTACACAACACGCAAAAAGATGATTCAAAATATCTATCGCAACTCACCAGATTATCCTCGCCTTAAAATTATCGGTTTGTTTGATATTAATAATCCAGCAGAATGGGCAGAATATGTGATGGATTTCATGGTTGAGAGTTTTCCAGATTTAGCTAAGCCAGATGTTTATTATGCAGGAAGCAAATATGATGCACACTGGTTTAGACAGGCTTTTGAAAAGATTGAACTCATTGACAGAACATCACAAGATTTTCCTTTTGTGACGGGAACAATGGTTCGAGATATGATAAAATTTGGAGATGTTCGTTGGAAGAATTTTATTAATCCGGAAAACCACAAAATTATTGAAGAAAGCTTTTTCAAGAAAAAAGCAATTATCTAAAAAACATAAACACCTTCGTCTTTCACAGGGCTTATGAAAGAAAGGTCAAAAATAACCTTAGCCAAGGAGTAGAATATGAAACAAAGAATATTTATGCTTGTCGATTTTCAAAACGATTTTGTAGATATTGACGGCGCACTCAGTGTTAAAAATCCTGAATTGATTGAAAGAACTCAAAGATTTGCTGATTGTCTGCAAAAGACAATGTTTGATGAAATATTAGTCACAGCAGACACACATAATCCTCATACTTATCCTATGTCACAAGAAGCAAAAAGCTTTCCACCACACTGCTATGAAGGCAAATGGGGTTGGGAACAGGCTGTCCAACTTAAAGATAATATTCCAAGCCGTCTTCTCAGAAAAAGCGGATATGATATTTGGCAGGAAGAAAAAAAATATCCAGAGCTTCAACAGAATTGGCAAGGGAAAGAGGTTTATCTTGCTGGATTGGTAAGTGACGTCTGTGTTCAAAAAGCTATGGATGGTTTTTTGAAAAGAGGAGCCAAAGTTATTGTTTTTGAAGATTTAACTCAAGGACTTCAGAAGCAAATGAATGGGATTGTTGCAGAAGATAAATATATGAATGATGTTGCAAATGGAAATCTTCGTTTGATGACAACAAAACAGTTTATGAGGAGTATGCTTGCTGAAAAAAAGTCTGAATACGCTCAAAGAGGAAAAATTGAATTGTTAAGAGGAGGTGAGCGTCATGAGAGATAATGTTTTACAAAAAGGGACACCACTGTTTTGTGATTTATATCATCTGACAATGGCTCAAGCTTGGTTTAATGATAATAAGCACTACGAGGATAAGATTTCAGAAGCTTATTTTAGAAAATGTCCATTTGGAGGAGCGTATCTTATTGCAGCAGGGCTTGCTGAGTTTTTAGAATGGATTGAAAATTGGAAAGTAACCCAAGAAGATATTAATTATCTTGAAACATATAAGGGTATAGATGATAAACCATTATTTACGGAAGAATTTCTCTATTTTCTGAAAAACAGTAAACTTGAGGTGAATATTCGTTCAGTAGAAGAGGGGCAAATTGTTTTTCCTAATGAACCGGTTTTAGTCGTTAGAGGCCCTTGTTGGCAAGTGGATATGGTTGAAGCAGCATTTTTGAATATTTTTAATTCTCAGAGCTTGATTGCAACGAAAGCTTCACGCATTGTTCATGCAGCTCAGTCTGATGGAATTAATCACCCTGTTTTGGAGTTTGGGCTTCGTCGCTCTCAAGAGCTTGGTTCTTTTACGCAAACGAGAGCTTCTTTTATTGGTGGTTGTGTAGCAACCTCTAATGTTGAGGCAGCAAGAGCATATGGTATACCAGCAAAAGGGACTATGGCTCATTCTTATATTATGACTTATGAAAATGAGCTTGATGCTTTCAAATCTTTTATGAAATCTGCTCAGGGAAATGCGACTTTACTTGTTGATACTTATGATACAAGGGAAGGAATTTTGAATGCTATAAAGGCTAGTGAAGAAACAAAAATTCCTCTGCAAGGTATTAGGATTGATTCAGGAGACTTGGCTTATTGGAGTAAGGAAGCGAGGAAGCTCTTGAATGAAAAAGGTTTTGAAAAAACAAAAATTGTCATTTCAAATGATTTAGATGAGTATTCTGTTGAAAATATTATTGCGGTGCAAAAGGCTTGTCCGGATATTATTGCAGCAGGAACAAAACTGGTTACAGCTTATGATATGCCAGCACTTGGAGGTGTATTCAAAGTTAAAGAAGTTCGCAGTCAGCCAAAGATTAAGATTGCAGAAGGCAAAACCACTATTCCTGGAGCAACAAATGTTGTTAGAATTTATGAGGATGGAAAATTTGCAGGTGACGTTATCGTTCGCTCTACAGAAAGATTGGTTGATTATGCGAATAGGCTTAATGAAAATTTAGTTTCTTGCGTTCAGGGAATTGAAGGAAAAAAGAAAGTTTTCCTAAAAGGATCAGAGGCGAAAGAATTGTTAAGAGATACGGTTATTGGTGGAAAAGTTGTTCAGAGTATGAAGGTTAATGATTTGTACAAATTACAAAATCGTGTCAGAGAAAATTTAGAACAATTAGATGAATCTCATCGTAGGCTTTCTAATCCTCATCTTTATGGTGTTGGGCTTTCAGAAAAGTTATTGAAAATTCAAAATAAAATGATTACACAGCATAATAACATACAAAAAGCAAAGGAGATTTAAGATGCAAAAATTGTGGAATAAATTAGTGTTTGGTTTCAAAGATTATTGCGTGGAAAATGGGTTTGATAAGGTTTGTTTGGGATTGTCTGGCGGAATTGATTCAGCTGTTTGCGCTGTTATCGCTAAAAAAGCTTTGGGTGCAGAAAATGTTTATGCTTATATGATGAAAACGAACTATACTTCTGAGTTGAGTTTGAAGATTGCAAAGAAAATTTCAGAGTTAAATCATATTCCCTATCAAGTAATTGATATTCAACCTGAAGTTGATGTCTATGCTGAAAAACTGTCTAATATCTTTAATGAAGAACCAAAAGACATCGTGATGCAAAATGTACAAGCCAGAATTAGAGGGCAAATATTAATGGCAATTTCAAATCAGTTTGGCTATTTAGTTTTGTCTTGTGGAAATAAGTCTGAAGCTGCGATGGGTTATTGTACCTTATATGGTGATACTTGTGGTGGTTTGGTGCCAATAGGTGATGTTTATAAAACGGATGTTTTTAAATTAGCTCATTGGCTTAATCAGAAACTTGGAGAAGTTCTTCCTAAGGAAGTTCTCAACCGAGCGCCAAGTGCAGAACTAAAGGCAGGGCAAAAAGATGAAGATAGTCTTCCTAAATATGATGTTCTTGATGCAATCTTAAGGCAATATATTGATGAAGGTAAAAAGAAAGAAGAAATCAAACAAAATGCTGAACTTGTGGATTTTGTGATTAAGACATATCACAAAATGGCATATAAGAGAAAGCAGTTGGCTTTTATAGTTGAGGTAGAGTGAAAAATCAGAGTAGTTGTTCTATTAGCTCATCAGTAGATAGTTTAGAAATATTATGAAGGAAAGCTTCACAAAGATTTCTATAGTATAAAGTGGTGAAAAGCCTAATGGCTGGTGTTAGTCCCATATCTGGACTTTTGCCAGCCTTGATTTTTTCAACAAGTTTTTTTCGCTTAATCTTTTCATTAAGACAAATTTCATCGAATGCTTCCCACTCTTTATCACATAATCTGATGCAAGTATTTCGAGCGTTTAAACAAATAATTTTATTTACAAGAACAACCATATTATTTTTTTCTAATAGTATATACAACCTAAAATCGAGTTAGTTATAAACTCGCCTGTAATAATTATCAAATAAATATTAAGTAATTGCAATAACAATTTATTTTTTATGGAGATGTGGTTGTGTATAACAATTAAAAACATATAATGGGTTATTAAAAGTAGAAAAATCCTGTTAATATTTTGAATTTTAACAAAAACGAAACATATATTAATAAAATATGAATTATTGACTCAATGGACTCAAAATAAAATTTGTCAACTCGATTTTCTTTGAATCTGAGTCGGAGTTTGGAGCTAGTTTATAAACTTGAAAAAAATGGAAAAATTGTGAAAAAAGCACTTGCATATTAGTGTGGCTTATGTTACAAGAAGCACAGATTTTTATTTTATGGGGAAACCTGTAGGGTATAGAACATAGGGCAAACCCTCTTGAATTCAATGGTTCGCTTGTTTTTAGTTTAGATGGCAATATTTGGCTAAGGCTAGATTTTTGTCGTCTAGTTATATTAATAAATATTTGGAAAAGTATTTAAAATGATGGATACACAAAACATAAGAATTCGCCTTAAGGCTTTTGATCACAGACTATTGGACCTTTCTACAAAAGAAATCGTTCATACTGCCAAAAGAACTGGGGCAAATGTAAGAGGACCAATTCCTCTTCCAACACAAATCGAGAAGTTTACTGTTAACCGTTCTCCACACGTAGATAAAAAATCTCGTGAACAGTTCGAAATTCGTACACACAAGAGACTTCTTGATATCGTAGACCCAACACCGCAAACTGTTGATGCTCTAATGAAATTAGACTTGGCTGCTGGTGTTAATGTCGAAATTAAACTTTAATTTATAACAAAGTTGGTTTTTTGAAAAAGTAAAAATCAACCTATTGAAAAGGGTAAAAATAATGCGTACGGGTCTAATTGCTAAAAAGCTTGGAATGTCTCGCGTTTTTGAAGCAGGTGGTGTTCATGTTCCTGTAACTGTTCTCCAAGTTGATGACTTGAAAGTTGTTGACGTTAGAACAAATGACAGAGATGGTTATACTGCTGTTCAATTGGGTACTGGTTCTGTTAAAGTTAAGAACGTATCTAAAGCTTTGAAGGGACATTTTGCAAAAGCTAATTTGGAACCAAAGAAAAAGATTAGCGAATTCAGAGTTTCTGAAGATTGCTTGCTTAATGTTGGTGATACTTTGAGTGTTGAACACTTTGTTGAAGGACAATATGTTGATGTATGCTCAACTTCAATCGGTAAAGGTTTTGCCGGTGTAATGAAACGTCACAACTTTGCAGGTCTTGAAGCTTCTCACGGTGTGTCTGTGTCACACAGAGCTCACGGTTCGACTGGTCAAAGACAAGATCCTGGTAAGGTATTTAAGAATAAGAAAATGGCTGGACATATGGGTGCTGAACGTGTAACTGTTCAAAACTTGCGTGTTGTTGCTGTTGATTCTGCTAGAGGTTTAGTTTTGGTTAAAGGTGCTGTTCCTGGTGGTGAAAACGCTTGGGTTCGTATCACTGACTCAATCAAAAAACAATCTAAAGTGGAACTTCCTATGCCTGCGGGACTTAAGAAAGTTGATGAACCTGTTGCAGTTAAAGCTGAAGAAATTTCAGCTGATAATGCATAACTTTTAAGGATAGATGAAAATGAAACAGGACATCTTAAATTTAGATAATGAAAAAGTTGGCACAATTGACCTTAACGAATCAATTTTCGGTTTGGAAGTTCGTGCAGACATCTTGCAAAGAGTTGTGAGATGGCAACTTGCTAGATTACAATCTGGTAATCACAAAGCTAAAGGTAGATCTGAAGTGTCACGTAGTGGTAGCAAGCCTTTTAAACAAAAAGGTACTGGCCGCGCACGTCAAGGTGATCGTAAAGCTCCACACATGACTGGTGGTGGTGTTGCTTTCGGTCCAGTTGTGAGAAGTCACGCTCACGATCTTACTAAGAAGTTTAGAGCACTCGGTTTGAAGACAGCTCTTTCTTCTAAAGCTCAAAATGGCAACCTTGTTATCGTTGATAGTACAAAAATTTCAACTCCAAAAACGAAAGACTTATTGTCTAAGTTGGACACTTGTGGTTTGAAAAATTGTCTATTTATTGATGGCAAAGAAGTTGATGTGAACTTCGCATTGGCAAGCAGAAATATTGTTAATGTTGATGTTCTTCCAGCAATCGGTGCAAACGTATATGACATCTTGAAGAAAGACAAACTTGTTTTGACTAAAGATGCTATTGCTTGCTTAGAGGAGAGATTTAATGGCTAAGTCAAAAAAGACAAATAATGTAACTACAAAAATGTATGATACATTGGTTCGTCCGGTTATTACTGAAAAGTCAATGATTTCTTCAGAAGCTGGAAAGGTAACTTTTATGGTTCCATTGGACGCAACTAAGGGTGAAGTTAAATCTGCTGTTGAAAGCATTTTTAACACTTCAGTTGTTAAAGTTAATACGATTCGTCAGTTCGGTAAAGAAAAACGTTTTAAAGGTCATATCGGTCAAAGATCTGATTATAAAAAAGCGGTCGTTACTTTAGCTGATGGTCAAAATATTGATATTACAACAGGAATATAGAAAATGGCGTTAAAAACATTTAAGCCTACATCGCCAGGACTTCGTCAACTTGTAATAGTTGATAGATCAGAGCTTTATAAAGGAGCTCCTGTGAAGTCTTTGACAGTCGGTCTTACTAAGACCGGTGGGCGCGATAATTTTGGACATGTTACTAGTCGTAGAATTGGTGGCGGACATAAACAAAAACTCCGTATCATTGATTTCAAACGTAGCAAGTTCGATGTTGAGGCAACAGTTGAGAGAATTGAATATGACCCTAACCGCACAGCATTTATTGCTTTAATTAGCTACGCTGATGGCGAACAGGCTTATATTTTGGCTCCTCAAAGATTAAAAGCTGGTGACAAAGTGATTGCTTCTGCAAAAGCTGATATTAAACCAGGTAATGCAATGCCTCTTAAGAATATGCCAGTTGGTACAATCGTTCACAACGTTGAAATGAAAAGCGGAAAAGGTGGACAATTGGCTAGATCTGCAGGTTGTTATGCACAACTTGTTGGTAAAGATGCTGGTTATGCTCAAATCAAGTTAAGCTCTGGCGAACTCAGAATTGTTCGTGAAGAATGCTTGGCTACTGTTGGTGCTGTTTCAAATCATGACAACCAAAACAAATCACTTGGTAAAGCAGGTCGTTCTCGTTGGTTGGGTATGAGACCAGTATCACGCGGTGTTGCAATGAACCCAGTTGATCACCCAATGGGTGGTGGTGAAGGCCGTACATCTGGTGGTCGTCATCCGGTTACTCCATGGGGTAAACCAACTAAGGGTGGAAAAACTCGTTCAAACAAAAAGACGGATAAGTTCATTATGAGAAGCCGTCATGTTAACAAGAAGAAATAGGGAGAAACGCTGATGACACGTTCCGTATGGAAAGGGCCGTTTGTTGATGGCTATCTTCTAAAGAAAGCAGACAAATCCAGAGCTTCTAGTCGTAACGAAGTGATTAAAATTTGGTCTCGTAGATCAACTGTTCTTCCAATGTTTGTTGGACTTACTTTTGGTGTACACAATGGCCACAAATTTATTCCAGTTCTCGTTACTGAAGATATGGTTGGACATAAGTTTGGTGAATTTGCGCCTACTCGTACATGTTACGGTCACGCTGCAGATAAAAAAGCTAAGAGAGGTAAATAATGGGACAATTTAGTAATAAAAAAAGAATTGATGCAAATCAAGCTATGGCTGTTTGTCACTCAATTCGTACTTCCCCAAGAAAGCTTAACTTAGTAGCAGAATCTGTTCGTGGTCTTAATGTAGAAAAGGCTGTTGCTGAACTTAGCTTCTCAAAGAAGAGAATTGCAAATGTTGTTTTAGGAGTTCTTAATTCAGCAGTTGCTAACGCAGAAAATAATCACAGTTTGAATATTGACAAATTGTATGTTAGTGAAGCTTATGTTGGAAAAGGTATCGTTATGAAACGTATGCATGCTAGAGGTCGTGGTAGATCTGCTAGAGTGTTGAAACCTTTCTCTAATTTAACTATCGTATTAACTGAGCGTGGGGAGTAATTAAATGGGACAAAAAGTAAATCCTACAGGTCTTCGTTTAGGTATTAACCGTACTTGGGATTCTCGTTGGTATGCAGATGCTTCTTATTCTGACTACCTTCATGAAGATTTGAAGATTAAAGAATTCTTGAAAGAGAAATTGGCTCAAGCTGGTGTGAGCAAGGTTGTTATTGAACGCCCTGCTAAAAAAGCTAGAGTTACAATTCACTCTGCAAGACCAGGTGTTGTAATTGGTAAAAAAGGTCAAGATATTGAAGGTCTTAGAAAAGAAATTCAAAAAATGACTGATAGCGAAGTACAACTTAATATCGTTGAAGTTAGAAAACCTGAAATTGATGCTCAATTGGTTGCTGATTCAGTTGCACAACAATTGGAAAGACGTGTTACTTTCCGTCGTGCGATGAAAAGAGTTATGCAATCTGCTCTTCGCCTTGGCGCAGAAGGTATCAAAGTTAGTTGCTCTGGCCGTTTGGGTGGTGCAGAAATCGCAAGAACAGAATATTACCGTGAAGGTCGTGTTCCTTTGCACACTCTTCGTGCAGACATTGATTATGCAACTTCAACAGCTCGTACGACTTATGGTGCAATTGGTATCAAAGCTTGGATCTACAAAGGTGAGATCATGGCACATGATCCAATGGCGCAAGATAAAAAGTTGGCAGAACAAAAGTAATTGAGGTTAAAGAAAAATGTTAAGTCCGAAAAGATTAAAGTTCCGCAAAATGCATAAAGGCCGTATTCACGGTGATGCTAAAGGCGGTTCAAGCTTGAGTTTTGGTCAGTTTGGCTTGAAAGCTCTTTCACCTGAACGCGTAACAGCTCGTCAAATTGAAGCAGCTCGTCGTGCGATCAGTCGTCAAATGAAAAGAGCCGGAAAGCTTTGGATCAGAATTTTCCCTGACGTTCCTGTTTCCGATAAACCAGCCGAAGTTCGTATGGGTAAAGGTAAAGGATCCGTAGAATATTGGGCAGCTAGAGTTAAACCTGGTCGTATTTTGTTTGAACTTGCAGATGTGAGCGAAGAAATTGCTCGTGAAGCATTTGCTCTTGGTGCAGCAAAATTGCCAGTGAAGACTAAGTTTGTTCAACGTTTGAATTCTGATTTAGGGGAAGAATAATGGTAAAAACTAAAGATCTTCGCGCTATGAGTATTGAACAACTAGAAGAAAAATTGCTTGCAAATAAAAAAGAACAGTTTAATCTTCGTGTTCAACAAGCTACTGGACAACTTTCTAACACAGCTATCGTTAGAAAAATCCGTCGCGAAATTGCAAAAATTAACATGCTCATCGCTGAGCATAAAAAGAAGAATTAGGAGACAAAATATGCCTAGAAGAATTCTTCAAGGAGTAGTTGTTAGTGACAAAGGTGACAAAACTGTCGTGGTCAGCGTAGAGCGTCAAGTTATGCACCCTGTTTACAAAAAGTTCATCAAAAGAAGCAAAAGATATTCTGCTCATGATGAAAATAATCAGTTCAAAGTTGGTGATGTGGTGAGAATCATTGAAACTCGTCCAATCTCTAAAACAAAAACTTGGGCTGTTCTAATTGATAACGCCTAATAATATAGAAGGAATTAAAAAATGATACAAATGCAAACCAACCTAGAAGTTGCGGATAATTCCGGAGCTCGTCAGGTGCAGTGCATAAAGGTTCTCGGTGGTTCTAAGAGAATGCATGCAGGCGTTGGTGACGTTATTGTGGTTTCTATTAAAGAAGCGTTGCCTAAAGGCCGTGTTAAAAAAGGTGATGTTCACAAAGCTGTAATCGTAAGAACAGCAAGTGACGTTCGTCGTAAAGATGGTTCAATCATCCGTTTTGACACAAACGCTGCAGTTCTTATCAACAAAGATGGAGAACCTATCGGAACTCGTATTTTTGGACCTGTTACAAGAGAATTGCGTGCGAAAAAATTTATGAAAATTATTTCATTAGCACCGGAGGTTTTGTAATATGCCTATTAAATTGAAAATTAAAAAAGGTGACCAAGTTATCGTTATATCTGGTGAAGATAAAGGGAAAACTGGTGAAGTATTGAGAGCAATGCCAAAAGATGGTAAAGTTTTAGTTCAAGGTATTAATTTGGTTAAAAGACACCAAAAACCTACTCAAACTACCCCTGGCGGTATCGTAACTAAAGAAGCTCCAATCAACGTTTCTAACGTCTCTTTGATTGATCCAAAATCTGGAAAAGCAACTAAAGTAGGCTACAAAGATGTTGACGGCAAAAAAGTTCGTTTTGCTCGTAAATCTGGTGAAGTAATCGAGAAATAGGAGGAAAATTTATGACAAACTATAAAAAACTATACAATGAAGTCGTAAAAAAATCTCTTGTGGAGAAATTCGGTTACAATAATCCACATGAGATCCCAAAATTGACTAAAATTGTTTTGAATATGGGTGTTGGTGAAGCTGTTGTTGATAAGAAAAAACTCAATGTCGCAGCAGAAGAATTGACACTTATTGCAGGTCAAAAGCCAATTATTACTAAAGCACGTAAATCAATTGCTACCTTCAAACTTAGAGAAGAAATGCCAATTGGTTGCAAAGTAACTCTTCGTTCTGAAAGAATGTATGAATTCTTGGAAAGATTGGTTAACATTGCATTGCCACGTATTAGAGACTTCCGCGGTATCCAAGGAAAGAACTTTGATGGAAAAGGCAATTTTGCTTTCGGTATTAAAGAGCAAATCATTTTCCCTGAAATCAACTACGATAAAGTTGAAAACATCAGAGGAATGGACATTGTTATCTGCACAACAGCTAAGAGTGACGAAGAAGCAAGAGAACTTCTCCTTGCGTTCAACGTTCCTTGCAAGAAATAATTGGAGAAAAAGATATGTCAAAGAAAAGTGCAGTATATAGAAACTTAAAGAGAGCGGCTCAAGCTGAAAAATTTGCAGCACGCCGTGCAGCTCTTAAAGAAACTGTAATGGATAAAACTCTTTCTCCTGAAGAAAGATTTCAAGCAACGTTGAAATTGGCAGAAATGCCTCGCAACTCTGCAAAAATCAGATTTAGAAATCGTTGTAAATTGACTGGTCGTCCTCGTGGCTACTATTCTAAATTCGGTTTAGCACGTATCAAACTTAGAGATTTGGCTGGTTTCGGTGAAATCCCTGGTTTAGTAAAATCAAGCTGGTAAGGAGATTAAAATATGTCTATTTCTGATCCATTGGGCGATATGCTCACTCGCATTAGAAACGCACAAAGAGCGAGGAAGACTGAAGTGGTATCACCAGCTTCTCGTTTGCGTGAAAGTGTTTTGGAAGTTTTGAAAAAAGAAGGCTACATTGTTAGTTTCGAAAGATACAATGTTAAAGCTGGAATTGATGAACTCCGCATTCAATTGAAGTATCATGAAGGTACTTCTGTAATTACAGAAATTCAACGCATTTCTAAACCTGGAAGAAGAGTTTATGCAAGTGTAAACGATCTTCCACGCGTTTACAACGGTTTGGGAATTTCTATCATCTCTACATCTGCGGGTGTAATGAGCGATCATGATGCTAGAAAATCTAACGTTGGCGGTGAAGTTCTTTGTCAAGTATTTTAGGGGGAAAGTGATATGTCTAGAATTGGTAAATATCCTGTTATCGTTCCTCAAGGTGTTAATGTTGAAATCAAAGGCAATTTGGTTACTGCTAAAGGTAAACTTGGCGAACTTAACTATGACTTTGATAACAGCCTTATCGATGTTAAATTGGAAGACGGTAAAGTAGTTGTGACTCCTTTGGCTGAAAGCAAAAGATCTAGAACTCTATGGGGTACTGTTAAAGCCAGAATTAATAACCTTGTTATTGGTGTTAATGAAGGTTTCAAAAAAGATCTAGAGCTTCTTGGTGTTGGTTACAAATCACGTATGCAAGGAAGTGAATTGATTCTTTCACTTGGCTTCTCTCATGATGTGATTTTCGCTGCACCTGAAGGCATTACCATCACTTGCACAACACCTACACAAATTTCTGTGTTTGGTGCTGATAAAGATTTAGTAGGTCAAACTGCGGCTGAAATTCGCGAATATAGAAAACCAGAACCTTATAAAGGTAAAGGTGTTCGTTATGTTGGTGAATACGTACGTCGTAAAGAAGGTAAGAAGAAATAAGGAAAAATAAATGAGTACGCCAAGAGAATTGTTTAACAAGAGAAAAGCGCGTGTCAGATATGACTTGAAAAAAGTTGCTAACGGCAAAAGCAGACTTTCTGTTTTCCGTAGCGGAAAGCATATCTATGCGCAAATTATTGACGATGCTAATAGTTCCACTATCGTTTCTGCGTCTACTTTGGATAAAGAAGTTAGAGAGAACGTGAAGAAATCATCTACAATTGAAGCAGCTAGCTTCATTGGTAAGCTTGTAGCTGAAAAAGCATTGAAGTCTGGTTTAAGTGAAGTTGTCTTCGACAGAGGTGGCTACATTTATCATGGTCGTGTAAAAGCTTTGGCTGAGGCTGCAAGAGCAGCTGGCTTGAAATTTTAGGAGATTAATGAAATGGCACAAGCTATAGATCGTCGTAAAGCAGAAAAGAAAGCGGACGACTTAATTGAAAAATTAGTTCACGTTAACAGAGTTGCAAAAACCGTAAAAGGTGGTCGCACAATGTCTTTCGCTGCTGTTGTCGTTGTTGGTGATAAGAAAGGCCGCGTAGGCTATGGTTCAGGAAAGGCAACTGAAGTTCCTGATGCTATCACTAAAGCAACAAACGAAGCTAAAAGAAATATGATTAGAGTTCCTCTTCGTGAGGGTAGAACTCTTCACCACGATATCTTCGGTCGTTATGGTGCAGGTAAGGTAATCCTTAGAACTGCTCCTGCCGGTACCGGTGTTATTGCAGGTGGTGCGATGCGTGCAGTATTTGAAGCTTTGGGAATTCAAGACGTGGTTACTAAATCCGTTGGATCAAACAACCCATACAACATGATTAAAGCTACTTTTGAAGCGTTGAAAGGTAATAATTCTCCTAGAATGATTGCTGCAAAACGTGGAAAGAAAGTTGGTGATATTGTTAGTCGTCGTGAAAACTCAAACGGTAAAGTTGTAGTAGAGGAGGTTTAATCCATGGCTGCGAAAAAAACTATTAAAGTAGTTCAAACTGGAAGCCCAATTGGTCGTCCAAAAGAGCAAAGAGCAGTTCTTATCGGTCTTGGTCTTAATAAGGTTGGTAAGGTATCTGTTCTTGAGGATACTCCTTCTATCAGAGGTATGGTTGCGAAAGTTCCTCACCTCGTTCGTATCGAAGAATAATTTGGGGGATTTGCTAAAGTTGTGTTATTCACGACTTTAGCTAGCCCATTGATTAAATGTTAGTATTAGGTGAATAAAATGAAACTTAATGAATTAAAAGACAACCAAGGAGCTACAAAGAATCCTCTTCGCGTCGGTCGTGGTATCGGTAGCGGAAAAGGTAAAACTGGTGGTCGTGGTTATAAAGGTCAAAAATCACGTTCAGGTGTGGCTATTAACGGTTTTGAAGGCGGTCAAATGCCTATTTACCGTAGACTTCCAAAGCGTGGATTTAAAAATTACTTCGCTAAAGAATTTGCAGTTGTAAACCTTGATTCTCTTCAAAAAGCTGTTGATGCAGGCAAATTGACTGCTTCTGCAATTGATATTGAAGCTCTTTTGAAATCAGGAATTATCAACAAAGAATATGATGGTGTAAGACTTCTCGCAAGAGGCGCAATTACAACCAGCATTACAATTTCTGTAAATTCTGCTTCAAAAGCAGCTGTTGCTGCTGTTGAAAAAGCGGGTGGTAAGGTTAACCTTATCTAAGCTTAGTTTGGTATTTTTGTAGGGTGGTTGTAATACAGTGAATGAACTGTGTGCATCTGCCCTATAAATTTTTGAATAGAATATTTAATATTTTAGGGATTTAATAATTATGGCATCAATGGCAGAAAAAATGGCATCAAATATGGATATGTCTGCATTTAGTAAAGCTGACGAGCTGAAGAAAAGACTTTTATTTACAGTTTTAGCTCTCATTGTTTTCCGCTTAGGAACATTCATTCCACTTCCAGGAATTGATCCGAATGTTTTACATGAAGTTTTCTCAAAAAACTCAAGCGGAATTTTGGGAATGTTTAATATGTTTGCCGGTGGTGCGCTTGCTCGTATGACAATTTTCGCACTGAATATTATGCCATATATTTCGGCATCAATTATCATTCAGTTGGCACAATCAATTGTTCCTACACTTGCTGCAATGAAAAAAGAAGGCGAAGCAGGTCAAAGAAAGATAACAAAATATACTCGCTATTTGACAGTGTTAATTACAATTGTTCAAGGATATGGTATTGCAGTTGGTCTTCAAGGAATGGTTGGAACAAGTGGAGCTTCTGCGGTTGTTAACCCAGGATTTGTCTTCATTTTCACAACAATTGTTTCTCTTGTTGGTGGAACAATGTTTATTGTTTGGTTAGGTGAGCAAATTACAGCACGTGGTGTTGGTAATGGCTCTTCTCTTATCATTACAGTAGGTATCATTGCAAATATTCCATCTGCCTTGGCAAAAACTTTTGAACTTGGTCGTGTTGGTTCAATGTCTATGGGAATGATTTTTGGTTTGTTGATTATGGCTATGGCTTTAATTTACATCATTATTTTTGTTGAAAGAGCACAAAGAAGAATTCCAATTCAATATCCAAAAAGACAAGTTGGTGGTAGAATGGCTTCAAGTGAAAGCTCTCATCTTCCACTCAAAATTAATCCAACAGGTGTTATTCCTCCAATTTTTGCAAGCTCACTTTTGTTGCTTCCTGTGACAATTGTAAACCTTTCAGAAAAAGGTGACGGTTGGTTGGCAAGTTTGGGTCAAATGTTAAGGCATGGCGAACCTCTTTATTTAGGTATGTATGCTTTCTTGATTATTTTCTTCTCATTCTTCTATACTTCAGTGGTTTTCAACCCAGAAGATACAGCAGATAATTTGAAGAAACACGGTGGCTTTATTGCTGGTATTAGACCTGGTAAGAACACAGCTGAATATTTGGATTACGTAATTACAAGACTTACTGTTTTGGGTGCAACATATTTGACTTTGCTCTGTATTATGCCTGAAATTTTGATTAGTAAACTTTCTGTTCCTTTCATTTTAGGTGGAACAACACTTCTCATCGTGGTTCAAGTGTCTATGGACTTTGTTACACAAGTTCAGTCTCATTTGTTGGCACATCAGTATGAAAGCTTAATCAAAAAAGCAGCACTTGCTGGTAAAAAGAAAAAGAAATAGGAATAAAGCTTTGGGAAACAGAAAATTACATCTTGTTTTTACTGGAGCTCCGGGATGCGGTAAGGGTACTCAAGCAAGAATCTTGAAAGAGTACCTTAACGTTCCTCATCTCTCAACAGGAGAGATGCTTCGAGCTGAAGCTGCGAAAGCAACACCACTTGGTTTAGAATTGAAAAAAATGCTAGACGATGGAAATTTCGCAACCGATGAAATGATTATCGAAATGGTTTCAAACCGTATTGATGAACCTGATTGTAAAGATGGTTTCATTCTTGATGGTTTTCCAAGAACGTTGCCTCAGGCTGAAGCTATGCAAGCAATGTTTTCAGGAAAAGGAATCGGTCTTGATTATGTGATTGAGATTCAAGTTCCTGATGAAATCATTATGGAAAGAATTTTGGGCAGATATGCCTGCATGAAATGTGGTCAAGGATACCATGAAAAATTTCAAAAACCTGCAATTTATGGTGTTTGTGATAAATGTGGCGGGACCGAGTTTTATAGACGAATCGACGACAACAGAACAACAGTTCAAAATCGCCTGATTAACTATCGAGCTTTGACCTATCCGACCATTCCTTTTTTTGAAAAGCAAGGACTCCTTAGAACAGTTGATGGAACTGGCTCTATTGACGCTGTAGCTAAGAAAGTTAAGGATGTTCTTGGCTTGATATAATAAGCGCTTGTAACGTTTGTTGAATTGAGATTCTAAGAAAAGTAAAAAAAAATTTAAAAAAATGAAAAAAAATCGTTTTTTTAGTAAATGGGTAGTTGACACTAACAAATATTAGCCTATAATCCGGCTTAATTTTGAAAAGTGGTGATCAACTTTTTGAAAATGGTAAAATATTAGAAAATGGAGATTTGGTTTTGGCTCGTATAGCTGGTGTAAATATTCCAACTGCCAAAAGAGTAGAAGTAGCTTTAACTTATATTTTTGGTATTGGTAAAAAATCTGCTCAAGACATTTGTGAAAAATCTGGGATCACTTCTGAACGCCGCGTTCATCAGTTGACTGATGATGAGGTGTCTAAGATTCGTGAAGTAATTGATGCTGATTTCCTCGTGGAAGGTGAGCTTCGTCGTGAAGTTAACGTAAACATCAAAAGATTGATGGATCTTGGATGTTACAGAGGTTTGAGACATCGTAAGGGTTTACCTGTTCGTGGACAAAGTACTAAGCAAAATGCTAGAACACGTAAGGGTAAACGTAAAACTGTTGCGAACAAGAAGAAATAAGGTAGGATAGCAAATGGCAAAAGTAGCTCAACGTGTTAAAAAGAAAGAAAAAAAGAATATTACAGCGGGTGTTGCTCACGTAAATTCTTCTTTCAACAACACAAGAATAACAATAACTGATGCTCAAGGCAACACTGTTGCTTGGTGTACAGCAGGTGCTCAAGGATTTAAAGGTTCTAGAAAATCTACTCCTTATGCTGCACAAATTTCTGCTGAAGAAGCTGGTAAAAAGGCTCAAGAGCACGGCATGAAAACTTTAGAAGTTGAAGTTAAAGGACCTGGTTCTGGTAGAGAATCTGCGATTAGAGCATTGCAAGCAATAGGTTTTACAATCACAGCGATTCGTGATGTTACACCTATTCCACACAATGGTTGTCGTATGAGAAAAAGACGTAGAGTCTAATTAGATTTTTCAGATGGTGAGGCTGTTTTCAATGGCCTCGCAGTCTTTTGATTTCTGAAATAAATATATGTGCACACAATATAGTAATAAAGAGGACATACCGGTGATTCAAAAGAATTGGCAAGAACTTATTAAACCTACTAATTTAGACGTTGTTAACGAAAGTGCAAATAAAGCTAAAATAGTAGTAGAACCTTTGGAAAGAGGTTTTGGATTAACTTTGGGTAACGCACTTAGAAGAGTTTTGCTTTCTTCATTACAAGGCGGTGCTGTGACTGCTATCAAAATTGATGGCGTTTTGCACGAGTTTTCAGTTATACCTGGCGTTAAAGAAGATGTTACTGACATCGTTTTGAACGTTAAAGGTTTGGCTGTTGCTGTTCATGGAGAAGGTCAAAAATCAATTACTCTTAAGGCTGAAGGTCCATGCGAAGTTACTGCAGCAATGATTGAGACAGGTCATGATGTTGAAATTAAGAATCCTGATCTCTTCATTTGTACTTTGGATGCAGGTGCGAAAATCAACATGGAACTCACAGTTGGAACGGGTAAAGGTTATGTTCCTGCTTACCAAAATAAAGCAGCTGATGCTCCGATTGGTGTGATTGCTGTTGATGCAATTTATTCTCCTGTTAAGAAAGTTTCTTATAAAGTTGAAAATACTCGTGTTGGTCAAATTACAGACTATGATAAACTAACTCTCGTAATTGAAACAAACAGTGTTATCACTCCAGAAGATGCTATCGCATATTCTGCAAGAATTTTGCAAGATCAACTTAAACCTTTCATCAATTTTGATGAACCTGAAGTTGAAACAAAAGCAGAAAAAGAAGAACTTCCATTTAACAGAAACCTTCTTAAGAAAGTTGAAGAACTTGAACTTTCAGTTCGTTCTGCAAACTGCTTGAAAAATGATAATATTGTTTATATTGGTGATTTAGTTCAAAAAACAGAAGCAGAAATGCTCAGAACTCCGAACTTCGGTAGAAAATCTTTGAACGAAATCAAAGAAGTATTGACAAAAATGGGTATCCACCTCGGCATGGAAGTTGTTGGTTGGCCACCTGAGAATATTGAAGATTTGATTCGTCGCGTTGACGAACACTTCTAAGATTTTACAAGAGGGTTATCATACTTGATATTTTTTCTTTCGTGTAGTTTTTCTACACTTCACTCAAAAATATCTTCGTAGCATAACCCTCTATTAAAATTTTATGAAATTGAGTTAGAGTTTTTCTAACTTATAATTTATCGATATATATCTTTGTGTTTTAGGGTAGTATCGGGTTGTATTATACGCTTTGTGAGCAAAGCATTAGAGAAAAGGAAAAAATGATGAGACACGGAATGAAACATAGAAAATTCAGCATGACAACAAGCCAAAGAAGAGCTTTGTTTTCAAACTTGACAGTTGCTTTGTTGAACCACGAACAAATCAAAATTACTTTGCCTAGAGCAAAAGAACTTAGAACTTTCGCAGACAACATGATTACTTTGGCTAAAAAAGGCGACTTGGCTAGCCGTAGAAGAGCAATCTCTTTCTTGCGTGATCAAGATGTAGTGTCTAAGCTTTTCTCTACATTGGGTGAAAGATATAAAGACCGTAATGGTGGTTACACTCGCGTTCTTAAAGCTGGTTTCAGATATGGCGATGCTGCTGATATGGCTATCATTGAATTGGTAGACAGAGATGTTGCTGCTAAAGGTGCTGAAGACTTGGCAAGAGTTGCAGTTGAAAAAGCTGCTGCTGAGGCTGCAAAGGCTGAATAGTTTTTATCTAAAACTTATAAGAAAGCGAATCGGATTATTTCGGTTCGCTTTTTTTGTTTTAACTCGTAAAATTGAGAGGTAATGTGGAAAAATTAGTTAGAGATAAAATTCCTAAAATTATTATAGCAAGAGGAGAGTTTGCAGATGATAAAACCTATAGGGAAATGCTTTTGTTGAAGGTTAGAGAAGAAGCAGATGAAGTTGTCGAGGCAAAGACTAGAGAAGATTTGCTCTTTGAATTAGCTGATATCAGAGAGGTCTTGTGGGCAGTTATGACTTGTTTTGGAATTTCTGAAGAAGAAGTTTCTATTATTCAAAAAAACAAAAAGGAAAGTAGGGGAGCTTTTGATAAAAAATATATTTTGAAAATGGAAGATAAATCATGAAAAAATATAATCGAATTTGTGTAATTGGAAATTCTGGAGCAGGTAAGTCAACGTTTTCAAGAAAACTAGCTGAAAAATTGAATTACCCTCTTTGTCATATAGATAAAATTATCTGGAAAGCAGGATGGAAAGAGGTTTCAGATGAAGAACGTTTAGAAAAAATTCAAGAATTTATTGCTCAGGATAAATGGATATTTGATGGTAATGCAAAGTCAACATATGGTATCCGCTTGGCAAAAGCTGATTTGGTTATTTTTTTAGATTTAAATCCTTTGCTATGTTGCTATAGGGTAATTTTAAGAATGTTAATGAACGAAAAACGAGAGGATATGGCTTTTTATCGTTACATATTGACTTATAGAAAAAAGATTGTTCCATTGTTTTATCAAGCTTATGAAAAATATAAGAATAGTGTAGATTTGATTGTTGTGAAGACACCTCAAGAAATAGAAAAGCTTTTAGCTGAATTTTAGTTTCTTTTTATGTAGACAACTTTTTTTGAAAGCGTATAGTGAGTTTAATTAAAAATTATTCTTTTATTATTAATCAAAAGCAAGATGTTATGAAGGTTATTAAAATTATCGCTTGTTCGTTTTTGGTTCCCTTCGTGTTTCTTACTTATCTTCCAAAATTTTCTGTGTATGCTTGGAATAAAGTTAAAGGAATCCGTCGGTTTAGCCTTTCTAGAAAAATTAGATATTTTTTTAGAAGAATTTTTGGAATTTATTCGGAAGTTTTTTCGGAGATGTACTGTTTCTGAATTAAAAAGAGTTTTCATATTCGAAAGAATGAAAACTCTTTTTTTGTTGTCTTTTGAGTTTCATTTACTATAGTGAGGACATTGATAAAAAAGGTGGTGAAAAAATGGCTAAAAATTTTTATATCTTCAGACATGGGGAAACGGATTATAATCATCGCACGATATGGTAAGTGCAAAAATTTGACATAGAGCTAAATGCAAAAGGTCTTGAGCAAGCTTATGACATGGCGGACCGTCTAACAGATAAGAAAAAAGAAATCAACTTTACAAGTCCAATAAAACGTCCCAATCAAACACAAGAAATTATAGCTCAAAAGAAAGATACAACCAA
>JBKEEF010000001.1:0-1539 GCA_047975765.1 Alphaproteobacteria bacterium
CGCCCTTTGATGCATAAAAATAGGATAAGGGTCTCTGTTACAAACTCTTTCCTCCAACTATTGATATTTGACATTTTGTCTAACACGCTCAATATGTGTGTTTTATAAATATTATTTCCCCTGATAGTCACCTTAATAAAGTTGTCGAAATTCTCTATTAAGATACTGATTATCAGGGTTTTAAACAAATTTCTAAACAACTTATTTCATTGATAATCAATATTTTGTGTCATACTTTAACGAACTGTTGTGATAAGAAACAAGGTTTTAAAAGGTTTTCATACTTTGGCGTTTTTAAACGTTTCGAGGAGTTTTGCAATCCTCTGCTAAATTTTATACTTTGACAGACCTAAATCTAAATGAGCATGTTCAGCAACCAGACTACTGGCCAAAACGGGAACATTGGAGGTATCGGTTCTTTCGAGTGCCTGTTTCGTTTTTATTATCCGAGACTGAAGCGATATGCAAGCTATCTACTCAAGAATGAAAGGGATGCTGAAGACTTGGTGCAGGATGTCTTCTCCCGTTTGTGGAACAACAAAAATTTATTGAGAGAGGACGGCAACGTGTCTTCGTTTTTATACACGCTAACCCGAAATAGCTGTATTAACCGGTTAAAAAGGAAGGTGGTAGAGAACAATTATAAACTAAGTAGTCAAAATATCGGATCCGAAGAGTTGTATCACCTGAGTTTTCGGGCAGAGAGTCCGTTTCTGTCATTCGATGAAGTTTTGCACGGTGAAATTCTTGACTTAATCAGTACACTTCCAGAAAAGTGCGGAATTGCTTTCAAGTTGAAATGGATTGAAGGCAAAAAAATCAAAGAAATAGCCGAGCTAATGAATATTTCAGTTTCCATGGTCGACAAGCATCTTGCAAAAGGGCTTACCATAGCAAAAGAAAAGTTGAAGCCTGAAACATTTATTTTGCTCACCATTTCTATTTGGAAAGAAAACTAACGTAATTATAAAAAATCGCTAAAAAAACGGATAGTGAAGATGTAGAAAATGTCTGTCATCTTGTATTACATGAAGAATATAAGAAGAATGACAAAAACTAACCGTTTCAAGTATACTACACTTCGTTTTTTGAAGGGGAACTTAAGTGAAACTGAAGAAATAGAGCTACTAGGCTCCATAAAATCAGGCGAATATCACCAATCCCATTTTTTGAAAGATCAGGATTCATGGGAAGATAATGTCATTAATTCCAAAAGTAAGGCGACGGATAAAGCTTGGGCTGGCTTTTTGAAGTTAAATAAACTTCCTGCAAAAACAAGACAGAAGCACCGTTTCATTTTAGAACGAAATGAAATTCGATCGGTTGCAGCTGCCTTTATTATTGGCATTTTAATCACCAGTGCTTTTTTTGTTCTTTACTATTCCCCGTTTAATTCAAACACAGATTTCAGAGAAATATATATCCCCTTGGGGGCAAAATCTAAGATTGAGTTGCCCGACGGATCTTCGGTTTGGCTTAATTCAGGAACTAAAATAAGCTATCCCGGAATGTATCGCGATAAGCGAGAGGTTACGCTTA
>JBKEEF010000002.1:0-366396 GCA_047975765.1 Alphaproteobacteria bacterium
CTACGTGTGCATAGTGACGGTTCTTTGTTTCATATTCTACGTGTGATGTAGAAATAGTGATACCACGTGCTCTTTCTTCAGGGGCTTTATCAATATTTGCATAGTCTACAAATGCTCCGCCGCCTTGTTCAGCCATGATTTTTGTAATCGCTGCTGTCAATGTTGTCTTACCGTGGTCAACGTGACCAATCGTTCCTATGTTACAGTGAGGTTTATTACGCTCAAATTTCTCTTTTGCCATAGCTAAAGTATCCTAAATTGTTATTGTTACTATCACTTATTTACTTCTATAGAATGGGAAATTGGAGCGGGTGAAGGGAATCGAACCCTCGTCATAAGCTTGGAAGGCTTCTGCTCTACCATTGAGCTACACCCGCATTTATTTACCAAAGCCATTCTGGCAACTTCTCTCATTATTTTATAAAAGTGGTGGAGGGGGAAGGATTCGAACCTTCGTAGACCATAGTCGACGGATTTACAGTCCGTTGCATTTGACCGCTCTGCCACCCCTCCTCTTATATAAAACAAAAGTTAGAGAGTTATTGCAAACTAACTAACACGCAAGTAACCTTATTTTCGACATCTTGTCAACACATTTTTTATTATTTTTTTAACTTATCCGCATTATTATCCTTAAACAACTAAATTTATGCACAAAACAAGGAAACACATTATGTCTAAACTTGCACTCACTGAAAGAAGAAACCCAAATACAATCAATATTGATCTAATGGATTCTTATGAAATTGCCAAAACCCTCAACGATGAAGATAAGAAAATTGCATTAGCAATTGAAACTCAGCTCAAACAAATTGGAGAATCAATTGAGCTTATTGCTCAAGCTTTCCTAAAAGGTGGTAGACTTGCATATTTTGGAGCAGGAACAAGTGGAAGACTTGGTGTGCTAGATGCTTCTGAATGCTGGCCAACATTTGGTGTAGAACATGGCATGGTCGTAGGATATATTGCAGGTGGCGACAGAGCACTTAGATTCTCAATTGAGAATTCAGAGGATAGTGAAGAATTAGGGCTTCAAGATATTGAAAACTTCAAACCAACAAAGAATGATGTTGTTGTAGGTATCTCAGCAAATGGAGGACCTAAATATGTTTTGAAGGTTTTAGAAGAAGCACAGAAAGCTGGTACTAAAACAATTGGAATTAGCTCAAACCCAGAAGCAAAACTTCAAGAATTTTCAGATATTTTCATCAATCCTGTTGTTGGCGAAGAACCTATCACTGGCTCTTCACGTATGAAATCTGGAACATCTCAAAAACTGATTCTGAATATGCTTTCAACTGGAGCAATGGTTCGCATTGGTAAAACTTATGAAAATTATATGATTGATGTTCGTATGATGAATGAAAAGCTCGTTGATAGAGGATGTCGTATTGTTTCAGAAATTGCACAAATTTCTTATGATGATGCGAAAAAATACTTAAATCAAAGCGAAAACAAAGTGAAAACAGCAATTGTGATGGCTAAAAAAAGCTTACCTAAAGAAGAAGCAGAAAAACTTCTGATACAAAACGGTAGTATTTTAAGAAAAATTATATAATTTTTAAAGATAAAATAACAAAAGAGCAGACAACTTTGATTTAAGTTTCTGCTTATTTGTTACATCGACAAAAAACTTGACAAAAAATTTTTTAGACTAAAATGGATAACTGTTGAGCAAAAAAATAGGAAAACAAATAATGAAAACACATATAGTTTGGGACTGGGACGGAACACTTGCAGATACATATCCTGTGACAAATTCGGCATATGCACACACTTTTAAAAAACTAGACATGGAAGATCAAACAATTTCTTTTGCTGAAGTTAAAAGAATCACAAGTACAATGCAAAACAAAGATATTTTAGGCTGTGTTTTTGGAGAAAAAAAAGAAGAAGCTCGCAAACATTTCTATGAGTATATTGGCGAAAACCACGCTAAAGCCTTGGAACCAATCAAAGGTTCAAGACATATTCTGGACTATTGCCATCAAAAAAAGTTTAACTCCTACCTTTTAAGTAATAAGACAAATAAAAGAATTGAAAGCCAAGGAAGAGAAGCATATCTCACTCAAGAACTTGAACAACTTGATATGAAAAAATATTTTTCAAGAGTTGTCGGAGCAGGAGAACATGAAGAAGACAAACCTTCGCTTGTTGCAAGCAAAGCTATTCTTGGAAACAAAGACGAATTTCCAACAATGGATAAAAATGACTTAATTATTGTTATCGGCGACGGCGAAGCCGACATGAAAGTTGCTCAAAATTACAAAGAAGCCGGACTAAATACTGTCTCTGTTCTCTATGACCCAAAAGGTGTCTATAAGGGCAAAATTTCTCCTGACTATGTTATCAAAAATCTTTATTCTGTCGCTCATGTTATCCATAGTGCTCAGAAAAGAAGCATTGACATAAACAAAAAGAAAGATAAGAGTCAAATAACACCGAAAAAACAAAGCTCCAGATAAGAAACGAATGTGAGAAAAAAATATTCATCATACAATAGGGAAATATTGAAAATGTTTTTCCCTATTTTTATATCCAGAGTAGGACTATACACAATGAGTTGTAATATGCAATCATGCTTGCATATTACAACTCATTGCATTTAAGCTATCAAAGCATTGGCGATACTCCAGTAACTTTTATTATGCTTACAATTAATGGTCTTGTACAAGGAACTCTTTTTGTCACTTCTACAGCATATAGCAAAAAAAACTTTGAAGAATGCGGAAATGCATTGAAGACAGGGTTAAAATAAGCTATTTTTTTAAGCTTATTATTCATTCCTTTCTTCTTACTAAGTCCCCAAATTTTGGGATTATTTGAGTATAGTGAAGAAAACATAAAAATATCTAGTTCAATCATTCAAATCCTTGGTATAAGCCTCCCTTTTGTCTCCATTTCAATTGTCACACAATTTTTTTTACAAGGTATAAAAAAAGCATGGATAAGTTCATGGTTTGTATTGGTTGCCAATATTATAAATATTTCTCTTTGTTGGCTTTTGATTAAGGGAAACTTGGGCTTTCCTGAACTTGGAGCAATAGGAGTAGCAATTTCAACAACATCTGTTCGGATTTTTCTAGGACTTGGAACTGTTGCCTACATTTTTTTGAATAAAAAATACAAAATATTCTTTGAAAAAAAGGATGTTCAACACCAAGAAGTAACAAAACTTCAAAAAAAGCTGGGAATTGCTGCAACTTCAAATCTTCTTTCTGTTGAATCCTCGAATCTTTTCAGTGTTTTTTTCATCAGCGTCATAAACGTGACTATTGTTGCAGCATATACTTTGAGCTATCGAGTTTTTATAATTGGAAGCTTAATTTCCGTTAGTTTTGCCGTTTCCTGTTCAATTTTAATGAGTTCAGGAATTGCTCATAAAGATATATCCAAAATAAAAAAAATTATCCTATCTTGTCTAAGAATAAACAACATTTTCATGTTTATTATTTGCATTTTAATCTTTGCACTTGCTCCTCAAATTGCCAATATTCTGGCAAAAGAGGAAACACTTGCAGCTCAAACAACCCCATTTTTAAGAATTATATCTTTTTTATTATTTTTCAATGGATTATACATTATCCTTATCATTTGTCTTAGAGCTCTACATGACTTACTTATTCCATCAATCATTACTTTTTTATTATTTGCAGTTTATGTTCCCATGTTTTCAGTATTTTTCGCATCAGAAGCAATACAGGTGACTTATTTCCTTCTATCTGCAAACATAATTGTATCAGCAGCTTTAATGAGTAGACTTTTATACTTATTCCCTCGATATAAATTTTAATAGCAATTACAATAAAAATTAACTAATATCCTTTATAAATAAATATATTTTATAGTTAAGGATATTAGAAAAATGGCAAAATACAATCGTGGCAACCAACCGCAACAAAACAATGCATCTGGTATTGTTCTTTACGGAAAACATTCCGTTTTTTCAGCACTTGAAAACCCAAACCGTAGATTTAATAAAATTCTCTGCACAAAAGAAAACTTTGCAGAAACCAAAGATATTGCTGTGAAGAACAACATCAACCCAGTTATTATCAGCGTTGTTGATCGCAAAGATATTGAAAAAGTTGCAGGTAGTGAATCTGTTCATCAAGGTATTTTGGCTTATTGTAAAGAATTAGAAAACTATCTCATTGATGATATCCTAACCCTTGCTGAGGACAAAGAAAGATGTCACATTCTTATCTTAGATCAAGTGACCGACCCTCAAAACATTGGAGCAATTATTCGCTCTTGTGTTGCTTTTGACACACTTGCACTCGTTGTTCAAGACAAAAACTCTCCTAGAGAAACGGGTGCAATGGTCAGAGCTTCTGCAGGCACAATCGACCTTCTTCCAATTTGCCGTGTGACAAATCTTTCAAGAGCCATTGAACAGCTAAAAGAAGCTGGTTTTTGGATTGTTGGCATGGACGGTGGTGCAAAACAAATGATTGACGAACTTGCTAAAGGAGGAAAAACAGCTATTGTTATGGGTAGTGAAGGCAAAGGAATGCGTCGTCTTGTTGAAGAAAATTGTGATATCACTGTCAAGCTTCCAATTTCTAGAAATGTTGAGAGTTTAAATGTTTCTACAGCAGCTGCCATTGCTTTATATGAAATGAACAAATAACAAAAACTTCTTTGTAAGCTGTTTTTATGAAGGATAAACTTATGAATACAACCATAAAAGTTAAGAACCTGACCAAAGACTTCATAACCATTAAAGCCGTCAACGACATCAGTTTTGAAGCACACAAGGGAGATGTTATTGCACTACTAGGGCCGAACGGAGCTGGCAAATCAACATTGATGAATATGATTACGAGTTATCTTTCCCCAACATCTGGAGAAGTGTTTATCCTAGATAAAGACATCAATCAACACCCCATCTTTGCTAAAGAAAACATTGGTTTTCTTTCAGAAGGTGCTCCACTTTACCCAGATTTAAGTGTCAATTCTTTCTTATCCTATATTGCTGAACTAAAAGGTTTTTATGGTAAAAAAAGAAAAGAAGAAGTCGCAAGAGTTTCTGAACTTGCTAACATTACAGATATTTTAACACAAAAGGTTGAAACCCTTTCCAAGGGATATTCACGCAGAGTTGGGTTTGCGCAAAGCATCATTGGAAACCCTCCCATTCTTCTTCTTGATGAACCAACAGATGGACTTGATCCTAATCAAAAAGAATATATGCGCCAACTCATTAGCAAGATGGGAAAAGATAAAACAATCATTATTTCCACTCACCTTTTGGAAGAAGCTGAAACAATCTGCAACCGTATTATTCTCATTAACAAAGGGGAGATTATGGCAGATGGAACACTTGAAGAAATATTGAAAAAGGCTAAGACAAAAGATCTAGCTGCTACATTTAAGAAATTGACCAAAACAAAATAACCGAGAGTATTTGCAATGAAAAAACTTGAAATTGTCATAAAAAATGAACTTTTTAGATATTTTACATCGCCTCTTGCTTATGTATATCTTGTCAGCTTTTTACTCTTAAACGGTTCCTTTTCCTTTTATTTTGGTGGTTTTTTTGGACGTGGGCAAGCCAACCTAGACACAATGTTTTCTTTCCAACCATGGTTATACCTCATCTTCATTCCTGGCATTTCAATGCGTCTTTGGGCGGAGGAATTTAGAAACAAAACAATCATTCAAATTGTAACCACCCCGATTTCAATTTCCACACTTGTTTGGGGGAAATTCTTTGCAGCGTGGATTTTCTGTGGCATTGCCCTTGCGCTCACCTTTCCTTTCTGGATTACTATAAACATATTAGGTCATCCAGATAATATGGTTACACTTGTGGCTTATCTTGCTAGTTTTTTACTTGCTGGCTGCATCCTCTCAATTTCTTCAACAATGTCTGCTTTGACTAAAAACCAAGTCATTGCGCTTGTGCTTTCATTCTTTGCAAACATTCTCTTTTTCTTGAGCGGACTTGATTTTGTTCTAGGAATTTTCAGAACTTTTGCGCCTATTTCAATTGTTGATATGATTGCTTCTTTCAGCTTTTTGACACACTTTGACACAATGAGCAAGGGACTTATCGAGCTTCGTGATATTGTCTTTTTCTCTAGCATTATTCTCTTATTCAACTTTGCTACCATATTGATTGTAAGCTTCAAAACTTCTGGAACATCCAAAATTTTCAAATCAAATAATAAAAGATACTACTATCTTTCTTTTGCCTTTATCTTAGTTGGTTTTATTGGACTGAATCTTACAGCAAACAGCCTCTTCCGCAACATTCAATATGATGCAACGGAGGAAAAACTCTTTACACTCAGTCCTTCTACAAAAAAGATTTTGGAAGATCTTCCTGAAAATCTGATTGTCAAATTTTATTACTCTCCAATTTTGGGAGAAAGAAACCACGAAATTCGCTTAATGTTTGACCGTATCAGAATTCTACTCAACAAATATGTAAGCCATAGCCATGGGAAAATTGATTATAAAATCTATAATCCTAAATTTTTGGATCGTATTGAAGACGAAGCTCTCAATAATAACATTCAACCAATTCCTGTCATTGACATGAATCAAAATGGCTACTTTGGCTTGAGTTTTTCAAATGAACTTGATGAAAAAACGTCCATTCCTTTCTTCAGTTTTGATAGACAGAACTATATTGAGCAAGATATCACTCAAAAAATTTATGAACTGTACCATAAAAAGAAAAACATTGGCATTCTGACACCTCTTCCTGTTGGTGACACTCAAATTTCAGATAATGTTGTTGGTACAAAGTGGGCAATTATTGACAAGATTCAAGAACTTTATAATGTCAAATTTGTTTCTACACCCCAAGATATTTCAGACATTGATGTGTTGATGATTTTACACCCTTATAAACTTCCCGCAGAGATGATTGAGGAAATCAAAAGATACAGTCGCAAAGGTGGAAAGTTTTTCATTGCAATGGATGGAGCTACCGAAGCAACAAGGCTTTACTCTATGGCAAATCAAGCATATACCCCTTCAGACTTAAGCGGTCTTGATGAATTTTGGGGCTTTAAAGTCTATACAGACTGGGTTGTTGCAGATTTAGATAGTGCCATAATGGTTGATGCTACAAGCAACTATCAAACAAATCCTAAATTCACTCAAGACATTATCCAATTGAGATATGGAAATGATAACTTTAATCCTCATATGGAAGAGGTTTCCAATCTCCAAACGATTATGTTCAGTTCTGTTTCACCAATCGTTCCGACAACAGATCGAAATGTTTTCATGCCTCTCATCAGAGCAAGTGAGAATTCTCAAATAATGCCAATGAGTCTCATTTATGACAACACACCACCAAACGAACTTTTAAAGATGTTTACACCTGACAAAAACACTAAGATTTTGGCAGCAAGAATCTTAAGTGAAAGTCTCGTTAACCCATTTGAACTTATCGTTGTTGGCGACACGGATTTTATGTATGATAGTTTCTGGGCACAAACATCTAATATGCTCAACAAACAATTCACTACTGCTCTTTTTGACAATGCAAACTTTGTGATGAACTCTCTTGACACACTCACCAAAGATACAGACCTCATCAATCTTCGTGGACGCACTGCCAAAGTTCGTAAATTTGAAAATATTGAAAAAATTCGCAAATCTGCTCAACAAGCCTTTGCGATTAAAGAAGCTGACATTCTTGAAAAGATGAACAAAACAAAAATTGAACTAGATGAAATCACAAAAAAAAGAAGCTTTGAAAGAAGAGAAGAATTTAATGCTGACGAGTTGGCACTCATTGCTGGCGTTCGTAAAAAACTTGACAACCTTCGTCAGGATTTAAGTGACATTCGCTTACAGAATAACAATGAAATTGTAAAAATTGAAATGATATTAAAACTTATTAATATCTACTTATTACCTATATTCATTATTCTAATTGTTCTCATAATAAATCTCAAAAGAAACAAAAACAGCAAACACAAAAATCAAAAAATTGTGTTCAACAAAGAGCTTTTACTCATTGCTTCGATTTCTGCTTTGCTTCTTTTCGTCGGAGCTATTTCAACATATCTGACAGACAAAAGAGAAATTGATAAATATGAAAACAAACTCCTTTTTGAAGATTTAAGCAAAGAAATAAATGATGTTGAAAAAATTACGCTCAAGACACATCAAAACGAATTAAATTTCTACAAAGAAGAGAATATCTGGAAACTAAGAGGATATGAATCTTTCCCTGTTTATCAAGAAAGAATTAAAAGCTTTTTGGCCTCTCTGCTTGGTGCCAAATATTATGAAAAGAAAACGGATAAAGCCGAATATCTTGAGAAATTTGGTCTTCTCCCTGTGGAAGATGAAAAATCTACAAACACCACAATTGAACTATATGATGCAAATGATAAAGAAATTGCCGGTTTGGAAATTGGACATTTTGATATCAATATCGGACGAGGAGCTAAAGCAGCCTATGTCAAATTCAACAACAAATTTCAGGTTTGGCTGGTTAGTATCGACTTTATAGACCTTTCAACAAATTGGAACGAATGGACTTATAGCACAGCTTGGAACTTAAGATTTGGAAGGTTGCAAAATGCTGGTCAAGAGGTAGATAATAAAAACACAGTGCTTTTGGTCAGAGATTTACTTAACACACAACTGCTTTCTGAAGAAAACATATCAAAGACAGGAAAGAAAATTCAAAGCACTTCTTTTAACACTGAAAATGGTGACAAAATCACATTGAAATCTTTTGAAAACAATAAAAACTTATTTGTAAACTATCAAATATCAGAACCAATTAAAAATGAACATCTAAAATTTTTCTATGAAACAGCTAAAGGAAAATTCTATCAAATTTCAAAAGAAGATGGAGAAAAAATTGAAAAATTCTAAAATAATCGCTGATCATCACAACAGATTGAAAAAGCTTGCTGGTTTCTTGAGTATCTTTCTTGCTACTTTTTTAAGCTTACTTAAAATTATAGCTTCTCTTTACACTGGTTCATTAGCAATTTTTTCTTCTCTAATTGATAGTCTTTCAGATGTCCTAGCTTCAACAATCACTTTCGTTGCCATCAGAATTTCTACAAAACCAGCAAGCAGAGAATTTAGATACGGCTATGGCAAAGCGGAAGCTATTAGCTCTCTTTTTCAGTCTCTTTTCATCGCCGCTTCGGGCATATTTGTCCTTGTCGATGGCATCAAAAGACTCTATTCTCACCAAGTCTTAGAAGATAATTTTATTGGCATAGGTATTATGATAATAAGTCTTATTTTAACCCTAGCACTTGTATCTTTTCAAAGCTATGTCATTAAGAAAACAAATTCTCTAGCCCTCAAAGCTGATAGCGCCCATTATGTTGTAGATATTGCTACGAATTTATCAATCATTCTATCCTTAGTCGTAATTAAACTTTACAAAATTTATTGGCTTGATAGTGTCATCGCCATTGCCATTTCAATCTACCTACTTTATATGGCATATAGCCTCATCAAAGAAGCAGTTCTAACCCTTATGGATCAAGAGCTTAGCGACGATATCAGGAATGATATTATTAAAACAATTCATGAACAAGCTTTTGTAAAAGGAGTTCATGACCTGCGCACAAGAAGTTTAGGTGAAAAATATCTCTTTGAATTTCATTTAGAACTTGATGAAACAATTTCCTTAAAACAAGCACATGATTATGCGCATATTACGGAGAATGAAATCATTAAAAAATATCCAAATGCCCAAGTTATTATTCATCAGGAACCTTTTGGAGCCAAAGAGGAAAGACTGGACGATTATCTAAATTGATTTTTTCTGAACACTTTGGTACAATCTCAGAACAATAATTTGAAGGTTACGAGATGAGCAATAAAGAAGACATAAAAAACTTTTTGCGTTCAAATGCAACAAAATTTATGATTGGTGCTTCTCTTTTAGCAGGTTCAAATGCTAAGGCGCAACATCTTGAAAACCGCCAAGAGAATAACGATTTCAAGAGAAATAAACTTGAGATCCTCAAAACGAACAAACAGCAAGACAACAAAAAAACACTTATTCTCGATCTCTGTGCTAAAGGGTTTTACGAAGAAGCATATCGTATCCAATCAGAATCAGACCCTGAGAAATATGGTTATATTAAAAACGTTGACTATGAAAATGAAGTCAAGAATATCAAAGAAGAAATCATTAGTGATTACCAAATCACTGAAGGCATTGTAGATGATGAAATGTCTATGAAAGATATCCCTGTTGAATTTACACTAAACTTTCTCAAAGAAAATCCTGACAAGAAAAACTTTTTGGAAAAACTAGACCGAAAGAACGAATATCTGAATATCAAAAACAAAGACGGAAAACTAGAAAGCATATCTGAAACAGCCAACAAATCTTTTCATAATGTCACAGAAGAAGATTATACTGCTTATGCTATAAATGCTCTTGGATATTACAAGCCCAGTGAAAATTCCATCAGTCTTAATAAAATAAGAGCAAATAAGACAATGGGACTTCAAGATAGCACCATTCAAAACATCAACAAACATAATAATATGATTGATAGTGCTAAACATGAAAAAAACAGAGGAAAAATCAACCGAATTCTAACTCATGAACTTGAACATCAAAGCCAGCAAGGAAAAGGGAAGTGTCATTTTTGACCTCAACCTTGAAGATGCTGATCGAAGAGAACAAATCAAGGAGACTATGGCAGAAGTCAACGTGATGCTAGGCATAAGTGAAAATTATATTCAAACAGGAAATATTCCAGAAGAAATGCAAAAAGCATTTCCAGAATATGCCCAAGCAGTTCAAAAAGGTGAAATAAATCCCAAAGATTTTTCCAAAACATCAAAGGACAAAGAATTTTCTTTGATAATGAATATTGCCACAAACGATTGGAACAAGAATCGAAAAGATAAGTATTCAAAACAAATTAATCATTCTGTTTCAGACTATATTCAAAATATTGACAATCAGATTCTTTCAGATGAAAAATCACAAACAATTTATGATTACAGAAGAGAAAGCTCTCCTCTTGTTTGGGGAATGATAAAAGAAAAGCTCACTACTTTTAAATATATGGGAGAAAAGATAAATCTGTCTAATCACTTAGATGAAAAACAGTTCACTCCAACTGAACATACAAAACTCAAAAGCAAAAACTTTGATAAATATCTCACAGATTTGAACAATGATTTAAGAAGAGAGCATAAAGAAGCGAAAAAAACGTCACTTACTCCTCAAACAAAAAAACAAGGAAGATAAAATGATTTTTTTAGCCGGTGGCGGTGACATAGAAGACAGCAAGCAAATCGATGAAATATTTTTCAAGTATATATCAGAAAATGATAAAATTTTATATATCCCTACAGCACTAGATAGTTCTCAATATGAAGAAGCATTTATCTGGTTTCAAAGCCTTGTAAAAAACTACCAACCCAATATTCGCATTAATATGTTGACTGAAAGCTTAGTTTATCCAAATTTGAATGAGTACAAAGCTATTTATATAGGAGGAGGAAACACATATAAACTTCTTCAGTTCTTGTGTGAACACAAATTGGATGAAAAACTTAAGCTTTATGAAAAAGAAGGTGGCATCATTTATGGCGGGAGTGCAGGAGCAATTATTTTAGGAAAGACAATTAAAACAGTCAAAGAAGAAAAAGAATTTTATCCCGACAACGAAGCACTGAATTTAGTTACCCCATATACTGTAAGATGTCACTACATTTCTCAAGAGGAAGAATTATTTTCAGACATTTCGAAGAAACTTAATTCTCCCCTTCTTGCACTCCCTGAAAATAGCGGTGTCATAATTGAAGGAGAAAAATTTCAAACAATTGGGAATGTCTTTATTTTCAAAAAAGGAATAAAATCTGTTTTAAACTTAAACTCGATTTAACAGCTAATAGATAAAATTTTTCAAGCTCAAAAAGCTCCTTGCAAATCTCTTACTTTTATTCTACTATTTTGATGCAGTTCAGATATGGGCTGTGGAGAGTAACAACTCCTATTTATACAACAATCAACTCCTTCTATGAGGGAGCTGGGGATATAAGCTATGTCGAATAACCCAGGCTGTAGTATAAAGCAGTTGTTAACTCCCTCGCCTATTTTTTTAATGGGCGAGTTTTGTTTTATTAAAAAATCAACAAAACGAAGAGGAGTTTGAACAATGTTAGATAAAAAAGAACACAAAAAGAATCTCAGAGAATTCAGAAAATCATTTACTGAAAATTTTAATGCTCTACGAAAGCAAAAAGAACTATCGCTCGATGAACTGTCCGAACAGAGCAACATTCCACGAACAGAATTAGAAAAAATCATTTCAGGCAACTATCAAAATTGGGGGGTGATTCACCAAATTGCAAGATTCTTTGATTGCAAAATCCGGATTATGTTTTATTAGTGCTGTGTCATTCTAGACAGGAGTGGGAACGTCATTCCCAATTTAATTGGGAATCTATCTTAACAAAACGCAAAAAAGAAACCCTCTCCAAATTAGGAGAGGGTTTCTTTTTGAAAAATTAGAAATTCTAATTATTTCTTAGACATTGCTGATTGCAAAGCATCACCAAAAGCAGATGAACCAGAATCTACATTAGTATATTCTTCTAATGCTTTCTTTTCTTCATCAACTTCAAGAGCTTTGATTGACAATGAAAGTTTGCCTTTCTTTTTGTCTGCAACAGTTACTTTAGCTTCGATAACTTGACCAGCTTCGAATTTAGAAGTTTCTTGTCCAGCTTTGTCTTTTGCAAGATCAATTTTCTTGATTGAAGCTTGAACACCGTTAACTTCTACGAAAACTTCTTTGTCATCAGTAGAAACAACAGTAGCTTTCACAACATCACCTTTTTTGAAGCCGTCAAATGCAGCACCAACAGTGTCTTCTGTGAGTTGTTTGATACCCAAGCTAATACGTTCTTTTTCAACATCAACATCAATGATTTTTGCTTTGATTTCTTGACCCTTAGTGAAGTCTTTAACAGCTTCTTCACCAGATTTGTCCCAAGAAATATCAGACAAGTGAACCATACCGTCGATTTCGTCAGTCAAACCAACAAACAAACCAAATTCAGTAATGTTTTTGATTTTACCTTCGATAATAGAACCAACTGAATGTTCATCAACATAAGCAGCCCAAGGATTTGGAGTGCATTGTTTGATACCAAGAGAAATTCTTCTTTTGTCAGCATCAACTTCAAGAACTTTAACTTCAACTTCTTGAGAAGTAGAAATGATTTTTCCTGGGTGAACGTTCTTACGAGTCCAGCTCATTTCAGAAACGTGAACCAAACCTTCGATACCATCTTCGAGTTCAACGAATGCACCGTAATCAGTAATGTTTGTAACTTTACCTTTGTATACATCGCCAACTTTGAACTTGCCATCAACGCCAGCCCAAGGATCGTTTTCGAGTTGTTTCATACCCAAGCTAATTCTTTGGTTATCTTCATTGAATTTGATAACTTGAACTTTAATTGTTTGACCAACGCTAAGAACTTCAGCAGGATGAGAAATTCTCTTCCAAGAAATGTCTGTAACGTGCAACAAACCATCAATACCGCCGAGGTCAATAAATGCACCGTAATCAGTGATATTTTTAACGATACCGTCGAGGATTGAACCTTCTTTAAGGCTTTCAACCAATTCTGCACGAGCTTCAGCTCTAGTTTCTTCAAGAACAACACGACGAGAAACAACGATGTTGCCTCTGATCTTGTCCATTTTCAAGATTTGGAATGGTTGAGAAATACCCATCAAAGGTGTAATATCTCTAATCGGACGAATGTCGATTTGTGAACCAGGCAAGAACGCAATAGCGCCGTTAAGGTCAACAGTGAAACCACCTTTAACGCGACCAAAGATAACGCCGTTAACTCTTTCACCAGATTCAAGACATTTTTCGAGATCAAGCCAAGCTTCTTCTCTACGAGCTTTTTCACGAGAAAGAACAATGTTGCCATCTCTGTCTTCGTATCTGTCTACATAAACTTCGATTTTATCGCCGATAACTAATTCTTTACTTAAACCGAATTCGCGAAGTGGAATACGGCCTTCAGATTTCAAGCCAACATCAACGATAGCGAAATCTGGAGTGATTCTGATAATTGTACCTTTAACAACAGAACCAGTGATGTTGCCATCTTCGCCGAACTGTTCGTTCAACAAAGCTTCAAAACTTTCTGTCAATTCAGGGATTTTAAATGCTGTATTTGTCATATATGATATACTTATAAAAAATGCCATTCCTCTAAAAAAATAAAATGAGGTGGACTTGTGCGAAATTAAACACCTTACTCTATCGCACCCTAGATTCGTAAAGCTAGGATATTTATATACGTAAATCTTTAAAATACAAGAGAAAAATTATCTTTTTTTAAGAATTTACTGGAGAAATTGCAAGATAAATTCCGATAACAATAAAGAGAAAACAAACCGATTTTTTTATGATCTGTTTTTTTGAGAGCTTTTCATGATTTTTGACACCAAAAAACCTAACAAGAATAAAACTTAAAAATAAAATAAAGAAAGGTGAAAACGAAAGAATTGATGCTGTGATAACTGGAGAAAGACCAACAACAGCAAAAGTAATAAAAGACAAAGCAAAAAATGCTAAAAGTTCATTGATACTTAAAAGTGTAACCCTCTCCTTAAAACTCTCAAAACCAGATACGATCCCTTTTCTTGCTTTATTAGAAAGCAAGAAAACGAAGGCAACAAATGTCGAAAAGATGTTTTGATAAACAACAAAATCAACCCAATTACATCCTTGATTTATTGTATATTTCGTCAAAACAGACATCATTGAATATAGAATAGCTGCAAACAGCATATAGAAGAAGCCAATATTCAAACGAAGACTTAGTTTCATCTTTTTTTCAAGACTTAAAGCAACTGCGCAAGTAACAACAATTAGAAAACCAACATATTGGCTTGGCAAAAGACGTTCACCTAAAACAAAATAGCTAAGAACAGGAATAGAAACCTGTCCCAATGAAAACAATGCTCCAACAACTGAGTTATCCATAATTTTCATAGCCGCATAATAAAAACAAAGGTATGCAATTTCAACAACCCCCGCAAGAACATAAATAAACAAAATATTTCGCGAAGGAAAAGTTGGTAAGTCAAAAACAAATAAAAGGGGAACAAAAACACAATTTAGCAAAGAGATATAAAACACCATCGCTGAAATTTTTTTGAAATTATTACTCAGTAAATTATCTTCAATCACAACATTTGAAGCATAGAAAAAAGAAGAAATAAAAGCTGCTAAAAGATAGACCATTTAACCCCTTATTATTTAGTTTTTACAGCAATAAGAACATTAACTTTTTCAAAAACCTGACGAGCATCTAAATCCGATGTATCAATAATGATTGCATCTTCTGCTGGCTTTAGTGGAGCCGCTGCTCGATTGGAATCTCTTTCATCACGAGACTTCACATCTCTGAGAACTTCGTCATATGAAATGCTAATGCCTTTTTGAACAAATTCTTTGTGTCTTCTTTCTGCACGAACTTCGCTACTTGCAGTTACAAATAACTTCAAATCGGCTTTTGGACAGACAACTGTTCCCGTATCACGCCCATCGTAGACAACACCTTTAGCTAAGCTTCCATCCGCAAGTTGTGGTGTTTCTGCAAAATCTTGTTGCATTTTGAGAAGAGATTTTCTAACACTTGGATAAGCGGCAACTTTAGAAGCATTTGTGCCGTTTTGCGGACCTCTAAATTCAGGATTCTGAGAAAGCAAAATCATTTTCGAAAAAGTAAGCTTTTGAGCCACTTGATTTGCTAATAATTCGTCATCAATATTTTGCCCAGTTTGCATCATTTCCAAACCAACAGCACGATACACCATACCTGTATCAAAATATGCAAATCCATAAAAATCTGCCAAACTTTTTGCTAATGTACCTTTTCCTGCTGAAGCTGGACCATCAATCGTAATAATCATTCTTCCCAAACCTTGTTTTTTACAATCTACTTTATATATTTTTAATACATATAATATAATCTGGAAGCTCACTACCCTTGTTTCAGTTTTATACAGAACTTTTTAGCGAGATGATATGGCAAATATTAGAATTTTTATTAATGATGACCTACAAATTGGAACATCCCTAATGCTTGAAGAAAAACAAGCACACTATCTCATCAATGTGATGAAACAGAAGACGGGAAACACAATTTCATGCTTCAATAATAAGGATGGAGAATTTGAAGGCGAAATTACAGATATCAATAAAAAGAATCTAAGCCTCACCATTACAACAAAAACGAAAGATTTTCAAAAATCTCCCGATATTTGGTTGCTTTTTGCACCTCTAAAAAAAGATCAAACGGATTTTGTTATTCAGAAATCCACAGAATTAGGCGTCAGAAAAATAATTCCTACACTCACGCTTCGCACGAACAGTGAGAAGGTCAGAATTGAACGTTTTCAAGCGCAAACCATTGAAGCAGCGGAACAATGCCGAAGGGCTGATTTACCTGAGATTTCAGAAGCAATTTCACTTGAAAAAATACTCCAAAACTGGGACAAAAACCGCATCCTTTATTATATGGACGAGACAGGAAACGGCAAAAGAATAGTTGAAACTTTTAGCAAAAACAACTCCTTAAGTGCCATTTTAGTTGGTCCCGAAGGTGGATTTGATAAAAAAGAATTAGAACTTTTAAAAAAATTAGACTATACTTGCGCAGTGACTATGGGAAATAGAATAATGAGGGCTGAAACAGCCGTCGCTGCCGCACTTTCATGTTGGCAGGCAATTTGTGGAGATTGGTAACTAATGAAAATTTTAATCGCTGATGATCATGAACTCTTTCTAAAAGGCCTTGAATTTGCTTTGAAAGATATGTTTGACGAAATTGAATTTACACTTGCAAAGAACTATAATGAAATCTTTGAAATTCTTGACAAACAAAAAGATTTTAATTTGATTTTAACTGACCTCGCTATGCCTGGTGCAACTTGGCTTGAAGCCATTGCAAAAATCCATGAAACAGCACCAAACACACCAATCATCGTTCTTTCCGCTGTTTTCGAGCCAAAAATTGTCAACAAAACAATTGAACTCGGGGTCTCTGGATATATCCACAAAACATCTTCCAATGACACGATTAAAGAAGCTATCAATATGGTTCTTTCGGGTGGAGTTTACATTCCTAGTGAACTTGTTACCAGTGAAATCAGTGATATTTTCTCTTTAGATACTTGCCCAACAAGTGCTGCTCCAAAAAGTAAAATTTTAACGGTTAAGCAAACAGATATCATTAACCTCATTGCAAAAGGTTTAGCAAACAAACAAATTGCTTATGAACTTGGCTTAACAGAAGGAACAGTGAAACTCTATATCACAGATATATTCCGTCGTCTCAATGTCTATAATCGAACAGCAGCAGTTGTTGAAGCCGCCAAACTCGGACTTATTAAAAATGGACAATAAGTTTGATCTAAGCACACTTAAGCAATACGAAACGATTCTTGGTAAAGATAAAATGGCTTCTCTCTTTAAGGATTATTTGAACGAGCATCGTGAATATGAAGCTAAGTCTAGTGTCCTCTTAGAAAAAAATGATTTGGAAAATTTGAGAATTATATATCACAGTCTTTGTTTCGCAAGTTTGGTTTTTGGAATGAAACATTTTGCATTGGCTTGTAGTAAAATTGAGCAGGACATTCTCACCGAATTTAGTTCAAATGAAATTAAAGATGATATTGCAAAAAGCAAAAAAATATTTGATAATGAGATTTCAATGGTAAAAGACTATTTAGGAATCCTATAAATGAATAACGATCAAAATATTGCAGAACCAACGCTCCCAATGCATGTCAAAAAAATATATCCAGTGTATGCAAATAAAAAAGTGAGCAAATTTTTAGACAGCGACAAAATCCTAAATCTTTTAACTTTTGGAAACAGAAAAAAACTAGTACAATCCTTGCTAAGAGAAATTGAACAAAGTGCTGACTACATCCAAATTGGTGTAACTTTTGGAAGCCAAATTGAAAAGGTGGCAGATAAAATTGGCTACTATGGAAACTATCACCTTGTAGATGTTAGCAAAGTTCAAATTGAAAGAATTAAAGATAAATATAAAGGCATTCAACAAAATATCAATTTTTCAAATCAAAATGGTCTTGCAAAAATTCCTTTTCAATATGATGGCGTGATTTGTTTCATGCTTTTACATCAACTTCCACCTCACACTAGAAAAAAGCTTGTTAATAATCTGCTAAGCTCGGTTAAAGATAGAGGCAAAGTAATTTTCATTGATTTTCACAAACCTAATGGAAAAATCCTGTCAAAATTTACACAAGCTTTTCACCGTTTGTATAATCCATTCGCAGAAGATCTTATTAATCAGGAAATTTTCGATTCAGCAGAAAATAAAGATGCTTATTTCTGGAATAAAAGTGTGATGTTTGATGGTGCATACCAAAAAGTTGTCGCTATAAAAAAATAACCTAACTGAACAAATCTTCCTGAATTTTATCTGCAATCTGCTTTGCAGAATTGAGTTTTGATGTAGATTTAAAATCAAAATTTTCAGAATTTAATTCTGTAGCATATTTACTTTTAATCAAAGAATGAACAAAACGATAGTGTTTTTGGGTCAACCATTTTTTACCTGAAAAAATATAAACTGGCTTACCAGCACCACAAGCTTCACTACACATTGAAACAGAATCTCCTGTAACAATGATATGATCAGCACAAGCCAAATATCCTAAATAAGGATTATCCCCTGTATCACCCCATATAAATTTATGTGCAGGAATTTCCTTTAATGCTTCAAGAATATACTCTCTGGCTTCTGAACCGGTTCTCTTTGAATCAGTAATCAATAAAGAACCTTTTTTTTGAGACCAGAAATAGAGAACTTGCTGAGATAATGCAGCAGCATTCTCAAGACTGAATGGCACTTTTTTGATTGAACCACCAATAATAAGAGCCGTTAAAGGTTGAGGTAATACCTCAAATTGTTTTTGCCACTTTTCTCGAGCTTCACCTAGAGTTTTATCTGTGATTCGATGAGGGCTTCCAACAACATAAAACGTCTTTTCATTTGATTTTTTGTCACTATCATGCTCTGGTAAAAACATAAGGTCAAAATCATCAATCTCACAGCCAGGATGCAAGATTTGAACTATTTTGGTTCTTCCATGAGATTTCTTCTTCAAATATCTTGCGACAGATGCTGTACGACGACTTGCAGATATAGCTAAATCAGGATAAGGCTCTGAGAGTTCTGCTTTCGATTCGCTTGTAAGACCAATGAGTGAAGCTCCTTTAACCACATTTGGTAAAGCCGCCCAAAAATTGTAGACAATTTTTTTTTCCACAACTTGAAATTTTTGTTCATCTAACGCCTGAGCAACACCTTTTGCTTGATTTACACTGCCCATTCTATCGTCAAGAAGTAGCCAAACAACCTTTTTCATTTTCTGTCCAATTTTTCTCTAGTCAAATTAACATAATTAGTATATAATCTTTAACAATGTTTAATACAAGCTTAATCTAAAAATCAATAAATAAAAATATTGAGGGATGGCATGAAAAAAATTTATTTTTCTGTTTTTATTCTTTCTGTGCTTTTTTCAGTTCCGGCTGAAGCACAGCTTTCAGCAACTAAAGATGCGCAATATTTGATTATTGCAAAAGTCGTTGCAGATTACAAAATGCAAGACGAAGAATTTGTCAATGATATCGATTCGCTCCGCGATAATGAACGCTTTAACCGTAAGCTTCAAAGAATGTTAGAAAGCATTAGCAATTCACGTAGTAAAGATTCCAAAAATCGTCAAATCGTAAATATTTTGGAAAAAGCTGGAAAAGACATCGACAAGATACTAAATATTAGATAAGGCTAAATTAACACACCCTAACTTTTGTTAAGAGTTACTTAATAATAAATATGTTATACTATGAACTATCATAAACAATTTTATGATTGGAGATTTTTTGATGCAACACAATTTCGAAAAACACGACTTCGCGGGAAACCTTAATAAGCTTAGGGAATCTTTTTATTCTCTTGGTATGGAACCCGTTGAAAAAATCTCGGACGACTTCTTGAAAACACTTGAAGCCGAAAAAGAATCTAAAATTCTACGCAAAGAAAAAGAAAATACGGTGAGATTATAGATGTATAAGACCGTATTATTTTTTGTTCTCGCTCTAACTGTGTCTTCTTGCACATCTAACAAACCGGATACAAACGAGAGCTCTCCGTACGATTCAACTTATGACCGCTTTATTAAAAATGTTTTCATTAAAGAAAAAGGTCAAAATGCCATCACCTATGAATATAGAGATGTCCGTGTAGATGAAGTTGCTCAACTTGCGTCAAGATATTGTGACGAAACATATGGCACTCCTGCACACCTTCAAACAATCAGACTCCACAAAAACAACTCCAGACTTGCGACTTTTCATTGCTATGAGTTGCAATAAACTTATGTAAACCCTATATATAGTTCAAATATTAAAGAGGTTTTTAAGATGAGCAATGATTTATATAGCATTTTAGGTGTTTCAAAGTCTGCAACCGAAGCAGAGCTTAAATCTGCTTTCAGAAAGCTTGCCAGAAAATACCACCCTGATGTCAACAAAGACAACCCAGATGCTGAAAAAAAATTCAAAGAAATTAATGGCGCCTACGACATTTTGGGTGACAAAGAAAAACGCAAAAAATATGACAACAAAGAGATAGACTCTGAAGGAAAACCGACAGGATTTGGAGCTGGATTTGGTGGACAAGGATTCGGAGGCGGCTACCAACAATATGGTAGTGGTGCTGAGGGATTCGATTTTTCCTCCATTTTTGGTGACGATATTTTCTCTCAATTTAGCAATGGTGGTTTTCAAGGCTTTAGTGGCAACACAAGAAGAAAGGCTCAAAAAGGGCAAGATATCTCATATAATATGAAAATTAGTTTTCTCGACGCGGCAAACGGGGATGAAAAGACTGTTAATATCAATGGTAAGAATATCAATGTTAAAATTCCTGCAGGCACTGTTGATGGACAAACACTAAGACTAAAAGGTTTAGGACAAGACGGATATAATGGCGGAACCAAAGGCGATGTTCTTATCACAATCAATGTTGAAAAAAGCCCATATTTTACGCTTGATGGAAATAACATCCTTCTCGAACTTCCAATTAGTCTTAAAGAAGCTATTTTAGGTGCTAAAATAACCATTCCAACAATTTCTGGAAAAGTAGCTGTCAATATACCACCATATGCTTCCAGTGGTGAAAAACTACGTCTTAAAGGAAAAGGAATTCATACAAAGAGTTCTACTGGTGATCAAATTATTAGCCTTAAAATTATTTCACCGAAAGAAAAAAGTAAAGAATTGGAAAAAGCTCTTACAGCTATGCCTGATGAAGAAACAAGGAACTTTTAATGCTACTACAACATCTCAGAAACTTTGAATGGCTCAATGAACCTCTTGGGGTGTTTTTTATCGATTCGGGAATGAAAGTTGTTGCCAATTCTGACACTGCTTTTTTTCAAGACAAAAACGCAAACATCAGCATTGACAACGGACATCTCTTCTTTATGGAAAGAGAAGGAAACTTCTGCCTCAAAGTAAAATGGAAAACAGAAGTCAGTTCCCCAAAAGCGGAAGCTGGAATAATGATTAGAATCGATAGCAAAAACTGGGTAAAGGTCTTCACTTCCCAAAATAAAAACAATCTTGCTGATATCTATGCCCATGTAACAAACATGGGAAGCTTTGACCAAAGTTTTGAAGCTGCTGATTTGGAAGATATATGGCTCCAAATTGAAAGACGAGAAAACACATTCATAATTTCCTATTCAAAAGACAATAAAACTTATAAAAAAATAAGAATTTTTTCTTTTATTCAATCTTCACAAAAAATCAAAGCCGGCGCTTATATCTGCAATCCGCAGAACACCGACTTTGAATCTGTTTTAAACTATATAGATATTCTCTAATCTAGAAATTATATCTCATTGTCAAATATACTTGATCATCACTATAACCAGAACTTGAGTCTCTTGCATATCCAAAGTTGAAAGCAACAGGGACATAATAGTTGTTTATTTTCAAGTTGAAATTTGTTCTCAAACTATCACGACTTGTCGCATCGCTCTTAAATGTCCAAGGCGTTCCCGCATTTCCAACAAAATAAGCTGTTCCTCTAGAAGCATTATCTCCAACGCTTCGTGCATAAGCAACTTCAATTGCTGGCGTAATAATATAAGCATCTGCAAAAATATCTCTAGATAATCTCAAACCAACTGGGATATCAACACTATTCCAGCTCATGCTTTCAAAGTGACGGGCACCAGTTCCTTTTTCTGTGTATGCATCATTATAAATATAAAGATATTCAGCGCCAACAAAAGGCTCAATCACACCACAAGCATTTCCAAAATCGTAACCAATTTCAGCATTTGCAAAGAATGTCTTGGTATCATATTTTCCTTGACTTTGAATGGTACTACTTTGAATTTTTGTTTTGTTTGTAATTATACCACCACCAACACTTCCAGTAATGTAAGCACGAACAGGCTTATATTTTCCATAAAGAGAAGCTAAATATTCATCAACTTCGGCAGTGTTATAAATGGAAACCCCTTTACCTTTAACATCTCCATTAGCATAGCTAATTGCAAGTCCTACATTCAAAGCATTTGGAATAAAGTCATAGTCATATCCAATTGCATAACTTGTTGGACTATATTTATATCCAACTGTATTTCCATGGCTGTCCCTATCCACCCAGTTTTTACCAACATTGAACCATAAATGTTCATCAGAAAAACCATTTGCAACACCACACTCAGGACAGTTTTTATTTTGAGTTCTGGATGCAATTTGGCGACCAAATTGACGAACACCAGACTTGTGAACTTCGCTATAAGAAACATTATCTCTACCAGCAATTACTGCAAACTTTTCTTCAACATCTTTACTGATTTCACCTGTATAATAAATGTTATCAAACATTTCTCTCTCAGCTAAAGATAGATCTGTACGCATACGATATGTATCTGCAAGTTCAGTCAGATTTTTATATCCTTTCAAGTCTCTTTTGATTTCAATTTCAGTTGTTCCACTGCTAACATCAACACTTGCCAAAGGATTATCCCAACTTGTAAAATCGCTATAATCATAATTGTAGCTATATGTTCCAACATCATAAGAAGAAATTGCATAAGGAACAAGATAAACACTTCCGTTTAATACGGCACTACTTGGAAGAAAAGCGGCTTTTGTATCTGTAATCATAGGTCTAAAAGCTGTTCCATTTTCAAAAACTACTGTCGCATTATTCAAGTTAAAATTAAGTCTTTGTCCAAGAGGATCATTATCAATATCTTGAACTTCATCAAACATTGCATAGAGAGAACCTTCATTAACATTGAACTTTCCATAATAGTCACTATTGTCTCCCCAAAGTGCTAAACTTCCGGCTCCTGTTTTATTAATAACACCACCAGTAGTCTGATTTCCTGTATCAGTCACACTTCTCATTGGATCACGAATATTGATAACAGAATCAGCTATTGTATCAAAATTTACAACAGCATCTGCATTTTCAAAGTCGATAGAGTTCAGTTTTGTTACAACACTACTTGGGTTGGTTTCAACAATCACTTTATTATTTTCAAAAAGGATTTCTTTTTTTGCTACAGTTGTTGCAATTGTGATGGAACCACTCTTATTGAAAATAGCACCACCTGTTGCCCTCCACCCATAAGCATAGTTTGAAATAAAATCACCCGTAATTCTCTCAATTATACCAGTGTCATTATAAATAGCACCACCAACACCTCTGTAATTTAGACCTTGTGCATAGTTACCTATAAAATTACCATCAATACTTTTGATAACTGCTTGTTGGTTATAAATAGCACCACCGTAGGAAATATATAGAGTTGAGTTGACATAGTTTCCAATAAAATCACCTGTAATATTACCAATTTCTGAATGGTAATAGTTAAAGATTGCCCCTCCTTTAATAAATGAAGATGCAAACGAACTGAAAGCATGGTTATTTATAAAATTACCATTTATTGATGATATTATACCCGTTGATGTCGAATTATAAACCGCTCCACCTTGAATACTTCCTGTTGCTGTGCCTTGCCCATAGTTTCCTATAAAATTACTCTCAATAGAACCAATAAGCTTATTGTTGTTTATAGCAGCACCATCTAGATTGACACCAACAATACTATTTCCAATAAAATCTCCTTTGATTTTTTCAATTTTTGCATTGGTGTTTTGATTTAAGAGAGCACCATTCGTTGTACTATTTCCAACAAAATCAGCAGTTAAGGAGTCTAATTGACCATAGTTTGTAAGTGCTGAATTTCTGTTAAAATTTGTGAAATAACCAGTCACATTTCCAGAAGATGCATCCACTAATGGACTGTTTACAACACCTGATTTGACATCGTAATTATATTTATAATAAACTTTTTCAAGTTCACCTAAATTATTTTTTTCATAAGTATAGAATTGAGAATCGCCTTGAGTTGTTTTTTCAAAGAAAATTTCGTAGGCACTATCTAGAATCGATGAATCAATTTCAAGAGTGGGTTTATAGTTCTCAAAATCAGTATAAGCCAAAGCATTGGCCGAAATACTAACCGATAAAACTGAAAGAGAAATGAAGAACTTCTTGTTCATGATCCACATCCTGTAAAAAATAATAGTCATTACTATTAATGTAACATAAAAATTAAAATATTTAAACGTCTATGTTTAATAAAAATGTAACAAAATGAAATTAAAAAAGGGCTGAAAATTCAGCCCTTTTTCAGACAATAATTTTTCTTATTTTGTTGCTTCGATTCTCATCTTATAGAATGAGCGATATACAAAATAAAGAGCTATCAAACCAAACACAACACCAGCTGTTACGGTAACACATTTTGGTGCTGCCTCAGCCATTTCCACAGCCAAGAGACCAAAGAGTGTTGTAAATTTGATAATCGGATTGAGTGATACAGATGAAGTATCTTTATATGGGTCACCCACCGTGTCACCAACCACAGTTGCGGCATGGAGTTCTGTTCCTTTTTCTTTCAAATCAACTTCAACAACTTTCTTTGCATTATCCCAAGCACCACCAGCATTTGCCATAAACAAAGCTTGGAACAAACCAAAGATTGCAATTGAAATCAAGTAACTTGCAAAAAGATTAGCATCCAAGCAAGCAAAGCAGATTGTGAAAGAGAAAATAGCAATAAAGATATTGAACATTCCTTTTTGTGCATATTGTGTACAAATTTTCACAACAGCCTTACTATCTTCAATAGATGCTGCTTTTTTACCATCAAGCTTGATATTTTTCTTAATGAAATTAACAGCTTTATAAGCACCAGCAGCAACAGCCTGCATAGAAGCTCCTGAGAACCAATAAACAACCGAACCACCAAGAATAAGACCAAATAAGACATGCGGATCAAGCAAATTCAAAGAAAGGTTCAACATCAAAATGATTGAGAAAATCATTGTTGTTGCGCCAATCACAGCTGTTCCAATCAAAACAGGTTTTGCTGTTGCTTTGAAAGTATTTCCAGCACTGTCATTTTCTTCTAGCAAATCTTTACCAAGAGAAAAATCTGGTGTAAAGCCATAGTCTTTTTCAATTTCTTTTGAAATTCCCTTAATTTGTTCAATTTGGGAAAGCTCAAAAACAGATTGTGCATTGTCTGTCACTGGACCATAACTGTCTACCGCAATTGTCACAGGACCCATGCCGAGCATTCCGAAAGCCACCAAACCAAAAGCGAAAACGGATGGATAAATCATATAATCACCCAAAACTTCAGTTGAAGCCACATAAGCCACAGCCATCAAGCCAACCATAATCAAGCCTTTCCAGAAAGCTGAGAAGTTACCAGCAACAAGACCTGAAATAATATTCAAAGAAGCACCAGCTTCACGACTTGAATTCACAATTTCTTGAACGTGTTTAGATTTTGAAGATGTGAAAATCTTTGTAAACTCTGGAATAATCGCTGCTGCGAATGTTCCACAACTGATAATCGTTGCCAATCTCCACCACAAATCAGGATTCAAATCTGCAAGCATCAAATATGACACAGCATAAGTCACCCCAATTGAAATAAGAGATGTGAACCAAACAAGCGTTGTTAAAGGAATTTCGAAGTCGAAAGATTTTTTCTTGCCAAACAAGGTGCTAGAAAATTTTTCATTGAAAAAATATGAGAAAAGAGATGTCAAAATCATCAACAAACGCATTGTGAAAATCCAAACAATGAATTTACCTTGAATGAGAGCACCACCGCCCATCGCTGTCAATTGACCTTCTGGAGAATATGCCATTCCAACTGCAAGAATAATGAATGTAATGAGTGCAACACCTGTCACACCATAAGTTTCAAAACCATCTGCAGTAGGTCCAACAGAGTCACCAGCATTATCACCAACACAGTCAGCGATCACACCTGGGTTTCTAGCGTCATCTTCATCAATTTTGAAAATAATTTTCATCAAGTCTGCGCCAATGTCTGCAATTTTTGTGAAGATACCACCACAAATACGAAGTGCAGAAGCACCCAAGCTTTCACCAATTGCAAAACCAATAAAACAAGCCCCTGCATAATCTTTAGGAACCCAAAGAAGAATTGCAATCATCAAAATAAGTTCAACACAGATAAGCAAAACACCAATAGACATTCCTGAACGAAGAGGTAAAGACATAACGTTATATGCCTTTCCTTTCAAGGATTCGAAAGCTGTACGAGAGTTTGCATAAGTGTTGATTCTCATTCCAAACCAAGCCACCCCATAAGAACCTAAAATTCCCAAAACAGACCAAGCTAAGATATTCAAGACCTTAACCATTGGAATTCCACTCAAGAAATAGAAATAGTAGAAGATACAAGCTGCAATAAACAATTCTAAAACAACGAGCAACTTTGCTTGTTGTTTCATATATGTTTTGCATGTTTCATAAATTGTTTCAGAAACAGCAAGCATAGATTTGTGTGCAGGAAGAGCTTTGATTTTATAAAATTCATAAAGCCCAAAAACAAAACCGAGAACACAAATTCCCAGCCCATAAAACAAGATATTACTTCCAATTATATTATACCCGAAAATAGTATAAGTCACATCAAGGCTAGGCAATATCAAGTCAACTTCTGAAGCTGAAGCATTTCTTGAAACAAGCGCTGTCAGCATCATAATTGCTAAAAAATTAAAACCTTTTTTAAGAAAAGACATTATTTCCTCCTAATAAAATTAACAATAATAATTGCAGACATAATATTACCTAAAGTATAAACATTCTATTAAACATTTTAACTTATATTCAAATATAGTTATTTAACAACATAACATACATAATTTTCTAAGAACTATGGAGACTAACTTAATGAAAAAAGCACTCATTCTTGCCGCATTTGTTCTTGTTGCAGCTTGCACAACTGAAAAAACAAAAGAAGCATACCCTTATAATATGACAGAAAAAGAATGGAATAATCTTTCTATTCAAGACCAAGCTAAAATCAGAAGAGATTTTTATTTCTATGAAAAAGGCGACAAAAACTTTGTGAATCCAGATCTTAATGTTGAAGGACAACAAACTGCAACACCAAGCTGGAAAAAAACACAACAAACTCCAGCAGCAGAATAAATAAAAACATCCCCTTAGAACAAATCGTACTAAGGGGATGTTTTTTATGGGCTAAGTCAATCCATTAATGTCCATAAACAACAACGCAACTTTGACTGCTAAAAATATATGAATTAGCTGTATAATCTACAACTTCAACCTTAGAAATTCTAGCCTTCTTCGTAGCATTAACAATGCTTCTGTCACCATAAGGGCCAAAGAATAAAACGGTTGTTGAACAATCTTCGCCTTTTTTCATTTCAGAAATTTTAGAAAAATCTACTCTAGATAAATCTGAAGTATTCATCAATGGTGTTCTGTCATAAGAACAAGCAGATGTGCCAAGAAGAATGGCTAAAGATAAAAATATTTTTTTCATAGTATCATAGTCCTTTTATAATTTACACTGGCGTACCTGAAGGGAGTCGAACCCATGACCTTTGGCGTCGGAAGCCAACACTCTATCCAGCTGAGCTACAGGTACATAAAAACCATTTATAGCTCATTCCTTTTTATTTCTCTAGCTTTTATATCCTTTTATACAAATATTATCTCAAAAAGAAGATGTTTTTATCTTTTTATGCTTGACTATTTGTGCAACTTTATGTATTAAAGGCAACAGTTTAAGAAAAAAGTGAAATTTAGGGATATTGAAAAATGGCTAAGAAATGTGATTTAACAGGTGTTGGTGTTATGACTGGTAACAACGTAAGCCACGCAAACAACAGAACTCGTCGTCGTTTTTTGCCTAACTTGCAAGTTGTTTCTCTTTTGAGCGAATCTTTGGGTAGAGTTTTCAAATTGAAAATTTGTGCAAAAACTCTCCGTTCAATCGAACACAACGGTGGTTTGGATTCTTACTTAGAATCTACTTCTAACGAGAAATTGACTGTAAAAGGTAAAAAAATCAAAAAAGAAATTATCACTGCTAAATAATTTTTTTGATTGCGAAAAGTTTTCAAAATGTCTTTGTAGAAATACAAAGACATTTTTTTATCCCCACAATTCACAGGGTGTGAACAAAATCAAAAATATTCTAGGATATCCTTTGTCTTTTTTGAAAATATTGTTTATAAAAACAAAAAAACTTATTACTCAGGAGAATCATAAAAATGGAAAAGCCAGATCTTTCGAAACTCCCTCATAACCTTGAAGCGGAACAGACACTTTTAGGGGCACTCATCGCTAATAATAATGCTTACGAAAAAATCTCCGAGTTTTTGAAACCTGCCCATTTTGCAGACCCTGTTCATGGTAAAATTTACGAAGTTATCTCCAAGCTTATCCAAAAAGGACACGTTGCTGAAGTTGCAAATTTAAAGAGTTATCTTGAACAAGAAAAAACGCTTGAAGAAGTTGGTGGCTACAAATATATCATCAAACTTGCTGGTGCTGCTTCTCCAATGACTAATGTTGAATATTATGCTAAGTTCATTTATGACAAATACCTTCGTCGCGAACTTATTTCTGCCGGTTATGAAATTGTAAGCGAAGCAACTGTTGAAAATGTAGATTCGGATGCAACAGGTATCATTGAAAGTGCTGAAAGAAAACTTTATGCGCTTTCTGACCAAGACAGCTCAAAGACTGGCTTTATTGAATTTTCGGAAGCTTTGGTTTCATCGCTTGGTTTTATTGAAAAAGCATATCAAAAAGAAGAAAAAATTTCTGGTGTTCCAACTGGTTTAGACCGACTCGACCACAAGATTGGTGGACTAAATAAATCCGACTTAATCATTCTCGCAGGACGTCCTGCGATGGGAAAAACTGCGCTTGCAACAAATATTGCCTATAATGTTGCAGATTATATGGCTCATAACAAAGGACTAGATGAAAAATCTCGTGGCGTCGCTTTTTTCTCACTGGAAATGTCAGCAGACCAACTTGCAACCCGTATTCTATCTTCCGCTACTCAAACTGGCGGTCATAAGATGAGAACTGGCGAATTGGATAATGCAGAATTTACTAGAATTGTTGCTGCAGTTCGTGAACTTGAAAAAATTCCGCTTTATATTGATGACACCCCAGGTTTAACAATTAATGGCATCCGAACTCGTGCCCGTCGTCTCAAAAGAAGTAAAGGACTCGGCCTAATCGTTATAGACTATATCCAGCTCATTATGGGTGACGGTAAAAAAAGTGATAACCGCGTTCAGGAGATTTCGGAAATTTCTCGAGGACTTAAAATTCTTGCCAAAGAACTTGATGTTCCAGTAATTGCACTTTCACAGCTCAACCGTGGTGTGGAACAAAGAGAAGATAAACGCCCTGTAATGTCCGACCTTCGTGAATCAGGTTCCATCGAGCAAGATGCGGATATTGTTATGTTTGTGTTCCGTGAAAACTATTACATTCAAAATGAAGAACCAAAACAAAAAGCAACTGAAACACCAGAAAGATTTCAACAAAGACTTGAAGAATGGGAAAAAAGGATTCGCGAGACAAGATATCAAGGTGATGTAATTATTGGAAAACAACGTCATGGTCCAACAGGAACAGTCACACTTTCTTGGAATGGCGATTATGCTCAGTTCGGAAACCTCGCAAACGATGACTACTTACCAGAACAAATGGGATAGAAAATTGAATAACAAATTTTGGATAGAAAAAGAACTGGAAGATCTTTCAGAACAAGAATGGGAAAGCATCTGCAACAATTGTGGAAAATGTTGCCTTGTGAAAGTTCAAGATGAAGATGATGATGAAATTTATTACACAAACGTTGTTTGCAAATACTTCAATCACGAAAATTGTTCATGCAAAGAATATGAAAGACGCTGTGAACTTGTACCTGAATGCCTAAAACTTACTATTGATAATATTGATAAAATTGAATGGATGCCTAAAGATTGTGCTTACAAAACTTTATTAGAAACAAAAAATTTACCAGATTGGCACCCTCTTCTTACAGGAAAACCTCTCACAAATGAGCACAGTATCAAAGGAAAGTGCATTTGTGAAACAGAAGTGAATGAAGAAGATTTGGAAGACCATATTGTGGATGAGGAAGATTTATGAGCAAAAAATATTTTATTGAGGAAGAATTTGATCCTCAATCTCGATTCGATAACCGAGAAAAAATTGAAACAAAATTTTGGGAAAAGAAAAGACTGGAAGAAATGAGTCGAGAAGAATGGGAGCTTCTTTGTGACGGGTGTGGAAAATGCTGTCTAAATAAAATTGAATACAAAAAAAAGATACACTTCACCAACACTCACTGCCGTTTTCTCAATTGCGACAATTGTACATGTAGTATCTATGAAAGAAGATTCGAAAAAGTTCATGATTGCCGAGATATAGACCTCAAAGCAGTTCGTGAAAAACCTCGTTGGCTTCCAAAAACTTGTGCTTATTGGCTTTTAGACAATGGACAAGAACTTCCTGAGTGGCATCCGCTTCTTACAGGCAAAGCAGCATCTGTCCACGAAGCTAAAATGTCCCTTAAAGACCGAGATATCATTTCTGAAGTTGGAATTGTTGATTATGATCATTACACTGTTGACTGGGAAGACCTCTAAAATACGAGAAAAAATAAAACTCTCAACTGGACTTGATGTCAAAGTCACGGTTTCTTCTCGTAGCAAAAAACTCAACCTCAAAATTGATAATAAAGAAAAGACACCAAGTCTTTCCATTCCAAAGTTTTGCTCAGAAAAAAAAGCTGTTGATTTCGTTATCAAAAACCAAAATTGGATTTTTGATAAAATTGAAAATCTGGTTACAACAAAAAGATTTGAGGACGGAGACGTCATTAGTATCTTCGGACAAGAATTGACCATTTCTCATGCACCGCAAACTCGAAGTGGCGTTCACATCATTGAAAACAAACTTGTTGTTTCCGGAGAAGAATCATTTATTCATCGTAGAACGCAAGATTTTATCAAAAAAATGGCAAAGATAAAATTCTATGATTTGTCAAAAATCAAAGCTGAACAAATTAATTGCAAGCTTAACAATGTGATTATCAAAGATACCAAGACCAGATGGGGAAGTTGCTCCTCAAAAAATAATATAAATTATAATTGGCGTATTGCACTTGCTCCTTACTACGTTTTTGAATATTTAGTTTGTCATGAAGTGGCTCATCTCAGACACCAAGACCACTCTAAAGACTTTTGGAACACCGTTAAAGAACTTAGCCCTTCTTATTTAGAAGGAAAAAATTGGTTAAAAAACAATGGGAAGACACTTTATTCCTATGAGTAATTTTGCATTTCTATTGATTAATGCGAAGAATAAAACTATATTAGCTAACAGATAATAAAAAAATACTTAGGAGTATATTTATGGAAAACAATACTAAAACACAAACAATCTCCCGCGTTGATGAAGGTCTTCGCCAACATATGATTAAGATTTATAACTATATGACAGGCGGCTTGATTGCAACAGCAATTTCAGCTTATGCTGTTTTATACACTTCTTTAGGTAGCCTTTTCTTTACCCCAACAGGACTTTCTGGTTTGGGCTATATTGCTATCTTTGCCCCTTTGGCTATGGCTTTTGCTTTTGGTCCAATGATTAATAGAGCAAGCATTGGCAAACTTAATGGCTTTTTCTGGGCATTTGCGGTTGTAATGGGTATTTCACTTGCTCCTGTTTTAGCAGCTTACACAGGTACGAGCGTGACTAGAGTATTTCTCATTTCTGCGGCAACTTTTGGTGCAATGAGCCTCTATGGATACACAACTAAAAAAGACCTAACTGGTTGGGGTTCTTTCTTATTTATGGGCCTTATTGGCATTATTATTGCTTCTATTGTCAACATTTTCATGGGCAGTGAAGGTATGAGCTTTGTGATTTCTCTTCTTGCTGTTGCAATTTTTGTTGGCTTAACAGCTTATGATACACAAAAGATTCGTGATTCTTATAATGAAAATGATAGTGAAGATATCGCACAAAGAAAAGTTATTGCAGGTTCCCTGAACATCTACCTCGACTTCATTAACTTATTCGTTTACCTTCTCAGACTTTTGGGCGAAAGAAAGTAAACAAAGCTAAAAAACTGCAAAAAAGACTTCTTTTTGAAGTCTTTTTTTGTTGACTTATATTGTTTTAGCCCTTATAAGGTGTCTAACAATTTTGAATAATTTTATATAAACTAACTGGAGACAAGTGATGAAACGTACTTTCCAACCAAGTAAATTGGTAAGAGCTCGCCGCCACGGCTTCCGTACTCGTATGGCAACATTGAACGGTCGCAAAATTTTGGCTGCTCGTCGTGCAAGAGGACGCAAGAAACTTTCTGCGTAATTTGACGCATGTCAGAAATTGATAAAATAAAAAAACGTAAAGATTTTTTAAGAGTCGCTAAGGGGATAAAGGTTGTAACACAATCTCTCATTCTCCAAGCGGCTCAAAGTTTATCTATGGAGGAAACACCTCCAAAAATTGGTTATACCACCAGTAAAAAAATTGGCAAAGCACATGTTCGCAATAGAACAAGAAGGAGACTTCGTGCCGCTGTTCAAGAAATTTTTCCAGACAAAGCTTTGAAAAATATTGAATATGTTCTCATTGGCAGATACAACACCGCCACTTGTGATTTTTCAATACTCAAAGATAATCTTTCTTTTGCATTGAAAAGAGCTAATAAGGAAATTTCGAAAAATGAAACAAAAGAATAGCCTTACCAAAACAGTTTTTATTCTTCCTGTAAAGTTTTATCAAAACTTTATCTCTCCGTTTTTGCCAAATGTTTGCCGTCACAAACCTTCCTGCTCTCAATATATGATTGAAGCAATTGAGATACATGGCGTCATAAAAGGGATTTATCTCGGAACCAAAAGAATCCTACGTTGCCACCCATGGGGAACTTCTGGGTATGACCCCGTCCCTGAGAAAAAAGAAAAGAATAAAAAGCTTTAATAACTTGCCTAAGTCGCAAAATTAGATTAAGAATATTAAAAATTTATCTCATATTTGAATCTGGAGAAAGTGAATAGAATGAAAGAAGAAGTAAAAGGCTTATACCTTGCCGTTATCCTCTCTGTAGGTATTATTTTTGCAACAAATTTTTTGTTTCCAAAAAAGACCCCACAAGTGGCAGAAAAAGCTACTCAGATTGAAAATGAAGTTAAAACTGAAAAAGCTCACATTGAAGCATCACAAAGTCAATCTTCAAAAACTTTGTCCGTAGCTCAAGCACTTGATACAGATTCTCGCGTTTCTTTTGAAAATGAAGCTGTAAAAGGAACAATCCGCCTTAAAGGTGCAAGAATTGACAACTTATATTTAAAGAAATACAAAGAAAATTTGAGCCCAGACAGTCCTGATGTAGAACTTCTTTTCCCTGCAAAAACAGCTGATGCTTATTATGCTGACTTCGGCTGGACTGTTGCAGATAATAGCATTCAAGCTCCAACTTCTGAAACGGTTTGGAACATCAAAGAAGGAAACGTTTTAACACCAAAATCTCCAATTGTTTTAGAATGGAATAATGGACAAGGCGTTGTCTTCACAAAAACAATTTCTCTTGATGATAATTATATGTTCTTAATTGATCAAAAAGTTAGCAACCTTTCAGGAAAAGAAATTACCCTTTATCCATATGGCTTGATTCACCGTGACATTGGCTCTGCTCTTGAAAAAAACAGTGTTGTTCACAGTGGTGCAATTGGTGTCATCAACAAGGTCTTAAAAGAAGTCAAATATAAAGACTTAGAAGACATGGAAAAATTCAAAGCAAAACACGGTGGCTGGGCTGGTTTCACAGATAGATATTGGTTCTCTTCTTTTATCTTGGACAATGATGTTAAAAGCGAAATCAAAATGTTTGAAACAGCTACAAGCAAATATCAAGTTGATTTTTTGGGCAAAGCTTTAACAATTGCACCAAATGAAACACAATCTACAAACCTCAAATTTTTTGCAGGTGCCAAAGAGATTAAACTCCTTGATGCTTATGAAAAGAAATATGATATTGAAAAATTTGATCTTGCAGTTGATTTTGGTTGGTACTATTTCTTAACCAAACCATTCTTCTACATCTTAAACTTCCTCTATCATATTATTGGCAATATGGGTTGGGCGATCATTCTTTTTGCAGCTTGCTTACGTATGGTTATGTTCCCTGTAGCGAACAAGTCTTATGAAAGCATGTCTAAGATGAAAAAAGTTCAACCAAAAATGCAAGAACTTCAACAAAAATACAAAGATGATAAAGTCAGACTTCAACAAGAAACAATGAATTTGTATCGCCGTGAAAAAATCAATCCAGCTGCAGGTTGCCTTCCTGTTCTTATCCAAATTCCAGTTTTCTTCTCTTTGTATAAAGTTTTGAACTTCTCGATTGAACTTCGTCAAGCACCATTTATTGGTTGGATTAAGGATCTTTCTGCTCCAGATCCAATGACAATTTCTAGAATTTTGCATTTCCCAATTCCTAGTTTGATTAATATTGGACTTTGGCCAATTTTTATGGGAATCACAATGTATGTTCAACAAAAATTGAGTCCAGCGCCTGCAAACAAAGACCAAGCTCGTATGTTTGCAATGATGCCTATTATCTTCACATTTATGTTAGGACATTTTGCATCAGGACTCGTTATCTATTGGACATTGAGCAATATTCTCTCTATCCTTCAACAAAGATATATTATGAAGAAAAACGGAGTATAGACTTTGCAGTTTAAGATTGACAATTTCACACAAGAAGAACTGGAAGAAGCGAGACTTATATTCTCTCGCCCTTGCACCTTCGTTCTTGGTGTGGCAAAACTTGAACAACTCCCTGGTGATGAGCTTAATGAAATTGCTTTTGCAGGACGTTCTAACGTTGGTAAATCAAGTATCATTAATGCAGTTACAGGACAAAATGGTTTAGCCAAAACATCTAACACTCCAGGTCGCACCCAACAAATCAATTTCTTCAATTTAGATAATAAAATTCATATTGTTGATCTTCCGGGATATGGTTTTGCTAAAGCACCTGAAAATATTGTGAAGCAATGGCAAAAACTGATTTCAACTTACCTTCAAGGACGCTCAAATCTTCGCCGTGTTTTTCTCCTCATCGATTCCCGTCATGGTGTCAAAAAAGTTGATGACGAAATCATGAAGATGTTGGACAAAGCTGCTGTGACTTATCAAATTGTCTTAACTAAGACTGATAAAATCAATCAGAAAGACCTTGAAAAGGTAATTGAAAGCACAAAAAAGGTTATTTCGGAACATACTGCAGCTTATGCAAGACTCATTGCCACGAGCTCTGCTAAGAATTTTGGAGTTGAAGAGCTGAGAGCAGAAATTGTTTCTCTTATCTAATAAAAAAAGAGGATGTTATTAAAACATCCTCTTTTACATTTCTTCATATTTTATGAGCGAATTTTTATAGCCATAAAATAATCGAATTTTCCTCTTCGCGAGTGTTTTCAAGTTTTCATAATCTTCATCACTAAAATCATAACACCACGCAATAAAAAAATCTTTTTCTTTGTTTTCCAAGAGCAGATATCCAAAAAAATCACTAATATCCTCAATATTAACAACTTCAATTTTACATGGAATTTCCTCTTGTTTATGGATAATTACTGTATCTGCTTCAAAACAATAACAATCAGGTGCAGACTCAAACAAATTTACACTTTTATTTTCTTGTGCAGATACCAAAACAACAGAAAGAGAAAACAATAAAAATAATAGCTTTTTCATATCTTAATAATTTAAATTAGACTTTATTTATAGCATGAAAAAGATCTCACGTCAAAATAGACAAAGGTAAGATATTTATTTTTGAAAATGGTGTTTTCTTTCAGATTTTTTCAACTTCCAAATATTTCCAATTCCCGAAATTGGCTGAACTTTATATTTAGAAACAAGCTTCACGTCTCTGCTCAAAAAAAGTGTCGTTGTCTTAGGGTAAGTTGTCATCGGGCAAAAGCCATAAAAATCAACTTGAATAAAATCACCTTTTGCCAAATTTTCAACGGACTCAACATATTCCTTGCTAGTATTTATTCTGTCACTATCATCTAAAATGATAATACCACCTTTAGCGACCTTTTTAAGAGCCGTTATCGCACATTCAGCTCTTTTTTTACCATCAATCACAATAATATCATAAAGCTCTTTACCCTCTAAAATTGCTTCATAATATTTTTCGCCTTCATCACGAAAGCGGATTTCAATATTTTCTTCAGTAAATTCTTTGCGCCATTTTGCAAGCCACTCAGCATTATCTTCAACACTCGTCACTTGCTCTGCTCTTCTTGCCCACCAACGAGATGAATTACCACAACCAAATTCAAAAATTTTCTTGCCGGAAAAATCAAACTGATCAAGATATTCAATTGCAGGATATGTGTACCAAGGAATAGGATTACCTTCTTTATCTGTACACACTTTTTCATCAACTGTTTTATCAAAAATAAAATCATTTTGCCAAATCTCGATAAACTTAGTAAATTTTTCGCTAAACATTTTATTCCTGCTCTTTCATTTCATAAGGGACAATATATTTTATAAAGCCAAAGATAGATACAAATATAACTAAAGTCAAACTTGTTTTTTACCTATAAAACTATATAACATCAAGACGATGTAAATGGTAGGTACTCTGATGAATAAAATAACTTTAAATTTAAAAAATCCAATCACAAATGAAATCATAACGGCCTCAACTGGCTTTTCATGGACAACTTTACTTTTTGGATTCTTAGTTCCACTTTATAGAAGAGATTGGAAAGCTTTCTTCTTGTTTACGCCTATCTATTTCATCACTTTTGGAATGGCATCCATTCCTTTTGCATTCTTTTATAACAAAAGATATATCCGTTCACTTTTTGAGCAAGGATGTAACCTTCTTTATTTTACTGGAGAACTCAAATCTGGTGAATTAGATGAGCTTGTTGGTTGCCCAACAATCGAAAGAAAAATGCAACAAGAAAACATCACTCAAAAACTTGCTGCCTAACCTCTCGCAAGTTTATTTCCTGCCTGAGCAATATTCAAAAGCGTTTGACCAACAATCTCCTCAACTGGCATATTCGTTGTTTTACAATCTCTCTCACATTTATATAAGAAATCAAAAGCACCTAAAATTCTTTCTCTGTTCCACATTGAAACTTGTTTTTTGAAAGATGCTTCACGATAAAAGATAATTCGTGGTACAAGTGCAAAAACTGCCTTATCAATGGTCATTCCGTCATCAACAAAAGCTCGCGCACTTAAGAGCTTATCAAAATGATAATAAAGACTTCTCACAATAGAAATTGGTTCAACATTTTCACTAATTAGTTTTAAATAAGCTTTTTGGGATTTTTCAAAATCTCCACCTGCAGCAAAGTAACAAACATCTTCAACACTAGATGATGATGTGTCACTAATGACAGTAAGAATATCTTCTGTCGTCACATTTCGCCTATCACCAATATATGTTATCAGCTTATCAATCTCTGCCAAGTTACTCTTTCTGTCATTTGAAAGTCGTGTACAAAGTAATTGCAAAGCCTCATTGCTAATCGTAATTTTATTATTAATGAAAACACCTCGTGCTGTCGCATATATATCTTCAGCCTTATCCTCATAACAAGCAATGCAGGCAAACTCATCTCTTTCTTCCGCAAAAACAACCAAAGAACTTCTTTTGTTCAAGCTATCTGAAGTGAGAATAAGAAGCGTATCTGAATGGGTTTCGTCAAAGAGTTTTTTAAGAGGTTTGGTCAAATTATTATCAACATCACGAACAATAACCACTCTTCTCCCACCCATAAGCGACTGAGAATTATATTCGTAAGCCAGAAGACCAAAGTCTGAATTAACCGCACTCCCATTCAAATCTGCAACTTGAAAAGCATCACTAACATCTGAAACCACAGTAAGTGCAAAAGATTTTACATATTCAGCAATCAATCCTTCATTCACACCATAAAGTAAAACACCTCTAAGCTGCTTATCTGGTTGCTTGAAAAACTTATCTATCTGTGCTTGTTTGAATATCATCTTTGATTCCTATTTGGGTATGAAAATAAGCCCCAATACGCAAAGCCATATCATTTGCAATAATATTTGCTGCATCACTTTCAGCTTTCTTTTGTGCCATTGTCGTTGAATATGGATTAGACATAATATCATAACTCACAAAAGCTACACTATCACCTTTAACAAGTTCATTACCTGCGCGATCCGTCATATAATAATCCACTTTATAAACTGCTCTCTCACGCGTTGCTGTAATATCTTTACGCAATGCCTGTCTCTCAATAGAAACTTCTTGAGGATTTGTATAAAGCTTATATTCATAACCATCCGCTGTTCCTGAAGGTGCAATAATATCAATGAGCACATTACGAAGCTTTTGACCAAAACGGGTGTTGATAGATTCGATTCTAATCTTTTCCATTTGGTCATTAATGGTCACATCAAACTCATTTCCAAAATACCATTTTTTTTCTGTTTTTTTCTCAACATAAAGCGGTTCAAAGCCACAAGCAGCAATGAAAGAAACGAGAACCAGAATCAAAACTTTTTTCATATATTTTTCCTAAAAATTAAATCTTTTAGCAACCTTTTGAAGCCTCAACCAATATTTGGAGAATGAGAGAGATAATAAGAAATTTCTATATTAGCCCTCCATTATCTCCTATTTGAAACCTTGAAGAATGCGACTAGGACGAAGAAAGTTTTTGACGACGTGTAGACTTAAACTACATGAGGAAAAAAATTTCAAGTCATAGACCATTATACAAAGTATCCTTTAAAGAACGATATTTACAATCTTATTCGGCACCACAATCACCTTCTTGATTGCTTGACCCTCAGTTTGTCTTTTCACATTTTCTAGTTCAAACGCAAGCTTTTCAACTTCTTCTTTTGTTGCATTTTTTGGTGCTTCAAAAGTGCCACGCATTTTTCCATTGAGTTGAACTGCAATTGTGACAGTGTCGTCTTCAGCAAGTTTAGCATCACCAACTGGCCAAACTTCTGTAACAACAGAAGTGTTATATCCCAGTCTTGCCCACATTTCTTCTGACAAGTGTGGTGTGAATGGTGACATCAATTTGATGAGCGTAGCATAAAGCTCAGCAGGAATTTTTTCCAGTGATGACAAATAGTTCACATAAGTCATAAAAGAAGAAACAGCTGTGTTGAATTTCATTTGATCAACACGTTCTGTCACTTCTAAAATACACTTGTGCATTGCACGCAAATCAGCTGTTGTTGGTTCAATTTTATATGTCTTTTTGAACAAAGAATAAACTCTGCTCACAAAACGATAGCAACCATTCAAGCTTTCATCATTCCAGTCAACCACTTGCTCAAATGGTCCCATGAACATTTCATAAAGACGGAAACTATCCGCACCATAGTTTTCAATGATATCATCAGGATTAATCACGTTTCCACGAGATTTAGACATTTTTTCGCCATTTGTTCCCAAAATCATACCATGAGAAGTTCGTTTCTTATATGGCTCTTTTGTATTCACATAACCACAATCAAAAAGGAATTTATGCCAAAATCTTGAATACAACAAGTGTAATGTTGTATGTTCCATACCACCATTATACCAATCCACATTCATCCAATAGTCAAGCGCTTCAGGAGAAGCAAAGGCTTGATCATTTTTTGGGTCTGTATAACGCAAGAAATACCAAGAAGAACCTGCCCAACCTGGCATAGTATCTGTTTCACGGCGGGCATGCTTGTGACCACATTTTGGACAAGTCGTATAGAGCCAATCTTCAACTTTTGCCAAAGGAGATTCACCTTCATCACTTGGCAAATAGTCTTTCACTTCAGGCAAAACTAATGGCAAATCTTCTTCTTTCAATGGCACCCATCCGCAATCTGGACAATTGACCATTGGAATTGGTTCACCCCAATACCTTTGACGAGAGAATACCCAATCACGAAGTTTGAAGTTTACTTTAGCTTTTCCAAAACCTTTTTCTTCTGCAAATTTTGTTGCCGCAGCCATACCTTCTTCTTTGTTCATCCCATTCAAGAAACCAGAGTTGATATGAGCACCCTCTCCTTCGTGAGCTTCTTTAGAAATGTCGCCACCTTCCAACACTTGTGTAATAGGTAAAGAAAATTTCTTAGCAAAATCATAGTCTCTTTGGTCATGTGCCGGAACGGCCATAATTGCGCCTGTTCCATAGCCCATTAAAACATAATCGGAAATAAATACAGGGATAAGTTCACCATTATAAGGATTTTTAGCTTTTACACCTTTGAGTTCAACACCTGTTTTTTCTTCACTAATCGTTCTATCTAAATCTGATTTATTTTTTGATTCAGCAACATATGCTTCAACATCTGACTTATTTGTGAATTTATTCAAAAGTTCTGCAACATATTCATGCTCAGGTGCAAGAACCATATAAGTCACCCCAAATGCTGTATCAGGACGTGTGGTGAAAACAGTCATTTTTTTGCCGTCGATTTCATTACCTTTTTCATCAACCAAAGCAAAATCAAGTTCGGCCCCTTCAGAACGACCAATCCAGTTGATTTGTTGAGATTTCACACGGTCAATAAAATCTAAATCTTCTAAATCATCAATTAAACGGTCTGCATATTTTGTAATTGCGAACATCCATTGTTCTTTTTCTTTCTTAACAACTTCACCTCCACAACGTTCACAATGGTTTCCATTGACAACTTCTTCATTTGCCAAACCAATTTTGCAACTAGGACACCAGTTGATAGAAATCTTATCTTTATACGCCAAACCTTTTTCGAAAAATTTGATGAACATCCATTGTGTCCACTTATAATATTCTGGAGAAGATGTATCAATACATCTATCCCAATCAAAAGAAAAACCAATCGATTTCAACTGACGTGTATAGTTTTTAATGTTTTCTGCTGTTGAAATGGCAGGATGAATCCCTGTCTTAATCGCATAGTTTTCTGCAGGAAGACCAAAAGCGTCAAAACCCATTGGATACAAAACATTAAAACCTTGCATACGTTTTTTACGAGAAACAACATCAAGCGCGGTATAAGAACGAGGGTGACCAACGTGCAAGCCTTGACCAGATGGATATGGAAATTCAACCATTGCATAAAATTTTTCTTTATCATGGTCAATTTCAACTTTATAAGTTTTTTCATCTTCCCAGATTTTTTGCCATTTTTTTTCAATGGAATGGAAGTTATATCTTTCTTCGTCAGCCCAGTCTTTTTGCCACTCTTCCCAAGTTGCCCTACCATTGTATCTCGCTGTCATTACTCAATCCTTAAATATATTTTTAAACATTGGGTCAAATTTATCACAACTTATCTAAAAAACAAGTGTCTTAAAGACATTTTCCAACTTGAATTTAGCATTATTTTAATGATAAGATAGCGACAAACTTTTAATATGGAAAAAATTTATGTCAGAAACAAGAAAAATCGCAATCAAAGCCCTACAAGATATCATCGAAAACAAAATATTCTTAAGCGAAATCAAAGAAGAATTTGGAGAAGAAAAAGCTCTTCTCAATATGTTACTTCTCACTTCACTTCGTCACTATGTTTTTTTCAAAAAAACATTGAAAAATTATGTAAAAAAGAAAATTCCTGAAAAAAGTGCTATTGCAGAATATGCCCTTATTTTGGCAATGACAGAAATTTTATATCTGAAAACACCTGAATATGCGACAATTAACAGTTATGTTGAAATTGTGAAAAAACAGACCGACAAATTTCTCGGTGGGTTTATCAATGCCGTTCTTCGAAAAATTTGTGCTGACAAAGAAGAAATTTTATCGCTTTATAAAGGTGAATTTTTCTCCAGAGATTTTATTGACATCTTAAAACAGGATTACTCTCGAGAAGAAATTTCAAAAATTGAAAAAGCCTCAACCAGTGAAACGCTTCTTGATTTAACTGCAAAAGGAGACCCAAAAGTCCTTGCTGAAAAATTAGGGGGAACACTCTTACCCAATGGCACAATTCGTCTTGCTAGCAAAGGAAACATCTCTCAATTAGATGGATACGAAGCTGGAGAATGGTGGGTACAAGATGTTGCTGCATCTCTAGCGGCGTTAACAATTGGGAATATTGAAGGAAAAAGAGTTTTAGACCTCTGTTCAGCACCAGGTGGAAAAGCTGCTCAACTCATCAACAAAGGTGGAAAAATCACTTGCCTTGATGTTGCCGACAATCGAATTGGTGTCTTAGAAGAAAACTTAACTCGCCTTCAAATGGAAGCAAATGAGATTATCTGCACAGACGGAATAAAATTTTTAGCAAAATATGAGGGTGAAAAATTTGATGCTATACTTCTTGATGCACCATGCTCAGCAACAGGGATTATCCGCAGACATCCTGAAACAGCACTCATCAAAGATATCAATGATCTCAAAGCACAAGAAAAATTGCAAAGGGCCTTTTTAAGACATATCTCAAAAGCACTTAAAAAAGATGGAATTCTTGTTTATTGCACTTGCTCTATCAGCAAATTTGAAGGTGAAAAACAAATCAATTCATTCCTCAAAGAAAACAAAAACTTCAAAATTGTTCCTATTAAAGAAAAAGAAATAAATATATATGATAATGAGGGCAAGTTAAAAAATTTGATAACAAAAGAAAGGTTTATTAGAACTTTACCATATCATCTTGAAGAACTTGGTGGGATGGATTCCTTCTTTATTGCAAAACTACAAAAGGTTGATTAAATGTTTTTCAAAAAAAAGACTAAAGAACAGCAAGAACCAGAAACCAAACAGGAAGAAACACCTGCAATCAAACTTAAGTCTTTTGAAGAAATTAAGAAAAACATGTTAGAGGAAATGAAAAAACTCCCTACTGAAAAAGAAGTTGAAATAACAATAGAAGAACATCTTGAAGAAACAAAAAATGAAGATGAAGATCAAGGTACAATCGAAGAGGTAGAAACTAAAGAAGATCCTATTGCTTCTGAAGAACCAAAGAAATCCAAAACAGTCCAAACACAAAAAGTTGAAGATGAAAAAATTTCTGAAGAAGAAAAAAACCGTAAAATTTATATTCTCGGAGACAATGCTTTAGCTTGTTTTTTCGCAATGAGATTTAGCAACTCTGGTGAAAAAGTTGTTCTAATCACCAACAAAGGAACAGCTTCTCGTTTGAGCAACAATGGCGTGACAATTATTGAAAATCATAGTTTGCAAAAAAATCATTACAAATTTGATACAACTTTTTGGCTAAAAGAAGCACCAAAGATGCTCATCATCACATCAGATGCCATCAAACTTAATGCATCTCTCACTGCAATTTCAAGAAAAAAGATTGTTAATTCTCCTGTTTTGCTTTTCACACCAATCAAAGATACACTCTATATCCGAAACATTCTAGAAAACGACATTTATCGCTCATTTTTTGATGGATATCTACTTTCTCAGTCTGATCAAGTTTTGCTTTATGGAAGAAACCCAAGTATTTCTTTCACACCAAAAAGCAAGAAAAAAAATGATAAGATTATTAGTTCCTGCTTTGAAAAAGCTGGGCTTTCTGTCAAATCAGAATCAACAGAAGAAAAAGCATTTTGGGATTTTTTCAGTGTTCATGCTATTTGCTCTTTGGTTTCTGCAGCTTATAATAAAAATATTTTTGATGTCATCAAAGACAAAGAAAAGAGAGAAAAGCTCATCCCTTTGATTAATGAGATTACTCAAATTACAAAACATGATGGTGTTGAGCTTAATAGCGAAGAAGTCTTGAAGAAAATTTATAACACGCCTTTAAGCTACCCATATCCGCTACAAGTTGAAATTTCTAAAGGAAAGGCTGGCGATTTCAATCTTATCAGCTCCAACTTAAGCGAGATTGCCAATAGAAGTAAATGCAAAATTGATGAACTCAACTCTCTTTTGAAAAAGATATATAACATTATTATGGCATAAATCGTGCTTAATCGTTGAAGAAAAGCAAGAAACATAATATAACTATGAAATAATATAACATATTAAGGATAAGAATTCATGGATATTAAATATTTGATTATGGTTCTAACTTTTATCTTTTCTCTCACATTGAGCTTTTTTCTTCTTTCATTGATAAATAAGAAAATAAGTAATGGCAATATGAACAAAAAAAGCACATTCGCTTTTTTGACGCTTTATGGCATCACCGCTATTTCACTTATTATCCTCTATTTCGTGCTTTATGATCCATATCTCCTAAAATATAACTTCGAATTCCTCGACTTGTTTACAGCACTTACTTTTTCAGGGCTAATTTTTGGAACATACAGCTTCAAGAACATTGAAAAATTGGCACCTTTTATTTTAGCATTAGGCTGTGTGGCTGTTACCTATTTCATCCCTGAAAATTATCATATCTTTGATATCGAAATGCCAATTTATGCTGAAAAAATCTTGCTTGGGCTTGGACTCTTCATCTTTTCGCTCATATACAGATATATCAATACGATTGATGGGATACTAGCAACTCAATCAGGTTTTATTGGCATCGGCGTTATGGGGCTTTCAATGATTTTAAACATTGCTTTGCTAGGGGCTTTTGGTTCCATTTTCCTTGCAACATCAATTGCACTTCTATCATTTAATAAATATCCTGCAAAAATCGAAATTAATACCGCTATGGCAACTTCAAGTGCCTTTTTACTTGGTTGGTTTCTCCTCAAAACGGGTGAAGAAACTTCCCTAACTTGTAGTTTGCTTCTTATTTCTTTTGTCATTATAGAAGTTACAATTGCCTTTTTGAAAAGGCTGACCTTTATGGAAAAATATAAAGATATCTACAACAACGGCTTTTGTATGAGAGCAAGTGTAAGGGGGCTTTATCCTGATTCTATCAGATTTGCAGTTTCAAAAGTTATGGCGCTTTCCGTTTTATTAGCTTGTTTTCAAACTTTTTCACCAAACCTTTATTCTGTTCCTCTATTTGGTTCTTTCGCTGTCCTTTGGATTTTATACAAAATGCAAGAATGGGAATATTATAGCCAACCTCTAAAGGAACTCAATAAGGAAACACTTGATAGTGTCAAAGAAAACTTTGATGAAATAAAGAAATACATCAAAAAAGATTAAGATTGCAAAGAAATAAAAATGGCTTTTTTTGATTTTGTCAAAAACATATTCTCCTCTAACAATTCAAAGAATGATTTGGATACACCGCTTTTTGCGCCAAAATTCAAAATTCTTATCATTGAATTTTCTGATAATGTTGAAGGAAACAGCGGAGAGACAATCACAAGAATGCTCCGAGATAAGGAAGGAATTGAAGTTCACTACTTTGATGAGCCTTTCAATAAAAATTTTCTCAACTTCGATAGTAAAGAACTTTTTGACTGGATAGACAGAGGACAAACTGTCATTGACAGAACAGGAGCAGATGTCATCGTTTGGGGTTTTAGAGAAGGAAATAGACTCCGCCTCAATTTCCAAAGTACTAATCAATATGAAAGCAACAGAAAAATTTTCATTTCTCTTGTCGACAGTCTCTATATTCCAGCGATCAACCTCAATGATAGAGAAAAGATTGCAACAGCTGTCATTAATCTCATCCACGGCGCAATTATCAGCACAGTTGAATCTAAGGATAAAGAGCTTAAAATCTATCGCAAATATCTTTTGAGAAAAATCATCGATAGATTGATAAATGACGATTCGGCAAAATCTCTCTCAATTGAGTTTATGCCTTATATCATGAATTTTCTAGGTATCATTTATTTAAGCTATGCTTTTGAAAATAAAGATGATAAAGATTTTAAAATCATTAAGAATCTTTTTGAAACAGCTATAAAGCATCAAGATTTAATCAGCAATCCAATTCATCTTGGTTGCATTTATTATCACCTTGGACAGTTATATGACTGTGCTTCAAGCAATATTGACAAACACCCTGCTCTGTTTTTCAAAGGTGCAATTGAATATTATGTTCAATCTCAAAAATATTTAAGTAAACATAACTATCCATACGAATATGGTTCAATTTGCTATCGCCTTTCTAGTTTATATTTCAGTTACTGGAAACAAAAATCAGATATCCAAGCTTTGAGAGATGCTGTTTTTCAGCTTAGAGAAGCAGAAAAAATATATACATATGCTTTGTTTCCAGAATTTTGGGCAAACATTCAAGAAAACCTTGGACATCTCCTTGCAATTTTAGGGAATTTAACTAATAGCAGTGAGATTTCAGCTCTTGCCATAGATAGCTACAAAAACAAACAAAAGGTTGTCACTGAACGTAAAGATCCAATTTCTTGGGCTATCACTCAAAGTGAAGTTGGTGACATTTTCTACCGTTTGGGAAAATCTTCACAAAATAAAGAACTTCTTGAAGATGCTCTTGAATATTTTCACGATGCTCTCTATATATTTGAAAACGCCAAGATGGATGATGAGATTAAAAAACTCAATGTCAATATTTCTAAAACCAGCCAATATATAAGTGTTCTATAAAATGAAAAAAATACATCAACATAAAGAAACCGAAGATTCTTGTGATAGCTATGTTCTCGGAAGTGCTTTCTTCGCCATCTTCATCCACATTTTTTGCTGTGGAATTCCTGCTGTTTTAGCAGTTTTAAGTGCTTTTGGAATATATGCTCCGCTTCCTTTTGAGCATAAGCACAATGGAATAGGTGAAATTTTAATGTTTGTTTTATCAGGAGGATTCTTGATTTTATCCTATTATTTATATTCTAGGCACAATCATTGTGATTGCGGACACAAACATGAATCAAAAGACACCCTGAGCAAAACTATTTTAAGTGTGACAACTGTCCTATATCTCTTTGGAATTTATACACATTTTATAAAAGATTTGTTCTAATCTCAAAAAAAATCATTTTTTTGAAAATTAGGTCTTGCTTTTTTATTTGAGTAATGCTAATTAATACACGTTCTATTCGATGCGGGCATAGCTCAGGGGTAGAGCGCAACCTTGCCAAGGTTGATGTCGAGGGTTCGAATCCCTTTGCCCGCTCCAATTCAAAACCGACCTTAAAGGTCGGTTTTTTTTATGAAATATCGTAGGGACCTGAACCCCTAAGAAGAAGGTTCGACTGAAGAACCTTGCTCCGCTCTGGAGAGGCAAAGTTGGACACCGAATAAAAAGAAAGAGGCTTTTCAGCCTCTTTCTTTTTTATCCTTATTTCTTATAGACGCGATAATACAAGGTTGGTAAAACCGCCAAGGTCAAGATTGTTGAAGAGATAATTCCTCCAATAATCACAACAGCAAGTGGCTTCTGAACCTCTGCGCCAACACCTGTTGCAAGTGCCATTGGCAAAAAGCCAAGAACATCCGTCAAGGCTGTCATCAAAACAGGACGGAGACGCATCTTAGCTCCTTGAAGAACACGAGCTTTCAAACCATGATTATTATAGCTGTTCTTTGCAAAACCGTTAATCAAAACAATACCATTTAACACCGCAATCCCTAACAGAGCTATAAAACCAACCCCCGCAGAAATACTAAAAGGGATTCCGCTGATAATCAGAGATAAAACACCTCCAAACAAAGCAAAAGGAATTCCAAAGAAAATCAAAAAAGTTTGTTTTACACTATGAAAAGCAGCATAAATCATAAAGAACATCACTCCAAGTGTAACAACCGTCAAAATAGACAAACGACTCATCGCCTTTTGCATATTTTCGTATTGTCCACCCCACTCAATATAATAACCATTTGGTAAAGTTACTTTTTCTTCAACAATTGCCTGAGCTTTTTTTACAAAAGTTTCAGTATCAATGCCTCGAATATTGACCATAATTGCACTACGCCTGTTTCCATCTTCACGATTGATTGCTCCATAAGTTTCTTTGAAACGAATATCTGCCAATTCTTCTAAAGGAACAATATTCCCATTCAAGGTCGCTACAGGAAGCTTTTTAATAACATCAATATTTCCACGCAAGCTTTCTTCCAACCTAACAATAATTGGATATCTTTTATCTTTGTCATAATAATAACCAACTTCTTCGCCAGCAAGTGCCATAGACATCAATTGTAAAACTTCGTTTTTATTGACACCATATTTTTTCAAAGCAAAGAGTTTAGGTTCAACAGCCAAAACAGGGAAGGCTCCAAGTTGTTCAAGCTCCACATCCGCTTGTTCAGAAACAGGTTTGATAGCTTCTTCAACTTCTTTCCCAATTTTTGCCAATATCTCCAAATCATCTCCAAAAATTTTGATTGTTAAATCTGAACGAGACCCTTCCAACAGCTCATTAAAACGCATTTGGATAGGCTGAGAAGCAAGGAATTGCATTCCAGGATAGTTTTCCTTTAATTCTTCCGTCAGTTCGTGAGAGAACGCATCTAAATCCATTCCTTTTCCAAAATCTTTCAAGATAATATAAGTATCAGCAATATTCATTCCCATTGGATCAGTTGCAATTTCACTTGTTCCAATACGACTAAATACATGATCGACTTGAGGATGTTCACTAATCAATTTCTCGACTTTTTCCTGCAAGTCCAGACTCATGGTCAATGAAACATTTTGAGGTTTAATCACATGAAAGGCAAAAGCACCTTCTTTCAGCTGTGGCATAAATTCCCCCCCCAAAGATTTGAAGAGAAAAATACCAACCACAATAATTGCTAGTGCAAAAGCAATCACCGCCTTTGTTTTTTTCAACAAGAAGAAAAGAATTGCAGAGTATCTTCTTTCTAAGAACAACATAATCTTTGATTCTTTTTCTGCACTACCACTTCTCAAAAGTAAAGCAACTAGGGCAGGTGTTAAGGTAAAGGAAAGCACCATTGCACCTAAAAGTGCAAAGATAAAAGTTGAGGCCATTGGCTGAAAAGTCTTTGCTTCAATGCCTACCAATGCAAAGATTGGTAGAAAAACCACAACCAAAATCAACTGACCAAAGCCTGCAGCTTTTCTAATTTCTGCTGTTGCTGAAATAACAATCTCATCAATATCATTATGTGTTAGATTTTCTTGACCATTAACTTTTTCCTTCAGTTTCCTCATACAATGGTCAACCACAATGACCACCCCATCAATGATAATTCCAAAGTCCAGAGCTCCCAAACTCATCAAGTTTCCTGAAATATTAAACAATCTCATACAAATCACAGTGATAAGCAAAGAAAGAGGAATTGCCAAAGCAGTAATAAAAGCGGCACGAATATTTCCAACCAATAAGAATAAGATAATAATCACCAAGCAAGCACCTGTCGCAATATTATGCCAAACTGTGCCGATTGTTGCATTAACCAAATCAGAACGACTATAAAGAACAGTCAATTCTAAATCATCTGGCAAATCTTTTTTGATTTCTTCAACTCTTTCCGCAATATTTTGAGCTGTTGTTCGACTGTTTTCTCCAGTCATCATCATCACAGTCCCTAAAACAATTTCATCACCGTTAAATGTAGCACTTCCTGTACGTGTTTCTTTTCCTTCAATCACATCTGCAACATCAGAAATTGTAATCACATCATAGTTTGGCAAAACCTTAACTGGCATCTCCAAAATTTCTTGTGGGCTTTTCAAAAAGCCAATTCCCTGAACAATAAATTGTTCAGCATCTTGTTCGACATATCCACCACCCACATTTTGAGTTGAACCAGCCAAAGCAGAACTAATATCCTCAATTTCCAAGCCATAACGAGAAAGTTTATCTGGATTCGGCAACAGATGAATTTGACGTTCAAATCCACCTGTTGTATTAATTTCTGCAACACCTTTAACACCCAAAAGTCTTGGTTTGATATTCCAGTCCTGAATTGTTTTCAATTCAACAAGTTGCTTAAATCTTTCCTGAGGATTTTTCTCAACATTTTTGAAATCGATTTTATATTGAAAAATCTCTCCCAGACCAGTACTAATTGGCCCCAACTGCGGACTAGCACCTTCAGGAAGACCTTCAACATTTTGCAGTCTTTCAGAAACAAGTTGTCTTGCCAGATAGATATCCATATCATCTTCAAAAATAACCGTCACCTGAGAAAGTCCAAAGCGACTTAAAGAACGAACATTTTTGATATTTGGAATACCACGAACATTTGCCTCAACAGGAAATGTCACTGTTTTTTCAATTTCTTCAGCTGACCAACCCTTAACTTCCGTATTAATTTGAATTTGATTGTTCGTAATATCCGGAATGGCATCAATCGGCAAATGAACCAAGCTATAAAGACCATATATCATAGTCAAAAGCGTGAAAAACAGGACCATTCCCTTATTTTTCACCGAAAATCTAATTATACTATTTACCATTTTTCAAACCTTTTTAGTGTGCATGACCAACTTCTCCGCCTTCTTTATCCAAAAGAATAACACGGAGGTACTTGGCACCTTTAACAACAAATTCTTCGCCTGCTGAAACATCATCAGACTCAAAAAACATTTCGGACTTTGTCTTTTTCAGCGGATGTACTTCCACTTGTTCAAAAACATTTTCCTTTTCTTGTTTGAAAATATAGGTATCTCCTTGTGCCTCCACAAAAGCTTCACGAGGAAGGACATAAGGCGATTTTTTTTCTAAGACAGCAACTTCAATGCCATAATTTTTCAAAACTTTTGCTGAAAGTTCAAGTTCCTCATGCTCATCGTGATCATCATGTACTTCTTCAGCTCTAAGCGGTGAAAGAGATAACATAAAAACAAGAAAAGCAAAGAGATAAAATTTCTTATTTTGCATAAGCTACCTCCTTAAAATTTGAACTGAGCGTTTTGTTAACCAGATATATACTCCAAAGTGATTTCAAAGTTTCCAACTCATATTGATTATACATCTTAGTTGCTTCAATCATCTGCTGATGAGCTTCAATAAAAAGTGATGTACTGACACGTCCATTTGCAAAAAGTCTTTCTACATTTTGGTGTCTGTTTTTCAAGTCACCCAAAGAAATTTCTTTAAGGGTCTTTTTACCTAATTCATATTGATGAAGAGCAAGAGATAAGTTTTTTTCTGCTTCCATTTTTCTAAATTCATAATTTTGTTCAGCAGCTTTAACAGCAAAACGAGCCCCTTTGATTTGGTTACGATTAGAATTTACAGGGAAAGGAAAAGAAAATTTCACACCATATGTATCTAGCCTACCTAAATCACCTGGTTTTGTTGCAATATAAGGACCAACATTGAAACTAGCATTACTTGATTTTGCTTCCAAATAATCTGCTTGAGCTAGCTCAAGAGAAAGATTTTCTTGCTCTATCTCATAACTTTTTACAACATCAACATCCTTAATCATTGGCCAAACCTTAGGTGCATATAAAAACCAAGAAGAAGTTATCTTGGTATTCTTCTCAAGCTGGAGCATGTAAGACAAAGCGCTTTTTAAGGTGTTTTCTTCATCAACAAGCTGTTGAATCTCAATTTTATAACCTTTAAGTGCTAGTAAGAAAACATCCTTAGAAACTTCATCTTCAGGAGAAAGAACAGAACTTTGACGATATTTTTTTAAAACTTTTTCAAAAGTTTCAATGGCTTCAATAACCACTTCTTTTTCCTTGCTAACTTGACGCAATCTATTCAAAAGCAGAAGCCCTTCATAAGTTGTTTTTTCTTCTTGCTCCAAAGTTGACAAACGAGAGCTATTCAAAGCAGCTTTCGCTTTATCTTGACGAGCCTTTCGTTTTGAAGGCATCTCAATATTCTGCAAAAGTGCAAGCTCTACCTCCACACCTTTTTCGTCATCCGCTCTGGTATAATTCAAACCACCATCAAGTTCTGGTGCAAACCATTGCTTCGATTGTTTTTGATATTGCACATAAACCGGTTCTTGGGCTTTAGCATTGAGCAAGTCAGGACTCTTTGCCTGAGCACATGTCAAAACATCATATCCATTTTGTGGTTTACATATTTGTGCATTAGATTGTTTAGGGCTGAGTAAAAAAACACTCAATAAACCCAAAACAAGAATTTTGTTTTTTACAAACATAAAAAATCTCCGATAAACATTAATAAAATAAATCTTTCAGCTAAATCTAGCTGTTTATTTTTTTAAGCTATTGGAGGACGATATATTTTAGAAGGAATAGAACTAAAAACTAAATCTTTATAAAAAGAAGGTGCATCTTTGTCTTGGTTTTCAAAAAAAGCAATGAAAAAAGATGCAGGCAAGAAATTATGATTGGAATGAACATGATGTGCATGAGCGCAACCACCAACCATATCATTATCGTGTTGAGCAGAGTTAAAATTCTCAGATACAATGTGACATTCTTCGCCAACACATGGTTCGACATAAGAGCAAACGGCCGTTGAAATAATCAACAGCCCTAAGATAACAGATATAAATTTATATAATTTGCTCTTTTTCATAAATAACAGTCTAAATTAAATTTTTGCAATTTCAACAATTTTTTTGTAAACACTTTTATCACTTGCCATTGGTGTTTTAGCATCTTTCATTGCTTTAGCATAGTCTTCTTTGTTTTCATAAACCTTATTGATGACATATAAAAATTCTTTGCCATTACCAAGTTCTTCATCTTCAATAATTTCACAAAAGCCTTTATCCTCGAAAGATTTTGCATTCAAAGATTGTTCTCCACGGCTTGCTCTGCTTGGAAGTGGAACTAAAACCATTGGCTTATTTAAACTTAAAAATTCGAAAATAGAATTTGAACCAGAACGAGAAATAACAACATCTGCAATTGCCATCAAGTCAGGCAACTCTTTATTGACATATTCATATTGCAAATAGCCTTTTTTCTTAATGTCTTGTGCAAGTTGACCTTTTCCACAAAGGTGAATCACTTGATATTTCTTCAAGATAAACTCTAAGTTCTTGCGAACAGCATCATTAATACTTTTTGCACCTAAGCTACCACCCATAACCAAAAGAATTGGCTTAAAATCAGTCAAACCACAAAACTCATACCCCTTCTCAGCCACACCTTTTTTGAGTCTGTCAGAAACAACAGGACCAACATATTCAACTTTGCTTTTATTTTTGACATATTTGATTGTATCATCAAATGTTGTAAAAAACTTTGTTACAAAAGGAAGAGAAAGTTTATTTGCCAGCCCTGGTGTCACATCAGATTCATGCATAATGACTTTCACGCGATTGAGCCAACCCGCAACAACCACAGGAAAAGAAACAAAACCACCTTTAGAAAAAATAACATCAGGTTTTTCTTTACGCACAATGAAATATGCTTGAATCATTCCAAGTGGAATTTTCATCATATCCAAGAAATTTTTCAAAGAAAAATAGCGACGAAGTTTTCCAGTATGGATTTCAAAATATTTTATATTTTCAATCTTAGAAACCAAATCTTTTTCAATTCCTCTCATGGAACCAATATAAGAAATTTCCCAACCTTCTTTCTGAAAAATTGGAACAAGCGCCAAGTTAAGTGTCACATGCCCAGCAGAACCACCGCCTGTAAAGAGTATCTTTTTCGCCATTATTAAGTCCTTAAACCTTTCTCTAACAATTACCACCCAACATACAAGCTGTTCTTTTCCAACTCATTTCACATTCTTCTTCGCCTGTATCTGGATTGGTCATCTTTGTAACCAAATCAAATTCATTTTTCAAATAAAATCTGACAGCATTGTTATTTTTTACATAAACATTCAATGTAAGATTATTATATCTTCTTTTCGCACTATTCAAGAGTTCTTTTCCAAGACCCTTACCGCGATATTTTTCTGCGACAAAAATTCCTGCAATATATCCTTCAACAATTCCAATAAAACCGGCAACCTCTCCATTTTCTTCGGCAATATAAAGCTCAGACTTAGGCATCACAGCTTTAACAAATTCAAAATTTCCCTGCCAATACTTCTCATCAATAAAATGGTGAGCTGAAAGATTTGTCTCCAACCAAATTTTCATCACGTCGTCTAAATCTTCAGTTCTAAATTCTCTAATCATAATGATTCTCCTATTTTTCTAATAAGAACAATATAATACAAAAATAATAAAATAAAAGTTGACTTATACCCATTGGGGGTATATATTAAATAATACCTTAAGGAAGTATGTAACAAAAAATTTTAGAGGAATAAAACAAATGTCAAAATGTAAAAACCCAAATTGCAAATGCGGAGAAAATTGTAATTGCGGTGACAACTGCCAATGCAATAAAGACTGCAAATGCGGACCAGATTGCAAATGTGGTGAAAGCAATGCCAAAGCAAAAGAATGTAAATGTGGCAAAGATTGTAACTGCTAATATATTTTTATAATTTTGGGAGTGTCTGATAAGACACTCCTCCCCTTATTTAGGATTTCAAATGGAAAAACAAAAACTTGCCAACAAGCTTTCACTCACATCAACCATTGCAACCGTTATTTTCCACTTCATCTGCTGTGGATTACCACTCATTCTTATCATGATTTCTATTCTTTTTGGTGTAAATATTGAAACAAATATAATTAAAATTACGCACCAACAAATGACAATTTTGCTTATCCTTTCAGGAACTTTTTTAGCCCTTTCATATTTTTTATATTACAAGAACTGTAATGGTTGCTGTAATCAAAAATTTCACAAAATAAATAAGATAATTTTAATCATTGCAACATTATTATACCTCATTGGTGTTAGCGGTCACGTTCTAACTCCCAAGTTTTCAGAAAGCAACACATCGCACGAAACAATGCAACATGGTTGCCACTAAAGGAGAATAAAAATGAAAAAAGAAGAAGATTCTTGCTGTCACTCAATCGAATATCCTTCACATCAAAAAGAGATTTCTCGCCTCAACCGAGCTATTGGACAAATGGAAGGGGTAAAAAAGATGATTGAGAACCGACGTTATTGCCCAGAAATTCTCATCCAACTTAAAGCTATTCGTTCTGCTATCAAATCTGTTGAAAGTAACATTTTGAAAGCGCACTTAGAATCTTGCGTAGCACATTCTTTCGAAAATGAAGCAGATAGGACTCAAAAAATTAATGAAATTAAAGATTTACTTGATAAATTCCAAAGCTAAAAAAGAGGGAAAATTTCCCTCTTTTTTTAATCTATAGTTCTAGTGCTTATGTCCGCATCCACATCCACCACCGCAACATTCATGACCTTCTCCGTGATGATGTCCACCACAACACTCATGTTCCTCGCTATGAGAATGACCACATGCACATTCGTGTTCTTCATGATGATGTCCACCGCAACCACAACTTCCGCCACAGCAGCCCTCATCTTCTTCATAAATTTCCTTTAAAACCACTTCAGGGTTTTCATCCCAAGCACGACAAATCCAATAATCTCCCTTTGGAGCTTTTTCAAAAATTGCAAAATTCCCTGTTTCAAGGCTTAGCTTATTTTCTTTAGAGAAATCCACAAAATTTCCTGTCAAGTAAGGAGAAAAATGCGCAGTTGCTTCATCAGTCACAATCAAAACATTCATATCTTCACATTCTGACATCACTTTTTTTGCAAAATTATCCCAAGATTTTATCGTCTTATCTTCATCAATTTTCCATGTATTAGGAACTGCTCCTTTTGAATGCCACAAGTCCAAAACCACATCTCCTTTTACAAGAAGCTCTTCAATGGACAAATCGGCAATCACATGCCCTTCAGCCTTAGCTGCAATTGTTCCTAAACGTAAGCGAACTTCATTTTCAGGGCATCCTTCATCTGCACCTAAATCAATTTCAGGAAAAGAAGTTTCCTCGTGAACAGGAAGATAAAGACCCATCGCAGCAACTGCTAAATTTGCAGTTTCAACAGTTCTTTGAGAAGGGGTTGCAAAAACCATATCAGGATAAAGCTCAACTTCTTTGAGAAGAAGACCAAGATTTTTAGACTTATTTTCTTCAACCAAAGACAAATCTGTTTTCCCTACATAAATTTTTTCTTTCTTATCTACATCCCCATGAGTGGCAATGATAATTCTTGTTGTCATTCGTTTACTCCATTCCTACCAAATTTTAAAAACTCTAAATAAACAGCATTTGTCCAGCCAAAACCTTCTTCATTTGAATTATAGCCAAACTCAATGTTTGTCTCTTCATCTTCAAGACTATACTTTTCTTTCAAAGTATGCGTCTTTTTGAAATCTTCTTCAATCATTTTCATAAATCCTAAACGGATTTTTTCTGATTCTTCTTCAAAACCATATTTTTTCAAACCACTAACTTCAAAATAATTCAAAGGCGCCCAAGAGAACGGAAAATCCCATTGTTTGCCACTTTTATTCAAACTTGTTAAAAGCCCTTGTTCCGTCATCAAACCCGAAGCTTTTTTAACAAGTTCTTGTGCCTGTTTTTGAGAAGCTACTCCCGCCCAAAGTGGATAAAAAACTGTAGCATAGAGATAGTTATCATTTTTCTTAAAAACAATATCATAATTAAAATATCCGCCCCATTCTTCATGCCAAAGATAATTATTTATTGCTTCTCCAATCCTAGCCGCTTCTTGCATATAAAAATCAGATTTTGTAATATCACCAATGAGCTCGGCAATTTCAGATAAATCTTTTGCCATTTTGAAAAGCAAAGAATTCAAACAGACAGGAGCTTTAAAAATTGTCTCACAAGAAAATGCTCCAAACATATCCGTGATGTCAAAACCAGATTCTCTCATACTTCTATCTGAGCGATAAAAATTCTCAGTCAGTTCATCTTTTTCTTCATCATAAAAAGTTGATAAAGGATATTGAGATAAAATCTTCCCTGTTTTAAACATCTCTTTCAAAAGTGCATAGTATCCTTTTTCATCTTCTCCTCTCAGCTCATAAGCAGGTAAAGAGCTTTCATCATAATATCTGGAAAGACCAATATCAGAAATAAACTTTTCTCCAGTTCGATAATATTTGAAATATGTTTCAAGCAATGGAAAAGCATGTTCCAACCATTTTTTATCTTCGTTTTTTTCATAAATTGCTAAAACTGAACTTGCAAGTAACGGTGGATGAGAGCGACTCAGATAATAGCTTCGATTCGCATTTAGAACTTTCCCATAATGTGCAATCTGATAAAGTTGATTATCTGCCATATTTTTTGCTAATTCATCTCTTCCAGAATTGAGAAGCCCTAAAATAATGAAATGGCTATCCCAACCATACATCTCATTAAATCTTCCTCCAGGAACGACATATGGATGTGGCAGATAAAGAAGTCCTTGTGTTTCTGATTCTAAAACTTCAGATAAGTTTTCAGGTAGTTTTTTAACATCAACTTTCTGATTAAACACATTAAAAATTTTCTGATAATTTTCTTTTGAAGAAACATAAAGAACATTTTTGGATTGATACTTATTTTCAGCAACAAGCAAACTGACATCACTTGTTGTTCGAATCAATTTATCCCACAAATTATGAATATAAATTTCTAGTTCTTGCATTGTAAATTCCATTTTTTGTCTATTTACATATATATTCGACTATGATACTCTACAACCAACAATAAATTATTAATTAAACTCTATTTTTATGGAAACAACAAATCAAAGAACTTCTGTTTCGGGAAAGAACGCTTATGCGCAAGTTATGGCCGAAGAAGCAACACTCATCACAAACAAAAAAGGAAAATTTGCACGATGCATTCGTCAAGGCAAAAAGTTCAATTTGTTTGTCCTTCGCAGTGGTTTTTATGTCCTTATGGCACAAGAAAACAAAGTAACCATCTCAAAAGTCATTGGATTTTCTGAAAAAAACGATGGTGAAAACAAAGAAACCTTCGCAGTTTGCAAAATTATTCAGCAAAAAGAAGGTGAAAAATGGTCAGCAACGCCTCCCAAAGTTTTGGAAAGAGCAATAAGAAACCTCGAAAAACAAAACCAAAATGAGTAAAACAAGCAGCAAAAAACACCCCTTTCATAGGCGGTGTTTTTCTTTTAAATATTATCTTTTTTGTCTATTTACAAAGAAGATAATATATGCTACCTTCCAGTTTCAAAATAATTATTGTACCTAAGAATTAAAAAACTAAATTTTAACTATATGAAAATCAAACATTATCCTGTTGAAATCACAAACCGTGGAAGTGCTGCACTTTGGCAATCTAATAGAAATATAGATGACATTTCGCAAGCCATCATAATCGCCAAACCTATTGGAGAAAAACCCTTCGCCGTTTTTATAAAAGAAGATGATGAAGAACAAGGGTTGGTCATTATCGAAAAAGATTTCTGCGTAATTGAAGCCTTAGCTCAAAACGGAAAAATTTCCCAAGTCTTTATCAATAAAGTTACGGAAATTACAGATGAGGCTGTTGTAACTAAAATTGTCCATGAATTTAAGAATGGGCAGTGGAACATATCCCCTCCGGTATTTCTTCATAAAGCAATTGATATTGCAATGTATAATGCTCAATCCCCTCTTGAGGCGAAAGAATATTATGAAATCAATTCGAAAATGTCTTTTTACAGACAATGTAGCTGAAGAGCAAAAAAAAGAGAGTGAAATTCACTCTCTTTTTTATTTTATATGTAAATACAATTCACACCGTCAACACAAGCACGGCTTCTCACAAAATTCAAAATTGCCTCTCCAGCATTTTCACTAGATTTCTTTTTTCCATTTGCAAGAATATCTTTCAATTCCACAAACCCTTCTTTTTGCTTCTGATAAAGTTCCCCTTTTTCAATCAACTTCATCATCACTTTATGAATATTGTTCTCATTAAAATTATCATCCAAATATACTGGAATAACTTTTCTTTCCAAAATCTCATTTGTCAGATTTAGGAAATGAAAATTTCGGGGTTTACTCAAAAGAACTTTACTCAAAAACCCTTCTTTATAGGCCACGACATGAGGAACTTCAGCAATTGAAAACTTCAATGTTGCTCCTTCAGAAGAAGCCACGCCTGCATCTGTGATGCTCAAAATAGAATCCATTTCCTTTTCTTCATCTAAAAGTAAGATTTGAGAATTACTCTTCTTGATCATTTCATCAACATATGTATAAACATTGGATGAAACAAGCATAACACAAACAGCATCTTTTCTGATTTCTTGCGTGTTTTTTGCAGCCGAAATAAAGAATGGAAGCATTCTCTTAACGTCTTTTTCATTTGAACCAAGAATTGCAGTCAAAACCTTAGCATCTGGAGAAATTCCATATTTTCTTCTCGTCTCAAAATCTCTTCTGCTCTCAACTGAACTTTCCAATATAGGATGACCAACGTAAACAGCTGGAAGACGATAAGTTGAAAAACAAGAAACCTCTTGCGGATAGACACTAATTAGAAAATCAATATATTTTCCCATCGTTGCTGCAATTTTATTGTTATGATAAAAGATTCTGGGAGCGACATAATGAACTTTAATTAAGTTCTTGAAGAGTTTTTTATGATGTGAAAGTTTTTCATAGAGTCCCTTACAAAAATCCCAATTTCCTATTGTGATTAAAACATCAGGTTTTTGTAACAAGATGTCTTGAACAACATCAAAGTCTTTATCCAAAAACTTTTTCTCATTCTCTGTTGAATAAATTGTATCGTGAAGTTTTTCATAAGGAATGACTTTTTTTAGGCCCATTTTTGGACCACCTATCCCATAGAATTCAAGCTGGCTAGATTTCTGCTTAAGAGCTTGTTTTAAATTAGCTCCAATGAAATCTCCTTGCTTGCTAAGTGCAATTAAGTATAGTTTCATTCGCTTAGTCCCGTAGTTCAGTCCTAAAATAATTGTAGCACAAAATTTTCTTTTTTTATGCGCAGAAAATAGACCACATATCTAGGATTATATAACTATACTAAAGGATATACAACTGAAAAATTAAAGCCCGCCACCAAGTGTCTTAATACCATGAGCAGCAAAAACTTTTGCAATAGCTTTAACCGTTTCTTTTGTTGGAGGTTCAATACCTTGAAGACGATATTTAAGACCTAATTTTTCCCACTTAAATTTACCCATTTCATGATATGGCAATAACTCAACCAATTCGACACATCTATATTTCTTAACAAACAATGCTAATTTTTCTGCATATTCAACAGTTGCATTAAAAGTTGGCAAAATAACATATCTAATCCAAGTTTTAACACGCATATCTTCAAGTTTATCTAAAAATCTCAATGTTCTAAAGTTTTCAAAACCAGTTAATTCCTTATGTTTCAAAGGGTCCAAATGCTTAATATCTAATAAAACAAGATCCGTATACTTTAACGCGGCTTCAATATCTTTTGAAAAGTCCACATGACCAGATGTATCTAGTGCCGTATGAATGCCTTGTTCTTTTAAGCCTTTAAAAAGCTCCTCAACGAACCTAGGTTGCAATAAAGGTTCACCTCCAGAAACAGTAACACCTCCATTCGAAAATCTCATAAAATCTTTATATTTTGAAATACGAGAAACCAAATCTGCTGGACGCACAAGTTGACCACCATTCAAACCCCAAGTATCCGGATTATGACAATATTGGCAGCGAAGAGGACACCCTTGCGTAAAAACAACATAACGAAGCCCTGGACCATCAACAGTCCCAGCACTTTCTTCTGAATGAATTCGACCTAAAATTTCTTCCATAAATCTTCTCAAAATAAAACAAGTTAACTTGCTTATCTATATAGACTTTTTGACCAAGATTAGCAACATTTTTTAATGAAATATCTATAAATAAACGCAAGAACCATTCACGCACATCAATCCTCTAACAAAACTTAGTATTGCATCGGCTGCATTTTCACTAGAACTTTTTTTACCATTAAGCAAAAGATATTTCAGTTCATGAAAAGCCTCAATTTGATTTTTATATATTTCTTCGTTATTTAGGAGAGTCAAAACAGAATTCTTAATATTTTTAGGATTATAGCTATAGTTAAAATAAATGGGAATGATGTTTTTTTCTAATATTAAATTGACTAAATTTAAAAAATGAAAATGTTTGCTTTTACCAAGCCTAAATCTTTTTGCTGGAGGTTCTTTATAAGCGACAACATGAGGAATGTCTGCAAAAGAAAATTTTAAAGTCCCTTTCTCAGATGTTGCAATAGCAACCTTGGTCATTGAAATAACATTATCAAGATCTTTTTCTTCATCTAAAACAATTGCCTTAGACTGTGATTTTTCAACATGTTCTTGAATATATGCAAGAATCTTACCTGAAGAAAGCAAAACAAATGTCAATTCAGGCTTTCTATTCTGAATTGCTTTTCCAACTTCAAGTATATAGGGTAAATTCCGTTTTACATCATCCAGATTTGTTTCGAACAGGGCTGTCAAAAATTTCTGCTGAGGAGCAAGAGAAATTCTTCTATAAAACTCTGTCAAATTACTATTCACACACCTAATTTCTGTCATTGGATGCCCAACGTAAGTGCAAGGAAGTTTATATTTATTAGCACATTTAACTTCTTGAGGATAAATGCTGACCAATAAATCTATCTGTTCACTCATTTCTTTTATAAACCGTTCGCCTTTATAAAAAACATTCGGAGCAACATAATGCACAATAATCACTTTACTGCAATGACAGGAGTTATTTATTTTTTTATAAATTTCTTTGCAAAAATCCCAATTCCCAATAGAAATGATAACATCAGGTTTAACACGCATAATATCAGCAAAAACGCCAATATTATCACAACAGATTTTGCTACAATCATCATTGAGATACATATTATCATTCAGTTTTTCATACTCAATGACTTTATCAAGCCCCATTTTGGGTCCTCCAACACCGTAAAAATCAACATTATGTGTTTTCTTTCTCAAGGTTCTTAATAAATTTGCCCCAATAATGTCACCATATTTGCTAATCGTCATAAAATAAAATTTAACCATCAATTTCGTCCGTTTTAAAACAACAACTACCGCAACCCTCTGCGTCATTCAGTTTGTTAATAGTTCGGAAGATATAAATTAAATAAACCTTATTTATTAAAAAACATTAATACAAAAGTTTATATAAAGATGAAGAAAGCCTTAAATTCCAAAGGAGATAACTTAAATTAAGAAAGTTTAACATACAAAAAAAAGGAGTTCAGTTTGAACTCCTTTTTTATTTATCTTTCCAAAACTTTGAAGAATGAGAAAGATAATAAGAAATAAATTAAAATTCGGAGTTTGAGATTTATAATAAGAAAAAAGGAGGGAAATTTCATGAGTTTACAAAAAAGTAAATGACTTGAAATTTCCTCTCCTATTTTTCTGTATTAAAAATCCAAAATACGGATTTTTACGCGATGCGTTCGTGGAACGTACGAGAAACAACATCTTCTTGTTGTTCTCTAGTCAACTTAATGAAGTTAACAGCATAACCAGAAACACGAACAGTAAGTTGTGGGTAGTTTTCTGGGTGATCCATTGCATCAAGCAAAGTTTCACGATTAAATACGTTAACGTTCAAGTGTTGACCTGCATTCGCAACATAACCATCTAACATAGCTGTCAAGTTAGAAACTTGAGCAGATTTATCCTTACCCAAAGAGTTAGGGATAATTGAGAAAGTATTAGAAATACCATCTTGTGCATGTTGGAATGGAAGTTTTGATACAGACATCAAAGATGCCAAAGCACCATGTGTGTCACGACCATGAAGTGGGTTTGCACCAGGAGCAAATGGAACACCTGCTTTTCTACCATCTGGTGTAGAACCTGTTTTCTTACCATAAACAACGTTTGAAGTAATTGTCAAAACAGATTGTGTTGGAACTGCATGACGATAAGTAGGGAATTTTCTAATCTTATCCATGAATTTCTTAACAACTTCAACTGCGATGTCATCAACTCTTTCGTCGTTGTTACCATATTTAGGGTAGTCACCTTCAATGACATAATCAACAGCAAGACCAGCTTCGTTTCTGATAACTTTAACTTTTGCAAATTTAATTGCAGAAAGTGAGTCAGCAACAACAGAAAGTCCAGCAATACCACAACCAAGCGTACGAACGATATCTTTGTCATGCAAAGCCATCAAAGATTTTTCGTAAGAATATTTGTCGTGCATATAGTGAATGATGTTCAATGCGTTCACATAAGTTTGTGCCAACCATTCCATCATTTCGTCAAATTTAGCAACAACTTCATCATAACCTAAGTATTCTGTAGTAATTGGTTCGAACATTGGGCCAACTTGGTCGCCAGATTTTTCGTCTTTACCGCCGTTGATGGCATAAAGCATTGTCTTAGCCAAGTTTGCACGAGCACCAAAGAATTGCATTTGTTTACCAATTTTCATTGGAGATACGCAACAAGCAATACCATAGTCATCACCAAAGAATTCTCTCATCATATCGTCATTTTCATATTGGATAGATGATGTATCAATAGATACTTTCGCACAGAAATCTTTGAAACCTTTTGGAAGGTGTTCAGACCAAAGAACTGTCAAGTTTGGTTCTGGAGCAGGTCCTAAGTTGTTCAATGTGTGAAGAACACGGAAAGAGTTCTTAGTTACCAAAGTTCTTCCGTCAATTCCCATACCACCAATTGATTCTGTTACCCAAACAGGGTCACCAGAGAACAACGCATTATAGTCAGGCGTTCTTAAGAAACGAACCATACGAAGTTTAATTACGAAATCATCCATAATTTCTTGAGCTTTAGATTCTGTCAATACACCAGCTTTGATATCTCTTTCAAAGTAGATATCTAAGAAAGAAGAAACACGACCCAAAGACATAGCCGCACCGTTTTGGTCTTTAATTGCAGCCAAATAACCGAGGTATGTCCATTGAACAGCTTCTGTTGCATTTGTTGCAGGTTTAGAAATATCCAAACCATAAGCAGCAGCCATCGTTTTCATATCTTTCAAAGCTCTGATTTGTTCAGAAAGCTCTTCTCTATCTCTGATAATATCTTCAACCATAGCAGCTTTATCAGAGATAGCTTTTTCTTTTTGTTTTTCTTCAATAAGCTTGTCAATACCATAAAGAGCAACACGACGATAGTCACCAATAATACGACCACGACCGTAAGCATCTGGAAGACCAGTTACGATACCACTTTTGCGGCAAGCACGAATTTCTGGAGTATATGCATCAAAAACACCATCATTATGTGTTTTACGGAATTTTGTGAAAACTTCAGTTACAAATGGATCAAGCGCAATGCCATAAGCATCGCAAGAGTCTTTAACCATTTTATAGCCACCATAAGGCATCAAAGCTCTTTTCAAAGGAGCATCCGTTTGCAAGCCAACGATAACTTCGTCTTCTTTGCTGATATATCCAGCACCGTGAGAAGCAATACCTGAAACTACTTTAGTGTCACTGTCTAAAACGCCACCGTTCGCAATTTCTTTCTTCATCAAATCAAGAACTGTGTTCCAGACTTTTTGTGTTCTAGGAGTCGCAGGAGCAAGAAAAGAGTCGTCGCCTTCGTAAGGGAGGTAGTTATGAATGATGAAATCTCTGACATTCACTTCCTTTTTCCACTTTTCGCCGGCAAAACCGTTCCAAGCTTCATTTTTATTTTCTGTCATCTTTATATCCTTTACATTAACAAGATTTGAAACAAAAATAGCAATCATTATTATAATGACGCATTTTTATAAAAATTTCAACTACTATTACCAAATTTATTTAGTTTTGACTAGTCTTTAAATTAAAAAAGTTTATATTAAAATTACAAAAAATATTACAAGAGGAGCTAATAAATGTTCAGTGAACTAATCGAAAAAAGACGAAGCATATATAACCTAGGAAAATCAGAGGTTTTGAGTGAAGATGAAATTATAAAACTAATTGAAAATAGTATTAAACAATCTCCAAGTGCTTTTAATTCGCAATCTCCTAGAGCTGTTATTTTGTTTGGAAAACACCATGAAAAAGTATGGAATATTGTCTTAGATACACTAAAAGCAATGATTCCCGAAGAAGCATTCAAAAACACACAAATAAAAGTGGATAACTGCTTTAAATCGGGATTCGGAACAGTTCTTTTCTTTGAAGATGATGATACAACAAAAAAACTTCAAGAACAATTCCCAGCATATGCTCAAAACTTTCCAACTTTTGCAGAACATGCAAATGCAATTGCACAATTTGCTGTTTGGACAGCTTTAGCGGAAAAGAAAATTGGAGCAACTTTACAACACTACAACCCAATCATTGACGAAGCCGTCAAAAAAGAATGGAAATTACCAGAGAGTTGGAGATTAATTGCTCAAATGCCTTTTGGAAGCATTGAAAAATCGCCTGAGGCAAAAGAGTTTATGGAAATTGGAAAAAGAGTAAAAAACTTCAGATAAAAAAAACAGACATAGACGATAATATATTTTTAAGCTATACTCTAAGTGTAAAGTTAAAAATCATACAAATTATTAAAATATTACAATTATGAAGCCACTTAGTTTTATTTACACCATTCCTTGGTTAATTTCTGCAATGGATGTTTATATAAAATGGACTCAACTTTAGGCACAATAATATGTGGAACACTATGCACAATTAGTTTTGCCTTCATAATCTATATAATGATCCAAGACAATAGAAAAGCAATTAAAAATTATATTGAATTGGAAGAACTTAGACAAAAAGGGAGTGATAACTAGAAAAAACTATTTTAGTTAAAATTAAAAAAGACGAAAACTCTATGAGTTCTCGTCTTTTTTGTTATTTTCTTTTTTTTCTTTGAAATCAACAGATGAAAGAAAGATAGATAATCCCACCAGAACCAAAATAAAACCAAGGACCGACAAGATGTCATCTAAAATAATATCTGCACCATCTTGTCGATTGGAAATCAAATTACCAAACCAGAAAGCAACCCAACCCAAAATCAAAGAAACTAATGCAATAATAAACTTCTTTTTTTTCATAATTTTGAAAATTAAAATATTAAACATAAAAATTCTAGACAAAGTTACTATACGCTTTTTTATATAAATATGGTAGAAAAATTTTCATAAAAAAAAGACTGATATTCGAATTTTAAAAATTGGAATATCAGTCTTTTAATCTTTTTATATTCTAGGATTTTTTTGTAATTCTTGGTCCAAAAAAGAAAGCAATTGCTCCAATTACACCAAGAACAGACAAAATCAAACCTGCACATGTCATAAGTTCATAAAGAACTCTAAAAAACCCGCTTCCTGCATTTCCTCTAAAAAAATAGAGAAGAGCAACGCCCAAAAAAGCTGCTACCAAAGAAAGGGAAAAGTCTTTTGTAAACAAAGTTTTCATAAAAATAAGGTATTAGAATTAGACAATAATAGGTTTATGGATAGACTATAATCTATATTTTTACAAAAATCAATTCATAAAGCTCATTGAAACATTTTTTGATCAAAACATTAAAAGCTGACAAAAAGTTGTAAGAAAAGACCTGTTATATAAGATTCAAACCCCCAGATAGTACCACTCAGCCCCTATCTCACATTTATGATTTGGAATAATCATATAACAGTCCTTATCTGCAAAAGTTTTTTCGCCATCATCACAAAGAGAGATTTGTGTTCCTTTGGAAATAAAATCCAAATGTTTGAAATTTTGAACCAGATGTCCTTCTTTTTCTTTTATGATGATATCTGTCATCTTGATAATCTTTTTTTCTTTTTTCTCAAAAGAACCTTCAATCATTTTTAAATTTTTTAAAAGATTGAGAATTGATTGATAAGCTAAGTCAACAGCTTTAGGATCTTTGTGATAACCAGATTCTAAGGTGAGACCATTTTTTCCTACTAAATTCACATATCTTTCCGTTGAATAATCAACAATTTCTTCTTGAGAACTATAAACATCTGGCCAACCAGAAAGAACATAATCAACATTCAAAGATTCGATAATTTTCAAATTTCCTTCAGAAGCAAAATCCAAGAAAGCAAAAGGAACTTCTCCCTCATTATGCGTCGAGTGAACATCAAGCATATAATCACAATCTTCAATGAGCTCTGCAACTTCCACTCCTAATTCTTTTTCATAGGTATCAGGATACTCCCATTTATTGATAACACGATTTAGATTTTCCTCAATTTGTCTCACATCATTTTGATGAGCTTGGGGATTCGCAACAGGAACAACAACCAACTTTCCACTTACCAACCTGGTTGAGCCATTTTCAATCTCTTTCATTAACTTCGCTATTGCAAGAGGTCCTGCCACTTCATTTCCATGAATTGCGCCCAAAATGAGTAATTTTGTTCCCTGAACAGGTGTTTCAAATCTATAAACTTGGAGCATTTCTTGAATTCCTCATCATCATTAGATTAATATTAGTCATACCATTTGATTTTTTCATTTTGGCATAATAGTCAGTTCTTGCAAAGATAATTCTTTGATTTTCTTTGTCATAACCAACACCTATTCTATCCATATAAAACATTTTATCAATTTGATTGAAATTTTCAAAATGTCTAACTTCTTGTTCACCTGTTATTCTTTCAACTTTATCTTTAAGTGGACGGTGCATCAAAGCAATTTTACCATTATCAGCAGGATCTATTCCAGATGAAAACATATTAAAGCCATTTTCAAAATAAGGCGTCATATTCCAAACGTTTTTACGATCAATAATAGATACAACATCTGTTGCTCCCATATGACGAGCCATATTTTGGCGATATAAAACCATAATTTGATTCAAATGATTCCCTCTAAATTTAGGATGAACAGAATCTGAACCAAGAACAGCAACACTAACATCTCCAAGTTTTCTCTCTTTTGAAAAAATATTCAATTTATGATTAGGAAACTCCTCTTGCAAGTCAGCATAATTATCAACCATTCTAAAATTGGACATTGCAATCAATTGATGCCCAATAAAAGCACCTACAAAATTCACATCTGAATTTTCCTTTTCCATAATCTCTCGATAATATTTGCGATCATGTTTATGAATAAAACATTCTTGACCTTCTTTAAGATTATCATAGATACTTTCTGACAAATCTGCCATTGCAGCACAGTCTTTTACTGTAAGAGGGCGAATATAAAAACCAAGTGTTTTTGAAAGAACATGCCCTTTATATTTGGAAATTCGACCATGAAATTCCAAAGGGTTATTATTTGTTGTTTCTCTCAAATTTATATTTCTCATTTTATTTTCCCATAAACACAAAAAAACCGAACTTTCTCAGCTCGGCCTCACATCTCATCTACTCTTTTACTCGGATTGATTTTTCCTAAAAAACGTACAACAAAGTGTAAGGCAAGCTTGCCTTCTTCTTTATTACCAAACGTTTTATAGAAAATGCAGTCATTTGTATTCCTCAATTTAACTAAAACTAAGGATAAATAAAAAATATTTTTTTGTCAAATAAAAAAGAACCTTCTTTCGAAGACTCTTTTTTATCATATCATTAAATATAAGGGTTCGTACGAATAACCTTACACTATGAAAACAAAAACTTGATAGGTAAGGTTAGTAGTAGAAAGCGAGAGGAAAAATTTTTGAGTGTAGAACTGACTACATGATAAAATTTTTAACTCAAAGGGTTCGTACCAATAACCTTGCATTGCAAGTTTTTAGAAGCCCATAGCACCTGGACCACCAGCACCCATACCACCATGATCATGACCACAAGCGCAATCTTTTTGTGGTGCTTCAGTTACCATAGCTTCTGTTGTAATCAACAACCCTGCAACAGAGGCAGCATCTTGAAGTGCAGTTCTCACAACTTTAGTTGGATCAATGATACCAGCTTTGACCATATCAGTATATTCACCAGTTTGTGCATTATATCCAAAGCTTGTGCCGTTTGTGCTTTCGAGAAGCTTTCCAACAACAACCGCACCATCAACACCAGCATTTTCTGCAATCTGACGAATTGGAGCTTGGATAGCCTTACGGATAATATCAATTCCAACCTTTTGATCTTGATTTTGTGTCGCAATATTTTCCAATACTTTTGTAGAATAAAGCAAAGCAACACCACCACCAGCAACAACACCTTCTTTAACTGCTGCACGAGTTGCATTCAAAGCATCATCAATGCGATCTTTCTTTTCTTTAACTTCAACTTCACTAGCGCCACCAACTTTGATAACAGCAACACCGCCAGCAATTTTAGCCAATCTTTCTTGAAGTTTTTCACGATCATATTCAGAAGTTGTTTCTTCAATTTCTTTACGAATTTGAGAAGCACGAGCTGAAATAGCATCTTTTTCACCTGCACCGTCAATAACTGTTGTGTCATCCTTAGTGATCTCAACACGCTTTGCTGTTCCCAACATATCTAAAGTTGTTTCTTCAATCTTCATACCGAGTTCTTCAGAAATAACTTGTCCGCCTGTAAGGATAGCAATATCTTGCAACATAGCTTTTCTTCTATCGCCAAAACCAGGAGCTTTAACAGCAACAACTTTCAAACCACCACGAAGTCTATTCACAACGAGTGTTGCCAAAGCTTCACCTTCAATATCTTCTGCCACGATAAGCAATGCACGTCCAGTTTGAACAACAGCTTCCAAAACAGGAACAAGTGTTTGAAGATTTGAGAGTTTTTGATCATAGAGCAAAATAAACGGATTATCATATTCCACGGACATTTTTTCTGCATTTGTCACGAAATACGGAGATAAATAACCACGATCAAACTGCATTCCTTCAACCACTTCAAGCTCAGTTTCAAAACCTTTAGCATCTTCAACTGTGATAACACCTTCGTTGCCAACTTTGTCCATTGCACGAGCTAAATATTCACCAATTGTGCGATCACCATTTGCAGAAACTGTACCCACTTGAGCTACTTCTTCAGAAGTTTTTATTTCTTTCGAACGGCTTTTAATATCTGCAACAACAGCTTCAACAGCCAAATCAACTCCACGTTTCAAATCCATTGGGTTCATTCCAGCAGCAACAGCCTTCAAACCTTCCTTGATGATTGCTTCAGCCAAAACAGTTGCTGTGGTTGTACCATCACCTGCTTTTTCAGCAGTCTTAGATGCAACTTCCTTAACAAGTTGAGCACCCATGTTTTCGAACTTATCTGCAAGTTCAATTTCTTTAGCGACAGAAACACCATCTTTGGTGATTTTTGGAGCACCATAAGACTTATCTAAAACAACATTACGTCCCTTAGGTCCTAAAGTCACTTTCACGGCTTTAGCCAAAGTTTCAACACCTTTGAGCATCTTTGCTCTTGCATCTGTTCCAAATTTAATATCTTTTGCTGACATTCTCTATTCCTCAATAATTGCTAAAATTTCTGACTCTTTGATAATCAAACGATCTTCGCCGTTGATTTTAATCTCATTTCCTGACCATTTACCAAATAAAACCTTATCTCCGGCCTTAACACTCATTGGAATGATTTTTCCGTCTTCTGCAACAAAACCATTTCCAACAGCTTCAACAATACCTTCTGATGGTTTTTCTTTTGCATTATCAGGAATGATAATTCCACCCTTCGTCTTGTTCATTTCTTCTAATCTTTTAACCAAAACTCTGTCGTGTAACGGTCTAATTTTCATTTTTAACTCCTTAATTAAAGTCATTTTACGATAGTTTCATCATTTCTTGAGTCATAGGTAGGTATATTTTCAGAAATTGTCAAGAATCACACACAATTAATTAAGAAAAAATAATAAAATAAATTTTGACAAATTTTGTCTAAAATGATATTCTGACTCTTAGAAAAAAATTATTAATCAAATTATTACGAAACATGGAAATCAAATTTGACAATTCTGTTATTGATTATGGAAGAGCATTAGCTTTCGCAACAGGCTCTTGTAATGTCAAACTCCTAATCACTCCTCTTTTAAGAAATCCTTCCAAATATATAAACAATGAAAGATTGCAAAAAGAAGAATTATCTGGAAACGACAAAGAACTAACGGAACTGGAAAATATTTTTTATCAAGCAGTTGAGCTACAAATTCCTTTATGCAAAACTGAGGATGAAAAAGAATATTTAAAAAATCTATTATTAAACAAATAAAACAAATACCATGAAACAGTTAAATTTACTGCTGAACCTCTGCGTAACTTTCTTACTCCGCCCTTTTACAACAAAGGAAAAAATCGGAGAATATAGAAAGTTTTTGGGCTTTATTACCGTGAACGAAAAACAGATTAAAAACAAACTAATCAAGTTTTTCTGCTTCAAACGAGCAAAATATGTCTACAACTCAAACGTGGGAAAAGCTGTAACTTATTTGAGAAAACGCCACGAATTTGAAATCATCCCCGAAGTTTTTGAAAAAAGAATAGAACTTCTGATGAAAATCAACGACATGGAAGTAATTGGTTTCTTGGGAAAAATCTACAATGACCCGCAAGAAATCTACTCAAATGTAAAAAGAGAAACTGTTGAGGCTGGACATCTCAAACAAATTCTTTTCTCATCTTGTGAACAAGCTCTTAAAGACAAAGAAATTTATCATAAATACGTTGTGAAACTTTCTGAAAACTTCAAAAATCAATATTTTGGAAGATTTCAAAACCTTGTACTCACGGAAGAAGAAACGGAAATTGTAAAGCACATTGAAAGCCAAAACATTCTCAAAATTAGCAAACAAGAAATTGAAATGCTAAAAAACATTTTGAGTTTGATGCTTGCTTTTCCTGAGTATATTTATGATATCAGGAACGTGTTTAAAATCGCTGCAATTGTTCACAAATGCAGTCTATTAAAAACCCCCAGTTCTTCAAAGAACTAGGGGTTTTCCTTTTTTAGTCTTCCAACTTCGAAATCTTAATCACTTCCCTAACCGAAGAAACAATAAATGTTGTAATAATCAGATAAGAAACCAAAATGAACGAGAAGAAAAATATCCATGCTTTCGGATGAACAATCATCACTGATTGAATGATATCCACACTAAAACTGTCAAAACTCATCACTTGAATAAGCGCAAAGATAGATTCCCTTAAGCTTGAAAATTCAACAAACAAATCTCCAAACAAGCCAACAGACATCACTGAAAAAACATAAAGAACCACAAAATAGATAGCAATTGCCGTCAGGATTTGTAGAAAATGCGTTACACGTAATTCTTTATCAACATATTTTAAAAGCCTTAGAAGTCTGAAAGCTCTCAGAATTACAAAGAAACTTGTCGCCGGCACAATTGAAACAGCAACAACTGACAAGTCGAGCCAATTCCAACCTTTTTTAAAAAATTCTCCGCCATAGGCATAAATCTTTATCATCATTTCACAGATGAACAAAGCCACAATCAATCTATCAAGAAAGAATAATTCAAATCCCAAAGCATCCATAACTTTTGGGGAAGTCATAAAACCAAGAAGAATAGCATCAAAGAATATTAGAAAAGCAATCAACGATGTAAAGTTCTTGCTATTCACCAAATCGACAGCTTTTGCTCTGTCTTTTTCAAAATCTGCAATATTCATGTAAAACCTCCAACCCTATTTCATTATAGGAAAACAAAAATAACAACCAATGATGCCACAACAATTGCAGGACCAAAAGCCCCTTGTCTTTTTCTCTGAATAAGCGCATAGACACCAAAAATCACACAAGAAAGAATAATGATGTATAAAAGCTTTTCAAAACCGACCCAAGCACCAACAGCGGCAAGCAACTTAATATCTCCACCACCAAAAACATCTTTGTTTTTCCAAACCAAAAACAAACTGGCAAAAACCGGAATAAAATATCCTGCTAAAGCCCCAACAGCACTATCTCCAGAAAACACCCATTGATCAGCAAAAAGCGCATAATTAAAACCAATAATCAAAAGAGGAACGGTTAAAATATCTGGCAAGAGATACATTCTCTTATCAATTTCAAAAAGCAAAAGCATGCTCCATAAAAAGATAAGGTGCCAAACAATATTTGCTTGTCCAAAAGTTGCCAGAAGAAGATAAGTCAAACCAGCAGAAACAATACCCCAACCGAAAGAATAGAGTTGATATTCTCTCATCAATTTCTTATATCTTTCATCAGATTTTCTTTTTTGAACCCTAACTTTTTTGTTTGGCATAATAATGCGATAAAAAGCATAAGCCATCGTTGCGGGCATAAATTTTTCGAAACGACGAGACATATATGGAATGAGCAAGCCAAATATAAATCCAAATAAGATATAAGACATCAACGACCTCCGGTAAGAAAATGATGTTATGTTACATATTCTATACGCATATTCATTAAAATCAATTTAAAAGAAAGCTCCTCAAAAAAGGAGCTTTGATTTTTATTAAATTGCCTTCAAAATATACTCACTAAGCTTATCCGCAAAGAAAGAAGGGTCTTTAATTGGTTCACCTTCCGCAATTTTTGCTTGATCAAGAATAATGCGAGCAACATCTTCAACTTGTTGTCTGTGTTTTTCATCATGAACCATTTCAGAAAGTTTGATAATCAATGGGCTATAAGGATTGATTTCTAAAATTCTAGAGCTTTCAAAAGCCACTTGTTGTTGATGTCCTTTCATCAGTCTTTCAAGGTGAATAGACATTTGTCCTTCTTCAACGGTCAAACTTGCAGGACTCTTGGTTAATTTCTCAGTTGTTACCACTTTGGAAACATCATCTTTAAAGAGTTCTGACAGGCGATTTATCAACTTATCTAAGCTACCCTCTTCAGCCTTTGCTTCTTTTCTATCAAAATTCAAATCTTCCGTCGCCTGAGAAATATGCTTAATTGTATAATCATTATAACTTTTCAAAACTTGGGTCCAGAATTCATCAATCGGATCTGTCAAAAGCAACACTTCGATTCCCTTTGCTGCAAATGCTTCCAATTGCGGATTATTTGCCAAAACATTCATATCATCTCCTGTGATATAATAAATATTTTTGCTATCACCCTTAATTCTTGAAATATATTCATCAAATGAAGTAAGCTTTGTTTTGTCATTTGTCGAATAAAAACGAACCAAAGAGGCAATTTCTTCACGATTCGTAAAATCTTCATAAAGCCCTTCTTTAAAAGCTGTACCAAAAGCATCCCAAAAAACTTTATAATCATCATAATTTTCTGAACGTTTTTTCAAATCTTTCAATAAACGAGAAACTGTTCCCTGTCTAATCTTTGCAATCAGAGGATTTTTTTGCAACATTTCACGAGAAATATTCAATGGCAAATCCGAAGAATCAACCACACCAACTACAAAGCGCAAATAATTTGGAATAAGTTCTTCTACTCTATCTGAGATGAAAACTTTATTCACATAAAGTTTTAAACCTTTTTTCTTATCTGGTTGAAACAGATCATAAGGTTGTGTTGTTGGAACATAGACCAAGCCAGAATATTCCATATTTCCTTCAGCTTTAAAATGAAGGATCAACCATGGATCATCAAAGTTTTTAGAAAGATGATGGTAAAATTCTTTATATTGTTCTTCTGTCACTTCTGACTTTTGTTTCGCCCACAAAGCTGAAGCAGTATTAACCGTTTCCTCACCTGCTTCTTTCAAATCTAAAATGATTGGATAAGCAATATGGTCAGAATAGGTTCTGATAATATGACGCAAGAAAATTGTATCTACATAATTTTTTTCATCCTCTTTCAAAAAGAGTTTAATTTCCGTGCCATTTCCTTCTTTTTCAGCCTCAGAAATTTCATATCCATCAATACCATTTGATGTCCAGAGATATGCTTGCTTTTCACCAGCTTTTTTAGTCAAAACCTCAACTTTATCTGCAACCATAAATGCAGAATAGAAACCAACCCCGAATTGACCAATTAAATCGACAACTGAACCATTCTCTTTTGCATTTTTAAGAAAATCAGCAGTTCCAGACTTTGCAATTGTCCCTAAATTATTTATCAAATCTTGTTTGTTAAATCCAATTCCATTGTCTTGGATAACAAGTGTTGAATCTTTATCATCAGGAATAATTTTGACCTGCAATTTTCCAGCTTCCAAACCAAGTTCTTGATTTGTCAAAGCCATATATCTAAGTTTATCACAAGCATCACTCGCATTTGAAATCAATTCACGCAAAAAAACTTGCTTATCTGAATAAAGCGAATTTACAACAATATCTAAAAGTTTAGAAACTTCTGCCTGAAAATTCATTTTATCTGTCATCATTTACCCCCAATATTATAATTATCGTTTTCTTTTATATGGGTAATATTCTCTAGATTCGCAACCCCTAACATTCAATAAAACAAACTTTTTTTCACATTTTAACTTGATTTTATCATTTTTCTGGCTAAATTGAGCAATGAGCCAAAAACTGATAAGGAGTCCCAAAATGGTTTCTATTGTTAATGATTCTTGCATTAAGTGTAAGACTTGCGTTAGCGTTTGCCCAGTCAGTGCTTTCCACGAAGGCGATGATATGGTTGTAATTAATCCTGAAATTTGCATTTCATGTGGTGTTTGCATTTCAGAATGCCCAGTAGGTGCAATTGCTCCTGAAGAAGAAGCAGAAAAAACATGGATTGATTTTAACGCAGAAAAATCCCAAGAATGGCCTAATGCCGACTAAGTTTTAAAAAGGCTGATGAAACAATCAGCCTTTTTTATGTTTACTTCTAAAAAAAAGTTGTTAACTATAAAGAGAATTACATTTCTTAAGAGGATAAAATGGAAAAGCTTTTTTATGATGTTGTTGCTGTTGGCAACGCAGTTGTTGATGTTCTTGCTCGTGTTGGAGAAGGATTTTTAAAAGAAAGAGACCTTCCAAAGGGTGGGATGGTCTTAGTTGAAGCTCAAGATGCTGGCAAAATTTATGCTGACCTCGTTGTTGAAAGAGAAGTTTCGGGTGGTTCTGCCGCAAATACAATTGCTGCAATTGCATCCCTTGGTGGCACACCTGCTTTCATCGGAAAAGTTCATGATGATGAACTAGGAAAAGTTTTCAAAAGAGACATTGGCGCAGCAGGAATTGACTTTTTCACTCAACCTTTAGAACAAGGTCCAGCAACAGGAAGAAGCATTGTCTTGGTAACTCCAGATGCAGAACGTTCAATGTTCACATATCTTGGTGCATCCAAAAAACTAACAGTTCACGACATTGATGAAGAAATCATTAAGTCTTCTAAAATTGTTTACCTTGAAGCATATCTTTGGGATGGACAAAGTGCTCAAAAGGCAATGGTTAAAGCTTGTAAACTTGCTAAAAAACATGGTAAAAAAGTTGCTTTCTCACTCTCAGACAAACAATGTGTTATCAGACACCACCAGGAATTTGTCAAACTTATTAGAAGATATGTCGATATTCTTTTTGCAAACGAAATTGAGATCAAAACGCTCTATGAAGAAAATGATTTGATGAAAATTTTAGATATTGTCAAAGAAGAATGTGATATCACAGCAATCACAATGGGCGACAGAGGTTCAGTTGTGGTCAATGGCAGAACAAAAACTTTTGTTGAGGCGGAAAAAGTTGAAGAAGTTGTAGATTCCACTGGTGCTGGCGATTCCTTTGCTGCTGGTTTCCTCTATGGTGTTATCAATGAAAGAAGCTTGGGAACTTGTGCAATGATTGGAAGTTTTGCCGCTGCTGAAATTATTAGTCACTATGGTGCGAGACCTGAAATTTCTTTGCGTGGTTTCGTTCGCAACAGACTTCACCAAAACGGCAAGAAATCAATCTAAAAACGACCAAAAAGAAAAGAACAACATTTCTTTTTTCTTGAAATTTAAGTTTCAAGTGGTATTGTTACGCGAATTTTTGAAAAATATCTAAATTATTGTGCCATATTCAAAATATGGCATAATTCTATTTGTGAAAGAAAAATATATGAGTTTAAGAAATATAGCTATCATTGCCCACGTTGACCATGGTAAAACAACGTTGGTGGATAATATGCTCAAACAAAGTGGAACTTTTCGTGACAATCAAAAAGTTCAAGAAAGAGCAATGGATAGCGGCGAAATTGAAAAAGAAAGAGGAATTACCATCCTCGCAAAATGTACCTCAATTGTATGGAAAAATACAAATATCAACATCGTAGACACCCCAGGACACGCGGATTTTGGCGGCGAAGTTGAACGTATCCTCTCCATGGTTGACGGTGTAGTTTTGTTGGTGGATAGTTCTGAAGGCCCTATGCCTCAAACTAAATTTGTTCTTGGTAAAGCTCTTAAAATTGGTCTTAGACCAATTGTTGTTATCAATAAAGCAGACAAAGCTGATGCTCGTATTGATGCTGTATTGAATGAAATTTTTGACTTATTCGTAAGCCTTGACGCAAACGACGAACAACTTGACTTTCCTGTTCTTTATGCTTCAGGCCGTGACGGTTGGGCGATTAAAGAAATGAACGATGAAAAGAAAGATCTTTCTGCTCTTTTCGATACAATCACATCTTATGTAAAAGAACCTACTTGCAACCCTAATGCACCTTTTTCTATGCTTGCAACAATTTTGGAGGCAGACAAATTTTTGGGACGTATTTTAACTGGTAAAATTCAAAGCGGAAAAGTCAGAGTAAGTGATAACATTAAAGCCCTCAATGTGAACGGAAAAGAAGTTGAAAGATTTCGAGTTAACAAAATTTTAGCTTATAGAGGCTTGGTTCGCGAAAGCTTAGAAGAAGCTGGTGCTGGCGAAATTGTTGCCATCTCAGGAATGAGCAAAGCAACCGTTGCAGACACACTTTGCACTTATGAAGTTGTTGATCCAATTAAAGCTCAGCCAATTGACCCTCCAACACTATCTATGACTTTCTCTGTTAACGATTCCCCTCTTGGTGGAAGAGAAGGTGATAAAGTGACTTCTCGTATGATTGGTGACAGACTTCACAAAGAAGCAGAAGGAAATATCGCACTCAAAATTACAGAATCTGAAAACAAAGATGCTTTTGAAGTTGCTGGACGTGGCGAACTCCAACTTGGTGTATTGATTGAAACAATGCGTCGTGAAGGATTCGAACTCTCTGTTTCTCGTCCAAAAGTTTTGATGAAAAAAGATGCAAATGGAACAATTCTTGAACCGATTGAAGAAGTTGTTGTGGATGTGGACGAAGAATTCTCAGGTGCTGTTGTTGAAAAAATGGGACAGCGCAAAGCTGAGCTTCTTGAAATGATTCCTTCTCAAGCAGGTAACAAAGTTCGTTTAATTTTCAAAGCACCTGCTCGTGGTTTGATTGGGTATCACTCGGAATTTTTGACAGACACACGTGGAACAGGGATCATGAACCGAATTTTCCACTCACATGAACCTCACAAAGGTAATATTGAAGGCAGAAGAAATGGCGTTCTTGTCTCTAGTGAATCTGGAACAGCTCTAGCTTATGCTTTGTGGAAACTTGAAGACCGTGGTCCAATGTTCATTAATCACAACACACCTGTTTACGTTGGTATGATTGTTGGTGAACATACAAAAACTAATGATTTGGAAGTCAATCCAACAAGAGCTAAACAGCTCACAAACATTCGTGCGTCAGGTAAAGATGATGCTATCACGCTCGCTCCGCCAAGAAAACTCGGACTTGAAGATGCTTTGTCATACATTCAAGACGATGAACTCTTGGAAGTTACACCAAAAACACTTCGTTTGAGAAAAAGATATCTTGATCCAAATGAAAGAAAAAGAATGACTAAAAACTAGAAATTTCTTTTTACAAAAAGCCTCCGAGTTTCGGAGGCTTTTTTATTAGGATATGTTTATCCCTATTATCAAAAATCTGAACACTCAGAAAATCTATATTCATATAAAAATAACCCCTAACTTTTCTGTTAGGAGTTATTTTTTAACTTTTCTAAAAACTAAGCTCTTTGTTTTGCCTGAGGACGAATGGAAGCACGTTGTGGTGCAGCAAACAAATTATCCATTTCAGCACTATATCCCTTAACAGCTACATCAGCACCAAAATCTTTAGACTTCCCTGAAGCCAAATTTTTATGAGGATTTTCTTTGCTATGTTCCAATTTAAGAGCTTGAGCATTTCCTGCTTCAACATAAGCAACTTCACCAGAAGCTAAGAACTTTGTCCCACCAACTTTTGCATAGTTCTTACCATCAACGTTTTGAACAATTCGTTGACGCTTAATTTTCTTAATTATATCTTTGTTTTTATTATTATCAGTCATAAATGACATTCTCCAAATTTATACTTTTGTCTATTATCTCAATGATTATATATTTTGTCAATCTTTTTCTTAAATATAAAAAAGAGCAGAAAGCTCTGCCCTTTTGAAAACCTTATCTTTCCGCAAAAAATAATTTTCCTTGGGTTTGAGACACTTCGTTGTTCTTATTTTTTCTAAACTCAGCAATTGCCTTAGCAACACCTCTTGAAAAAGATTCAATACTACTACCTTTTTGTTCAAATGAGGCAGCCTCACCATTAGCAACCAAAACAGTTGGCTTTTCTTTCATAAATTCAGATGTTAGAGGAGAACTACCAGAACTTCTTTTTTCAACTCTACTCATGATGTGTGCAACATCCTTTCCATAAAGTTCCTCTTTCAATTTTTTGATTTTATCATCTGTTGTTTCTCGAGATTGATATCTTTTTTGTGTTCCATCTTGGGAAAATGACGCAACTTTTTCACTAGAGACTTTGATTCTCTTACGAAGTTTCTTAGCTTTTTCTAAAATACCTTGAGTCATATATCTATCTCCTAAAATATTTTTTTATTTTGTCTAATTATTGCAAATAATATATTTTTTGTCAACTTTTATTTCGTCTGTGCCAAACTGATAAATATGTAGATTTTTTACAAATATACAATATAATGCGGTACTTACAAGAAAAATAGCATATTTAGGTTAAAAATGTCTTTATTCAAATCTATCGCAACTTTCGGAAGCTTCACTCTCCTCAGTCGTGTCGCCGGCTTTGTTCGAGATGTTGTCATTGCAAAATATTTGGGAGCAGGAATGCTTTCAGATGCCTTTTTGGTTTCTTTCAAACTTCCAAATTTGTTTAGGAGTCTTTTTGCTGAAGGTGCCTTTAACACTTCTTTTGTACCTATGCTTTCTCATAAAATGGTAGAAGAAGGAAAAGAAAAGTCTACCTTTTTCGCGTCACGTGCTATCTCGATTCTATTCTTTATCTTGGCAATCTTTTCTACAATTGTGATGATTTTCATGCCTACAGCTGTCAAAATCCTAGCACCGGGTTTCATCAATGACCCAGAAAAACTCAACCTAACTATTGAACTTTCTAGAATAACTTTTCCATATTTATTGTTGGTTTCTATTGTTTCATTTCAATCTGGAATATTGAATTCTCTTGGAAAGTTTGCAGCACCTGCTGCAACACCAATTATCCTAAACATTGTTATGACGGCTTCTGTATTTGTGTTTATGCCTTTCACATCTTCACCTGCATACAGTCTAGCTATTGGCGTTACCACCGCAGGCTTTTTACAAGTCTTTTGGCTAATGTACTTCATTCATAAAGAAAATTATTCACTTCGTCCTTGCTTTGACGTCCTCTCAATTTTGAAAGACAAAGAAATAAAAATACTATTCCGTAGAATAACTCCAGGAATTTTGGGTGCGGGTATTTATCAAGTCAACATTATGGTCGGAACAATTTTGGTTTCTATGCTTCAAACAGGTGCAATTTCTTGGCTTTATTATGCAGATCGTCTTCAACAAGTCCCTCTCGGTGTAGTAGGAGCTGCTATTGGTGTTGCACTCTTACCAGTTCTTTCTCAACAACTTAAATCAAAAAAAATAGAAGAAGCTAACAGCACCCAAAACAAAGCGATTGAATATGGCGCAATTCTCTCCATTCCAGCAGCCACGATTCTCATTACTCTAAGTTTCCCTATTATTAATGTTCTTTTCGAAAGAGGAGAATTTGGCGCTTTAGAAACAGAGATGAGTGGGCAAGCGCTTATTGCCTACGTACTTGGACTTCCTGCATACGTAATGGTCAAAGCACTAGCTCCTAACTTTTTTGCAAGAGGCGACACTCGTACGCCTGTAAAATATAGCATTGTTTCTTTGGTTTCAAACTTATTGCTCAGTATAGCGCTCATCTTCCCGCTTAAACATGTTGGTGTTGCCCTTGCAACCTCACTTGCTGCATATATATCTTTAGCACAATATATTTATGGACTCAAAAAAAGAAACCACTGGAGTTTTTCTAAAGAACTTGTCATGCAAATCTTCAAAATTATTTTTTGTTCAGCTTGCATGGGGCTATTCCTTGTCACAGCACTTTACTTAAGCAATCACTTGATTCCCGAATGGTTAAGCTATCACTTTTTCAAAAAATTGATAATTCTCGGCATAATCACCATTTTGGGAGTTGCAACTTTTCTCATAATCGCTAAAATGATAAACGTATCTAGCGTTTCCGAAGTTATCGAGATGATAAAAACAAAGAGGAGAAAGAAATGAAGGATAAAGCATTAAACTTCCTTAAAAATCTATGGAACTGGATTAAGAATACACCTGAACTCGTCAAAACAACAGCGTCAAGAACTGTTGATTTCATTGGCTCTTGGTGGAGAGGAATTATCATTGCTTCCCTCCTCATCATTTTCCTATATTATCCGCTTGGTGCAATAATCACCAACAACATAGATAGAAATGTAAATTACAACTTTGCAGCTATGGATGATCCAAAACAGTCTAAAACCATTGAGCAAATGGCATACATCATCAATCGTGAAGTAAATGAAAAGCTTTGGACACCAAACTTGCCATTCTTTTTCCCATCCTATTTTTTGGATAATATGCCAAACTTCCAACTTGGTATGTTTGATGCTTTGAAAGATGTGTCACAATCTTTCGGCAAAAACTTTGGCAACAACGAAAAGATGAAAGAAATTTCTGAAAACTTAGCTTACCCAGGAACAATTTGGATGTTTTCACCAGAAAACAAACTCAAACCTGTAAGCTCTGCTAACAGCAAATATCGCGCAGCTAGAAAAGAGCTCAATAAGTTCAATCAAGACTTACTCGATGGCAAAGAAACTTTTTACCGCCGTCCAAATGATCTTGTATATATCTTAGCAAGAACCAGAGTGAACATTAACAAAACGATTAAAGATTTAGAAGAATATATCATTGAAGAAAGTGATGCTTGGTATAATAGTAAAAGCGACGACAAATTCTTTTATAATCAAGGAAAACTCTATGGCTACTATTTACTCCTCAACGCAATTGGACAAGATTATAAAGACTTGATTGTAAATTCTAACCAATATGAAAACTGGACAAAAATTATCAAAGCCTTAGAAAATGCTTCTCAAATCGACCCAACATTTGTTCGAAATGCTAGATTAAATAGTTCTTTTGCTCCAAACCATTTGGCTTATCTCTCTTTCTACGCACTAAAGGCTGAAAGTAACATCCAAAATATCATCCGAAGAACAAGAGTGACACAGTAGGGTTTGAAAATGATAATAGAAACTCAAATTGTAAACGAAAATGTAATGAATTTTTTCTCCCCTTCAAAACTAACTCAAGGGGAAACCATTGAAGCAATTGATGAAAAGTCTATGAGAAAATCTCCATTGGCAGAAACTTTATTTGATATCGGCAATATAAAGTCTATTCTCATCACCCCTGATATGGTTTCTATCACAAAAAAAGAGGGAATTGATTGGGAAGAAATTAAACCTATTATCCTTGCTGAAATTTTGGAATATGTGGCAACACAAAAACCAACCATTGAAAAAGCAGCAGAAAAAAATGACGAAGAAGTTATCAAGCAAGTCACAGCACTGATTAATGCTCGCATTCGCCCAGCCATTCGTCAAGATGGTGGAGACATTGACTTTGTTAAATATGAAGAAAAAATTGTTTATGTAAAACTTAAAGGCAACTGTGTCGGCTGTGCCTATGCAATGGTCACACTCAAAGAAGGTGTTGAAAAACTTTTGAAAAGATACATCCCCGAAGTTCATGAGGTCAAAAGCATTGATAAAGAAGCAAGTCATAAATAAGATTTTTTTTCTTCTTTTTACGCTCACTTTGTTTTCCAAAGCTTCTTTTGCTGCGAGCACACCAAACGAGATCACGTTTAGTGAAGACGGTATTTACGTGACGAAAATATCTTCTCAGAACCTTGAAAAACTTTTTCTGAAGTATCACTATAAAGACTATATTTATATGCCAGAATGGAAATATCCACCCATTTTTTTGAAGCAAATCCCAGATGATTTCGATAAAATTTCAGATCAAAACAAAAGAAACAATTTGTTTTTGAGATTGATGATTCCTCTTGTTCTCAAGGTGAACAATGAAATTTCTGAAGAGAGATATGAACTTTTAAATATTCTTGAATATTTTGAAATAAATAAAGATTTCACTGAAAAAAATAAAAAATTCTTAGAAGAAAAAGCAAAAAAATATGATGTATTCACGCGTCTCCAAGGGCTAAGACGCTATCAACTGCTCAGTGAAAGACTCAACGAAAAAATAGACATCGTTTCCCCTTCAATTCTCATTGCACTCGCTGCCATCGAAACAAACTGGGGAACATCAGAATCTTTGAAAAAAGCGAATTCGCTATATAAAGAAAAAGTCTGGTTCTCTGATGAAGGTCTTGCTGTGGACGACCCAACAGATAAATCCTATAAGATAAAAATTTACAAAAATTTATATGATTCAATTTATGACTATGCTCTCAAAATGAATTCCAATAAAGACTACGAAGATTTTCGTTTCAATCGTCAACTCCTCAAAAAAAGAGACAAAGAACAAAATGGAAGATACCTTGCCAACAATTTAATGCTCGCTTCCGGATTAAAAAACTATGCTGGGCTTTTAGACTATACAATCACTTTTTATGAGCTGACAAACATCGACGATGTATCTCTTGGTTTTGTCAAAAAATAATAAATATTGACAAAACCAAGTCAAGAAAATAGAATGGTGTCCAATATCTAATTATTAATTAAAAACATATTACTATGAATGCAATAATTTTGACAGCCACTCAATCTTATATGGTTGATTTAGATGAATTTATGGTAAGCTTAGCCTCTAGCTTGTTTTTCATAGTTGCTCTTGCTCTTTTTTGCTACGCCATTTACATTTTATGTAAATCTACAAATGTCCTTTCAATGAAAATTCCAAAACCAAGAATCTATGAAACCACATTTAGCAAAAAAGAAGAAAATAATTATGAGGAAAAACTTCAAAGCCCTATTGAACATAACAAGGTTTTCTCTGTTCTGTCGCTCATTATTTTCTTATTGTGCGTTCTTATTGTCGAAAAAGTTGATCTTTTAGAAGAGTTAATAACAGCAAAGTTTGTTATTTTTTCTGCTTTTATTTTCATAAATTTTTGCCTAGCATTTGCAGACAAATTTTTTGAAATTGCAAAAGAAAACAGACGTTTTATTGTGATGATATCTGGTATCTCAATTTCAGTCATACTCCTGATTGCTATCGTTTTAAATGCCACTCATTACATCGTTGTAAGAATGTCTGTTCTCCTAGCACTGATAATATTTAATGTTATCAATATTTATAAATTAACAAAAAAAAGCACTTCAGATTGAAGTGCTTTTTTACTTATCTTTCAAAAGTATTATTCGCAGCTTCCGCCACAACCACAACCTTTAGATTCAACTTTATATTCAGCTTGAACATTCTTAAGAAGACGGTCATGTTCTTCTGTCAGTTTTGCAGGTTTTCTTGCTACTGTCAAAGCAGGTAAAAGCTCCTTTGCATTCTCTACACCAAACTGAGAAGCTTTGATACGAATTTTTTTGCCTTGTCCCGCAGAAACACGAGAAGTGATTTCACCTGTTTCAGCATTTTCAAATTCTTCAAACGTAACTCTAATATTTTCTAATGAATCAGGTTTCAAGAACTCAATCCATTCTCCTTGTTCAATATGATTGCGGAGTTCAAAAACAGCTTCATCACCTTGCCATTCAATGATAGAACCAGCAAAGAGCCAATCACCCAAAGTTCTCGTATAATCATAATTCTGAGCAATATTTGTGAGATGTCCTTCATAAAAACCAAGTGTATAGCCTCGATTTTGAAGTGTATTAATTTCAGCCATATATTTTTCAAAGTTCCAGTTCTTTGGATCTTTTTGATAATCATCAATTGCCGTGCGATAGGCACGAGCAACAACAGCTGCATAATATTCTGTTTTATTTCTACCTTCAATTTTGAGAGATTCAATCCCCAAATCCAAAATTTCATTTAATCTTGGAAGCAAACACATATCTTTTGAGTTCATAATATATGAACCGTGATTATCTTCGATAATTTCAATATATTCACCTGGACGAAAATCTTCTTCCACGAAGAAATCAAACAAATCTTTGTTTTCTTCATTGATTTCGACATCTTTGATAGTGCCATCTTTGAGCTTGAGTTTTAGTTTATAGTTCCAGCGACAACAATGTGCACATTTGCCTTGATTAGCACTTCTTTCCGCCAAAAAGTTGGAAATAAGACAACGACCAGAATAAGACATACACATTGCCCCATGAACGAAGGATTCTAGGCGAATATCAGGACATTGTTTTCTGATTTCAGTTAATTCTTCAAAACTCACTTCTCGACCAAGCACACATAAATCTGCACCTAAATCTTTCCAAAAATTGACAGTTTCATAAGAACACACATTGGCTTGGGTAGAAATATGACGTTTAATTTCTGGGGCATGATTCTTGAAATACCTAAACACCCCTGGGTCCGCCATAATTACGCCATCTGGCGCAAGTTTTTGAACCGTTTGCGCAAATTTAGGCAATTTTTCAATGTCCTTATTATGCGTATAAAGATTGAGTGTCAGATAAATTCTTTTTCCATGCTGACGAACAAAATCAATTCCTTCTTGTAAATCTTCTGCCGAAAACTGCGACTGTGTACGAAGCGACATGTCAGGTGTTCCTGCATAAACAGCATCAGCACCATATAAAATTGCAGTTTTTAACTTAGTCAAAGAGCCAGCAGGCATTAACAATTCAGATTTCATCTTATTCCTCTATTTTCAATTTTCTTGTATAAACTTTTAAGGCACCATATGGCGTGCTATCAATTGTGATACGCGCAATAAATGGGCGCTTATTTTCACCTTCCATAATCCAGAAATTCACAGGACGGTCAGAACTCATTTCCCAAAGCAAATCATCGCCAACTTGTCCAAGACTATCAATATACATTGAGCATTTTGTTGCTAGACCTTCAAAAGGGGAATATTTATTTTTTGAGAGAATTTCCTTCCCTTCATCTTTGAAAACAACATCATATCTTCTTTTACCATCAAAGACTTCCATTCTTGAATCACAAAATCTAACTTTGTTATATTGCAAAACAAGTTCTGCAATAACCGTGTGAAGGTCAGTTGTTCCTTTTTCATTTTTAGTTTGATCAACAACTGTTTTTTTCTGCTTATCGTTTTTGGAACTCAAACGATAGATTGGATTCCCCTTGTCATCATAGACAAGCTCTTTAGTTCTTTTATTAAATCTGGATTTTGAACTATATTTATAATTTGAAGTTTGAAGACCAGATTTCTTAATTTTACCTGTTGTCGAATAAATTGCCTCAAAAGGATATAATGTATCAAAAAAACCATAAGTCTTCACATCTGAACTGACTGCATATTCATCTTTCAAAATTGAATATGAAAAAGCAGTTCGACTTGCGTTGAAACTTCCGATAAAAACATCAAAATCATGTTCTACACGAAATGCCCAAGAATTTTTTGCAAAACAAAAAACCAAAAGAAATGCTAAAATTTTCTTCATTACACCTATATCTTAACAAATAATCAAAACTTGAGTGGCATAATAGCATAAAATTTTATTTAGGAAAGTATTTAAATAATGAAAAAAGTTTTAGTTGTTATGGGTGGTCACTCCTCCGAAAGAGAAGTGAGTCTCGTTACGGGAAAATCAGTTTCAGAAGCTTTGAGGCAAGAAGGATATAGTGTTGTTGAACATGATCTCATCAATGGTTTCGATTTTTCAGTCGTCCTCAGTTTCAATAGACCAGATGTTGTCTTCAATGCCCTTCATGGAAAATTTGGTGAAGATGGCTCAATTCAAGGATTCCTTGATATTCTACAAATTCCTTATACCCATTCCAACACCACCGCATCTGCAATTGGAATGAATAAAGAATTCACCAAAGAAATTGCTAAAACAGTCGGGATAAAACTTGCTAACTCTGAAAAAATGACGACAAAAGATTTCTTATCAAAAGGAACAAACATTGAGATTCCCTACGTCATTAAACCCGTCAGCGAAGGCTCAAGTGTTGGAGTCCATATTGTCAAAAAAACAGAAGATTTGAAAAATATTTACCTTCAAGATAATGACCAAGAAATCATGATTGAAAAATTTATTGAAGGTAAGGAATTGACTTGCATGGTTTTAAACGGAAAAGCTCATGTAGTAACTGAACTTATTGCAGGCAATGAATTTTATGACTATCAAGCAAAATATACGAGTGGCATGACACAACATATTTTGCCAGCACAAATTTCTAAAAAAGTAACTAAACAAATCAAAGAATATGCTGAAAAAATTCATATTGCACTAGGCTGTAATGTTGTGTCTAGGAGTGATTTCAGATATAACGAAAAAGACGGCGTTATTTTCCTTGAAATCAATACCAACCCAGGAATGACCCCACTTTCCCTTGTGCCTGAACAAGCAAAATATATTGGCATTTCTTATGGAGAACTTTGCAAAACCTTAGTGGAGAATGCTTCTTGCAAGAAAATTTAGTCATCATCATTGGTGGTTCAACAGCCTCAGGAAAATCTGCACTTGCCTTTGATCTTGCAAAGGAACTTGACGGCATTATTATCAATGCAGATTCAATGCAAGTGTATAAAGATACGCCTATTCTTTCTGCCAACCCAACAGTTGAAGAAAAGACTCAAATTCCACACAAACTTTATGAAATTTATGAAGCCGATAAACATGGTAATGTTTCAGAATGGCTCAAACTTGCAACTGAAGAAATCAAACTAGCTTGGCAATCTAAAAAAACACCTATTTTGGTAGGTGGTACGGGAATGTATTTCCATTCTCTCATCAATGGAATGTCACCTATTCCTGAAACAAAAAAGGAAATTAAAAACAAAACAGAGCAACTCCTAAACGAGATAGGTTCTAAAGAACTTCACAAAAAGCTAAATGAAATTGACTCAAAAACAGCCGAACGTTTGAGTCCCAACGATTCCACTCGCGTCAAAAGAGCCTATGAAGTCTGGCTTGATACAGGCAAAAGCATTTCAGACTGGCATGAAGAAGAAAACATCAAAATTATTCCTGAAGCCGAATTTTTCACAATCAAAATTATTCCTTCTGCCGAAGAAGTTGATGAAAGATGCTATAACAGGTTCGAAAAAATGATAGAGTTAGGAGCATTGGAAGAAGTCAAAAAACTCAAAGAAAAAAAATTAAGCCAAAATCTTCCAGCAATGAAAGCTATTGGAATTCCAGAGCTTTCCGATTATCTAGACGGAAAAATAAGCTTAGAAGAAGCAATAAATTTAGGCAAACTCAGAACGAGGCAATATGCCAAAAGACAAAGAACTTGGTTTGCCCATAAATTTGACGCAAAACTAACCATTGATAACTATTATAATAATAACAATTTTATTATGATGAATATCAAAAAGTTATTGCACAAAAGCTCATAACGTTATAAAAACAATATAACATTATGAAAAAAAGAAAAAACAACGAAAAATATTATCTGATTGGGAGTTATAAATGTTTTCAAAATTAATGGGATGGCTGTCAGCCGACATGGCAATCGATCTTGGTACTGCGAACACCTTGGTATATGTTAAAGATAAGGGCATTGTCCTTAATGAGCCTTCAGTTGTTGCAATTGAAGAGTATAATGGCAAAAAAAGAGTTCTTGCTGTTGGTAATGAAGCAAAACAAATGCTTGGTCGTACCCCTGGAAACATTCATGCAATCCGCCCTCTCCGTGACGGTGTTATTGCTGACTTCGAAATCGCTGAAGAAATGATTAAATATTTCATCAGAAAAGTTCATAACCGCCGTACATTTGCTGCACCTATGGTTGTTGTTTGTGTTCCTTCTGGTTCAACTGCTGTTGAAAGAAGAGCAATTCAAGAATCAGCAGAAGCTGCGGGTTCTCGTAAAGTTTGGTTGATTGAAGAACCAATGGCTGCTGCAATTGGTGCAAATCTTCCTGTAACAGAACCAACTGGTAGTATGGTTGTTGATATTGGTGGTGGTACAACTGAAGTTGCCGTTCTTTCTCTTGGTGGTATTGTTTATGCTCGTTCTGTTCGTGTCGGTGGTGATAAAATGGACAGCGCTATCATTTCATATATTCGTAGAAACCACAGCTTGCTTGTGGGTGAAAGATCTGCTGAAAGAATCAAAAAGGAAATTGGATCTGCTTGCTCTCCTGAAGAAGGTGAAGGTAGAACTGTTGAAATTAAAGGTCGCGACTTGATGAACGGCGTACCTAAAGAAATCATTATCACTGAACGTCAAATTGCTGAAAGCTTGAACGAACCTGTTTCACAAATTATTGAGGCCGTTAAAGTTGCTCTTGAAAATACAGCTCCTGAACTTGCTGCTGATATCGTAGACAAAGGAATTGTATTAACTGGTGGTGGCGCTTTGCTCACAAACTTGAGCCAAGTTCTTCGTGAAGCAACAGGTTTGCCTGTTTCTATTGCCGAAAACCCTCTTGCTTGTGTGGTTAAGGGAACCGGTGCTGCTCTTGAAAACTTGAACAAATTCAAAGGCGTTCTTTCTACAATGTACTAAACGTAGAAATAATTGAAATCCGGCTTAAGAGTGATATTTATGTTATCACTCTTAGGCTTTTTAAAAAACTGAATTTCGGGATATAAAAATGAAGCTTAAACGTCGAAGACTTTTGTTTCTCAATTTTAGCAAAATTAGACAACTCACCAAAAGATTCACCATTGTTATTCTATTTATTCTTGCCTTTGCTTTTATGTTACTTAGCAAGACTGATACTGTCGTTATCGAGAAAACCTCTTCAGCGGCAACAGATATCCTTGGACCAATCATTGACACCTTGTCTATTCCAGCAAAGTTTTTTGCAAGCTCTTATAACTATGTCACAAACTTAAAAAAAACATATAGCGAAAATCTTATGCTCAAGGAAGAAAATAAAAGCCTTCACGAACTTAAGAATAAAATCAGAGCACTCGAAATTGAAAATGCACTCCTTTCTCAACTGCTCAACTACATTCCACCTCCTCAGGCAACTTCTGTAACGGTGAGAATTGTAGCAACAGAAAATGATTCTTTCACAAATTCAGTCATTGCTTATACAGGAGATAATCCACAAATTAGATCTGGACAATTTGTTGTCAATCAAGATGGTGTTGTTGGAAGAATTGACGACGTCGGCAAAAACTATTCAAAAATTTTCTTGATAACAGACATCAACTCTAAAATACCTGTTATTGTTGAAAGAAATAGGATTCGTGGAATTTTGGTTGGAGACAATACAAACCTGACTAAGCTTGTTTTCACCCCAATTGCAGCAGATATTAAAGTTGGTGACAGAATAATTTCATCTGGTGTAGCCGGTGTTTTCCCTCCAGGAATTCCGATTGGTAAAGTCGTTTCAATTAAAAAGAATAACATCAGAGTCAAACCTTTTGCAAACATCAAAAGCGTTGAATATGTTAAAGTCATTGAATATGTGAAAACTGAAGAATAAAGGTTTCTAATGAAAGACTTATGGAATGATAATATAAAAATTCACCTCCAGCATCTTATGCCGGTGATTTCTTCTATTATTTTTATTCTTCTGTTTTATATTCCTGCATATCCTTTCGTTGCTGAAAACATCAGACCATGCATCCCATACATCTGCATCTATTTTTGGCTTGTCAATCGTCCCGATATTTTTGGAATAACCTATGCTTTCATCATTGCTTTTGTTGCGGACATTGCCTCAACATCTCCTGCCGGAACAGATATTTTTGCACTACTCATTTTGTATTTAACAACAACATCTATCTACAAATTTGTATCCAACAAACCTTTTAATATTGTTTGGTTTGGGTTTATTATTGTTTCAGCACTCACACTTCTTGCAAAATGGCTGATTGTTTCTCTTTACTATAGCCAATTCTTAGCTTTTTCGAACGTGATATTCACATTCTTAAGTACAATTGCTTTTTATCCCATTTTCAGTGTGATAAACGTTTATATCCACGTCTATTTTATGCAGGAAGAATAGAGTATGATAAATCGTGACAATGACAAAGGAAAAACACTCATCAAACGCACACTCATTGTGGCTTTGATGAATCTTTTTGTAATGATTATTATCATCTTCAGATTATACTACCTTCAAGTCTACACTGCTGACAGATATAAAACACTGGCTGATAAAAACAGAATCTCCACTCGAATTCTTATCCCTCACCGTGGCGTAATTTATGACCGAAATGGTGTTGAAATTGCGACAAACCAACAAAATTTCATGGCGATGATTGTAGCTGAACAAACCACAAATATTGACCAGACACTTGCTTCTTTCAATAATATTATGCCATTAAATGAGAGTGAAATTGAAAGAATTAAAAAAGATTTGAAAAGAAACAGAAGTTTTGTTCCAATTAGAATTAAAGACAATTTATCTTGGGAAGACGTTTCAAAAATCCAGCTCAATTCTGCTGATATGCCAGGTGTTTTCATTGAAGAAGGCTTAAATAGATTTTATCCTTATGGTGAAAAAACAGCACATTTACTTGGCTATGTCGCTTATTTAACAGATACTGAAATCAAGAAAAATAAAGAAAGAACAGATAATCAAAAAGACGAAGACCCGCTATTAGAGGTTCCAGAATTTAAAATTGGCAAAGAGGGTATTGAAAAACTTTTTGAAAAACAACTTCGCGGCAAAGGTGGTAACCTCAAACTTGAAGTAAATGCATATGGACGAATTATGAAAGAGATTGAACGTTTTGATGGGGTTCCTGGAAACAACATTTCTCTTTCAATTGATGTCCGCCTTCAAGAAAAAGCCTATGAACTTTTTGGAGAAGAAGCTGGTTCTGCAATCGTTATGAACGTTCAAACAGGTGAAATTTTAGCCTTCACTTCTTTTCCAACCTATGACACTAATATGATTGTCAAAGGAATTAGCTCAAAAGATTGGAATGAACTTAGAAATAATGAGAAAAAACCGCTTATCAACAAAGCTATAGCTGGACAATATTCCCCAGGTTCAACTTTCAAAATGATTGTAGCCCTTGCCTCTTTAGAAAACAATGCAATCAAGAAAGATACTAATATCTATTGCACAGGTAAAATGGCACTTGGAAACCACATTTTCCACGACTGGAAAAAAGAAGGTCATGGCTCAACAAATGTTGTTCAAGCACTTCAACATTCATGTGACATTTTTTTCTATGAAATGGGCATGAGAGTCGGTATTGATAAAATTTCAGAAATGGCAAAAAAATTCAGCCTTGGAAGTTCATTAAACCTAGGATTTTCAGGTGAAGCAAGTGGACTTATTCCAAATCGAGAATGGAAACTCAAAAGATTTAAGGAGTCTTGGCAGCAAGGAGAAAACCTAATTTCTACAATTGGACAAGGATACATTCTCACCACACCTATTCAACTTGTGACCATGCTTTCTCAAATGACGAATGGAGGCTATAAAATCACACCTACTTTCATTAAGAATGAAAAAGAAACGCCACAACTTCGAGAAAAAATTGATATTTCTGAAAAGAACCTTGAGACAATCAAAGAAGGAATGTATGATGTGATGAACGTTCCGGGGGGAACTGCTTATATGTCTCGCTTTGATTATAAAGGTCAGAAAATGGGTGGAAAAACAGGAACAACCCAAGTTCGACGTATCTCAATGAAAGAAAGACAAACAGGAATCATCAAACAAGAAGATTTGCCTTGGAAGTTTAGAAACCATGCTTTATTTGTGGGATATGCACCACATGACAACCCTAAATATGCAGTGGTAGTCATTGTTGAACATGGTAGAGGTGGCTCCGCTGTTGCGGCTCCTATTGCGTCAAAACTTTTGAAAGAAGTTCTGATACTAGAAGATGCAGATAAACAACTCACTGAAAATAAAGAAGAGTAAGAAAATGTATAAATATTATGATACAGGCATCAAAAACCAAAATCTTACAATTAGGGAAAAAATAAATAACTTAAGTTTTACTTATATTTTTCTCATTTGCCTCGTTGCCTTCATTGGAACAGGAATGCTCTATTCTGCCGCGAATGGTGAATGGCAACCATGGGCCTTGAATCATCTTGTACGTTTTTTCATCAGTTTTGGTTTGATGATGTTCATTGCACTCATTGATGTTAAATATTTTCTGAGATATGCCTATGTCTTTTTCTTCATTACCTTTGTTTTACTTATTGTTGTAGATGTTGCTGGTTACACAGGAATGGGGGCACAAAGATGGATTGACTTGAAATTTATCAAAGTTCAACCATCAGAATTGATGAAAATTGCACTCATCTTAGCATTAGCAAAGTACTTCCATAATTCATCGCTCCAGAGCATTGAAAGCCTTCAAGGCATTGTTATGCCAATTATGATGACAATTCTTCCTGTTGCCCTTATTTTAGTGCAACCAGACCTTGGAACATCCTTAATGATTCTCACCTCTGCCGGTGTTATATTTTTCATTGTTGGTGTTCAAATTTGGAAATTTGGAATAATCCTACTTCTTGGACTTGCCTCACTGCCAGTGGTTTGGAATCTTCTCCATGAATATCAGCAAGAACGTGTTTTAACCTTCATCAATCCTGAGAGAGACCCTCTCGGTGCAGGATATCACATTATTCAGTCTAAAATCGCACTGGGTTCTGGAGGTATTTTTGGAAAAGGCTTTTTGCAAGGTACACAAAGCCACCTCAATTTTCTTCCTGAAAAGCATACTGACTTTATCTTCACAATGCTTTCTGAAGAATTTGGAATGATTGGCGCTGTGACAATTATTATCTTAAATATCCTCATTATTGCTTATGGTTATTCTTTTGCTTTCAAAACAACCGGATATTTTGGAAAACTTGTGATTATTGGACTAAACACAAACTATTTCGTTTATGTTGCAATGAACACTGCAATGGTCTTAGACCTTATTCCTGTAGTGGGAATTCCGCTACCGCTCATTTCATATGGTGGGACAGTTATGCTTTCTGTTATGGCGAGCTTCGGAATTATAATGTCTATCTATGCGAACAGGCATATTAACATTGGAAAAGACTAGACAATCTGTTTAAGTTCATCAAGTGATTCTGCAGCCAAATATGGATTACAAACCTTTTCCATACCCAAAGAAATTGGACATACTGGGAGGTTTTGACGTAATCTAGTTTCTGCGAGTATAAAATATTGTCGAAGTACTACTTCATCTTTACAGTATTGTGCCGCAAAATTAGCACCTTGCATAGTATATTCATGACCAGGATAAAACATCACATCTTCTGGAAGCGCTTTAACTTTTTTCAAAGTATTAAACATTTGTTCAGGAGTTCCTTCAAAAAGTCCACCGACACAAAGATTGAACAATACATCTCCTGTGAAGACCACTTTTTCCCTTGGAAAATACCATAAGATATGCCCTGTTGTGTGTCCTTCTGCCTTGATGATATGTGCTTCCAAATTACCAATTTTGAATATATCACCCTCTTGAACAGTTTCATCTATACCGGGAATTCTTTTTTCATCATAAATTGCACCAACAATTTTCAGATTATAAATCCTTTTCAAATCAAGATTACTGTCTGTATGGTCAAAGTGATGGTGTGTATTAAGAAGATAAGTTGGTTTGAGATTGTTGGCATCACAATATTGAACAATCGGATAAGTCTCTGGTGCATCAATGATTGCCGAAACGCCTGTTTCTTCATCCGTAATTACATAAGCATAATTGTCCATTGAACCAGCACGACATAAAATAGTTGCAATCTTCATTTTATAAATCCTCTCCAATTTTTTTATCATTTTAAGAAGATATGAACGAAGATACAAGGACTTTTTGAATTTTATTATTATGTAGAAAAACTACATTACTGAGTGAAACATCTGAAAATTCTGCCTGAGTTGTCCATTATCCAGCATAAAATAGATAGAATGAGACAAATCATAAGAATTAAGGAATTTTATGAGGGAGTGTAGAAAGACTACATGACCGAATAAAATATCCGAAAATTCTGCCTGAATTGTCCATTATATCTACTTTAAAGATAGTCACCTGGTGTCAATTCATCAATCTGTTCTGGTTGCATATATTGTTTTGCATATTCCAAATAAACTTTGCTATTGACGAACACACGATAAATATCTGGATCAATATGCCCTGTATTTTTCATATTTTGCATAATCTGTAGAACTTGAGAAAGCTTCTTGGTTTCTTTATAAGGACGGTCACTCGCTGTGAGTGCTTCAAAGATATCTGCAATTGCCATAATTCTGGCAGGAACAGACATTTGATCACCTGTAAGTCCGTTCGGATAACCTTTTCCATCCATTCTTTCATGATGAGCGCCTGCATATTCAACAACTTTAGAAAGTTCACGAGGGAAAGGAAGCGCTTTAAGCATATCAATTGTCACCTCAATATGTTCATTAATCTTATTTCTTTCTTCAGCATTAATCGTACCACGTTTAATTTCAAGATTGTAAATTTCTCCATGATTATATCCATTTGCCAAATGATCTTCACGATTTTGCAATAAGTTTTCATAACTTGGATTATCATAAAGCTCCGTGTCTTTAATATTTTCTCTTTCTGCCCAAGAGATTCCTTTCATTCTGCTGAAATATCTCTTGAATTTATTTTTAGAAATTTCTCTCAAACGTGTAATATCTTCTTCTGCAATTGGAGTATCTCCAATATTGCATTTTGCAACAAAATCAAAATCTTCTTCAAGCTGCTTAACAGTCAAGACAAAATCTTCTTGAAGTTTTTCTTTATCTTCCAAGTTTGCAAGGCGTTTTTTCAAATATTCAATATGTGCATCTCTTCTCAAAATTTCAAAACGATTTCTAATTTCATGAATACGGTTATTAATCGTTTCAAGCTTCGTTGCCTTATCAACTACATATTCTGATGTTGTCAATTTTCCACAATCATGTAACCAAGAAGCAATATGCAGGGAGTACCATTCTTCTGGACTAAGCTCAAAGTCCGCAAGAGGACCGTTTTCTTCTTGTACGGCTGCTGTCGCAAGCATTCGAGTAATAACTGGCACATGCTGACAGTGATTTCCTGTATATGGCGATTTTGCATCAATTGCACGCGCAATAACCTCAATAAATGATTCAAGTAAATGTCCATAAGATTCTTTGAGCCTTCTATTTTCAGATAAAAGTGCAAGGATATTACAAATAAAGACTAAAGAACGCTGAATTTCAATTCCAAAAGGAATGTTTTTTCCATTTTCATCTTTGGAATTTACAAACTGGGCAACTCCAACAACCTCAGACTTTTTACTGATAAGAGGAATTGTCAAAACGGAAGTAGTGAGATAATTATTTTCTGCGTCATATTTTTCAAAGAAACTATTATCAATCCCTTCAATATTGTAAATATGATCATAATTGATAATTTCACGATTAATAATGCTTCTTTCAACAACCGTCTTAACCGGTTTCTGGCGTTGTTCTTCAAGGCTCACTATTGGAGCATAAACCAAGTTATCAATGCCATTTTTAGAAATTTTCAAACTTTGATTACAACTGTAATCCAAGCTGATATAATTGTTTGTATCCAGACTATAAAAGAAGCAAGCATCTGTCTTAGAAATCTTCAAAGCCAGATTCATCATGCGTTGAACCGCAACAATATGAGATGTTTCATTAACGATTAAGTCTTGGAGTTCAAAAATATCCACTTCATTAATTAATTTAATCATCAATCCTCCAAGTCACATCAACTAATCTTTGATATTAAATATTTAATATCATCCATATCCATCTTTTGATTAAGAGCTTCATAAGTCAAAATTCGTTCAATAACTTTTTTAGAAAAAGTCTCGCGCGAATTTCCTGAAATATCAAAATTTAGCTCCTGAATAATCTTAAGTGATGTTATGACAGGAGAAAACATATTTGAAGGAACTTTTGCATCTCTCAACAGATTTCTTATTATAAAGTCATCTTTTGAAGAAAACAAAACTTTTCTAACTTCATTGAGCGGTTTTTGTGTCAAAAAGCACAAAGCATATTCAAAAAACTTCAAATCACCTAAACAAATTGCACGAACAATAAGACTACTACTTAGTTTGTTCAATTTGTGGAGCTGTGAAACAAACAATTCAACTTGTCGATCAGAGCTATATTCCTGAGAAATTTTAAGAGTCACTTTATCTCTAACTTGTTCTACAATATCAACGACCACATCATCAGGAAGTTTATGCTTAAACAAAAGCTTAGCCTGTAATTTATCAGAAAGTGAATTCAGAATTTTTTCAACAACAGTCAGCGGCAAAATTTCTCTATCGACAATCTTTTCTTTAATACTATCAACATTTGCATATCTATCGACAATTTTATCATAGGCTTTTTCTTCAATATTTGCTGTCTTATTTTCAAGCAATGCTTCCACAACAGGTGCAGAAGATTTTTCTGCAATATATTCCACAATCTCTGAAGAAAGATTTCTTCTCATTGCAACAGCTTTTTGCTTATTAATATCTTGATAGTCAATAATCTTGATTAAGTCTTCATAAGGAAGATTCTGATATTCCCGAATAAAAGGAATAGCAACACTATCTGTATCCTTGAGAATTTTATCAATGATATCACGTGGAATGTTCTTTGAGTTTTGCAAGGTTTCAGATAGAACTTCTCTCACCTTTACTTCAAAATCGCGCACCATGATTCGGAAAATATCTTCCGCAATTCTTTTTTCCTCTTCTGTAATCGTGAGGCTGTTATTATAGTAGAAACCAATCTTCTTGATTGTCTCTGACTTTGCACCAGATGACAAGGTTTTTGCAAGAACATCAATATCTTTTTTTGTCAGAATTGCTTCTTTCATGAGCATAATCCATATATAACGAATACGACAGATAGTAGTATATTATAATATATACCAAATCTATAGCAAATTTGATTAACTTTTTGTTAAATTAGTAGAAGATAATGCATAGAGAGCTATTTTCTTGTAAATATATTGTCAATCTCGCTAAATTCAAGGCTATCCGTGACATCTTTTAAGATGATATTGTCAACTCGAGCCAGAGTTGGGCCTTTTGCACAAAGAGCTATCATCTTCTGAAGCGATTCATCTGAACCTTTCATCAAAATTTCAACATCACCATTATTGAGATTTTTAACAAAACCACCAATTCCACCTATTTCTGAAGCAGTCTTGACTGCCCAACCACGAAACCAGACTCTTTGAACTCGCCCTTGAATGATGAGATGATAAACTTTTTGCATTTATTTAAGAACTTTTTCTAGAAATTTTAACTCAGCCAAAATAGCTGAACGCCTTTCCTCAGCCTCTACAACAATTCCCCAACTTTCTGCCTGCCAAAGTTCTTCAATGAAAGAAGCTTGAAAAGCCTCTTCAGCATCTATACGTTTCTTCACAAAAGCCATTGCTAAGAGTGTCGAACGTAAAATCATGGTTGATGCATAATAAACAGCTAATTCATCTTCAGAAAGACCACTAACAAATGCTCTAATACGATTATTTGTCTCAGGATGTTGATTTGGAACATCTAAACCACTTGAATAGTTGAATTTAACAGATAAAAGTTCCTCCAACCAATTTAAAATTGGTTTCCATTGTTGTTCCTGCCTTAAAAGAAGTTCTTTTTCAGTTCCCCAAAAAATAAGCAAATCAGTAATGGAGAAGTCGACTAAAATATCGACGACTTCTTCCCTATCTCTTGCAATGAACTTTTTTGCCTCTTCAATCTTTTTCAAAGTCATTCTTTAGAAGCCTTTATTATTTCTTATTAAACATATTAATCAACTCATTGACGTTTTTCTCAATTTCTTGAACACCTTTTTCAGCATCCTTAGTACCAGTTGAGGATGTTCCTTTAATTGTACTTTTAACATCTTTAACTGTTGATTTTAAAACCTTGCTAGCCCCTTTTATAGTGGTCTTAACAGTCTTTTCTGCACCTTTATAAACATCTTGTCCAGTTGCCGCAACACCTGTTGGAGCAGGGAAATATTTTGAAAATGCAGTATTTTGCAAAGCTGTATAACAAGGCGCACTATTTGTATCCATTGCCACACTTGCAGCATAAACTGGAGCTCCGAGAGCCATACCAACAACGGCTTTAGCAGCTTGTGCTTCATTCAAACCAACGGTTGGATTACTGATTGTTCCACCAACTTTAATGAAAGAAGAAACTGCTCGACTAATATTTGCAACATCTGTCAAACTTGAAAAAGGCTGAACAGTGAATGCAATTTTTTCATTCGGCAAATTAACAGAACCATCTGCCGAAATTTTAAATTGATCTGTATCAACCGCGATACCATGAGGAAAATTCAATTTTCCATTTTCAATATCCGTTCTCAAAACGGCACAAGCTAATTTTGCTTTTGTCTTTTTCTTCGTGTTAATCTTAAGAGCACCAAGAACTTCACCAACAAAATTACCAGAGAAGAGCTTTAACTCACCCATATTAACAACAGACTTATCCATAATGACAATCACCTGACCATTAAGATTATTCACCACTGTTTGGCTTGTTGCACCATAAGAAGTGAGATACATTTTAACTTCAGCTTTACCACCTTCAACAATTGAGAAACTATCTCCTGCTGTATCATTCAAAGGTTGATAAATTTTTTGAAGAAGCAAGTTTTTGCTATATAAATTCAAAGCAATTGTTTTATTAATTGCGCTCACTTTTGCATCTGCAGTAAGAATTCCATCACCAAAATGGGTTTTAAGAACATATACATCTAGAACGCCATTATTCAACTTAGCTTCAAGAACAACATCTCTCGTTGAAACATCTTTATTGATAATTAGCTTTTTGATTTCAATATCCAAATTTGCATTAGCCAATTTCAAAAGTTCATAAGGAATTGGCATATTTGGAACTAACTCAGCAGCATGAGCAGAAGAAATCAAACTCGGCAAAACCAAAGTTGCCTTCTTTTCTTGTGGAAGCAAAGTTTCCAAATTAATCAAGTCACTCACCAAACGAATGTTTGCATAAGGAACCTTACCAGAAATATCTGCGGTAATATTTCCATTCATAATATTTCCTTCAACATCAAGCTTTTGAATCGCCACTTTAACTTTTTGCAAATTACCATCAACACTTCCTGTCAGACTTGTGAGTGGGGCTCCAAAATTACCACGAGGGTTATCAACCTGAACATTAAAGATATAATGAATATTATCATTCATTGGATTGATAATGCTTCCTTCGACATTAGCAGTTACATTAAAAGCTTTAGCATTGAGCATAATTGGATATGGTTCAAAAGATTCAAGTAATGTTTTAATAGAACCAACATTCGCTTTACCAACAATGTCTTCGCCATTAAAAACAACATCAAAATTAATTTTAATATCTGACAATGCACTCTCAGATGAAAGAGAAACCTCATTAATTTTGACAATCATTTCAGATTTTTCTTTGTGGTTTATAAATTTGACCAACCCATTTTCAATCAACACATTTTTAGCAAAAACACTTTGAATTTCAAATTTATCTGCCTCATTCACAATTTGTGCATCAACAGCTTGAATAGCATCAACCTGAGCATATTGATTTTGAAGGCTTAATCTAGCTTGTTGTGTTGCAAAATCCCAGTTTGCAACGCCGTCATGATTAATTTCCAAAAAGATTTCAGGCTTAATCAAAATCACACGGTAAATTTCAATTTCTTTATGAAGCAAAGGAAGGATAGAAACTTGAACATCCAATCTTTCCAGCTGAGCCATATTTTTGTTTTGAGACCAAGAAGCATTAGCAAATTCTACATCTTCTAATTCCAATGTTGGAATGAGAGAAATTCCCAAACTTGCATTTCCATTAATAACAAACTTACGACCTGTTTGCTCTTCAACAATCTGTGAAATTCTACCCTTAAACTGGTTCATATCAAAGAAAAAGTGAATATAAACCACAATTCCTGCAATTGCTAAAAACAAAACAGCTAAAATAGTAAGTATCAATTTTTTAATAAATCTGAATAATGCTTTCACGACTAAATATCCTTTAAATTAATTCCAACAGCCTCTAAACTTTCAATAAAATATTTAGGAAGCTCCGCTTCAATTATTTTCTCTTTTTTATATATACTCGACAAATCAATTTTATAAGCATGGAGATGTAACTTATTTGCAAAATTTTCTAAATTTTTGCGTTCACCACCATAATATTTTTCATCTCCAATAATTGGGCAACCAATATACTCTAAATGAACCCTGATTTGATGTGTTCTTCCCGTAACAGGACTTGCCTCTATAAGAGAAAACTTATTTGCCACATTGTCAACTATCTTATAGTCAGTAATGGCAGGTTTTCCACCTTCTTGAACAACATTTTTATCACCGTTTTTTTCAATTGGAGCATCTATTTGCCCAACCTCTTTTTTTGGCTTTCCATAAGCAAAAGCCAAATATGTTTTTCTAATTGTATGTTCGCGAAAACCTTTTGTCAGAGCTTCTGCTGACTTTCGAGTTCTAGCCAAGACCAAAAGCCCACTTGTTTCTTTGTCAATTCTATGAACAAGTTTTGGTCTTTCATCTAGTTCATACATTAAGCCATCAAGCAAACCATCAATATGCTTTGTAATACCACTTCCACCTTGAACAGCAATTCCAGAAGGCTTGTTCAAAACAATAATTTCATCATCTTTATAAATGACCAAACTTTGAATAAAATCTCTGTCTTTTTGAGAAATTATCTTAAATCTATCTTCAACATCAGCAACCGTAATTGGAGGAACTCTAACTTCTTGTCCTGCTTCCAACTTTGTAGAAACCTCTGCTCTTTTACCATCGACCTTAATTTGTTTTGTTCTGAGCAATTTCTGCAAACGACTCATCGGCAAATCTGGATAATACTTCAAAAACCAACGATTGAGCCTTGCGCCATCATCTGCTTGTTTCACTTTTATAATTTTAACTTCTGACATTTCATTTCTTTCAATTTTTATTCTTGTTTTTTTCACGACGTAAATTATCGAAATATTCAATTCTTTTCTTGATTTCTCTCTCAAACCCTCGGTCGACAGGTTCATAAAGTTTTCTTCTTCCAACTTCTTCCGGAAAATAATTTTGCCCCGAAAATCCATCTTCTAAATCTTGGTCGTATTGGTAGCCATCACCATATCCCATTTCTCTCATCATCTTCGTTGGTGCATTTAAGATATGTTTAGGCGGCATTACAGAGCCTGTTCTACGAGCAAGTTCCCGAGCTTTATGCATTGCCTTATAAACGCCTGCAGATTTTGGTGCTGTTGCTAAATAAGCAACCAACTGCATAATTGCTAAATCACCTTCAGGTGAACCGATTCTCTCATAAGTTTGCCAACAAGAAATTGCTTGAACAACTGCATTAGGGTCTGCCAAAGAAACATCTTCAACCGCAAATCTTGTCAAACGACGTAAAAGGTATTTTGTATCCTCCCCAGCTTCCAACATTCTTGCAACCCAATAAAGTGCAGCATCAACATCCGAACCACGCAAAGACTTGTGAACGGCAGAAATTAAATTATAATGCCCATCTCGACCTTTATCATATACAGGAGCTCTTGAACGCACAATTTTAATGATTGTTTCTTTATCAAAAATTTCGTCAGCCTGAGCATAAGCATAAATACTTTCTGCAAGATTAAGCATATATCTACCATCACCATCTGCCAGCTCTTTAATAAATTCTCTTGCCTCTTCATCAATAGGGAGTTTTATTCCCGTTTCTCTTTCTGCTCTTTGTAAAAGCAATTCAAAATCATCTTGATTGAGACGATTAAGCGTGAAAACCTGACATCTTGAAAGTAAAGCGGCGTTGAGTTCAAACGACGGATTTTCGGTGGTTGCACCTACCAAGATGATAGTACCATTTTCAACATAAGGCAAAAAACCATCTTGCTGAGATTTGTTAAATCTATGAATTTCATCTACAAACAAAAGTGTTCCCTGACCTTGATTGGCACGTCTGTCTTGAGCATATTGAAAAACTCTTTTCAAATCTGCAACACCAGAAAACACCGCAGAAATTTGTTCAAAATATAAGTTTGTATTTTCTGCAATCAGTCTTGCAATTGTGGTTTTTCCACATCCAGGAGGCCCCCAAAGGATGAAGGAAGAAATTTTGCCAGATTTGACCATTCTACCTAAAGGCGCATCTTCACCAATAACATTTTCTTGCCCCACAACTTCTAACAAAGTTTGAGGACGAAGCCTATCCGCCAAGGGTCTTTTGACCTGCGATGAAAAAAGAGTATCTTCCATATCCTACCTAGTTTCCAAAAGGATTATTTAACTTATTTCCTGACACAGAAAAAGCGCTTTCATTTAACCACCAGTTATCTTCTTTTTCCATAACTTTAATGTTTTTATTCTTCAATTTTTCTTTTTCTTCATGTTCAAAATCAATAGCTTCTGTCTGCGTGTTCTCAGAATGATGCTTAATTTTCGCAATATTTTTTGAATCAATATCTTTTTGTTTGATAATATAGTTTTGAATATCTTTTTCTGATTGAATATCAACACCAGATTTTCTGATAACATCCACAATTTCAGGAACTTCAACATCTTGAAGATTTCTTCTTTCCAATAAAGCATCTTCAACAGTTGAAATTTCTTCCAGAGAAGCCTTATTTCTTAATACTTGATTCTTCGCAAAGAAGATTGAACCAACTTTAATTGGACGACCATAAAACACATCCGCAAATAAAATATATTGACCCTTTGTCAAAGCTTCAACTTTTGGAGAGAGAAAATCTTTCGAAACATTATTATAAAGCTCTCCACGTAAGTGCGGGCGAGAAAAGACATTAGAATTTCCCTCTGTTGCCACAGATTGAGAAACATAACCTCCAACAGCCTTGAGCTTATCACTCAAACCTGAATTATTTTCATCTGAAAAGAGCTTATATTCGGTTTTAATTAAAATTTCTTCTAAAGTTTCCTTATCATAAATTTGAGAAACTTTTTCTAAGTCTCTAGTCAAAATCATAAAAGACATATTATTTTCTGAAACATGCCCCATCGCCTCATTTAAGAGTTTAAACCTTGGCAAAATTTCAAAATCATCAAAAAGGAAAAATAAAGAATTTTCTTTAAAAGAAGGTTTTAAGTTCAAATTTGCACCGAGCAACATATCAACAAGCATCACCGTCATAAAACCAGAATGCTTTGTTAAAACAGAACTATAAACAGTCACAGGCTCCATTTCTCCTGTTTCCTCATTTACAACACCTCTGATGTGAGATAAATTGAAATCACTAAGAGATGTTCTTTCTCTAATAGAAATTTTTCTAAAAGAAGCTAAAGCTTCTAAGATAATTCCGAAAATAACTCTTCTTTGACGAATAGTTAAGTGAATCAAGTTGTCGAAAACACTTAGATATTTTTGATGATATCCAAACAACTGACCTTCCTTAACGAAATCAAGCAACATTTCCTTCCAAACTGCAACTTCTTCATTTTCCATATCCGCATCACAATAAATATAGATAAGTGTATCCACAATCATTGCAAAACAAACTTCTTTTCCTTGCCACAAATCAGGAATATTATACCAAGAACCAACTGGAAGATAATTATCTACATTTAAAGTATCATTCTTCAAATTTTTCAAAGCTTCTGCATTAATTTCTTCTGGCATATATAAATAATATTCACGCAAAAGCTCCTTATCATCAGCAATGAGTTTTTCCCCTTCAAAAAGACGGCTCAAAAAATAGTCATTGGCAGATGCCTGTTCCACTTTTGAAACAAAATAATGGATAATTGCTTCAAGTGTCGAGCTTGCTAATCTTTCCCAATAATTATTAGCATCCTTAACGATTAAGTATTGTGAGATAGATTTAATATAAGCTTCTCTCGCTTTCAGTTTGCGAGGCATATTTCCAGAAGAAAGTGGATTCCAGCGAGGATAAAACTCTCCCTTTTCATAATCATCAACTTTATCCCAACTAAAGTTATATATATGAGAAATTATCGATCTATAACCACTGGTAAAACGAGATAAAGTTCCTGAACAATCCACAGCAACAACATTAGCATCATCGCTTTCTAAAATGGAAGGAATAGCAATTGAAGCCGTTTTTCCTAGACCTTCAGAAAACCATACCAAAGAAGATGAAGGTTTCTTTGGTCTGAGCAAAAAGTTATTCAGTCTTCCAAGCACCATTGGAGCCGTTCCAAAGATATTCAAATCTTGAACATCTTCAAATGATGCAAAATAGCCTTTATCAATTTCAGATTTTTTTGGCTTTCTCTGAATCAAAAATGAAGATACAAAAAAAGTAATTGTTGGAGCTAACATTGGAAGCAATAAAAGCTTACTAAACTTTTCGGCTTTCAAACTCTTATTAAAGGCAATTAACCAATCCTTATAAGAATCAAAAACAAAAATCGGAAGATTATAAATTCTCAGCTTAGATAAACCTGTATATTCAAAAGTCTTAAAACTCATCCCATATCTAATGAAAAAATAGGCTGAAAAAAAGACGAGGCTTAAAAGCAAAAAGGCAAGAAATGTTACAATGGAAAAATAGATTATCCAATTTTTTGTTTTTTGAGGTGGTAAAAAGATAGACTTAACGCTCATTTGCCCCTCTTGATCTTACCATATTCTCATTGATTCTCTCTCGAATGATTTCTCTGCTTTTCTCAGAAACATCTTTTTCAACTTCTCTTTTTTTCTCTTTTCTGGCTTCAAGCTCAGCTCTTTTACGCTCTTCAATCTGCTCTCTCAATTCTCGATTATGATTCTTTTCAGTATTTTCCTTATTTTCCTGAATTCGCTCAATAATTTCATGTTCTTTCAAAGGAGGTTTTTCCGCAGAATTTCTGAAAAGTTTTTTACCAACATTTAAAATCTTGTCGATACTTACCCCTTTATCTTTGGTAGCATCCCAAACACCAAACTGACCACCCTTATCAAAAAAGAATCCATCAAAATCAATTCCTTTAAACTTAGCAGCATTTTTAATTTTTGGAGCTAAAATTCTTCTTAGCTCTTCTGGACCGGGAACACGCCCCAAGGCTTGAGCAATTTGCTCTGGAGTAATAATACATTCACTCAAATCTAATTCTAAAACATTAACACCTGTAAAATTAACACCTGTGAAGTCGACACCACGAAGAGAAACTTGTGTCAAATCAATCTTTGACAAATCAAGAAATGTTAAATTAATTCTACTTAAATTGAGTTTATGGGGGTAATATTTCGCCAAATATTCAATAAGTTCTTGAAGCTCTTCTAAACCAATATCATCAAGTTCAATATCAATAAGAATAGCATCTTGAATGTCGGCATCTTGCAACTTGACACTTTTGAGCTTCGCTCCAGTAAAATTAGCTTCTTTTAAAACAGTCCCAGTTAAAATCGCACCTGTTAAATCTGCCCCAGACAGATTGGCATGAGCCAAGTTTGCCCCAGAGAAGTCTACATGCCTCAAATTTGCTCCAGAGAAATCAACACCTTCAAGATTCGAAGCAGAAAAATTTGCTCCTTCAAGGTTTTCTTTTGCAAAGAAACCTCTCTCAGCATTCTTACCACCAAAATCAATTGTTTGAGAAGTTGGTTCTTGAGGAATAAAAGGTTGAGCAGGTGTTTGAAAACGAGGAACAATCTTTTCTTGCAAAGGCTCTTCTCTTTTTGTTCCATTGTCTCTTGCAACTGATGACCAGCCAGTCTTTGAATTTTCTACAAAGCCTTCTTTTCTAAAATCATTCTCCGCCATTCAGAAATCCTTGGTAACAGATTAAATACTAAAAAAGAAGTCTATCGCATATCTTCATTTTTTACAAATCTTTTTTGATAAAAGAAATCCTATCTTAAGATACAATCCATTCCATCAGACTTCATAGCATTACAAATATTCACTAATCCGCCTTGAGGAGATTTCACAACCAAGCGATTTAAAACGCTTCCACCAGAAGAAACTTCTTCAATTTGTGGTGAAAACTTTCTGATTTCTGGATATTTCTCAAAAACTTTTGCCCAATGTGCATTTGCATTTTCAACATCAGTGTAAGCACCAAGCTGAATCATTGTGCGATCATTATGGCTCTCATCATAATATTCCGTGGCAACTGGTTTATCAATACTTGGTGCATTGCTAAACTTAGATAAATCCAACATAGGAACATTTGAAGTTGGTGGAGGTGGAGGAAGTTCACCTGTAGTCTCTTTTTCACCAGCAACTAAAGTTTCTAACCAACCTTCTTTCTTAGCCCATTCGTTGGTACCAAGAACCACTTCATCTTTGTTGTCTCGATTTTTCTTCACTTTTGACAAAGTTGAGACAACATCTGTGTTGAAAGCAACTTTCAAATCTTTCGCTACATCTTTAACTGGTTTTTCCAAAAGCTCTTTGCTAAAAATGTCCAAACCAGAATAAAAATAAAGTGCACGAATAGCAGCAGCTCTTTCAGATTTCATCTTACTCAATTTGTAGCCCATTTCAATAATATCACGTTTTTCATTGTAAACTCGAAGCTCAATTTCATTATTCTGCTTTCCTTTTTCAAGTTTATGCAAATTATCCTTTGCCAACTTCATCTCTTTTTCCATATCTGAAACTGAAACATCTGTTGTAACCACAACATTATAAGCCAATTCAATTTGTGTGAAAATAGCAATTGCAAGATTATCAGAGAAAGAAGCATAAACTTCTTTAGCACCTCTTTTTGAAGAATTAAATCTATAATCAAGGGTGTCTTTCACCAAATCATGTGAGATTGAATTTGCTCTTTTTTCCAAAGCTTTAAGATAACGCTCATCACCAACACCATAACCATTAATCATCAAAGTCTGCGCATCTGGATATTTTTCAACAACAATTGTTTCGACATCTGCAAAACTATATTTCTTTTCGTTGGCATAAATATCAAAGAACTCTGCACGAGAATTGATCGCACCTTTTTGGAAAACATCAATTGTCAAAGACTTATCAAGATTTGAAACTTCGTAGAACTGTTTGCCTTCCAATTTCAACTTATCTTGAGGAGCAGCTTTAATTAACTTTGCATATTCTTCTTTTTCTGCAAGAAAAGTCTTATTCAAATCGATAAATTTATAAGCGATTACTTCTAAATTTTTCTTATGTTCCGTTTCTTCTGGAGAAAGCTTGCCATCATTATCAAATTTTTCATTCAAAGAAGCTATTTTTTTCTGAAGTTGATCAACTGTTTTGCCAATTTCTTTGGTTTTTTTATTAATATAAATGACTCGCTCATGATATTTTATAGCATTCAAGGCTAAACTTTGAGCAGATTTATGAAATAACACATCTGCATTTTTTTGTTTTTGCATTACCTCTGCATTAGCAGCAGCAAAAGTTACAGAGAAATCTAAACCTCTCAAAGAGTCATAAATTGGTAGACGATCAGCCTCGCCGCCTTTTACAAAAGAAGCAACAACTTGATCAGCCTGAGCATATTCTAGACGAGGATCAAAAACTTTGGTTGCTAAATATTCTTTCAAATCATCGACATTGAACTTTGTTGCTCTTGCCATTGAATCATACACATCTAGCTTGGTCTTAATTTCTTCACGTGCCTCTAATTTTTCCACACCAACTTTTTCGGTTTTAACCCCTTCAATTTGGTCAGAAGTTGACCCACAAGAAACAAGAAAAAATGAAAAAGGAACAAACAAAAGTCTAAAAATATATCTATTCATAGGCATCACACTCTGAGAAACTATTAAAAATTCGGTTAACAAAATATGTAACATTATGTAACAACATTTTAAAAGCTTTTTATCAAGATTTTTGGTATAAGTAAACATAAATTAATTTGTGAGGTTTATAAAACAATGACTAAGACTAGAATTGCCGTTATTGGCGCAGGTATGATGGGCAAGAACCATCTCAGAACATATAAAAGCTTATCAAACGTTGAACTCGTTGGTGTTTATGATATTTTTCCTGATGCTTGCAAAGCAGCTGCTGAAATGTTTGACATCCGCGCTTTTTCTTCTCTTGAAGAAGTTGCAAAGAATGTTGATGCTGTAAGTGTTGTTACAACTTCTGTAACACATGGCGATGTTGGTGAATTTTTCCTAAACAAAGGTATTCACTGCTTGATGGAAAAACCTTTGGCAACAACTGAAGAAGAATGCCAAAAACTCATCTCTGCTGCAAAAACAAACAATGTAACACTTCTTGTTGGTCATATTGAAAGATTTAATCCTGCTGTTGAACAAATGGGTAAAATCTTGAGCGACACTACAAAAATCCGCTCTTTGACAGCACAAAGAATGTCTGCTGCAAGCGGTAGAATCACTGACGTCGACGTTGCTATGGATTTGATGATTCATGATGCTGAAGTTGTTTTATCTTTGGTAAAATCTAAAGTTTCTAACATTCAGGCTTCTTCTGTAAAAACAGCTGAAAATCCTAAAGGAACCGACTATATTACAGCATTGTTAGAGTTCGAAAATGGTGCAACTGCAAGCCTCACAGCAAGTCGCATCACTCAAGCTCGAGTAAGAACTCTAACTGTCACAACTGACACAAACTACATTGATATGGACTTCATTGGTCAAAGCATCAATGTTCATTCTCAAGGTCGTATGCCTTATGTCAACCAAGATAGCATCCCTGAATGGATGAACTATGGCTTGAAAGGAAGTGTTGAACAATTATTTATCCCACAAAATCAACCTTTACAAGCAGAACTCAACCATTTCATCAATTGCATCAACGGCAAAGAAACACCTCGCATTAGTGGTGAAAATGCTTTAGAAGCTTTGAGAGTTATCTGGGGTGTTCAAAAAGCTCTTGGTTTGTCTGCAAGCATGGATGCAAGCAGCCTCAAAATTGCATAAGAGCAAATGACACGATATAAAATCGTAATAGAATATGACGGAACAGGTCTGTTGGGCTGGCAAAAACAGCTCGACGGACCTTCTGTTCAAGAATATATTGAAACAGCTATCTATAATTTTTCAAAAAAACAAATTTCCTTTGACGAAAAAACAAAAGAATTCACTTTTGTTTCAGGAAAACATGCAAACATATCAGAAAATGAGCGTTCCAGCATCAAATTTTGCAATCAATCGCCCGATAATTCTGAACAAGACAAAAATGTTTTTAGCGGAGAGAGTGGAAGTAAAACACGAAGCGCAGAAGCGGAGCGTACACTGAAAGTACGTGAGCATTCGAGCATCGGATTTTGCAATCAATCACCCGATAAAAGCATTTTTATAGTTTATGGAAGTGGAAGAACCGACGCTGGCGTCCACGCCCTTGGTCAAGTTGCACATTTTGATCTCGACACTGAAATGAACGAATATAAACTCAGAGAAGCAATTAATGCTCACCTCAGAAATTTAAAAGCAAATGTTTGCATCTTAGAAATTGAAAAGGTGTCTGACGAGTTTCATGCTAGATTCGATGCAAAAAGAAGAAGCTATATATACAAAATCATCAATCGTCGTGCACCAAGTCCCCTAAATCGTGATAGAGCTTGGCATGTTAGCCAAGAGCTTAACATTGAAAAGATGAGAGAAGCTTCGGAACTTTTGATAGGAAGACACGATTTTACATCTTTTAGAGCCGCAGCTTGCCAAGCAAAATCACCTATTAAAACCTTGGATAAAATTGAAATTTCCCAAAAAGGAGATGAAATTGAATTTTATGTTGAGGGGCAATCTTTCTTACATCACCAAGTCAGAAACATTGTTGGCACCCTAAAAGAAGTTGGTGAAGGAATAAGAAATCCAGAAGACATCAAGTCTATTCTAGAAGCCAAAGACAGAACTCAGGCTGGTATCACTGCCCCTGCTTGCGGATTATATTTTAACAAAATTTGGTATTAAAAAAAGAGTTAGGAAAAACCTAACTCTTTTTTCTATTTTTTCAAATATCTGTTTGAATGACCTTGATTTCCTTGCCTTTAACAAAAAAACAAACTAAAATTTTACTCCCGTCAACAAGAGATTTTTCTGCCTGAAAGAACACATTTTCTAAAACGCTATTATATCCCAACACCCCTATTGAGGTATTTATTATCTCAACCTCATATGTTTTTTCTGAAACAGAAACATAAAAAGCTCTCTTTGCAACATTCACACCAGTAATAACCATTGGCAGAAAATCGACAGACGGAAATGTTTTATACGGCATAACGCATGTAAAATCTTCTAACTGATAATAAGGAATGGAATAAAAAGATCTATTCTGGACTTGATAAAATAACTCTTTCCCAATAAATTGATTAGCAAAATCAAAATCACTGACCTTTCTTCTCTCTTTTTTAATCATTTCATTTTTGTATGAGACATAAATCACAACCGAAATTATGAACAAAATAAACAGTGTTGTCATAGGAAAAAATATTAAGTTAATAAATATAAATAATTTCAAAGTTATGTCATAATACAAAATAAAACAAATTTTGTCTATATATATTCTTCTAGCTCAAAATCCAAGACTTCACTTACCACATCATAATCAAATCCAGCCATAGCCAATTTCTGCATGTCTTTCTGTTTATTTTCAGCCCTATCTTCTTCACTCTGACGATAAGGTCCAATCCTTTTTTTCTTGGCGAATTTCAAAGCTGCATCAAAAGGAGAATATTCCTTTTCTTCCAACAATTCTTCTATTGTTTCCTCATCAATACCCTTCTCCCGAAGCTTCCCTTTAATATATCGAGCAGATTTTCCAGCATTGACATATGCACCAACTCTAAAGCCAGCAAAACGCTCATCATTAACATAGCCTTTTTTTTCACAATCTAAAACTATTTCTTCAACCCAATTGTATGCTTCTGATTTATCATAATCAGGGTTTTGAAAAGCATATTTATCAATTCTCTTTTTAAGAACAGACTTCAAATTTTCAGTTGAAGTCTCAAATCTTTTGAGATAATACAAAGCAACATTCAAAAGCCTTTTTTGAGTAATTTTTTTCAAAGGTTTTATAATTTTCTTTTTTTCTTGCGCTTCAAACACTTGCAAATCCTTTAAATAGACACTAAATTCTAGTCAACATATAATACATATATATAAGGAAATGCAATTTTGACCAATAAAAATTTTGATACATGCACCTCTTTCCACCTCGACAATGGTGCTTTCTTAGGAAAACTAATTCGTCTAGATGACACAATTAATACCCTTTTGGAAAAACATAAATATCCAGACCAAGTGGCTGCTGTGGTTGCAGAATTCACTTCACTTGCAGTTTTGCTTTCAAGTTCCATGAAATACGATGGACTTTTCACACTTCAAACAAAAACTGATGGACCTATTTCTATGGTTGTTGTTGATGTAACATCTGAGGGAAAAGTTCGAGCTTATGCAAAATATGATATGGAAAGAATTGAACGCGCCAAAGAGCTTCGTAAAACAACAGATGAAATTGAAGCCAGCCCATATCTCATTGGTGGTGGATACCTTGCTTTCACCATTGACCAAGGCGATAAAGAACAACTTTATCAAGGTGTTGTTGATATCCAAGGCAAAACACTGTCTGAAATTGCGTTGAGATACTTCAAACAATCAGAACAAATTGATACACACCTCAAGCTTTTTTTAAAAATGCCAGATGAAACAAATCCAAAATGGCAATCTGCAGGTATTATGCTCCAAAAAATTCCACAAAAAGGTGGAAATGTTGAGGAAATTGAAAACTTTGAAGAAATTTGGAGCGAAGCCAAGATTTTCTTGGAAAGTTTAAAGGATTCTGAAGTGTTTGATACATCATTAGAACCCGAAATTTTGGTTAACAGATTGTATCATGCAAATAAGTTGGTAATAACTGGGGCAAAAAACTACATTTTCGCTTGCCGTTGTAGTCGAGATAAGTTATTAAATACATTAAGTGGCTTTGATCCAAAAGATATTGAAGAAATGGCTGAAAAAGGTAAAATTACCGCAACTTGCAGTTTTTGCTCTGAAAAATATGTTTTTGATAAAGGCGAGCTCTCGAAACATTAATTTTGATGGAAGAATAATATGAACAAATTTAGCAAAATTATATTAAGCCTCATTTCCTTTTCTCTCATTAGTGCATGCACACTTTCCAAAGATGAAGAAATTGAAAAATTTAATGAACCAAGATACACTGACAGAGGTCAAATTGAACTCAAAGTGAGCAACATTGAAATTGAATCTGATTTTGTTTCAAAGCTCAGAGCTCCAAATGTTGAGCACCTTTTCCCAATTTCAATTGAGAAAACTGCAAAATTATGGGCAAGAGACAGACTCAGAGCAGCTGACTATTCTTCTAACAAAAAAGCATACTACATCATCAAGAATGCAAGTGTGACTGAAGAACTCATTAAATCTGACAAGCCTTTTTCTAAAGACAGAATCAAATATAAAGCAAATTTGAATGTTGTTTTGAGAATTAACGATGGAAACAATGCTTCTTCTGCACAAACTGAAATTGAAGTTTGGAGAGAACTCACAATTCCAGCTGATACAACAATTGAAGAAAAAGAAAGATATTGGAATGGAATGGTTATCAAATTATTCGATGAATTTGATGTTCGTATGGAACAAAACATTCACCAATATTTGAATATGTATGTTGCAAATGGATCTTCTACTGAAACAAGATATATCCAAAGAGCAAACTAAAATATCTCAACGAAAAAAAAAGAGCTTCTAATTGAGGCTCTTTTTTTAATCTATTTTAATTCATCAAAACGAAGGAAGATTCTTTACTACGAAACATAAGTGTTGGCATTTTAACTTCTTTAACGTCATTTTCTTTTCTAACATGACAAACACCATAGAAAACCATTTCAGAAGAGCACAGAGGCATCATATCTGTATATTCAAAGCTTTCTCCAGGCTCAAGTTCTGGAAGCTCTCCCTTGAAGCCCTCAGAACTATCATTATAGATATTTCCTTTGGCATCTGTAACATTCCAATTTTTTCCTAAAAGTTGAATTTTTTGATCTGAATTATTTTCAATACAGAAATAATAACCACACAAATTATCCTCTTCTAAAACGACAGGATAAGCAGAAATATCAATTCCTTCTTGACTTGAAAAAAGTTCATCCATTTCAAACATTCATTTTTACCTTTTGTTAACTCTTTATGAGTCTAGGATTAAATAATGTTCGACTGATTCGCAAGCTGAGTCTGTCTTTTCAACAGTTTTATGCACAACAAAGAATCTTATTTCAGCAACTTAGCCCTTATTTGCATCAAAATTTTCCCGAGATGATTTTCTCCAGCACCAGATTCCATATCGATTCCCCAATAAGTGTCACCCCAATCATTTCCCTCTTCAAGAAGGCAATTCCCAGTTTGCAATAGCAAATGAGAAAGCTCAGATGAACCATAAAATTTTTGTTCAACTAAATTTTTCATAATTTGATATTTAATATCCTGCCAATCTGGACGCACTTCATCTCGTCTTTCGTCCCAATATGATTTGGTTTCATAGGGCGACATTTTCACCATTTGCTTTTGCAAAGAAACATCTAAAGATTTGGCTGTTTGATAAGCATTTTCGACACAATCAAATTCGATGTCATTATAAATAACAGAAACATGATGAGCAAATTTTGATCCATCTTTTTTGTATGGATAAAAATTAGAAAGAAATCTAGTTTCTGACAGTGTAAATGTTTCAATTTTTTTCATTTCAATTTCCCAAACGTAAAAAAGGGAACTTTTTACGGCCCCCTTTTTTCCAAAACTTTCATAAGAATTATTTAGAAAGAATGTCTAAAAGTTTCTTAGTTGCATCTATTGCTGAAATTTTTTCGCAAACAGCCACTTCATTTGCAAGTCTATCTAAAGCTTGTTCATAAATTTGACGTTCACTATAAGATTGCTCAGCAAGATTATCATTTCTATGTAAATCTCTCACAACTTCAGCAATAAAAGTCGGATTGCCAGAATTGATCTTATTTTCATATTCTTGAGCTCTTCTAGACCACATAATTTTCTTAACTTTCGCTTTTCCTTTAAGAATAGTCAAAGCATCTGTCATTACACCAGAATCAGAAATTCTGCGAAGACCAATGTCTTCTGCTTTAGCCATAGGAATGCGCAAAGTCATTTTATCTTTATCAAAATTAACCACAATCAGTTCCAACTCCGTTCCTGCGACTTGCTGCTTAGCAATATCAGAAACCTTTCCAACACCATGAGCCGGATAAACAACAAAATCACCAGGGTTAAATTTTATAGAAGAAACTTTCTTATTCATGACTTTCCTTTACAATGATTAAAATTAAAACGATTATCATTTCCCAACAAAGACGGAGTATACCACAAAATTGAGGTCTAATCTAGACAAATTTTAAGAAATTTTCAGAAAATTCTATTTTTTGATGAAAATATTGGTCTGACGCATCGCTTCTCCTAAGACCATCGTTGCAGAAACAGCAACATTTATGGAACGAGCATGCTCTGTCATCGGAATTGTCACACGGGCATCTACCGTTTCATGTACGGACTGAGGGACACCAGCGCTTTCACGTCCTAAAAGCAAAACATCATTTGCTTCAAATTTGAAATCAAAATAAGGTAAATCTGTTTTTGTCGTCAAAAGAACAAGTCTTCCATATTTTTCTGGATTCGCATGAGCATAACCAAGGAACTCAGACCAAGAGTCATGACGCTTGTATGTCACCAAATGAAGATAATCCATTCCTGCTCGTTTTAGATTCGCCTCAGAAAATACAAAACCGCATGGTTCGATAATATCCAATTCAATTCCCAAACAAGCTCCTAAACGGAGTAGAGTCCCCGTATTTTGAGGAATATCTGGTTGATAAAGCGCTAATCTCATTTGTTTTGACCTTATTATAAGAAAATTTTTAACAGAGAATAGTTATGCTGTGAAGTGACTTTTGAACGAAATATAGAGCTTAAACTACACGAGTAAAAAAATTACAAGCGTGATAAACTATTATCTGTTAAAAAGAAAGTGCATCACGTCGCCATCTTGAACGATATATTCTTTACCTTCAGAACGCATCTTGCCGTTTTCTTTGGCTCCCGCTTCACCATTAAACTTGACAAAATCTTCATAAGCTATTGTTTCTGCTCTAATGAACCCTTTTTCGAAGTCAGTGTGAATCACACCTGCACATTGTGGTGCTTTGAAGCCTTTAAGGAACGTCCACGCACGAACTTCTTTAACACCGCAAGTGAAATAGGTTTGAAGCCCGAGCAAATCATATCCTTCACGAATAATTTTTGCCAAACCTGTTTCTTCCAAACCAAGCGCAGAAAGAAATTCTTGTTTTTCTTCATCTGATTCTAACTGAGCTACTTCAGATTCGATTGCGGCAGAAATAATCACTGCTTTCGCATTTTCAGATTTAGCTTTTGCCATCACAACTTCAGAGAACTTGTTCCCTGCTGCCGCAGATTCTTCATCCACATTACAAACATAGAGAACTGGTTTTGATGTCAAGAGTTGAAGCATTTTATATTGCTTATAAGCATCTTTTTCAGCCTCATCAGGAGCCGCTACTCTTGCTGGCTTACCTTCTTGTAAAGCTTTCACAATTGGCTCAATCACAGATACTTGAAGCTGAGCCTCTTTATCACCACCAGATTTTGCTTTCTTTTGAAGTTGCTCAAAGCGACGCTCCAAAGATTCTAGATCCGCAATCATCAATTCTGTTTCAACAATTTCAGCATCTCTAATTGGGTCAACGCCACCTTCAACGTGCGTGATATTTCCGTCTTCAAAACAACGAAGAACATGAATAATTGCATCTGTTTCACGAATATTTGCCAAGAACTTATTACCCAAACCTTCCCCACGAGAAGCACCTTTTACAAGCCCTGCAATATCAACAAATTCCAAAAAGGTTGGTTGAACAGCCTGAGGTTTGACAATCCCAGTCAAAACATCTAGGCGACTATCAGGAACAGCCACACGTCCAGTATTTGGCTCAATCGTACAAAACGGAAAATTCGCAGCTTGTGCCGCAATCGTTTGTGTAAGCGCATTAAACAAAGTAGATTTACCAACGTTAGGAAGCCCAACGATTCCACAATTAAAACCCATATTAAAAAAACTCCTAAATTCTATAATTTAGGAGTTTTATATAGCATAAACAAAAGATTTTCAACCTCAATATTGAAAGAGTTCTTTTTCTATTAGAACATAACGTTCCAAAGCAAGAGGAGAGGGAATGATCTCAAACTTTTTTTCATGAAAAAAGGCAACAAGTTTTTCCCAATATTCAATATCTTTTTTTGCTTTTTCAAAGAAATGATAAATGGAGCGATGAAACCGTTCATCTTTGACCATTCTTTCCCAAATACTAAACTTAACATCCTTGGCTCTGTACTGAACAAGCCCATAAATTAAGTTGGTTCTCTTATCAAGAAAATAGTTTAAAACATCATGTTGATATTCTTCCTTAGACATTTTCTTGCAGCTCTTAAAAAAAGCATCACATACATGACCACGGTTATTGACCTCAGTCATGAGAGCTTCTTCTTCACAAATTTTTTCTGCATATATACCGACAATAAATGCATCATCCTCTCTAGAATTGCACAAAATAACATTTTTGATGTCAGTTATTTTACATGGCTTTAAGTTGTTTTTACGATGAACAAATTCTTTCATTTCATGAAATTCTATGCTCTTATCAGGTGGAACACGTTTGGCCTTTCTTATAAAACTGAAAAATCGAAACATTCTCATAATCATTTGTCTTAAGATTAATAAATAAAAAATAATAAATTTAGAACTTCAATATATTACATATTACTTTTTTGTCAACATTCCCAACTTGTTTGAAAACTTATCCATTCCATCCTTGAGAAGAATATCAATATTTTCAGAAATGATTTCTATATTTTTTCCAATTTCATCTTCTTCAACCTTAGAAAGCTTACCAAGAACATGATTGATAACCTTGTCACCTTTGCCATTAGGATAGCCGATTCCCACACGAATACGATTATAATTTGGGGTAATATGCGCATCTAAACTTTTCAAGCCATTATGACCGCCTGCTCCACCACCTATTTTTGCTTTCATCTGCCCCAAAACAAGATCTAGGTCATCATGAACTACAATTACATTTTCTGGCAAAATTTTATAGAATAAAGCAGCTTTCACCACAGAATTTCCTGAAAGATTCATATAAGTTTGTGGCTTGAGAAGATAGCATTTTTCTCCAGCAATTTTTCCTTCACTAATCAAACCATCAAATTTGGATTTGAATGTACCAAAAGAATATTTATCTGCCAAAGCATCAACAACCATAAAGCCTACATTATGACGCGTATTTTGATATTCTGCTCCAGGGTTTCCTAAACCAACAATTAAAAACATTTTGTTCTCCTTCTTTGTTTGAAACATATAAAAAAACCTATGATTTGGCAACAAAAAAAGGTTGATGCATAAAACACCAACCTTTTTCGAAAGATTTAGAAATCCAAGTCTTCTCCGACAATAAAAGCACCAAAGAATGGAATAGACCAGACATCAACCTCAATTTTGCTTCCAATCACATGCCATGACGTATCTCTCATCACACAGTTGAACTTTCTACAGTCCTGAAAAATATATCCTTTAAGATTATAATATTTTTCTTCTCGATTTTGAACATCCGTAACAACAAACATATATTTTTTGCTTTTTAAAATGTTTTTTTGCTTCATATAAAGCACCCAAACCGGACAAAGCAAAAAGATTGAAACACAAAGGGCAGACAAAATAGAAGGACCATCAGCTGCAAAAGCCTTAACAGGTACAAAAAAACTAAGCGCAATCGCAATAACATGAATAGTTGTTGAAATTGGTAACCAATAAGAAAAAGCCCTAAAACTCAGTTTAATAGCTCTTTGCCGTTCATCTTTGTCATTATAAATGATAAAAAGAGTAAAACAAATTGCAACATTGATAACAGATAACCATGCTACAAATTCAAAATATAAATCTTCCATTTTTATGGTTTTAAATAAATACTAATAATTATGATATGGAGATAAATATACAACTTTTTAGACAAAAATCAACAAAAAAAGGCTGATGTAAAGACATCAACCTTTTAGTCTTCAAAAAATTTAGGAATCCAAATGCTCTCTAACCTTAAAAGCTCCAAAAAATGGAATGGATAAAACATCAACCTTAAATGAGTATCCTACTGCATATTTTCTAACAGATTCCATCTCACAGTCATATTCTTTAGAATCCTGAGTGATATATCCCTTGAATTTATATCGCCCCATACCCAAATCTTGAACTTCTTCTAGCCTGAACCAATATTCCTTGCTTTTAAAAACACGCTTCTGTTTCATGTAAAAAAAACAAATTGGAATAAAGAATAAAGCAGAAAAGCATAAAGCAACTAAAAAAGAAATATTAAATGAACCACTTGTTATCAAAGCATTTATCTCTATACAAAACCCTAGTACAGCGGCAATAATATGCATTGCTATTGTAAATGGTAACCACAAGAAAAAAAGCCTAAAACAGGAATTCACTTTCACTGAACGTTCATAATCCATGGCATAACAAATGAGAATAGCGATACTCACAAAAAAATTAATTGAAAATATCCATCCTACAAAATTAAAATATAAGTTTTCCATATTTTTTTTATTTTTAATAAACACTAATAATATTTTTTGAATTTAAAGTATAAGTCAAAACCCCACGCGAATCAACCAACTAAAAAGAGAACCTTATTTAAGGTTCTCTTTTGTAATCCATAAAGATATTATAATCTTGGTAAAGGCTTGTGCTACGAAGTGGTTTTTGAGTGATGTTTACAAAAGAGTAAATGAACGAAAAAGAGAGCCTCAAAAGGCTCTCTTTTCTAATCTATAAAGATTTGGTATGTTGATTTAGTGCGAAGTGTTTTTTAAGCGACGTGTACAAATCAGTACACGAGAGAAAAAAGCACAAGCAATAAATAACAGAGCAAGTCTTACTTTCTCAAGAAGTCAACGTGGATTGGAAAATCTGTAACCACGTGGAATTGAACGTCTTGGCAAGAAGTTTTGTGTTTTTTGCCATCCAAAACAATTTCAATTTCAGATTTGTAAAAATCTTTTTTATCAAGTGCTTTTTCAAGTTCAACTGGGTGAAGAGAAATCATCACTGGTTCTTGTTTTCCACCATAAATCACTGCAGGAACACGACCGCCAGTACGAATTGCTCTAGCTGCCCCCTTACCTGCTTTTTCACGCTTTTCAGCATTAAAAACTATTGTAGCCATTTTAAAATTTCCTTTAAATATATTAAATATTAAAACCTTATAACCTCCAGGGGTGTCACAAGGTTGTTTTCTTATAAATCAATCTCATAAAATTTGCAAGTACAAAAAAAGGAGCATATCAAATATGCTCCTTGATGGTTTTTAAAAGGCGAAAGCAAATGTTTTTTGCGCTCGCTCTCCGAATGAATACAACTTTTTCCCTGATCCTGACATGTAAGTTTCATAAGGCTGATTTTCATCGCTATCAATAAGTGTAAAATAATGCTCCTCATTAACAATCTTTACCTTTCCTAAAGCAAGAATTTTTTGGGCTTCATAAGAATATATACCAAATCCTTCATCCTCTTCAAAAAGGGCAAAACTCGCGTGTGAGTATTGAGCAATTTCATCCTTCTTACATCGCACAACCAAACCAAGTTTTTCAAGCTTTTCCAAATTTCTGTCAACATAAACATCATCAGCAATTTGAATGGCGCGTCTTTTTATCAAAATTGGATACTCAACCGTAAGCGGAATTTTATACTGTTCATTCCAACAGGAAAAAACACCATATATACCTCTTTTTTTGAGACTCTCCAAAACGAAATAATATCCTCTGCCACTCACAATCTGAACATCAGGAATCTCTTGTCTGAAAGAATTTTCATAGGTTCCTTGTTCTGGTTTGCTTACGATAACAACACCTCCGCCCTTAAGATTATATCCAATAAACTTATCTAAATGATAAGTTTCCGAAATCTTATATCCGACAGGAACATCCTCTTCTAAAAGAACGGTTGGAAGGGTTCCATAAACCACTTCAGCTCGTTCACCTAAAACAAAGAGTTGATTCGCACTGCCATCGATATATTTTTCATAAGGATTTCCAGATTCTGAAATAAAACCCAATGTGAAGTAATGTTTTTCATTTGTAATATTCACACAATCTGAAACTAAAAATTCGCCATCAATATTAGAATAAATACCAAACAAACCTTTCTCATCTTCGAAGATAACATAATTAACTGAAAGATGTTTTTTAAGCTCGGATTTTTTGCAAATCGGAACTTTTCCCAGAAGAGAAAGCTTGTTCAAATTTCTATCCAAATACGTCGATTTTCCAAGCTTAAAGCTACGCCGTTTAATTTTTACTGCTTGTTTTCCATAAGGAATCTTAAACTCCCTTTTCCAACAAGAAAAAACCGCAAACTTGTTTTGTAAATTTTTAAAAACGAAATAATGGCCACGACCACTTACAATTTCAGCCTCTTTTTCTTCATAGAAGTAAAGATGATGTTCGCTTCCTTCTTCGGGTTTTCCAATGATTATTACACCGCCTCCATACACATTGTATCCGATAAATTTATCAAGGTGTACTTCAGCAACAGCAATAAATGTTTTCTGCGTTGTTTCAATCTTTTTCATAATCAATAAAATAATTTGTTTATGAAAAAAGATTAATCAACTCCATGTTACAAGTCAAGATAGAAGATAAAATATTCAATTGTCTTTTTTTTTAAATATGATACCTTATTATATCTGAAAACAACAAATATTTAGGCACTCAATGCAGAACAATAATCCTTTGCCAGATTTGAATGATTTAACTTTTGCAATCAGCGATGCTCCTCTTGGGCAAGGCTCAGAAGCGCGTGTTTTCAAAGTCCATACAAAACCACACTACACGCTCCGCGTCTCCGTCAACATTTCAAACTCAGAGCAATTAATTAATATTTTAAACAATGCCAAATTAGTTTCTCAAAAAGATTTTTTTGAGGGAAGAAATTTTGCTCAAACAGTTGCTATTTTTAAAGAAGCGAATAAACCTGTAGACACATTGCCACTTGTCTCAATCAATCGTTATGTTCCAGGATTTTCCTTAGACATTGGAAGACTAAATACACTTACCAAAGATTATAACAAATATGAACTTCTTACTCCAGATGAAAAGAAGCAAGAATCTGAACGTGTTCTGGCTGTCACAAAAAAGCTTTCGGAAATGGTTTTAAACATTGGAGATAGTAAATATGACAAACTTTTTGATGATCTTCATTTTTTAAACTCTGTCAAGCAATCCATAGATTGTGGCGGAGGGCTTTATACAAACATGGGTAACATTCTCTATTCCGGAAATGAAAATCAACTCAACATCATTGACTTGCAACCTTTTAGAGAAGAATCACCAGGAATTAATCGCAATCATACCAAAGGAAGTAACTCTCCTTTCAACTTACTACATGGAATTCTCCCAGGATCATTTTTCCATAGAAATCAAGATTATCTAATTGCGCAAAATATGCCTGTCAAAAGAGAAGATCACAGTAAAGATAGTGAACTTATTAATATAAGAACAGAAATTGTCGAAAAAGTTATCAGTGCTGCAGAAAGAAATAATCTGAATGATTTGAATAATTATTCAATGGCCAATATGCAAAGTGTTCACAGAGCATGGACTGTCTTATTGGAATCAATTAGAGTTCCTGAAAAATTACAAAGCAACTTTATCTTTAGACTCAATAAAATCAAAGATGAAGTTAGATATAAACCAAGAAATAATCAAGCAATTAATCTTTATCAAAGAGTTGGAAGATATATGGAATAAAACTCAAAATTCAAATGAATATAAAAAAAACCGATTATACTTCTAAGAGCATAGTCGGTTTTTCTTTTTTTACTTTTTATCGCCGCTGTCATCGTCATCAAAAAATGTGTTACCAAGCTCTTCACCCCATTTCGATTTTTCCCCAACTTCACAAAATACCTGCAAGACAAAAAGTCCAACACTTAAAAGAGAAATAGGATACAAAAACAATGTTCCTTGCCAAAAATATTCTGGTTGAGGGTATATGCTTAGCAGATATCCATAGCTAATAAAAGCATAGAGCAAAGCAGCAACTCCCAAAGAAACACTAATGATAACTCCACGTTTAGAAAGCTTTGTAACTTTCTTGTCGAGAAAACGAGCAAAAAGCGCTAACACAATTGCTACAACAACGTTAACGATAATCAAAATAAATTTTGCTTCCATAATGATATATTTTAATAATTTTTTATTAAAGATAGAATATCAAAAAACAAATAAAAATTCAAGCCCACTTATATGTTCGTTTTATGACAAAAAAACTGCGAAGATTTCTCCCCGCAGTTTTTCATATAGCAATCGTCAAAACGACTATTTTTCTAGGTCAGCACCAGTTTCTTGGTCAACTCTTTTCGCAGAAAGTTTCATCTTTCCACGATTATCTGTGCCAATAAACTTAACCCACATAGTGTCGCCTTCTTTGTAGAAATCAGAAACAGATGCGATTCTTTCATTTTTCACTTCTGAAATATGAACCAAACCTTCTGTTGTTCCCAAGAATTTTACAAATGCACCAAATTCCATAATTTTAGTGATAACACCTTTATAGATATGACCTTCTTCTGGAACAGCAACAATACCGCCAATCCATTCCAAAGCAGCATCTAAATCTTCTTTGTTAACGGAAGCAACTTTAACAACACCATCATCAGTGATGTCAATTTTTGTTTTTGTTTTTTCGATAATTTCACGAATAACTTTACCACCAGTTCCAATCACTTCACGAATTTTATCAACAGGAATTCTCATAGAAACAATGCGAGGAGCTTTTGCTGCAACATCTTTGCGAGGCTCAGAAATTGCTTTTGCCATTTCGCCAAGAATATGGATTCTACCTTCATGAGCTTGCGCCAAAGCAGTTTCCATAATTTCTTTTGTGATAGATGTAATTTTAATGTCCATTTGAAGTGCTGTAATACCATCTGTTGTACCAGCCACTTTAAAGTCCATATCCCCAAGATGATCTTCATCACCAAGAATATCTGTCAAAACAGAAAAACGACCATCTTCTTCTTTAATCAAACCCATTGCAATACCTGCAACTGGTTTTTTCAAAGGAACACCAGCAGCTTGAAGAGACATCGTTGTTCCACAAACAGTTGCCATTGAAGAAGAACCATTAGATTCCATAATTTCAGAAACAACACGCAAAGTGTATGGGAATACTTCTGTGTCTTTTGGAAGCATTGGGTTGATTGCACGCCAAGCTAATTTTCCATGGCCAATTTCACGTCTACCTGGAGCACCATAACGACCACATTCACCAACTGAGAATGGAGGGAAGTTGTAGTTAAGCATAAATGCTTGTTTTGTTTCAGGGAAAAGACCATCAACAATTTGAGCGCCATCAGCAGTTCCAAGGGTTGTCACAACAAGAGCTTGGGTTTCACCACGTGTGAACAAAGCAGAACCATGAGCTTCTGGAAGCAAGTCTACTTGACATTCAATTGGACGAACTGTTTTTGTGTCACGAGCATCAATACGTTTGCCAGTTGTCAAAACTTTTTCACGAACAACATTACTCATCAATTTTTCTAAAACATCACCAATATAGCGAACTTGAAGTGCATCTTCAGCATCAATGGAAGCCTTTGCTTCTTCGCAAGCTTCGCCAACAAGTTTTCCACGTTTTTGTTTATCTGTTTCATTGAAAGCAACTTCAAATTTTGCTCTGAATTTTTTAGCAACAACTTCAAACAACTCATCAAATTCTTTAGGGAATTTAGGAGCTTCCCAAGCAGGTTTACCTGCTTCTTTTTTGAACTCTTCAATCATTTTGATAACTGGTTGGAAACCATTGAAACCAAACATAACAGCATCAAGCATAATCTTTTCGCTAAGTTCTTGAGCTTCTGATTCAACCATCAAAACGCCTTCTGTTGTACCAGCAACAACAAGTTCCAAATCAGAAGTTGCGATTTGTTCCAAAGTTGGGTTCAAAATGAATTCGCCGTCTTTATAGCCAATTTTTGCAGCAGCAATAGGTCCCAAGAAAGGGATACCTGAAATTGCCAATGCAGCAGAAGCAGCAACCATTGCTACAACATCTGAATCGCTTTTTTGGTCATGAGAAAGAACGGTACAAACAACTTGTACTTCATTTCTAAATGCGTCAGGGAACAAAGGTCTGATAGGTCTATCAATCAAACGAGAAATAAGCGTTTCTCTTTCACTAGCCTTGCCTTCTCTTTTCATAAATCCACCAGGGATTTTACCTGTTGCATAATATTTTTCTTGATAGTTAACTGTCAAAGGAAAGAAATCTTGATCTGCCTTCGCTTCTTTTGCCGCTACCACTGTCGCATGCACAACTGTTTCACCATAAGTCGCAATTACCGAACCAGTAGCCTGTCTTGCGATTTTGCCTGTTTCCAGAACTAATTTGCGTCCAGCCCATTCAATCTCTTTTTTGGACACATTAAAATTAATCATATTATTTCCTTTCCTCTTTTTAACATCTCTTAAATTTAAATTTCATCTATTCATCTTTTGTAAAAAATATTTGTGCGGAGGAAAACCCCCGCACAAAAACTAATTTTATCTACGAATGTTGAGTTTCGCGATAACTTCTTGGTATCTTGATTCGTCATTAGCTTTCAAGTAGTCAAGAAGTCTACGACGTTTACCAACCATTTGCATCAAACCAACGCGTGAGTGGTTATCTTTCTTATGAACATTGAAGTGTTCAATAAGAGAATTGATTCTGTATGTCCAAATTGCAATTTGAACTTCAGGGCAACCAGTATCATTTGCTGTTCTACCGAAATTTTTGAAAATTTCTTCTTTTTGTTCTTTAGTAATCGACATCTTTTTTTCCTTATTAATTATAAATTAAACACTCGAAGTGGCGATATCCGAGATACGTCCACCCCAACAATCGCTACCAAAACACCTTCAAACATGGCCACAACTTCCTTCCCGACAAAATCATCAACTTGATAATTCTTAGGAGAAATTTTCTGACCCTGCCTCAGTTTGGCAGCATCCACTTCCGAAACGGCAATCACCGCGATGTCGCGCAGAGATGTCTCTATCGGGAGCAAAACTTTTGCAAGTTCTTCTTTGTACTCTATTTTTTTTATTTTATCTAGTAAAATATTATCAGCAGAACTAAATATTCCACACTTTGTTCGCCTAAGTTCAAGCAAATAGCCAAGTGTACCCAAACTTTTAGCTAAATCCTTTCCCAAAGTTCTCACATAAGTTCCTTTAGAACAAGCAACTCTAAATTTTGCTTGATGATTCGCAAATTCTTCTAAAAGCTCCAATTCATAAATTTCAACTTCTCGTTCTGGCATATCCACTTCCTCGCCTTTACGAGCCAAATCATAGGCACGTTGTCCATTGATTTTAATTGCTGAAAAAGCAGAAGGGATTTGTTTAATTGTACCAACAAAATTGGGAATTTCTTTTAAAATATCTTCTCTTGAAGGAAACACATCAGATTCAGCAACAATTTCACCTTCAGTATCATCTGTTGAGGTCTCTTTCCCCCATTGAATGATAAATTCATATTCCTTATCACCATCTGTTACATAAGGAATGAGTTTTGTGGCTTCTCCAAAAGCAATTGGCAAAACACCCGTTGCAAAAGGATCTAGCGTTCCAGTATGTCCATTTTTATTCGCATTAAAAATACGACGGGTTATATTTACAACTGCATTTGAGGTAATATCCCTTGGTTTGTCTATAATCAACCAACCATTAATATCCTCACCTTTTTTCTTTCTTGCCATAAATTCAGTCTCTTATAAATCAATAAATTTGCTTTCTTATAACAGAAAGATAAAATTTAGACAATAAATTTCAAAAAAAATTGACATTTCATTTTTTACGAGTCATAATGGGCTCACTTTATGAATTATGAATTTATTATTACTTATATATAACCCTCTAAAATATTTAATTATGGGAACAATATTTCTTTTAGCGTTCACCGCTATCGTTTCCCTTTTTCTATTAGCTTTGCTAATCGGAATTTTAGGGAAAAGAAACAAAATAACAAAAGTCGCTTTTTTGACACTATATGTCTTAGCAACTTTATTTGTTAGTGGATACGCTTTCAACGCTCTTCTTGAATATAATGTGGCTTTTGCACCAATAATGAGACTACTTCTGTCTTTTGCTGCCTTTGGTGTTGGTGTTGGAGCTTCTTGTCTCATTTATCTACAGGCTGCTATTTTAGCCGATGTTAGTAAAGACAAGCTGAAAGAAAATTTGAAAGCTTATATCGAAAAAATAAGTCTACCTACAGTCAACATTTCTCAAACAACTGGGAAATTTGTAAGGATGGCTTATAGTCTGTTTCTTTAAGAAACAGCAAAACTTTAAAAAAGAAACTCCGCGATATCAGGCGCCGAGTTTCTTTTTTTTGTTTTAAATTATGAATTTTAGAAATTATGCATTAGCTCGCTATACCAAAAAAACCAGAGAATGAGAGAGATAATAAGAATTGAGGAATTTTGTGAGGAATGTACACACAAGTACATGACCGAACAAAATATCTGAAAATTCTGTATTAGCTCGCCATTATATGAGTTTTATTATGCCTTCTCTGGAAGACGACAATAAATCTTATCACTTATCTTATTTGGTAAAATTGAGAGAAACCATGTTGAAAGCCTTAAGTACCAAGGAAAAGCAATAATCGCTTTTTTCTTATTTAAACCTTTTGAAATAACCTTTGCAGCTTCATCAATTTCCAAAATTCCTGGCATTGCACAAGTATTTTGATCTGTAATTCTAGATTTCACAAACCCCGGACAAATCACTGTCACATTAATCCCTATTGGCATCAACTTCACTCTTTGTGCTTCCCCCCAAGCTTTCACACAAGCTTTGGAAGCGCTATAATCAGGGCATGTACAAAGTCCGTGATATCCAGCAATAGATGAAACAATTGCTAAAGTTTTATCCTTGGCTTTTTTATTTTTCTTAAAAGCTTCAATTGCGGGCAAGGATGTGTTCAAAACACCATAAATATTCACATCAAAAGTTTGATATGTGGCCTCATGAGAATCATCACAAGTCCCGATTCCCGCATTCGCCACCACCAAATCCAACGCAGATTTCTTATCGCATTTCTCAACCCAAGCAAAAGTTTTTTTTCTGTCTGTTACATCCAAAATTTCTTCAAAAACATTTTTACAAAACTTACGACATTCATCAGCAACTTTTTTCAGTCTTGTTTCATTACGTCCACAAAGGAATAGATTTTCTGCACCATTTTGAGCATAAAAAATAGCAAGCCCCTCACCTATACCTGAACTTGCACCCGTAATTAAAATATTTTTATAAAGATTATCCATATTTGGTATCCTCTAGTAATTTTTTAATGATTTGAGTTTATAATATGGAAAATTTATAAAAAAACAAGGAGAGTTATTTTGACAATTTCAAGTATGACCGGTTTTACGCAGAAGAACGGCGGAAAGACTTTTGAAAATAAAAACCTCACATGGTCTTTTGAACTTAAAAGTGTCAATGGTAAAAACATTGATTTAAAACTCAGAACACCATTATGGCTTGGTGACCTTTCAATTCCGATGAGAAATATTCTTTCAAAACATTTCTATCGCGGAAGTTTCAATGCCTTCCTAGAAATCAATTCGGATAAAAGCGAACAAAATATTAAGGTCAACCAAGAAATTCTTGAGCAAATAACTTCAAAGGCACTTGAACTATATAAAAGCAATCCTAATGAAATTGAAAAACCAAGAGCAAGTGATCTTCTAAATGTCAGAGGCGTTATTGAAGTTGAAGAAAACAAATTAACTGAAGAAGAAACTGTTTTATTGCAAGAATATCTTCTTGCTGACTTTGAAGAAGTGTGCCTTTCACTCAAGACAAGCAGAAATAACGAAGGAAAGAAGACCAAAGAAGTTCTTCTGACTATTCTTGAAAAAATTCAAAAAATCACCAACGAAATTGAGGAAATTGCAAATACACTTCCTGAAAAAATCAAAGAAAAACTCAATTTGCAGCTCAAAAACTTACTTGAAACAAATGTTAACATCACAGAAGACAGACTTGCACAAGAAATTGTATTTTACATTACCAAAGCAGATATTAGAGAAGAAATAGATCGCTTAAAACTCCATCTCAAAACAGCACATGAACTGCTTAATAGTGCAGAAGCTGTTGGTAGAAAACTTGATTTTCTTTGCCAAGAACTCAATCGTGAAGCAAACACGACTTGTTCAAAATCAATTGACATAAACATAACAAACCTCGGAATGGAACTCAAAACACTCATTGAGCAATTCAGAGAACAAATTCAAAATATAGAATAAAAGGAAAAACAAAATGAAAGATGTAGCTGAATATTTAAGAAAGACCCGACGTGGTGCGATGTTTATTTTTGATGGACTTTCTGGTTCAGGCAAAAACACCGTTATTGAAAAGCTTATCAAGCAAGATAAAAATTTGAAATTTTCAATTTCTGTTACAAACCGCCCAATGAGAGAAGGCGAAAAAGAAGGCGTTAACTATTACTATGTAACGGATGAAAAATATAATGACCTTCTTTCTCAAGAAGCTTTCTACGAGCACGTTGAATCAGATTATGGCAACAAATATGGCACACTTCGTTCAGAAGTAGAAAATTTTTTGAAAGTTGGACAAGATGTTCTTTTTGATCTCGATTTTCCTGGCATTGTCCAACTCAAAGGAAAAGCTGGTGATGATGTAGTAACAATTGGACTTCTTCCTCCGTCTATCAGAACCTTGAAAGACAGATTGGTTAATCGTGGCGATGATATAGCAACCATCAAAAAAAGAATGAAAGCTTTTAGAACTCGCCTTTCTTATATCAGTGGCTATGACTATGTCGTTGTGAATGACAATATTGAAGACACTGTTGCAAAAGTTCAAAGAATTATTTCTGGTGAAAGAATGAAAAGGGTTCGTCAAATCGGACTCCCTGTCTTCATGAAAGATTTGTTTGATGAGCTTGGTGAAATTTTAAACGAAGCTGAATAAAAAAAGAACCCCGATTTTTATGTCGGGGTTTTCTTCTAATTATATAAAATCTTTTCTTTTTGTTCCGTGGTCATCACACCATAAACCTTCAAAGCATTCTCATGTGCTTTCTCAACATTGAGTTTTTCTGCCTTTTTATAAAGTTCAAAAGATTTTATTAAATCCTTTTCAACTCCAATTCCTTTAGCATGCATCCAAGCATAAAGCTCAATTGCTTTAGGGTATCCGGAAGCCACTCTTTTTTCAATTCTTTCTAAATCAAGAGGTAAAACAACTTTTCTTTGAACTGCTTGCATCGTATTTTTCCATTCATCATTCTCACGGAGTTCTGCAATTTTTTTCATTTTCTCATCTTTATCAAAATTAATGATTTTTCCGTCGATTTGATTTTCGGTAGGTTGAGAAAGAGCCGCAAACTTTGCCTCATCAAAATCAAGGGTTGGTGTTTCACGGTTTTTAACAAAAACAGGAAGATATCCGTCATGTGTCGACTTCACGACATCACGGTACATTGAATCCAAACTAACTGCAAAAGCAACATCAGCTGAAAACAAAACGAATATGAATGTAAATAACTTAACTAATCTGTGCATCTTTATTGTCTTTTAATATTTATTGTAATAATAATCAAATATTGGTAAATTACAATGATAAAAGGTTTTTTTAAACAGCTTATATAAAAAAGGAAGATTTATGCCAAAAATTTATAATTCTATGCCAGAAATGATAGGCAATACACCACTTCTAAATTTGAAAAAACTTTCTAAAAAATATAAACTAAAAGCAAATCTTTTAGCAAAGTGTGAATTCTATAATCCACTCTTTTCTGTCAAAGATAGAATTGCTGCAAAAATGCTTGAGAAGGCCGAAAAAAACTTCAAAATCACAGATGAAACTGTTTTTGTTGAGGCAACATCCGGAAATACGGGCATTGCTCTTTCTGCAATTTGTGCTGCCAAAGGATATAAGCTTGTTATCTTGATGCCTGAAAATATGTCTAAAGAACGTATCAATTTGATGCGCCATTTTGGTGCGGAAGTTGTTCTCACTCCTAAAGAAGAAGGGATGAGTGGTTCAATCAAAAAAGCTGAAATGCTTGCTGAAAAAAATCCGAATGTCATTCTTTTAAGACAATTTGAAAACGAAGCTAACCCAGAAGCACATAAGCTCGGAACAGCTATGGAAATCATTGAGCAAACTGGCGGTAACATTGACTGTTTCGTTAGCGCTGTCGGAACAGCTGGAACTTTGAATGGCGTTGCTTCAACCATAAAAACGTGCAATCCAGATTTATATGTTGTTGCTGTTGAACCAAAAGCAAGTGCTGTACTCAACGGTGGCGAAAAAGGCCCTCACAAAATTCCTGGCATTGGCGCAGGATTTGTTCCAACTTTTTATGATAAAAGTCTGGTTAATGAAGTTGTCGACATCACAGACAAAGAAGCATGGGAAATGGTTGGTATTGTGGCAAGAACAGAAGGGCTTCCAATTGGAATTTCCGCAGGGGCAGCTATTTGTGGCGCTCTTAAAATTGCTGCAAAAGAAGAAATGCACGGCAAGAACATCGTTGTCATCCTAGCTTCTGCGGTTGAACGTTACCTCTCTGTATTATACCAAGATTAAAAGGTTCAAGATAAATGTTTAATAAAATTACGATTATTGGCATCGGCATGATTGGTTCATCCATCGCCAGAGTTATTAAAAGAGAAAAACTTGCAAAAAATTTAACTGCTTATGACTCAAATAGAGACTATCTGAGAAAAGCACTTGAACTTGGTATTGTTGATGAGATAAATGAAGATGTTGTGGAAGCAGTCAAAGATGCGGAACTCATTATGTATTGCTCTCCAGTTGGCACATATTCTGATATCACAAAAAATATTATGCCGTTTCTTAAAGAAGGAACAATCATCACAGATGTTGGTTCAGTCAAAAAATGTGCTATCCGTGATATTGAAAAATATATTTCAGATGACTCAGGCGTGATTTTAGTGGCAGGACACCCTGTTGCAGGTATTGAAAAGTCTGGTCCAGAAGTGGGCTTTGCGGAAATGTTTGAGGATAGATGGTTTATTATCACACCATCAGCTCGCTCAACTGAAGAAGCCATCACCCAAGTTTCAAACTTGTGGAGCAAGGCCAAAATGAAAGTGGATATTATGACACCTAAACATCACGATAAAGTGATGGCAGCGGTTTCACATCTCCCTCACTTGATTGCTTTTTCAATTGTTGGAACTGTTGCAGATTTGGAAGGCTATGAACAACAAGAAATTATCAAATACTCTGCGTCAGGTTTTAGAGATTTTACGAGAATTGCAGGTTCAGATCCAACCATGTGGCGTGACATCTTTTTGAACAATAAAGAAACTATTTTAGAACTCATTCAAAGATTTGTTGAAGACCTCATTGCCCTACAAAGGAATATCCGCTGGAATGAAGGAGATGAGCTTTTTAGACTCTTTTCTCGCACCCAAAAAATCAGAAAAGAAGTAATTGAGGCAAAACAACACCAAATGGAAGAGGAAAAACGCCTCAGCCACAAATAAAAAATAAACTTGCCAAATTTGGGATATTTATTATAGTCTGTTGCAAAGTTGAATAAGGATTTTGGTTTTTAATGAAAGTAAATAGTATCATTTCGAAATATCTCATCAGGAATTTCCTCACGAACTTCTTTGGCGTTCTTGTGATGATTCTTGGCATTATCTTGATGTTTGAAATTATCGACCTCCTCCGTCGTGTTGCAGACAGAACAGATGTTGGTTTCGGATTTGTTATGCAAATGGCCTTGACAAAACTTCCTCGAACAGTGGAAATGGTCTTCCCTTTTGTCGTGATGATTTCTGCAATGATGACTTTTTGGAAATTCAGTAAAAGTAACGAATTTGTGGTTATTAGAGCAGCAGGCGTTTCCGTCTGGGGTTTTCTCTCCCCTATTCTTTTTTGTGCTTTTATGATTGGAATTGTCAACATTGTTCTTATCAATCCAATGTCTTCAAAAATGTTTGAATATCACGAAACACTTGACTACCGTTTCAAAACAAAAAATCCAAAAGCAATGCTTTTCAACAGCAAAGGACTTTGGATTAGAGAAGCAATTGAAAATGACAATACAATGGTTTTGCAAGCAAAGTCACTTCGCCAAGAAAATGACAACCTCTTTTTGAACAAAATCACAATCATTGAAATGGATCAAAACTCCAGACCAATAAGAAGAATAGAGGCTTTTGCAGGAGAACTAAATAAGGGCTATTTTGACCTTGCAGATATTCGCATTTATTCAGAAGGCAAAGAAACTCTCACCCAAAATAATATGCAATATAATACAACTCTTGACCTTGATAGAATTCGAGAGAATTTCATTGAACCAGAAGCGATTTCCTTTTGGGACTTACCAAGAACAATCAGATTTTATGAAATGTCAGGTTTTTCAGTTCAAAAACATGTCATGAGATATTTCTCCCTTCTTATTTCTCCATTTATGCTTTGTGCCATGATTTTTGTAGCAGCTGTTTTCTCACTTAGACCTAACGTAAGAAAAGGCGGGGTAATACTGATGATTGTTGGAGGTGTTGCGACAGGGTTTACAGTCTACTTCCTTTCTCAAATTATCTATGCTTTTGGGCTGAATGATTATATTCCAATTTGGTTGGCTGTTATTTCTCCATCACTTATCACTGTTTTATTTGCTGTTTCAGTCCTTCTTCATCTTGAGGACGGCTGATGAATTTATATAAAATTTTCGAACACAAACCTAAAATTCCATACATTCTTGGAATTCTACTTATAGGCGTTGGACTTTTTTCAAAACAAATAGACTTATATCTAAGTGGGCTTTTCTTTAAAGATGATATTTTCTTTCTCAAAGATCAGAAGTTTTTTTATATCCCTAATCATATTGTCCCAGCAGTTTTGGTATCTGTAGCTTTTCTTTTTGTTGTATTATGGTTTTTTCATAAGGTTGACAAACAGAAGATGATTTTCGTCTTTGGTTCCATGTTTGTTGGACCTCTACTTATCACAAATGCTTTTTTCAAGAGCATGTGGGGAAGAGCCAGACCATTTGATATTTCAAATTTTAACGGTGAAAAAAGTTTTTCTCATGCACTTATCCCTTCAAATCAATGCACATGGGATTGTTCTTTCATTTCAGGGCATACTGCTGTTGCAATCTGGACACTGAGTTTGGCGTTACTTTGCCCTTTGAAATATAGAAATGTCGCAATTTTCTGCTCTCTTCTTTTCACGGTCATAATCGGAACAACCCGAATTGTGCAAGGCTATCATTTCTTCTCAGATGTTTTCTTTTCGGGAATCCTCAATTTTTATGTTGTCTGGTTCTTTTACCATTCTGTTTATCTTAAAAAAAAGACTGGATTTTAAAAAAAAGATGTGATATACAAAGCATAATTTGATAAATATTATTGAAGGTGGGGTGAAAACCCCACCTTCTTGCTTAAGATAAACAGTGTTTTGTAGGAATATTGATGAAAACTGAAGAAAAAATTGAAAATTTGATTAGCCCAATCATTGATGAGCTTGGCTACGAGATTGTCAGAATTATGCTCATTGGACAAGCTAATCCAACTTTGCAAATCATGATTGATAATAAAAACCAAAAACCAATCATCATTGATGACTGTGTTGTGGTTAGCAAATCCATCTCTGAAATTTTGGATGAAAACATCGATATGGCTTATAATTTGGAAGTTAGCTCCCCTGGTGTTGACCGCCCACTCACTAAAATTGAACACTTTTCGAGATATGTTGGTTTTGAAACAAAAATCGACACACTCACTGCTGTTGAAGAAAGAAAAAGATTCAAAGGAAAACTTCTTTCTGTTAATGGTAACAACATTGAAATTGAAACTGATGGCAACAACTATACTGTCAGCTTTGATAACATCTTAAAAGCTAAACTTGTTTTAACCGACGAGTTGCTTAAGTCATATCAAGAACAAACTCAAGAATTAACTGAAGAAAACTAATTTAAGTAAGAGGAAAAAAATGTCAAACATTGAAAATATGCCAAGACCTGAAATCATATTAGTTGCTGACACTGTTGCCAGAGAAAAAAACATTGAAAAAGAAGATGTTTTTGTAGCAATGGAAATTGCAATTCAAAAAGCTGCTCGTTCAAAATATGGTTTTGAACATGACATTAGAGCAAATATCGACCGTAAAACTGGTGCGATCAACTTGGCAAGATATCGTGAAGTTGTCGGTTCTGCAGAAGAAATTGAAAATGATGCAGCTCAACTCCTTTTAGAAGATGCAACACTTTATGATAAAAATATTGAAGTAGGCGAATTTTTAATTGACCAACTTCCTCCAATCGACTTTGGTCGTATTGCGGCTCAAACAGCAAAACAAGTTATCACTCAAAAAGTTCGTGAAGCTGAAAGAAGCAAGCAATATGACGAATATGTTCAAAAAGTTGGCACAATTGTTAACGGAACAGTTAAAAGAGTTGAGTTTGGCAACGTTGTTCTTGACATTGGTAAGGCTGAAGCTGTTCTTCGTCGTGACGAAATCATTCCACGCGAAAAATTCAAAAATGGTGACCGTGTTCGTGCATATGTTCTCGAAGTTCGTAAAGAAGCAAAAGGTCCACAAATTTTCTTGTCTCGTACTTGCCCAGAATTTTTGGAAAAACTTTTCACTTCTGAAGTTCCTGAAATCTATGATGGTATCGTTAAAATTGTTGGTGTGGCTCGTGACCCAGGTTCAAAAGCTAAAATTGCAGTTAAAACAGATGATGTAACAATTGATGCTGTTGGTGCTGCGGTTGGTTTGAGAGGTATTCGCGTTCAAGCTGTTGTAAATGAACTTCAAGGCGAAAAAATTGATGTCATTCCATATTCTGACGATAAAGCACAATTCATTGTAAGCACCTTGGCTCCTGCTGAAGTTTCTAAAGTGGTTATTGATGAAGAAAATAGCCGTATTGAAGTTGTTGTTCCACAAGAACAATTCTCTATTGCAATTGGTCGTCGTGGTCAAAATGTTAAGCTTGCATCACAACTCATTGGCAGCGATATTGATGTGTTGACAGAAGAACAAGAACAAGAAAGAAGAACAAACGAAAATAAAGTTCGTTCACAAAGATTTATGGAAGCTTTGGACGTTGATGAAATGATTGCTCATTTACTCATCGCTGAAGGTTTTTCTAAAGTTGATGAAATTGCATTAGTTGACCTTGCAGAACTTACAGACATTGAAGGTTTCGATGATGAAGTAGCAAAAGAACTTCAAACTCGTGCAATTAATTTTGTTCAAAACAGAGACAAAGTATTTGCTGCACAATCTAAAGATTTAGGCATTGAAGAAAGCTTGAAAACAGTTGAAGGTTTGGATCAAGATATGATTATCACTTTGGCTAAAGCAGAGATTAAAAACATTGACGATTTGGCAGATTTAGCTGCTGATGAACTCATCGAAATTCTCGGCGAAAATTCAATTTCCGAAACTGAAGCAAACCGCATCATTATGAATGCAAGATCTCACTGGTTTGAAGACGAGGGAAAATAATTGACGAGAGAACTTGAGACATCAAGAAAATGTATTGTTTCTGGTAAAGTGATGGAGATTGAAAACCTCCTTCGCTTTACAGAAGCAAATAATATGGTTATTCCTGATTTTGGAAAAAAATTTCCAGGTAAGGGTAGCTATGTTGAAGTCTCAACTTCTGCTCTCAAAAAAGCAGTTGAAAGAAAACTTTTCTCTAAGTTCTACAAAAAAAACCTACACGAAAGTGAAGAACTTATTGAACAAGTAACACATATTTTGAAGAAAAAAGGGCTTGATTCTATCAATTTTTCCAGAAAAGCGGGTGTCTTAATCACTGGCTTTGAAAAGGTTAAAGATACAATCATCAATGACAAAGCCTCTTTTATTCTTGAAGCAACAGATGCCGGAGATGACGGACATAAGAAAATCCTGTCTCTTGCGAAGACGACAGAACTTTTTTCTTTATACACAATTGAGGAGTTAGACCAGGCATTAAATAAAACAAATACTGTGCATGTTGCTTTCAAAAAAAGCACAATGGCAAATTTAGCCCGTAAAGATTTTAATAAATTAAAAAGTTTTTTAGAAAACTAAAAAAGAAAGATGAGGAAGTGTTATAATGAGCGATAACAAACTAACATTATCAAGCAAGTCAACCCTAACATTGAAAAACGTAGGAGATGGCTCTAGGTCTGGTTCATCAGACGGAAAAAAAGTTATTCAAGTTGAAGTTCGCAAGAAAAGAAACATCAATCAAACTACTGTTGATAAAAGAGATAGTGATGTCAGAATTGATGATAATATGGCAACAAAACTAAAACTTATTGCTGAAGCAAAAGAACATGAAGCAAGAAGACTTCACGAAGAAGAAGAAAAAGAAGTTTTACGCCTAAGAGAAAAAGAGGAAGAAGAAAAAAGAAGAGAGCTTGAGAAAAAAGTGGCAAAAGCTGAACAAAGCAAACCTACTGAAGAAAAAAAAGCAGCTCCTGCTCCAGTTGCAGAGAAAAAACAAGAAGAAAAATCTGCTCCAAAATTCAAAGACAAAAAACCTCATGATTCTGAAGATGATGAAGATTTTACAAATAAAAAGAATAAGAAAGAAGTTTCTAGTGATTTTGAAGATACTAAGAAAGTGATGAAAAGAACTTTTGAACCTCAAAAAAGAAACTCAAAAGTAAATGTTCATAACTTCTCAAATTCTGACGAGGATGAAGATGATTATGGATTTGGTGGTCGTAGACGTAGATTTAAGAAAAAACAACCAAAACCAGTTATCCAACATTCTCAAGAAAAAGTGATTAAAGAAGTAATTATTCCTGAAATTATCACAGTTCAAGAACTTGCTAACCGTATGGCTGAAAAAAGTGCAGAAGTTATTAAAAAATTGATGGGTTTAGGTGTTATGGCAACAATCAATCAACCTATTGATGCCGACACTGCTCAAATTGTTGTTGAAGAATTGGGACACAAATTCAAACGCGTTGCAGATAGTGACGTTGAACAAAATTTAAGCAGCATTGAAGACACTGAAGCAGACTTACTCTCTCGTGCACCTGTTGTAACTGTTATGGGACACGTTGACCATGGTAAAACGTCTTTGCTCGATGCACTCAGAGAAACTAACGTTGCGGACAGGGAAGCTGGCGGTATCACTCAACACATTGGTGCTTACCAAGTTGCCCTTGAAAACGGAAACAAAGTTACGTTCATTGATACACCTGGACACGAAGCATTCTCAGAAATGCGTGCTCGTGGTGCAAAAGTAACAGACATTGTTATTCTTGTTGTTGCTGCCAATGATGGCATCATGCCACAAACAGTTGAAGCTATCCGTCACGCTCAGGCGGCAGGCGTTCCAATTGTTGTTGCAATCAACAAAATAGACCTTCCAGGTGCTGACCCACTTCGTGTTAAAACAGATTTGCTCCAACATGGTATTGCTGTCGAAGATATGGGTGGCGAAACACTTGTTGCAGAAGTTTCTGCAAAAAAACGCATCAACATCAAAGGTCTGTTAGAAGCAGTTCTTCTCCAAGCTGAAATGCTTGATTTGAAAGCAAATCCAAACCGTAAAGCTGAAGGCGTTGTTGTTGAAGCAAAAATGGAAAAAGGTCGCGGTTCTGTTGCTACTGTTTTAGTTCAAAAAGGAACCTTAAATGTTGGCGACATCTTCATTGCAGGAAAAGAATGGGGTCGTGTTCGTGCCATGTTCAATGAACATGGAAAAAAATCTGAATTTGCGGGACCATCTACACCTGTTGAAGTTATTGGTCTTCAAGGAACTCCATCTGCAGGTGACAATTTTGTTGTTGCTGAAAATGAAGAACAAGCAAGAGAAGTTACGACATATCGTATCAATAAAGAAAGAGATGCGAAGATTGTTAAAAGTGCTAAAACAGCTATGGAACAAATGCTTGATAAAATTAAGTCTGGTGAAATCAAACACCTCCCAATCATTATCAAAGCTGACGTTCAAGGCTCTATTGAAGCAATTGAAGGTATTTTGAACAAACTTTCTAACGAAGAAGTTTCTGTTCAAATTCTCCACTCTGCTGTAGGTCCAATCTCTGAATCAGATATCACACTTGCAAAAGCTTCTCATGCTTTCATTATTGGTTTTAACGTCCGTGCGATTCCACAAGCTCGTGACATGGCAAGACGTGACGGAATTGATATTCGCTACTACTCAATCATTTATGACGTTGCAGACGATGTTAAAAAGGCTCTCCAAGGTATGCTTTCCCCTGAACTTCGTGAGAAAATCATTGGTTACGCAGAAATCCGCAAAGTCTTCAACATCACTGGTGTTGGTAAGGTTGCTGGATGTATGGTTACTGAGGGCTTTGTTAAACGTGGTGCAAAAGTTAGACTTCTTCGCGATAACGTGGTTATCCATGATGGAGCTCTTGGTCAGCTTAAACGTGCTAAAGATGATGTTAAAGAAGTTAAATCTGGCTACGAATGTGGTATGAGCTTTGAAAAATATGATGATATCAAAGACGGCGATTATATCGAATGCTATGAAGTTGAAGAATTGGAAAGACAACTTTAATATATGAAGAATAAAAATAAGGAATAGATATGCTACTTAAAGAACAATCACAACGCCAACTCAAAGTCGGGCAAGAAATCAAAAAGATTATTGCTGGTTTGATTGAGCGTGGTGAAATTAGAAACTTGGTGGATCTTGGTGCTTTGGTGACAGTAACTGAAGTACGAATTTCTCCAGATATGAAATACAGTAACGTGTTTTTTATCACTTCTGATGATGCAAAAAATGCGGAAGCACTGAAAGCTTTGCAACTTGCGGCAAACTTTTTCCGCAAGCAAATTGCTTCAAAAGTTGAAATGCGCTACACACCTGAAGTCGTTTTCAAAATTGATGAAAGCTTTGCTGAAGCAACAAAAATTGAAAAACTCTTACACGATGATAGAGTGCAAAGAGATTTAAAAAACGCATAATTAAGAACTAAAAAAGAGGCTCACTTTTGAGCCTCTTTTCATTTTAAACTTAAATTTTAATAGATAATATTTTATCTACCAGAATCTTTCATTGCTGGGCGTCCATATGTTGGACGTTGCGCAGATTGTCCAGAATTTTGTTTTGGACGTCCGCCTTGACTAGAACCTCTACTCAAATTTCTAATTTTAGCAGCATCTGACATTTCTTTTTTCTTAGGTTTCTCTGTTCCTACATTTGTTTGTGTTTTAGTTTGTTCTCCTCTTGAACTCTCTACCTCTTTTTCTGAGGTTCTAAGTAAGCTACCATTTGGTGCTTTTTCGTGTTCAGGATTCTCATTCTCTGACTGACGCTCATCTTCAGGCTTTTGTTTATCATCATTTCCTTTTGGTTTATTATCTTTTGGAGCAGAACCACCAGAGTTGTCTTTTTCGTCCTCAGGCTTTTCTTGGACAGGACCTTTTTTTCTTTCATCTGTCTTATCATTAAGATTAATATCAGGCACTTCTGCTGCACCCAAAATATTTACTGCAGAATGGATTGTTTCTTCGCCTTTTGCCAATGCTTGCTCAAATTTTTGTGCTTGCTCCTCAAGTTTAGGCATCCAAGCAGATGCTTCATTAATAAGCAGATTAGCAAAATTTTCATCTGGAGCAAAAAATGGTGTATTATCCTCTTGAGGTTGAAATTTAGGTTTTTCTTGTTCATCTTTTTGAGCAAGTTGATTTCTAGTCACATTTTCAATGGAAGGTTTTTGAATTGAAGATTGTCCTGCTTGAGCTCCAACACCTTCTTCTTTTCCCTTTCCAGAAGCAAGTGTCGCTTGTTGCATGTTAGAAGGAGCAGCTTGTTGAGGCTTACTTCCATCTTGCTGCTTTACTGCTTTATTGTTAGCTTCTTTCCTCTTATTTTCAAACTCTTGTTTTTTTCTCTTTGCTTCTTCTAGCTTCTGTTTGGCTTTTTCTAAAATACTTCTCAAGTATTCAATAGAAGTTCTTGTCTTTGGCAATTGTTCTTGAACAAAAGCTGCATATTGAGGATCTTTTTCTTTCAACTTATCAAGACCACTTTTTTCTTTCTCATCAAGAGGCTTATCTTCCAGATTATTTTCACCCCATTTCAAATCTTGATCTTGCGACATAGCATTCTCCTCAGATAGTTTGCATATAATACAAAATATAGTATCCGCACAGTATTGCTCTGTCAAGGTTGAAAAAAGAGGCTGTCTAGCCTCTTTTTTCTAAATCTCATCCCAACCTTCAACGGCTGTGCTTTGATTATATGCTGTTACATTCGCCTCAAAAAAGTTCCCTTTAACATTACCTTCTCCATTCGTATCAGAAATTTGTTCAAGGTGTTTGTAGGGATTTTTATCAAACCCTTCATAAAGCGGTTTCAAACCAATCGCACGCAAACGCTCATTAGCAATAAACTTTGTATATTGCTCAATAGTTTCCTTAGTAATCCCCATAATATTGTCGCCAATAATATGGTTACTCCAAGTAATTTCTTGCTCAACGGCTTTTTCAAACATTTCATAGATTTCATCATCGTTGAAAAACACATCATTTTCACGACGAATTTCTTTGATAATGTTATTGAAAATCACACAGTGCGTTAACTCATCACGGTTGATATATTTAATTTCATCAGCTGTTCCAATCATCAAGCTTCTTGAAGCTAAATTATAAAAGAAGTTAAAACCATTGTAAAAATAGATACCTTCAAGAAGGAAGTTTGCGACTAAAACTTTGGCAAAGTTCTTATCATTTTTATCATCAATAAAGTTTTGGTAAATTTCCGCAATATACTTGTTTCTCTCAAGCAAAACTTCATCTTCTCTCCAACGATCATAAATTTTTTCTCTTTTTTCAGGAGGAATAACACTTTCAATGATATAAGCATAGCTTTGAGAGTGAATTGCTTCTTGGTAGGTCTGAATAGACAGAATGAGGTTCACTTCCGGAGCTGTGATATAATCATTAATATTCGGCAAATTATTAGTCTGAATTGAGTCTAAGAAAACCAAGAAAGAAAGAATACCATCATAAGCATTTTGCTCTGCTGGAGTTAGCTCATTATATGCTCTCTTATCATCAAACAAAGATACTTTTTCAGGAATCCAAAAATTTTCCATCATCAAGCGATACATCTTGTTTGCCCAAGTATATTTTACATTATTCAAGTTGAAAAGGTTGGTTACATTTCCCTTAATCATGCGACGTCTGATAACGGAATCATCTCCTTCAACATTAAATAATCTTTTTCCCTTCATTGTTTTCTTCTCCTAACTTGCACAACTGATGCATTCTTCTTTTTCAGAAGAACTTCCGTCTTTTTGAATTGTTCTGGTATAGTATAATGTCTTGATATCTTTTTTCCAAGCATCGATAATTGTGTTGTATATATCTTGGGCACGAATATTTCTATTTAGGTTATAAATAAGCTCAACAGAAATACCAGTATCAATCCATTTATTGATACGAGACATAATATCGACCACAACAGTTTGGCTAATGTTTCTGTTTTCTTGATAGAACCAGAATTTGTCCTTGATATATGGAGGACAGTTAGGAACACTCCCTTTGCCATGTGTTTCTACAAAAAACTTGCTATAAACAGGCAAAACAGAAGCTGTACAACCTTGAATCAAAGATGAACTGGTATTTGGTGCAATTGCAGCAAGTTGAGAATTTCTGATGCCATATTTTGCCAAATCATCATAAATTTCATTCCATTCTTTGGCATATTTTGTATGAGAAACCATCTCAGCTCTATGCTTATTTAATATAATTCCTTTATCCCATTCAGAACCCTTATAGGCTTCAAATGTGCCTTTCTTTTGAGCAATTTTAATGCTGGCACGAATGTTGTAAATTGCCATTTTTTCAAACAAATCATCAACATAATCAGCTGAATTTGTATAGGGAATATTGTTCAACGCAAGTTTATCTGCTAAACCCATTGCGCCAATACCAATTGTTCTATATCTGCGATTATGCTGTAATCCTTCTAAGATTGGAACTTCTGTGAAGTCAATTGCATTATCTAAGATTCGAACAGAAGTTTCGCATACAGAATCAAGTTCTGCATCAGTAGCTATTGTAGAAAGATTGATTGAAACAAGATTACAAACATGCACCAAGCCTTCAAAACTTTCCGCAACAATTTTGCCATTTTCCAAGCGTCTCTCTGCAAATTTAGTAGGTCTAACATTGCTATGAGATTCTGTGCAGAGATTCGTGCCTAAAATTGCACCATCATGTTTGTTTGGATTGTATTTATTCAAAGTATCTTTGAAAGCAATATAAGGCATACCTGTTTCAATTTGTGTCTTCATCACTCTTTTGATAAGTTCTTTAGCAGAAATGAACTTAAATATTTCCAATTTTCCGGCACGAGCCTCCATATAAAGTTCATTGTAAAATTTTGTAAATTTCTCACCCCATAGATCTGCAATTTCAACATTATATTTTGAACGAATTTCATTAGGATCAACCAAGAGCCAATCTTCGTTCTTCTCAACTTTTTTCATAAACAAGTCAGGAATAATCACTTGAGGAAAGATATCATAAGCTTTCATACGTTGGTCACCATTTTCAGTACGAAGCTCAAGAAAATCTTCAATATCCATATGCCAAACATCCAAAGAAACAGTAACAGCACCTTTTCTTTTACCTTGTTGATTTACGGCAATTGCAGTGTCATTGATAATTCTGATCCAAGGCACAACGCCACCTGAAGCATTTTTAATTCCTTTGATTCTAGCACCTTTGCATCGAACACGAGAAACATTGCAACCAACGCCACCGCCAAATTTTGAAATAGCAGAAATTTGATCAATCACATAAAAAATTGATTCTCTTGAATCATCCATTGCTGTAATGAAGCATGAGCTAAGATTTCCATTTGGACGGCGTAAATTCATCAAGAAAGGTGTTCCCAAAGAAATTTTACGGTTCGCCAATTTTTCATACGTATCTTTAACTTGAGCCAAACGAATGCTTTTGTCCTCATTTTGCTCCAAGAGCAAAGAAATTGTCAAAAACATTTCTTGAGGAAGCTCAAAAATTTTATCATTATGCTCGCAGAGATAACGCTTAAGCAAAAGATTCGCACCAGCAAAATCATACACATAATCATAATCTGGGTTGATAAATTTGCCAGCTTCAGAAATTTCTTTTTCTGAATATTTTTCAAGCAAAACATCAGTATATACTTTTTCGCTAATCGCCCTTTTGATATATGAAAGATAATCTTGATAAATAGATTCTTTTTTCAAATCAACATTTCTTTGAACAGCTGTCTTCTTAAGGAGATCAATCATCTTCAAACGACCCGCAACATTTTTCCAATCAGGGTTGAGAACATCTGTCAACTTAATGGCATTTAGAATCAAAAAATTGATAATTTCAGAAGTTGTCACATTTTCTTTTAAAAGTGTGTCAAAATCTGCTGTGAGTTCTTCTTTAGGAAGATCAAATCCGCTCAAAGCAAAATCAATCACTTTATTAAGTTTTTCAAGAGAATATGATTCGCTTTTTCCACTTCTTTTAATTACTTGAAAATCAGTCATATTTTTTAACCTTCTGCTTGGGTTGATATACTATATGTAGTGCGTAAGATTAATTATTACTACAATATGTTGATTAAATCGTTAATTTTTGAATTTTATTTCTAAAAAAATATTAATCGTTTGAAATATAAATTAAATAAATAAAATGTCCTTGTGGAAAACTAGGAATCGTTTTCAATTTTAATTAATTAAATGTAAACAACTCTACCTTATAGTAAGCTGAAATAAATTTATGTATCGATTAAGAGAGAAAATGTTAAAAAAGTGGATTGAGGCCGGAAAAGTTTATGCTGATAAGAGAATGATTGTGATGATTCTCTTAGGATTTTCTAGTGGTTTTCCTGGAGCACTCGTGGGAAGTACTTTGAGTCTTTGGCTCAAAAAAATGCATATCTCAAGCCAAACAATAGGACTCTTTTCCCTTATAAAAGTTCCATATAGTTTCAAATGGATGTGGGCACCAATCATTGATAACATTCAAATTCCTTTTTTATGCAAACTGGGAAGGAGAAGAAGCTGGGGGATCGCTACACAGGTTATGCTCATTTCTTTCATTCTCGCTATGTCACAAGTCAATCCCGCAACAAATCTTTGGCTTTTAGCAGTGTTTGGTTTTTTTGTAGTCATCGCCTCTGCTTCGCAAGATATTGTTCTAGATGCCTATCGTGTGGAAAGTTTTTCTGAAAAAGAACAAGGAGCAGGCACAGCAATTTTTATTTTAGGATATCGTATTGGCATGATCTTCTCTGGTGCAGGAGCGCTTTATCTTGCAACGACAATTGGATGGAATAGTGTCTATATTGTGATGTCACTTGGTGCTTTAGTTGGACTTTTCACGATGTTATTCATCACAGAAAAATCAATCCCACTAAAAAGAAAATATAAAGGTACAAAAAAACAAAGATTTCTTCTTTTCTTCAGAAATTCAATTATTGCCCCTTTTGCAGATTTTATGCAAAAATCTCGTTGGCAAATCATTTTACTTTTTATTTTTCTTTATAAGATGAGTGACGCTTATATGGGGCCTATGGTTTATGTTTTTTATGATGATATAGGTTTTACAGAACTTGAAATTGCAAAAATCTCAAAAATTTATGGCATGGGTGCAACTATTTTTGGAGGTATTATTGGCGGGCTTATTGCAAGCCGTTATGACGTAATGAAAACCCTTCTCATTGGTGGAATTCTACAAGGTCTTTCAAATTTGATGTTTGCCGCACAAGCTCATGTAGGACATAATATTGATTTTCTAACACTCACCATTACAATTGAGAACGTTGCAGGTGGAATTGGAACTGCAGCCTTCGTGGCATATCTTGCTTCTATGTGCAATCCGCTTTATACTGCAACACAATACGCACTGCTTTCTTCCTTTATGACCCTTCTGAGAGACGTTGTAGCTGCAAGTAGCGGCTATCTAGCAAGCGTTGTCTCATGGGAAGTTTTTTTCATTATCACTTCTTTTATGGCAATTCCAGGGCTTTTACTCCTTCCTTTCCTCAAACAAAGAAAATAGTTCTTTACAAAGTCAAATATATAAGTTAGAAGATCGTTATCTTTTAATTATTTTTTATTTATTTTTTACTTTTTTACAACAAAATTTTCGTTGTGAAACGATGTATTTTTTAATTATAAAAAACTCCCCTATACATTTATTGTATATCCATATTGTTTTGACAAGGTAACAATGGGGCCTTTTATTAGAAAATTCTGCTGATTTTGCATATATCTGTCGTGAGATAGGACACTATGTCGCAAGACTACTGATTTTTCATAATTTTTTAAATTAATTACATTAAACACTTTTTTCAAAAACCCCCCCAACAAAAAATGTTGCGGGGTTTTTTTACATATTAGGAAATTCGTAAAAATTTCTTTCTAAAGAATTCTGAGCTCTCACTAAAAACAAATCTTGCTTGATGGGCTTAAGCAAAAGTGCCTCCTGATTGACAATCTCAGTTTCAAAAAGATTTTGCTGAGAAATTGTAATCTCATCTTCAAGCATCATGTCTGTCCGAGAAATAATTTTTCTATAACCATCAATTCCTAGTATCAAAAAATCATCATTATGAATGATACTATAAGTGTAAGTTCTTCGAATAATTATTGTCTCAGAGAGAAAAGAAACGGATGAAAGAATCATTTCGTCTTTTTCATTTTGATTTTTGCTAATGAAATATCTTTTCAAAAAACGAAAACCAAGTGTTTCTTCTTTCATCAAAATTGAAGGCGAAAAAGAAAATAAACACGCTGATTCATCCAAGTAAACGAAGTAGAATCGGTTAACAAAAAATTGTTTAACGCCTCTTTTTTGCCATTCCTTTTCACCTCGCCTAAAGCAAAGAAAATATCCGTCATCAAGTTCTTCAGCAAACAACTTCTCATCGATCAAGTCGTAATAAAGAATTTTATTCGTAACATTTTTCATGGATAAAATAATGAATTAATAATTTGTAATTGCACAAATAATATCAAAATAACATTTTCTGTCAAATACTATTGACAAAAAATGACAAAAATGAGACTATGCTGCAAAATTGATTATTAATTAAATTATTTATATATGAATCTAGGATTGATTTTAGCAAACCTTCTCATAAGCATATTGCTCATAAAACATTCTATTGACCTCGCAACAAAACTTAAAAAAGCAAAATTAGACAGCCAACTCTCAGCTTATGTTGTAAGCTTTATCAGCTTAGTCGGTATAGTCATTTACTTTATAGTTACATGTTCGTTTGCAGATAATATTTCGGCTTTAGTTTCTCTATGGTGTTTTAGCTCTTGTTTCATTCTTTTTTCAATAATTGTAAAGAAAACAAGAAAAACCCTGTCAGAAATAGCTAAGCAAGATTTAAAACGAGAGGTTCTTAGAACAACTTTTGATGTTAGAAAATTTCTAAACAGAGAAGGATACGAAACTTATGGCAAACCAATTTATTTGGTATGTTATCAGGAAGTTTATTATTGGCATGTTGGTGAAGATTTAAACCATGCAGAATTCTTAGTTTCTATTAAAGGAGAAATTATTAAGAATCTTGACGTGAAATATATTTTTATCAAACAAGCTGTCACTAAGGTTCGATTTACATATCCTTTTCTTGAAAGCCACGACTTAGACTTAGAGAATGAAGATTTTCATTTTTTAGAAGAGGTTCTAAAAGACTATAATGAAATCGAAGTTTCATAAAAAAAGGGAGTATTAAACTCCCTTTTTTTCTTTTTCAAAACTACTCTTGTAAAAGCTTTGGATTTCCAAGCAAATCTTTGCTTTTTTCTTCACCAAGTTGAATATCTTCAATAATCTCAATTCTTCTTGAAATTTTGTTTGAAGAAATTTTAATATCTCCAATATCTTTACTCGCTTGATCAAAATGTCTAGATAAATTCTCGATTCTATCATCTAAACGCGTAATATCTTCTATCAAAACACCAACTTCTTTTTGAATGACACCTGCTTGCTCACGCATACGAGCATCTTTCAAAATAGCTCTAACCGTATTGAGCGTTGCCATTAATGTTGTTGGAGACACAATCCAAACCTTGCTTTTATAAGATGCTTCTACCACATCCACAAAATTTGCATGAAGTTCTGCATAGACAGATTCAGAAGGCAAAAACATCAAAGCAGATTCAGCCGTTTCACCCATAATGATATATTTTTCTGAAATATCTTTTATATGTTTTTTGACAGAATCTCTAAAGAAACGAACAGCTTCAACCTTATCTCTTTCTGTTTCAGCATTACGCAAAGCTTGGTAGCTTTCTAAAGGAAACTTGGAGTCAATGACAATCATTCCCGGAGGGTTCGGTAAATTTAAAACACAATCTGCTCTTTTTTGATTGCTCAAAACGACTTGAAAAGCATAAGCTGAAGGAGGAAGTATAGATGTCACCAAATCATTGAGCTGAATTTCGCCAAATGCACCTCTAGCTTGCTTATTAGAAAGGACTTCTTGCAAAGAAACAACTTGTTCAGAAAGAGTTGAAATTTTTTGTTGAGCCACATCAATTTTAGCCAATCTTTCACGCAAATCATTCAAAGTTTCAGTTGTTTTAGTCGTAGAAAGTTGAAGCCCTTCCCCAACATTTTTTGTCACTTGGAGAAGTTTTTCATCAACCATTTTCAAAACAGAAAGTTTTTGCTCATTAATTGCTTCAGCTAATATATTCTGCTGATTCGCATTGTTCTCAGACATCTGAGCCAAACGGCCAGCAAGCTCGGCTTGACCTCTAAAAATATTATCTGCAAAAAGAGAAATGTTTTTATCATCTTTTTTGAAAATAAGCACAAACAAAATTGCCAACATCAAGATGACTAAGAAAGCTCCGACACCTACAAATATGATTGTGCTTAATTCCATTTTTTACCTATTTATCAGCGAGTGTTCTACCCATTGCTAAAAACTTCTCAGTTCTTTGCTTTTTGAGTTCTTCACCGCTAGATTTCAAAAGTTCATTCAAGTTTTTAGAAATTGCTTCACCAACTTTTTCAATAACAACAACAGGATCTCTATGCGCTCCACCAACAGGCTCAGCAATAATATCATCAATAAGTTTAAGTTTTTTCAAATCTTGTGCTGTAAGTTTTAATGCTTCTGTCGCTTCTTTCACTTTGTCAGCAGAACGCCACAAAATAGACGCACATCCTTCTGGAGAAATTACAGAATAAATTGAATTATCCAACATCAAAATACGATTGGCCGTAGCAACAGCAATCGCTCCGCCAGAACCACCCATTCCAATAATTGTAGCAATGATCGGAACTTTAACTTGCAAACATTTTTCAATAGAAGCAGCAATCGCTTCAGCTTGTCCACGAGCTTCGGCTTCAACACCAGGATATGCACCATCTGTATCAACAAAGCAAAGGATTGGTAAAGAAAACTTATTTGCCATATCCATAATTCTTTGAGCCTTACGATATCCCTCTGGTTTTGCCATTCCAAAATTATATTTTACACGAGTTTCGAGATCTTTTCCTTTTTGTTGACCCAAAACAGCAACTGAAATTCCCTTAAAACGACCAATTCCGGCAATCATTGTTTCATCATCTGCAAAACGTCTATCACCACAAAGAGGTGTAAAATCCTCAATCAATGTGTTCACATAGTCCAAACATTGTGGACGATCAGGGTGACGAGCAATTTGTGCTTTTTGCCAAGGACTCAAGTCTGCATAAGAACTTGCAAGTTGTTTTTCAAGTTTCTTTTGAAGTCTTGCAACTTCATCATCAATATTAACGGCTTCATCTTTTGCCAAAAGTTTCAAAGCACCAATTTTTGCTTCAATTTCGACAATATTTTTTTCAAAATCCAAAACCATTGCATTTTTTTCCATAGAAAACATCCTCTAAATTTTTAATTCTCGAATTGTAATTAGCACAATTTATTAAAAATTTCGACTCTTATTTTTTAAAATTGTGCATTACACCATGATATTCTCATCTATAAAATCTATTTTCTGTTGCAAACAAACCAAATTGTAATAGTATAAACTAGTGAAAATAATTACTTAATGGAGATTTCTGTGCTGGGCTTTGCTTTTTTTACATCTATCTTTTCCACTTTTTCTTGGCTCATTTTCTGTTTTATCTATATTTCTGATAAATTAACAGGCGTTTCTGCAGCATCCCTTGGCGTTGCCGACATCTCCGTCTATACGGTTATGACAACCTTACCTATCTTAATTATCTGGCTCATTTTTGGATATGTTATCAGCTTTTTAAACAGCCGAATGAATGCTAAAAACTTTCTACACCTCTTTGCACAAAACAAAAAAAGCCAAGATTATAGTGATCTCATTGCAAGAGCGCTCATCGAATGTGAGCAAAACATTCGATCAGGTTTTATCTTAAATAAATTTGATATTTTTATTGTCGACTTAAATGAGCTCATCTCAGAAATCATTTCTCGATGCAAAGTTATTGCTGAAGCAGACATCCAAGATGCTTGGGCGAGAACTGAAAATGGTGGAAAATGGTTTCTTGGAAAACTTATTATTGAAGCCCACCGTAAAAGATCCGATTTTTCGGCTGAAATCATCAGAAAATCTGAAAGTGACCCTATTATTGAAGGAACAATTTTAGAATTCTGTGCAAGATATCAGTCCCTAGTGGTCATCTTAGAAAAGAATGACAAAGAAAGACTTCTTCTTGAAATTGTTGAGACGGGTGTTATGGGGAAAGTTTTTTCAATTATGGCACCTATAGCTGACAAAATTAGAAAGACAAGAGAACATTCAAGAGGTTTCTTTGGTTTTACAAAAGAAAAGAAACCTGACGATTTTATGTCTGACTACAATAACCTTAATTCTTCAGAGCCAGTTGTTAAAAAGAAAGGACTCTTCTCAAAAGTTTTCAAAAAGCCTGAACCAGAAATTTCTGAAGAGAGAAACGAACCAAGTGTTGAACATTCTTTTGAAAAAGATTTCGACTTTGAAAGTAATATCCAAGAAAATGAGGAAAAAACACGTCCCAGCTTTTTTGATCTCCCTCGTGAAGATGAAGCAGATGCTGAATTTGAAAACCAATTTTTTTCAAAAGAACCTGTAGAAGATTTTGAAGAAGACGTATTGGAGGAAGATGAAGAAGAAATTTCAAAAACACCAACCATAACTGAAATGGCAATGGAAAACTTGAAAAAAGACTGGGAAAATTTCGAAAACTTAGAAAAAATAGCCCCAACCAACGAACGCCGCAAAGAACCAACCCTTGGAAATTTGTCGTCTTCTGATGAGCCTTTCGGAAAGTGGGAAAATGAAGAAAATTATAAAAAATAGCCTTTTTCTTGTCTGCCTTCTCTTTTCGCACAAATCTTTTTCTGTAGAAAGTGAGTCTATTATATACGACCAAATTTCTATGTATGGCGAACATAAATATGCCAAAGATTTTGCAAATTTTGATTACATTAATCCTAAAGCTCCCAAAGGTGGAAAAATTGTTCTTCCTGCTTATGGTGGTTTTGACAATTTCAACCCTTTCATTTTGAAAGGAATTGCACCAAGCGAAATAACCTTAACGCTTGATACTTTGGGATACACTCCATTAGATGATGAAACGACCGTTTACCCTTTCGTTGCTAAAAAATTTGAACTTCCAAAAGACAAATCTTTTGTTGGATTTATTCTTGATGAAAAAGCAACTTTTTCCAGTGGAGAAAAAATAACAGCAGATGACGTGATTTTTACTTTCAACTCTATCATTGAAAAAGGCTCCCCCCTTTACAAACTATATTATGCTGATGTTGATCATGTTGAAAAGATTTCTCAAAATCATATTCGTTTTATTTTTAAGGAAGAAGGAAAAAAGAACCGTGAACTACCACTTATCCTTTCTTCTCTCCCTATTTATTCTAAAAAAGATTGGGAAGGCAAAGATTTTTCGAAAACGTATCTTTCTGCACCTTTAGGAAGTGGTCCCTATCTCCTAGAAAAATTTGAAGCAGGAAAATTTTTAGTTTTCAAAAGAAATCCAAACTATTGGGCAAAAAATATTCCTAGCCGTAAAGGTTTTAATAATTTTGATGAAATACGCTATGACTATTATCAAGATACAACCGTAACTTTACAGGCCCTCTTTTCGGGAAATATAGATGCTAGAGAAGAATATATTGCTAAAAACTGGGCAACAGCCTATGAAAATGATTTAATCAAAAACAAAAAAATTATAAAAGCTGAGCTTTTACATAATAATGCTGCAACGCTTCAAAATTTTTCTTTCAATGTTAGAAGAGATAAATTTAAAGATAAAAGAATTCGTCAAGCCATAAATCTTGCTTTTAATTTTGATTGGGCAAACGAAAATCTTTTCTATAAACAATATAACAGATTATATAGTTATTTCACCAATACAGGTATGGAAGCAACAGGTCTGCCTCAAGGAAAAGAACTTCAAATTCTACAAAAATATAAGGATAAACTTAATAATGATATCTTTACAAAAGCCCCATCTCTCCCAAGTCACAAGGATTATACTGAAAACAGGGAAAATCTCCGTCAAGCTGTTCTCCTACTAAAAGATGCTGGTTACGATTTCATCGATGGTAAAATGACAAATATGGAAACAGGAAAACCTTTGGAAATTGAGGTCCTGAGCAATAGTGTGAACGGAACTGTTTTTACGAGAGTTATGTTGCCTTTTATTGATAATCTCAAGAAAATCGGAATAAAATTGACGTTTAGAAACGTTGAGATGAACGTCTTCAAAAATCGTTTAGATGATTTTGACTATGATATGATTATTGTTTCATTTCCTGTGAGCAAAACACCTGGCAATGAACAAAGAGAATATTGGGGAAGTAAAAATGCCAATACAAAAGGTGCATATAATAAAATTGGCATTCAAAATGAAGTTGTTGATGAGCTTATCTCAAAGCTCATTACAGCTCAAAACAAAGAAGATTACATTGCTTACGTTAAAGCGTTGGATAGAGTACTCTTAAACGAAACCTATATGATTTTTCAGTGGTATTCTCCAAGTAGAAAAGTCGCCTATTGGGATAAGTTTGATTTCAAAAAAAGTGACATAAAAACAGGCTATGATGTCAACACATGGTGGATGAAGGAAAAATAAATGAAAAATTATATTTTTAAAAGATTATTCCTTATCCCGATAACTTTGCTTGGTATCATGACTATCAATTTTTTCATTATTCAGCTTGCTCCCGGTGGACCTGTTGAACAGATTATGGCAAAAATTGAAGGAATTAATATGGATGCCACTGCCCAAATTTCTGGAACAGCAACAAAACATCTTGAACAAAACCATTCGTATCAAGGTTCTCAAGGCGTTTCTGATGACATTCGCAAAGAACTTGAAAAACAGTTTGGTTTTGACAGACCGCTTCATGAACGTTACTTTAAAATGATAAAAGATTATGCTACCTTTGATTTTGGCAAAAGCTACTACAAAGATAAAACGGTCACACAGCTTATTACAGAAAGAATGCCTGTATCCATTTCTTTGGGACTTTGGTCAACACTCATCATCTATCTTATCGCAATTCCACTAGGCATCAGAAAATCAGTTGCTGATGGTTCAAAAATGGATATTTGGACTTCTTTTGCTATCATTCTTGGCTCTGCCATTCCTGTTTTCTTATTTGCTGTTTTCTTAATTGTTTTTTTCGCAGGCGGAACATATTTCCAGTGGTTTCCACTTAGAGGATTGACTTCTGATAATTTTGCTGAACTTTCAACTTTTGGAAAAATCAAAAACTATTTTTGGCATATCACACTTCCTGTAATCACAATGTTTATTGGTGGATTTGCAAGCTTAACAATTTTAACTAAAAACTCTTTTTTGGATGAGATTAATAAGCAATATGTCCTTACAGCAAAAGCCAAAGGACTAAATCAAAATCAAATTCTATATGGACATGTTTTCAGAAATGCAATGATGATTGTGATTGCTGGCTTCCCATCTCTTCTTATCAAAATGCTCTTCACAGGCTCTTTGCTTGTTGAAATTATTTTCTCTCTCAATGGTCTAGGCTTATTGGGTTATGAGGCCATTATGACTAGAGATTACCCTGTTATTTTTGGCACATTATATATCTTTGCCTTACTTGGGCTTGTCCTCAAACTAATCAGTGACATTACTTATAGCCTTGTTGACCCAAGAATAAATTTCGAAAAAATTTAGTAAAAACAACAGATAACTAAAGTCAGCATTGAAAAAAATCCTAGATACTCTACCATAATATAATATCACTTTGTATATGAATTATTGGAGATTTATGATATAACTATACTTCTAGCAACTGCGACAAAGTTCTAACAACTGTTTGTCCTAATAATTCTAAATATTACAAATATTGTAAATGTACATCAGACTACCAATATTCATCAAACAATTGTGCTGCTCCGAAAATATTAGGAACAAATACTTGTGGTGGCAAAAGCGATAAGTGTTCTTGCCCTTCAGAATATGGTCTTTCAGAAGCTGATTGTAAGAAAGAAGGAAAAACACCTGAAGGAGTTGGGTGTGATAACCTCTATAAATCTTGTAAATGTGACATGACAAAATTCCCTCACACAAGCTGTGCTTATGGTTCAAATGGTGCTACTTGTAATGATACAACAGGCACTCATTATGCTTCTTGTAAAGGTGCTACTTGTGAACTCAAGGGATATATTTCTGCGATACCTGATGGTAAAACTTGTACAACAATTACCTCTGATGGTCTAAATTGCTATACAAATTGTCAAGACACAAAACTGACTTGTAGACAATGGGTTGAAAAAAACCTTCCTAACTTCACTTTTGTTGATTGGCTCAGTGCAGACCATCATAACAATAAAAACTTGATTATTACTAAAGACATCAAAACAGTGTTTACATCTAATGCAACAGCTCTTGATAATGTACTAATCGTAGATGAATCATATTTCAGAAATTCATACGAAGAATGTACAGAGCAACATACCTTAGAATATGTTGTTGGCGGTAGAAGTACAATTATTCTGAAAGATACTTCGATTCGTGTTCCTTTCACCTCTGATGCTGGACTGGAAATCCAAACTGATGCAAGAAAAAATAGTGGTGGTGTTAGTTTTTATAGTACTGTAAACATTAAAGGATCCCTTGTTGCAAACTCTTCTGTCGAACTAAGAGGTGGTGGATTTGTTAATACTGCAAAATTCAATGTATTAAACGACTATGTTGGAGAAGTAGGTTTTACACCAGTCTTTTTATATGTTTCAAAAGATGTAACAATCAATAAGTTAGAAAATTACATTGCAGCAACCTACTACAAGACAGCCCTTCTTGTTACAGATGCGACACTAACTGTAAAATCTTTTTACACTCAACCATATATGTACTACTGGTTATCGACTAAAAATTCAAAACTAGTAAATGAAAATGGCTGTTCAATGAAACCTACTACTGACCATTTAAATGTTCATGTTTATAATGGAAATAGCAAGCTTTTCTACAATGAAGGTAAATGCGCATCTTGTAACAGTGCTCCATTCTGTTGTGAACAAACTGCAGAGATGAGCTGTGGAAGCACAGAAACACCTAAGACTTGTGAAAATTATGGATATTCAACAAATCATCCTTATTCATCTACGTCAAATGCATCTTACTACTACTGCCCAAGAGTATCAATCGGAGGACTCTCTTGCTACTCAAAAAGCTGTAGACTATACACATGTGATGACTTCTCTATTGGTGGTGTAGATCCACACGGTATGTGTGCTGTTGAAGGAACAACAAATAATGATAACACAGCAAACCAAGCTTGTAAAAATGCAGGATATTCTGGTAAGAACTTCACTCTAGCTATAAAGAAAAGCTCTAGCAGTCAAATTTACTATTGCTATATGTGCTATCCTAAATCAACTAGCTCAGGCGGAATAACTGGCTGTAATTAACTCCTAACAAGAAAGAGTGTTCAGAAATGAGCGCTCTTTCTTTTACTAAAGTTAAGCTTGATTTAGTTGCCTACCTACTCTACAATATTAGACAATTGATGTTATATTGTGCAGTATGTATATTTAATTGGAAATTTTGTCATGATTATCAATAAAAAAACATTCTTAATGATCCTATCTGTTTTAACGATAGCGATTTTTACACCTCTCTCATCTCAGGCGGCTGTTCATTTTATTGAGAAAAACAACAGTTCAGCATCATCTACAAACAACAAATCATGTTTAATGATGGGATATACCTATACAAAAAGTAGCTGCCCAGATGGTAAGGTAGCTTCAAATCCATGCCCAACAGATGGTAAATACTTTAAAACTTGTGGATGTGATACAAAAAATAAATTTACTTCATCAAACTGTAAAGCTCCAAATGTACTAGTAGGCGGATGTAATAATACATATTTTGATAAATGCGAATGTAGTGGTGATGAATATAAATTTAACAGTTCAAATTGTAAAGCACCTAAAGTTTTAAGCACAAGCAACTCTTGCACTGAAAAAACATATAGTGGCAACACAATTGTTGATGGAACTGTAAAATATAAATCATGTAGCTGCCCAACAACTTATTCAAAGACATGTACTGGAAACATGATTCCAACAAACGCAAGCGATGGATGTGATAATAAATATACTTCATGTAAATGTGATCCAAGTAAATTTACTTTAACAACATGTTCAAATGGTGCAGCAGATGGAACCACTACTTGTACTGAAGAAAATGGGACAAAAAGATATCAATCTTGCAAGACAGACTTAACTCCTACTGAAAAATGTGCAAATGAAGGCTATACTGTCAAAGCATGTCCAAATAAATATTATACAACAACAAAATGTCCATATGATGCAACGTATCTAAAGTGTGAAGCGAACTGTGGTGCAAAAATTGTTGATAAATATCCAACATATACGATTGATGAAGCAAACTATGGCTCAGCATCAACTAAAACAACAACAGTAATCACAAAAGATTCAACTTACTTGCCAAGTGCAAACACTATTCTTTCTAATGTGAATTTCCCAGAAATTCCAGAATGTAAAGTTCTGCCAAAACCAACTATAAGAAATTCAATTACATTTTATGGTGGTGGTAGTTATAGTGGATCAAGCATTAGAGCAGATAGAATTGAAAACATAAACTTTATCTATAGCACTAAAAATGCACAAGCCCCTGAATATTGCAGTAGTAGATACTCATGGGAAAATAATTCATCATGCAAATCTAAGTGTAGCAGTTATGATAGTAGTTATGACTGTTGTTCATATGACTGCGTTGAAGATTGTAACTCAAGCTATAGCGGTAGTTCATATATCTGTACAGAATATAAAAATTTCATTGATAAGTACTATTATGATCCATGTAGAAATATAGATTGGAGCTCAAGCTGCTCAACAGACTTTTCAAAAACGGCTGGTTTAAGTCTTGAAGGAGTAACATCCACACAAGAAAGCTACACTGTGAATGGAAAAGCTTCAACAAGATATTTCTATACAACAACACTAAAGAATATTGATATTACAGTAACAGGAGATGCAAAATTTGCAGTCATCATAGGTGGTGGAGCACACTATCAAAAAACTGCAAACTTTGAAGGAACAAACTCCATCACTGGAGGAAATAACTACAGTGTATGGGTAAGAGGACATAACACCTATGCCTATGGTATAGTTAAAGGTATCCTAAATGTTAAATCTGGTGCAAAACTAAATCTAAGCAAAGGAGCTTGTATCTATAACCAGTGGAATGGACAATATAGCAATAGCGGTAGTGTAACTGGAACCGTAAAGCAAAATTGTGATACATACAAACTAACCTGGTAATAAATCCTAATAAAACGGAGTCAGTATTGGCTCCGTTTTATTTTTATACTAAATCTTAAAATACGATTACAAAAAATTTTAATCAAAAAACCTCTTACTAAAGTTAATATTGGCGCTAAAGCAACTATAAGTTATACTTATAAGTAATAGATTATGTAACTTTATTAGGAGAGACGCTATGTTTACGAATAAAAAGATACTAATGATTGCCTTATCTGTTTTCACGATTGCAACAATCCTTCCTTTTGCATCTCAAGCTTCTGTTCACTTTCTTACTGAAGCAGAAATTGAAGCCATAGACAATCAAAAATAATAAAATAAAAACATTTTTCAAGAGTGCCTGTTGGCACTCTTATTCATTTTAAAAACAAAAAAGGTGTCCATTTCTGAACACCTTTTTCCAAACTCTTAAATTTGAAGAATTAGATTAATACGAAGTGAATTTTGAACGACGTGTAGACTTAAACTACACGAGAGAAAAATTTACAAGTAGTAATCAATTATATAAATTTATTCTTTGTTGAAAGCTTTTTCTTGACGTTTAGCTTCTTCATCAGTTCTCGCAATGTTAATATAAACAGTTTGAGAAACTTCTGGGTGAAGTCTTACATCAATTTCATAGATTCCAAGATCTTTGATTGGTTTGTTGAGTTGAACTTGACTACGTTCAATTTCAAAACCAGCTTCTTTAATAAGAGCAGCAACGTCACGCATTGTAACTGAACCATAAAGTTGGCCAGTTTCTGCAGCTTGACGAATCAAGATTGCGCTGAAACCTTTAAGAGCTTCAAATTTAGCTTGTGCATCTTCAAGCAATTTAGCATTGTGAACTTCTAATTCTGCTTTTTTCTTTTCATAGAAAGCAACATTAGCAGCTGTTGCACGAAGAGCTTTTTTGTAAGGAAGCAAAAAGTTACGAGCAAAACCGTCTTTAACAACAACTTTGTCGCCCATTTTACCCAAATTATCTACATGTTCTAAAAGAATGATTTCCATTTTATCTCCCCTCTCTTAACCTGCAAATGGCAAAAGAGCAATTGCGCGAGCACGTTTGATAGCGCGAGCGAGTTCTCTTTGCTTCTTAGCAGAAACTGCAGTTATACGACTAGGAATGATTTTACCTTTTTCAGAAACATATTTTGAAAGAAGTTTAACATCTTTATAGTCGATCTTCAATGCGTCTTCACCTGAGAAAGGGCATAGTTTTTTCTTTTTGAAAAATGATTGTTTAGCCATTACTTTTCCCCTTATTCTTCAACAGATTCTTTAGAAGATGATGAAATTTCTTTTCCGAATTCTTCAACTTTAATTGTCATAAAACGGATAACATCTTCGTTAAGTTTAAGCAATCTTTGGTATTCTGCAATAGCAGCAGCTGGAGCAGAAATGTTAAGAAGATTGTAATAACCCTTACGGTTTTTCTTGATGCGATAAGCAAGGTTTTTCAAACCCCAGTTATCAACTCTAACAACTTGACCACCGTTGCTAGTAAGAGAGTCAGTCAAATCAGACACGATTCCGCTTACTTGTGTAGGAGTCAAATCTTGACGTGTGATAATCACACTTTCATAATTTGCCATAAATAAATTCTCCTTATGGATTCTCAACAATAGACCTGTGGAACAGGCCCGACTAATGTTTGTATAGCCAAAACAAATATTTTGGCAAGGAACAGTGAAGAATATACTCTAAAACTTTAATTTTGCAAGTATTTATTTATGCAATATTTAGGTATTTTTTAATATTTCTAAAGTATGGTAAAAGGAGATATTTATAAGGAATTGCTAAAAATGATCAAAAAACAGTTTTTTTTCATGTTGTTTTCTATACTTTTTGTTTCGGCTTGTAGCTCTAATCGCACAGATGACACTACTCGAGAACAAAGAATTGTCTATGCGAATGAAGAAGAAGTTATCACACTTCAAAATTTGAACACTAGAGTTTTGATAAACTGCTATCAGAGCCCATATCAGGCTGCAGAAACTTGCGCAGAAATTTTTGAACAAAGAGGCTATGTCCGACTAAAGGATGTCCCTCAAAAACCTGCTAAATTTGACTATCTCAAACAAAACACATATCCAACACGCAGATGGAGAGAGGGAGAAGGCACTTCAAGGTGGTAAAGAATGCTTGCAAAAATTAATACAGTTGCCTTCAACGGGCTAGATATTTTGGATGTAGACTTACAAATCCAAATATCTTCTGGTTTGCCTGCATTTACCCTCGTCGGACTTCCTGATAAAACAGTTGCTGAAAGTAGAGAACGTGTTCGTGCAGCGCTAAATTCCTTAGGTTTAAGTATTCCTGCAAAAAGAATTACCATAAATTTGGCTCCTGCCGACTTGCTCAAAGAGGGTTCTCATTTCGACCTTCCTATTGCTTTAGCTCTCCTTGTTGGCATGGGTGTTATCCCTCAAGAAGAAATTAGCAACTATATCATTTTGGGAGAACTGAGCCTTGATGGAAGTATCACACCTGTCAACGGCATTCTTCCTGTTGCTATGAAAGCTAATTCAAAAAACTTAGGACTTATTTGCCCTGAATCTAATGGCAGTGAAGCTGTTTGGTCTGGACTAAAAAACATTATTGCTACAGAAAACTTATTATCTCTCATCAATCACTTCAAAGGCATCCAAACAATTCCTTATCCAACAGCCTTAAAGAAGGAAGAGAAAAAAGAGTTTCTTGATATGAGTGATGTCAAAGGTCAGGAAACAGCAAAGAGAGCTTTGGAAATTGCGGCTGCCGGTGCACATAATATGCTTATGGTCGGACCTCCAGGGTCTGGTAAATCTATGCTAGCCTCAAGGCTCATTTCCATTCTTCCACCAATGAGTTCCGAAGAAGCTTTAGAAACAAGTATCATTCACTCTGTTGCAGGAAAACTTAAGGATGGAAAATTGAGTTTCCAACGGCCTTATCAAGCACCTCATCATAATGCTTCAACACCTGCTCTTGTAGGAGGAGGCAGAAAAGCCGAACCAGGCGAAATTTCGCTTGCACATAATGGGGTTTTGTTTTTGGATGAATTACCAGAATTCAATCGCCCAACACTTGAAGCCTTAAGACAACCTTTGGAAAATGGATATGTTTCAATTTCCAGAGTTTCTGCTCATACAACTTATCCTGCAAAATTTCAGCTTATTGCTGCAATGAATCCTTGTCGTTGTGGTAATTTGGGCAATCAAAATCTTGAATGTTCTCGTGCACCAAAATGTGCAGAAGAATATCAATCTAAAATCTCTGGTCCACTCATGGACAGAATTGACATCCAAATTGATGTCCCAGCAGTTAGTCCTTGGGATATTTCTGATGTTAAGAAAGGAGAAAATTCTGCAGAAATCCTTAAGAGAGTTATTAAAGCACGTGAAATTCAAAAAAAACGCTTTGAAGAATATGGACTTAAAAATGCTAGAACTAACGCTGAACTTAAGGGAGAGTTTTTAGAAAAAGCCACAGAAATGAACGAAGAAGCGAAGAGCTTGCTTATTAATGCGGCAAACAAACTCAACTTATCTGCTCGTGCCTATCACCGAACACTTCGTCTTGCGAGAACGATTGCAGACTTGCAAAATGAAACAAAACTTATTAAGATACACATAGCCGAAGCACTGTCCTACCGCAGAACAGTGCCATCGATTTAAAACCTGGGGGAAAACTTTATGAAAAATCTTAAATATTTGATTTATTCACTGACTATTTTATTCATCGCAATTTTTGCGAGGGAAAGCTTTGCTCAATGCAATAGTGCCACCCAACCATCTTGCGCACCATCACTAAATATCGTTGATGAAAAAATCATCATCAGAAAAAGAGTGATTCATCATAATAGTCAAGATCCAGCTTATGCTAATTCTCCAGCGACAATGCCTGTTGCACAAAGACAGCAAAATGTTTCAAATCTTGGCACTCCAAATAATGCTCGCGGATTCAAACAAACTTTCCACAACCCTAGAGACGGCAGCATATTCCCAGGTGGTCGTTGTGATAGAGGCGGATGTAACAAAGATGGAAGCATGTTTGGAGGCGGATGTTCTATTCCTAAAGGAAAATGCTATAAGGCGTGTAAAGGTAATTGCTCTAGCCCAATGAAAGGCTCATGTGAACAATCTTGTAAATCTTGTTTCCAATGCACCAGATATGCTAAAGGCAACCTTGACTTGACAAATGATCAAGTTGAAAAAGCAGGCTATTTGAAAACATATATTGTGAAACCTGAAGACCAAATCTATGAAGCTATTCATAAATGTAAAGATTTGTCTTCTCTTGAACTCAAATATGTCGATTTTAGAATTAAAAAAGACAAAAAATATACTGGTTTTACAAACAAACTAGGAAACTATCGTTTCAGAATTTTTGGTTGTCGCCGTTTTGATAAAACAGCAGTTTTAAACCAAGGTAGAATTATGCAAAAAGACCTTCAGTTCATCAATATTTTTGATGATATGATGAGTGACTGCTACAATATCGTCAAGACCCCTGACGATTTGTGCGATGTCAATAACAACAAGCCTATCCCACAATATGTTCTTACTGCGGAAATCACTGACTATTTTATGAATGTTTGCGATGAATATAATTGGGAAAAATCAAAAAAAGAAGATTCAAGAAAAGGTTCTTCTGAGATGACTGTAACTTGGAGATTAACTGACACTACAGGAACAAAGGTTCTTTGGAAAGGTGAATCAACAGGTTATGCCGAACTTGATGAAGGCGAATATAATGGCGAAATCGTTCTTGTAGAAAGAGCTTTTGCAGATGCTGTTAATTCTTTGAGAAACCTCCCTGGCTTTGATGATCAGTTAGCTAAAAAGGTAAGTGCTGAAGAATTAGCAAGACAACGTCATGAACTCATTGAACTTGAAAAAATTGCCAATCCTGCAAAATGTGCGTACAAAGAAGAAATCAAACTTCTCGAAGAAGGTAAACCTTGTGGCATTAAACGAGTTTGCTATGATGTCAACACTTGCACAGGCGAAAAGACAATCGTTTCTAGTGGTGTTATCGAAGAAAAGATTGAAGAGAGAATTGAAATTTCTGAAGATGGTGGAAGCCGTTCAACTGCTTCTATTACACCAGAACAAAGAGAAATTGATGAAAAAAGTGGATATACTGCTTCTGGAATTGGTGGCTTTGGTGAAGGAAAAACTGAAACCAAAACCAACAGTGATATTGACGAAAATAGTGGTTACACAGCTTCTGGAATTGGCGGCTTTGGAGACGGAAAATTTGAATCTAAAGATGGCAAAGAAATTGATGAAAACAGCGGATATGTATCTTCTGGTTCTGGAGCTCTTGGCCTAGCAAGTGCTTCTGTGGCAGGACATGCTGGTATTGATGAAAACAGCGGCTTCACATCATCTGGTTCTGGAATCCTTATCGATGGCGACACAATTTCAATTGAAGTTGTTGATGAAATTGATGAGAGAGGAGGCTCATTCTCTTCTGCTTCTGCAAGTGATGCTTGGGTAGACATTGATCTTCCAAAAGAAGAAACAACAGAAGACCAAAGAACAATTGTTGAGAGTAGCTTTGCAAGTGACAAAGATAGCCTTTGCATCATTGACCGTCCACCTTATGACACACTCACACCTGAAAACCTCTATAAAGTTAGAGCATCTGTCATAAAGATTAGAAACGCCGACGGAAAAGAAGGTTCTGGTTTGATTATCTCTGACCAATTTGTGATGACATCTGCCGACATCACAATCAAAGATAAAAATTCCTATGAACTAGAAACAATCAATGGAACAAAATATAAGGCGAGTGTTTTCAGAGTTAACCCTGAAAAGAATGTTGCACTTCTTGTTCTTGATGGACAAACACTCTACCGTCCTCTTTCATTGAATCTTGATCTTCCTCAAGTTGGTCAAAATTCATTCCTAACACTTGGTTTGCTAGATTTTAATCCAGCAAGCCCAGAAGGAAAATTGGACAATAAAACAACAATTATAAGCTACCGCTATGGCAACAATGATACAGTTGATATTGTAGCAAACACAAACCTTCAAAAATCTACAATTGGTGGCGTATTGATTGACAAATATGGTACAATCAGCGGAATGTCAAATCGTGACTATAAATATAATGAAAACGACTTATTCATTCCAATTGCTGATGCACTTAAGAGCGTAGGCTTAAGTATCTGTGGCAAGCCATTCCCAACTCAAAAAGTTGAATGGTATGACAGAGCAACAACTCCAATTGCCAAAGCAATTGATAACTATGTTGCTCCAAAAGCTCCAGAAGCAATGAATAAAAAAGATAGAAAGTAATAAATTCTGTCACATAAAAAACCCTCTCTATCTGAGAGGGTTTTTCTTTGCTATTCAACTACCCAAAGATTTTGTTGACAACATCAGAAACACCAAAGTCAAACATCGCTTCTTTAGTACGAGAGGTTGTTTTTGGTCCCAAGTCTCCGTCAACTTTTAAGGTTGGAGAATATCCATAAGAATTATTCAATCCTGTTTGCAAAGACGAAACATCTGAGTTTTTAGAAGACATGGCTGTTGAAATTTTATCAAAGCCTTCTCCAAAACTCAAACCATCTTTAGTTTTGGCGTTGATTGGCTCTGCTAAAAGGGAAACTTTTGCCGTAGGAGAATTTTGTCTGCCTGCTGCATCAACCGAACTTCCTTTACCATAAATTTCATCATTCCATGAAGAAACCTTATCATTAAGCTTTTGATTTAAACTTTTATCTTTGCTCTCAAACCAAGTATATTTTGAAGTATCCTTAATTTCTTGCTCGGTAATATCCTTATTTTTCTTATATAAGATATCTTCATGCTTATTATTATTCAGTTTGAATTTTTTAAGCATTCTATCTTTCCAGCTCATTCCTTGATCTTGATATTCCTGATCTTTGTAGTCATCATAGTATGGATTAATACTTTTTGCTCGCTCAAGTGCCATATCCAAATCATTCTGAGTTGCTTTATCCTTTTTATTAATATATCTTTCAATAGCATCTGTATCATTTGCACTTAGAGCACCGCCTAAAAGTCTACCAAAAGTTCCTATTCTTGGATTTTTATCATTAATATGTTTTTTATTGTTTTCACTCATTTATTTTTTTCCTTTAAAATAAAAATAGAGATGAAAATCATCTCTATTTAGTTTGTTACATTATATAGCTAAAAGCTATTCTAAAACTGTTTTGTCATCACCAGAAATCCAGTTGTTTTTTTTGCAGTAATCTAACCTTAACCCTGCCAAATATTGACTCTTACCTGCTTGTAAGCTTAATCCCTTATCAATCAATATCTTTGCGATTTCACAATTAGAAAGAATAAGAGCAACACCTAATGGATTCATGTTTTTATGATTAATAACATTAAGGTCTGCACCATTTTCAATATAAAGCTTAACGATTTCAATATTGTCAAGTAAGAACGAATAAGTCAAAGGTGTTGCTATTGTTCTTTGCTTATAATTTGGATCAATTCCTTTATCTAACATATACTTTACAAACTCAGGCTTACTTTCTTTCTTATACACACCCAAATATATATCATGTAAATTGAACCAACCATATAAATCATTAGGATTAAATCCTTTTTCATCTATATAATATGCTAAGGTATCCTTATCTTCATCAACTACAGCATTCATAACCGTAATCTGGTCATTTACCAAATAACGTAAAATCCCTAAAGCAACAATCAAAACAGCAAGGATAATCCCTAAAATTTTCAATATCTTTTTCAACATATATTTTTCCACTCAAAGTTTATAATATAAATAAGTTATCTTAATTTTAGTGATTAAACAACAAAAAAACTCAGCTAATTCTAACTGAGTTTTAAAGAGACTTGTCCCTAGTAACAAAACATATGTATCATAAAAACACAAAATTGTCAAGGATTTTATTCCTAATAATTATTTATAGATAAGTTTAGCGTCACCAGAAACCCAGCCATGTTTCTTACATATATCAACCCAATTTTCTAGTTTTTCCTGACTTTTATCTTTATTTAAAGTTGCTCCATTATCGATTAAAAATTTTGCCATATCACAATTATACAAACGTAACGCTCCTCCTAATGGAGTTATCCCTTGTTTATTAGCAAAATTAACATCCATTTTTTTATCCTTAATCAACAATTCAACTAAATCTTTTCTATCAAGCAAGATAGCTGAAAGGAGAGATGTTAAGTTTCCTGTTGGGTTGATGTTTGGATTAACACCTTTCTCTAATAAAAATTTTACAAACTTGATATCAGCCTTTTCTCTATAATTGGCTATGTAGACTTGAATATAATTACCAAGATAAACATTGTTAGGATCAATATTTTTCTCATCAACATAATAACTAAAAGATTCTTTGTCCTCATCAGTAACTGCAACTATCATAGATATCTCATCACGAACTAAATAATAAAAACCCCTTAAAGCTACAATAAAAACAGCAAGGACAATCCCTAAAATTTTCAAAATCTTTTTCAACATATATTTTTCCACTCAAAGTTTATAATATAAATAATCTATCTTAATTTTAGACACTAAACAACAAAATCTAGAAAAATCCTCAGGGCTTATATTCCTATCTAATTCTTCCTCTTGCAATAAACAAAGTGAATACCTAAATTATGGATAATAAAAATAATATTTAAGGAAATGAAATGACAACAATATTATGCGTTCGTAAAGGGGATGAAGTTGTTCTTGCTGGTGACGGTCAAGCAACTTTAGGTGAATCTGTCGTATTCAAATCAAAATCTGTCAAAGTTCGTCGCATTGGAAATGGCAACATCATAGCAGGTTTTGCTGGTTCTGCAGCCGATGGTATGACACTCATTGAAAGACTTGAAGGTAAACTTGAAAAACATGCAAATCAACTCAAAAGAGCCGCTGTTGAACTCGCTAAAGATTGGAGAATGGATAAATATCTCCGTCAACTTCAAGCTTACATGATTGTTGCAGACAAAGATACTTCTCTTGTCCTTTCCGGAAATGGTGAAGTTATGGAACCTGATGATGGCATCATTGGAATTGGCAGCGGCGGAAACTATGCTATGGCAGCTGCAAAAGCGCTTTATGAAAGCGATATGAATGCGGAAGAAATTGCTCAGAAATCCCTCAAAATTGCTGGTGATATTGATATTTTCACCAATCATAATGTGATTATTGAAAAGGTAGGTAAAAATGACTAATTTCAGTCCTCGTGAAATCGTATCTGAATTGGACCGTTTTATTGTAGGCCAACATGAAGCTAAAAAAGCTGTTGCGATTGCCCTCAGAAATCGCTGGAGAAGAATGCAGCTTCCTGAACAATTGAAAGAAGAAATTGTTCCTAAAAATATTTTAATGGTCGGTCCAACTGGTGTTGGAAAAACAGAAATTTCTCGTCGTTTGGCCAAACTTGCCAAAGCACCATTCATCAAAGTTGAAGCAACAAAATTTACAGAAATCGGTTATGTTGGACGAGACGTTGAATCTATTATCAGAGATTTGTTAGAAGCTTCAATTGCAACGACAAAAACTGAAATGAAAAAAGACGTTACGACAAAAGCCGAAATCTCTGCTGAAGAAAGAATTTTAGAAGCTCTTGTTGGTGTTTCCGCAAGTGAAGAAACAACTCAAAAGTTTCGCAAGATGCTCCGTGAAGGTAAACTTGACGACAAAGAAATCGAAATCAGTGTTATAGATGCACCAAATAATTCTATGCCAACATTTGACATTCCCGGAATGCCAGGAGCGTCTATGGGGATGATTAGCTTGGGTGATATTCTCGGTAAAGGTATGGGCGACAAGTATAAAACAAAAAAAATGACTGTTGCTGAAGCACAAAAAACAATTCTTGACGAAGAAAGCGACAAACTTTTAGATAATGACAACATCATCAACGCTGCAATTAAAAATGTCGAAAACAATGGTATCATATTTATTGATGAAATTGATAAAATATGTGGCAGTGACAGTCGCCGTGGTGGCGATGTTTCTCGTGAAGGAGTACAAAGAGACTTACTCCCTCTCATCGAAGGAACAACAGTGACAACAAAACATGGAATGGTTAACACTAATCATATTTTGTTTATCTGCTCTGGAGCCTTTCATCTATCAAAACCATCAGATTTACTTCCTGAACTTCAAGGTCGTTTACCCATCAGAGTAGAACTGAAGGCACTCACACATGAAGACTTTGTTCGTATTCTGACAGAACCTGAAGCAAACTTGATTGAGCAATATATTGCACTTCTGAAAACAGAAAACTTCAATCTTGAATTTGAAAAAGAAGCAATAGATAAGCTTGCAGATATTGCAGTTGAAATTAACCAAAATGTTGAGAATATAGGAGCTAGAAGGCTTCATACCGTTTTGGAATTATTGCTTGAAGATATCAGTTTTAATGCTTCTGATAAGTCTGGAGAAAAAGAAGTGATAACTGCCAAATTTGTTGAAGAAAAACTGGCAAAATATACCACCGCTAGCGACCTTTCCAAGTTCATTCTCTAATGGAAAAATTTGGCGTTTACATTCATTGGCCTTTCTGTCTGAGCAAGTGTCCTTACTGCGACTTCTTCAGTCAAATTAGTAAAAATACTTCTCAGGCAGAAATCATTGAAACATATCTAAAAGACTTAGACTTCTATCACCAGCTGACTTCTGACAAAAAAGTCACAAGTATTTTCTTTGGTGGCGGAACACCTTCTTTGATTGAACCTAAAAATATTGAAAAAGTTATCAAATATATTCATAAAAAATGGAATGTAGCAGATGATGTTGAAATTTCTTTAGAAGCAAATCCAAATACAAATCACCCGAATATGTTTCAGGATTTAAAATCTGCAGGGATTAATCGGCTTTCTCTTGGCATTCAATCTCTCAGAAATGAAGACCTGAAATTTCTTGGAAGAACACACAATGCTTCACAAGCTATGCAAGCGATTGATGAAGTTTTGACAACTTTTAACAATCATTCAATGGACATGATTTACGCACTCCCGCATCAACAGTTTAAAAACTGGGAAACCGATCTTGATAGAGTCACAGACTTTGGTTTTAAGCATATTTCTCTTTATCAACTTACCATAGAAGATGGAACTGTTTTTGCAAAAAAAAATATGCAGATTATGGACGATGAACGAGCGATTGATATGTACAATCTGACAACAGATATTCTTGCTTCTAAAAATTATAATCGTTATGAGATTTCAAACTTTTCAAAACCAAATTCAGAATGTCAGCATAATCTTTTATATTGGCAAGGAGATGACTACGTTGGTGTCGGAAAGACTGCTCATGGTAGGATTGGATTCAAAGCAACAACACACCGTCGCAAGATTGAGGAAATTTCAAAAGAAGAACGTGCTGAAGAACTTATTTTAATGGGACTTCGTCTTAAAGAAGGGATAAACAAAGAAAAGTTTGAAAAAATATGCCATATTCGCTTTGATAACTTTATCAACTCAAATGCCCTTCCTAAACTTCTTGAAGAAGGCTTAATAGAAAACTCAGAAACAACTTTCAGAGCAACAAAAAAAGGAATCCTTCTGCTCAATCATATTATAGAAAACATCATAAAATAAAAAAAGACCTCTAAAATAGAGGCCTTTCCTTTTCTTATTTATGAGAAGATATCCAAGAAATTAGACTATCCTTAGAATTCAACCCAATTTTAGCATCAACTTGCTTACCATCTTTGAACAAGATTAAAGTTGGAATACTTCTAATGCCACAATCAGCTGCCGTTGCTGGAGCTTCATCAACATTCATCTTAATCACTTCAACAGTTCCACTCAAATCTTTGGCCGTTTCTTCCAAAATTGGACCAAGTTGGCGACAAGGACCACACCATTCAGCCCAAAAATCTACCAAAACCAAACCTTTTTTACCCAAAACCTCTGTTTGGAATTGATTATCTAAAATAGATTTCATAATTATTCCTTTCTTATTTTTAAGATTTCATCACTATGAACTAATATAGTATTTAAATTTTTCGATTTAAATACTTATTTAAAATAATCTTTAACTCAAAAAAAATCTTTTCTTAAATATCAATAAAATAGCCAAAAATATCAATTTTTATTAAAAAAAACATTCATTAAATGTTTACTAAAGTTAACATATATAGTACCATAATAAGTAACCTAAAGTAGATAATAACCAGAATGGAACAGACATAGTACAGCTCTCTAGAAAAAAACTCATTCTCTCCCTTATTTTTATATTTGGATTTATTATTCCAAACACTTCTGATGCCAAAGTCTATTTTATAGGCAAACCTGATGAAGTTGTTGCTTCACCAAAAAGCAAACCCTGTCAAATGCTAGGGTATACTATTCAGACTAAAGATTGTACCAACGGAAAAAGCCTCTTCCAACAGTGTCCTAATGATTCCAATTTCTATAAAGTATGTAAATGCGATACTGATGCTCTAAAATTCACAACATCAAATTGTTATTCCACTAGTAAGGTACTCGGCGGAAAATCTTGTGAAAATAAATATTTTGAAACCTGCACTTGTCAATCCCAATATAAATATACAACAGCCAACTGTACTAGCCCTAAAGCTCTTAGCGGCGCAACATGTGATGGAAAATATGCAACATGTTCTTGCCCTTCAAGTTATTCACAAACATGTTCTGGAAATTTTATTGGTGTAGGAACAGCTTGTGATGGAAAATATCAATCATGTAAATGTGCCAGTTCTTTCACAACTTGTAAGTATGTTGATACAAGCTCCGCTTCTTGCACTGACTCTGAAGGTAAAAAATATTCAAAATGTCGTGTTCCGACATGTGCAGATGGTAATTATCTAGCATCTGTCCCAACAAACCAAAAATGTACTTCAGTTTCTTTTGAAAACCTAACTTGTCAAAAAGATTGCGTTCCACTGACTTGCGAAGACGGAAAATATTTAAGCGCCACACCAACCAATCAAAAATGTGATTCTGTTGTTTATGCTGGAAAAACTTGCTTTACAAATTGTCGTGCACTTACTTGTGCTGATGGTGGAATGTTGGATACCGTCCCTACTGATCAAAAATGTTCAGCAACACCTTATGGTGGAAAAACTTGCCAAAAAGATTGTATCAAAAAAACTTGTACTGATGTTGGATATAAAGATGCTGTTCCTACTGATTATAAGTGTTCTGAAATAAAATATAATGGATACTCATGCCAAAAAGATTGCGTCAAAAAAACCTGTACAGATGCTGGATATAAAGATGCAACTCCAGCCAACCAAACTTGTGCTAGTCTTGCTTATAATGGATATAATTGCTACACAAACTGTCGTGCTCTAACTTGTGAAGATGGAAAGTATTTAAGTGCTACACCAACAAATCAAACCTGCTCCACTGTTGTTTATGCTGGAAAAACTTGTTACACAAGTTGTCGTGGTCTGACTTGTGAAGATGGTAAATTTTTAACATCTCAACCATCAAATCAGAATTGTTCAACAACAACGTATGGCGGAAAGACTTGTTACACAAATTGCGTTAATAAGACTTGCGTACAAGCTGGATATAATGCTTCTCAACCAGCTGGATATACATGTTCTTCATTTGCCTACAATGGATATACTTGCTATAACAATTGTAAAGAAATAATGTGTCCAACTGGAACCGTTGATGCAGCCACTTATTTTGACGGAAAACTCAAATTTGTGATTGATATAACAAAAAATGCTCAAACAGCTGGCATGAAAACTTGTATAACTCTTCCAACATGCGAAAGCTTAAACTTTAAAGCTGGGCTCAATTGTTCTGGACAAGATATATTAAGATGTCCATTTGACATAACAAAAACATATTGTCACTATGGTCAATAAAACATCGGAGTTCTAAAGATGAAAAATGAATATAAAAAATATAGCCTAACTGCCATAATTTCGACAACATGTCTTGTTCCATTAGGAAATTTTGCAATTGCTGCCGTTCCTTCATGTGAATCTTTAGGATATAATATGGCTCCCGCTAATTGCTCAGGTGAAGCTGTCAAATGCCCTTTTGATTCTTCAAAAGTCTATTGTGTGAGAAAAGCGGGAACAAAAACTTGTACAGAATCTTCTTGCACCAGCACACCTGTAACCAGTGCTCAATCTTGTGATACGATGGGATATTCTTTTGCTGCAGCAGATTGTGCAAGTGGATATGTCAAATGTCCTTTTGATATTTCAAAAGTTTATTGCATCAAAAAGGTTGTCCAAAAAACTTGTACAGATTATGGATATCTTCTAACTCAACCAACTGGAAAATACTGTGAATCAATCTCTATTGATAGTATAGACTGTATGACAAACTGTAAGACAGACTATTGTGAAAGATATAGTGGAACTTATTCAGCACCTCCTGTTAAAAAGAATTGTCAACCTAGAACCATCAATGGAATGAGTTGTTATTATAACTGTACCGACAAGCCAAATACTTGTGAAGGAAATGGTTATTACGTGACAGAACCTAGCGGAAAATATTGTACATCTGTTTCTCTTGATGATGGAACAATATGTTATGATCCAACAACTTGTAAAAATTCTAGCAGTGGCGGAGGAACAACGACACCAGCTCCATTGACAGAAGCACAATGCAGGGCTAAATATTCTAGCTATGTTAATAACTATTGCGGGAATAACTGTCATGCTTCAAGCGATTATATGGATTCAAGAATTCCTGCTGAATGTAGATTTAGTAGTTTAATGAGTTGCGAATGCTCATCTTGGCACTAAAAGAGGTATGATGTTAACAGAGTTTCAAACAAAAGATCTTGCAACACTCATGTTGAAAAACAACAGAGTTCTTTGTCCTGAAATTTTTAATGAAGATAATTCTCTCAAACAAGCTGTTCAAGAAAAACTTTTAGAAATCTCAACTTTTCTTATTGATAAAATTTCCTCTTTTATGAATAACTTTGAAGTTGAAGATGTTTATCTTTGTGGTGGAATAGCAAGTCACATATATAATGACTATACGGATATTGATATTTGCATTGTTGTAAAGCATAAAAAATTTGACGATGAACCATCATATTTCAAAGGATTATTAAAAAAAATAAATCCCACAATTTCAAATGTAATCAACGACATCAGAATTTATGGTCGAAAGATTGACGTTGGATTCATAAATGTCCTTGATAGAGGATCAGGTTTATATTCACTAACACAAAATAAATGGCTTTTTGAGCCAAAGTTTCAAAAGTTTCCTTTTACTCTAAAAGATTTTCTCACAGAATATGCAGAATATACTCAAGAAATTGATAATTATATCATTGGGCTTGAAAAAATTGAAACAGGATTTCTCACTCAAAAAAGCTGTCAAAAAGTAGAAAATTATCTTCTATTACTCAAAGAAAAAATGTTCAAAGAAAAGAGTTCATCTGTTGAAAAAGAATATGGTTTGAACCACAATCTCTATCGTCTCTTTACAAAAAGTGGAAAGCATCAGGAAATCAGAGATTACATTGCAGATTCCTATAATCAACTGATAAACTTTCTAGAAGAAAGAGGAGAATAAGATGGAAGAACTCATTAAAATTCCTATTGAAGATTATGCAAAAAATCTTATCACCCCAAAAGAAACTTTAGATATTAGAGTGTTTGATGAAAATGGCATCATGCATACAAAATTAAGAGATAAAATTTTGAATCGTGCAGTCTTTCTTGAAAGCAAAACAATTAAAGAAATTAAAGGAATTGAATTAGATGATATTTTTCTTGTTGGCTCCTCTGCATCTTACTTTTATAAAGAAAACTCGGATTTAGATGTTGCTATTTTCGCAAAGAATACAAACTGTGACTTCATCTCTAAAGAACCGGAAGAACTCGGTTCTTTCCTTGCTTATTTAACAAATGATTTTTATAGAAAATATAAATCTTTTTCAATAAATGGCCAGTTTCTGGATATGAAACTTCGCACTGTTATGAGAGATAGAATGGGTGTCTATTCCATTTTAAACGAAAAATGGGTCAGTCCTGCAACAAAAGAAGTTGTCAAAGACATTCAGCTAAACACTTTGATAAAGAACTATTATTTAAAAGCTGAAGAACTTGATATTTTTATAAACAAGCTCAAATACGATTTTGATGATAAACTTTCTCTTGAAGAATGCAAAAAAATGAACGAAAAATTCAGAGACAGCATTTTAAACATCAACTCTGTTGAAGAGTATCTCATTTTTAAACTTATGAAAACACCACTCAAAAACTTTAATAAAATGTATCAAACAGAACTGGCTAATCATTTTTCACTAGATGTTGATTTATAAGTCGATTTTCATCAACTCTGCAATATCCGTCCAAAGAATATAAGTCTCAACTGCTTTTTTCTCATAAATCCTCTCAACGAGCTTCTTATAGGCTCTAAGCTGCTTAATATATTGCTGAGGAACATCTTTTAATTCTTTTGCTGCTGGACGATTTGTTTTAAAATCAACAATCATCACTTTATCTGCCAAAACTACAATTCTATCCATCTGTGCTGAGATAATTTTACCATCAACTTCACCCATAATTGGAACTTCATCAAAAGAGTTTTTGCCAAATAAAACTTCAAAAGACGGATTTTCAAAAAGATGTGAAACTTCTTCAATGATTCTCGTTTTCTGCGCTAATGAAAAATCAAAAGCATTCTTTTCTAAAAAATCAACCATAATTTTTTGACGGTTCTCAGGTTTTGTGCTTGGCAAAAACTGTAAAAGTTTATGAATAATTGTTCCACGCCTATATCTACTTTCTCCATTTTCACCCAAAGGAGAAAGTAAAACCTCTTCTTCATCATCTTCTTTGGATGGCGTATATGGTTTTGCAAGTGGATTTTCAGCCTCGGGAATTTCCTCCAACCAAGAAAACTCTGGAATAGAAAACTCTCTTTCTTTTAAAAGTATTTTTTCTTTCACAGGAATTCTTTGTGTATTTTCATAAACATATAAATCTTCTTCTTGTTTCTGGGCAATTTCCAAAAATTTTCTTTCTAAAAGCCCATACCAAGATTCTTCTTTTGCTTTTCCCTTACTTGTGTAGCCACAAAGACAAAGCCTATCTTCTGCACGAGTCAAAGCCACATAAAGCAACCTGCGATATTCTTCTAAACTAAGTTCATTATCTTTTTCTTTGATGCTTAAACAAACATCTTCATAATCACTGGAACGCAAAGGATAATAAAACAAATCATCCCAAAGCATTCCACCTTCCTTACTTGTACTAACCACTCTGACCGTGTCAGGTAAAATGACAATAGGAGCTTGCAAACCTTTTGACCCATGAACCGTCATAATTCTGACAGCATCCAAATCACTCTGCTCTTGCTCACGCTTGATTTCAACATCACCTTCTTCAATCCAACTCACAAAATTTTGCAAATTTGGAATATGCTCTTGTTCAAAACGAAGGGTTAAATTCATAAATTCATCAATACCATCTAAAACTTCTCGTCCCATTCTTTGGATGAAATTTTTTCTTCCTTCAAGTTTTGTTAAAATAAAAGAATAAAATTCAAAAGGACGGCAAAAATCGAGCTTAGAACTCAAACTTTGAAGTTTAACATATGTTGTCGCATATTTATCATTAATACCTAATATTGCCCATAAAGAGAGCTTTCCACGGGCACAACAAAGTTCAATTAAATCATCATCTGTCAAACCGAAACAAGGAGATTTCAAAACAGCAGCTAAATTTAAATCATCTGTCGGTAAAAGCACAAATTTTGCTAAAGCAATAAGGTCTTGAATTGCAATTTGTTCTAAGAGTTTAATTTTATCAACTCCTGCAATATTTACATTCAAGTTTTTACATTCTCTAACCAATTCATCAACAAATGAATTTCTTCTTTGAACCAGAACCAAAAAATCTTTATAACGAACGGGTCGATTTTGAGAAGCAAGGATATCTCTACTCTCGACAGATTTTTTTATTTTCTGGGCAATTTCTTTTGCTAAATTCACACTTGGAGATTCTTTTCCAACACGCTGAATTGGCAAATGCCACTCTAGTTCTTCTCTTGGTTTTTTTTCTGCTTCTGGAATTGCCCAAAGTTCAATTTTTCCCGCATCACCAAGTCGGAAAGGGTTGTGTGTAATATCTTCACCTTCAAGAACTACACCTTTTTTGGCCTGCTCATCTCGAAAAAGATAATTGACTAAATCCAAAATGGTCTCTGCGGAACGAAAAGAAACACCCAAACGAACTTCTTCAAAACTTTCAATTTTTTCTTTGTAAAAAGCTTTAGATTTTTCAAACTCTCTAGGGTCTGCTCCCTGAAAACTATAAATGGATTGCTTTCTGTCTCCCACCGCAAAAATGGTTCGATTTTGTTCTCTCGCACCTTGTCCTGAGAAAAACTCTGCTGTCAAAGATTTTACAATTTCCCACTGATCTGGAGATGTATCTTGTGCTTCATCAATTAAAACATGATCAACTCCACCGTCGAGTTTAAATAAAACCCAATCTGCTACAGATTGATTTTGAAGAAGATTTCTCGTTAAAACAATAAGGTCTTCATAATCCATTTTAGAATGACTGGTTTTATAAGCATTATACCCACTTATTAAATCTTCAGCTAAAGCTAAAACTGCCTGAGTAGACTTAAAAACATTCAAAGCTTTGAGCTTTTTCTCAAAGTCTAATATTTTATCAGCTTCTTTCTCAAAAGTTTCTTGTAAATCAGGATAAGCCTCAACAGCTCCTTTTGTACCTGCTTGCTTACGAACTTCGCCATCTTTAGTCAAAAACAAACCAACATATTGTTCATAGCTTTCCATGTTTGGTTTTTCAGACAAAATCAAAGCTATTTGCTCTGCCTTTGCAATATCTGTCTTTGAACCCTTGAACCAAGCATTCATTATCAAGGAACAAATTTCTCTATCAATTGAACTCATAAATTCTAAAATTTGTTCATTAACAGGCTTTTCATTCGAAATTTTGAGTGTTTCTTTAAGTCGAACTACAATTTTTTCAAAAGAACCAAACTTTTCAAACATTCTCGTAATTTTGCTTCGATTAGATGTAATCGAATTCATGATCTCTGGAAAAGAATATTCACTCACATTTTGCGTCAAAAAACTCAAAGCTTTTGCAGTTGAACTTTCAGGATTTTTTTCAATATAAGAAATAAGCTCTTTCTTAATTTCAAGCAACGCCTCATTAGAAGCCCGATCATCCATCACTTCAAAATATGGAGACACTTTTGCTTCTAGAGGAAATCTTTTCAAAACTTCTTGGCAAAAACTATGAATGGTCTGAATTTTCATACCACCGGGTGTATCTAGTAAAATTGCAAAAAGTTTTCGTGCCATTGCTTCAATTTTTTCAAGCTCTTTAGGACCATTTGGCAATTTTCCGAGCAATGATTCAAGTTCTTTATAAAGCTTCTCATCTTCTAAAACTGCCCAACGACTAAGCCTTCCAGCAATTCTTGAACTCATTTCAACAGCTGCCGCTTTGGTATAAGTCAAACACAGAATTTTTTCAGGACGAACGCCTGTCAAAAGAAGCCTAAGCACTCTATCTGAAAGAACTTTTGTTTTGCCTGTTCCAGCAGAAGCTTGAACCCAAACTGATTTTTGAGGATCAGAAGCTCTTCTTTGTTCCTCCGTCGCTTCTATCCCTCTTCTTTTTCGAGAGAGTTCTATTTCTTCTGGGCTAATCATCGCCTTCTCCTCCAACAGACCATTCTTTGGTTCTGGCTAAATGTTCATAGTCCATATTTTGTGTTGAAAACTTGTGGTGTGGTTTTGCCATATATGGTGTGTTCTCAAAATCAAAAGCACTAATCAATTCATGAATATTATTTTTATTTTTTTCTAAAAGACTTTTCATATCTTCATCAAAGACAAGTTCTTCATTTGCCAAGCGCCAATAGATAAGTTTTTCAATAGTGCTAGCACCAACGCCTTCAAAGCCTCCATCTTGAGCGATTAAAGCTTCAATTGGCAACTGAGGAGCATAACCAGCCCAAAGCTCTCTTTTACTTTTCGCTTGTCCTGTTTTATAGTCAATAATGTTTATTTTTCCAGAATTTGTCACATCAACTCGGTCTGCCTTTGCTGTGATCACAAACTTTCCTGCAGGTGTTTCAAAGTCTACTGAACCTTTAATCTCACTATAAACTCTTGAAATATCTCTGCGATAGTTTGTTTCTGTATCAACCAACCATTCAACCGTTTTTTCAAACTTTGGCCACCAAAATGCTTTTGTTTCCAATGCAATTTCATTTTCAGCAAAAAAAGTTTCACCAATCAAAAGCAACTCTTCTTTGGCATTTTTCGGATAAGTTGTTGGAAATTTTTTATTAAACACATCCAAAATACCATGAATGATGTTTCCATAATCCGCGGCTGTCAAATCAATGTCCAATTCATTAAGGGGATAAAGCTTCAAGATATACCTAGCAAAAACAATATATGGATCTTTCATCAAACTTTCAATTGCACTCATTGAAAGTTCTCTTGGACGATATTTGAGTGGGGGTCTTGGCTCTGGTGCCGAGATTTTTACGGTTTGTTCTAAATCATCAAACTTTTTGACCCAATAGCTATAAATATTTTCTTCCAAAACATCTTCTGGCTTCAAACCTAAGGCGGCAATGACAGTCTCTAACCTTAACATCCAACGAGATTTTATCATTGGCGTTCCGTCAACCCTATCTGCTCTTGTCAGATAAACTTCTTCTCCCGCCAATAATCCTGATAAATCTTTTGCTAAAATACCAATCTGTTTTTCAGGTAAAGTAAAGCCAAAATCTTTTTTCATTGGGCGAGACATCCAAGGATCAGAAGCTGAAAGCTTCGGCCAAATTCCTTCATTCGCACCGCCAATAATAATAACATCAAAAGTATTAAATCTCGCTTCAATCGGTCCTAAAATTTTTAGTCTGGGGTGTGTTCCATAACTAGTTCTAACCGTCACACCACTCATCAAAGCATCAAAAAGATCAAAATATTCATCTGAACTTATTTCACCTAAAACATTTACTTTTTCATAAAGATTAGCAATAAATTTTGCCGCCGTTGAACCATCATCACCACGCCACAAAATTTGGTCGCCACCTTTTTCAAGCGTAGAGGCAACTGAAACAGCAGTTTCAATATGAACTTTGACCAATTCTTTTAAATCCACTTCTTTTTGAGAAAGAAATGTCTTTAGTTTATGTAATTTTTCTTCAATCAAGATAAGAAGGTTTTCAATTTCCTCATCAGATTTTGGCTGATGAGCACGTAAAACTTTTTGTTCATACTCTCGAACCAATTTTCTGATTTTTGAACTCTCTCGTCCTAAAGACACAAAAGGATTCTTCAAAAAACCGAGTAAATCTACTTTTTTAGAAGTTGTTAAACAAACTTTGATTAGCTGCCTTAAGAAAACACCAATGGGAGTCAAGTGAAGTGGTTTTCCTGCAGAATCATCTACTTTGATTTCCCATTTTTCAAGTTCATTTGCTACACGTCTTGCCAAATTTCTATCCGTTGTCACAAGTGCCGCAGTCTTTTCTGGTGTTTCTAAAACCTCTCGCATAATCAGCGCAATGGATGATGCTTCAACACGTGAGTCTTGACATTCAATTTCCTTAAGTCCTTGCCAAGCTAGATGTGAAAGTTTTTTTGCACCAATTTCCCGCCATTTATCTGTTGTTCGAGCAGGACGCATCACCTCGGAAATCAAAATCTCTCTTTCAATATTCTGTGGTTTGATAATATCTCGCACATCAAATCGGTTCACATTCAAAAACTCTAAAAGAGTTTTAACTTCTTTTTCTGGATGTGTTTCATCTAAATTTTCCCAAGATTCTTCATCTAAGAATTTATCTAACCCATTCAGATATAACGCTCCATTTGGCAGCTCTAAAACTGTTTTTACCAATTTCTGAGTGACAGGAAAGTTTGCTGTTGTTCCAGCAATAATAATCCTTTGCTCTGTCTTGCTTTTTTCCCAAACTTCTCTTTGAACATTAACTAGTTGATTATATCTAAAACTAGCATCAACCAAACCTTTCTCACTCAAAACCTTTGGCCAATCATGTGTAATAATCTCTAAAAAATTGAGTGTATCTAACCAGTGCAGTGCATATTCTTCTGGCACGAGATTTTTCAAATTGTCAAAACTCAAACCTTCATAATTGGTAGCATCAATCATTTTTGAGAGTTCTTGAGCCAAATAATATGCTTGATTAGAACTCAGTCTTTCCACACCAAAACTGATAGATTTTTCCAATATATATTTTGTAAAAAGAAGATTTCTTTCAAAAGAATCAATGGCTGGTAAAACTTTTTCAAGTTCTGAAGAAACATCAAATCCAACAATTTGCAACTCCTCTTCTTCAACGTCACCAATAGGTAATATTTTAGGAAGCATTGTCGGTTGAAGTCCACGAACCCGCACAAAAGCTTCCTTCAAAGCCATACAAGCACGACGGTTCGGCATTAAAATCAAGACATCAACAAGTCCAAGCAAATTATTTTCATATTGCTTCATCAAAAGCACTGCTAAACTATCAACAAAGGAACAGCTTGCAGGAATGTTAAATATCTTGTTCTTCATCAATTTTCAAAAAGCCTTCCGACTGCATCTTATAAAAATTATAAAAAGTTCCTTTTTCTTTAAGAAGTTCTTTCTGAGTTCCTTCTTCAAGAATTTTACCCTTATTCATCACCACAATTTTATTCATCTCTTTAAGCGTAGAAAGTCTATGCGCAATCGCAATTACTGTTTTTTTCTTCATCAAATCTTTGAGCGCTTTTTGGATATAAAATTCACTCTCACTATCAAGTGCAGAGGTTGCTTCATCTAAAACCAAAATCGGAGCATATTGTAAAATTGCTCTGGCAATTGAAATTCTTTGTCTTTCTCCACCAGAAAGCATCACACCTTTTTCACCAACCTTACTCTGATAACCTTGTGGAAGCTCCATAATAAAGTCATGACAAAAAGCTTTTTGAGCAGCAAAAATTGCCTCTTCATCTGTTGCTTTAGGAAAGCCATATTTAATATTTTCCATAAGAGAACGATTAAAAAGGAGTGGCTCTTGTGGAATGAGAGAGATATTTTTCCTTAAAGATTTTTGGGTGACCTTGCTAACTTCTTGTCCATCGATCAAGATTTTTCCTTTTTCTAAGTCATAATATCTGGCAATAAGCTTAATCAAAGTAGATTTTCCAGAACCTGATTTTCCAACCAACCCAACTTTTTCTTTTGGCTTTATCTCAAGTGAAAAGTTTGAAAACAGTTTTTTCTTTCCTTCATAAGCAAATGAGATTTTATCAAATTTGATTTTTCCTTCAGAAACATGAAGTTTTTTAGCACCTTCAATATCTTTGATTTCTGCATCTTGATATAAAAATTCAATTCCTTCTCTAAGTTCTCCAAAATTTCTAAAGATATTCGTTAGATCATAACTAAATTCTTTAATACTTGAAGTGAGAATATTGATGGATGAAAAAATGAACACAATATGTGCCACTGTCAAATCGGCAACATACCAAGTGTAAAAAACAGCCAAATAAAAAGAGAAAGATAAAGTGTCATAAAGAAGATTGCTTTGATAGGCAATTTTACGTCTTTTTCCTGCAGAAACAGTCCAAAATCTGAGGAATTTTTTGAAATTTGAAAAAATATAAAGTCTTTCATGAGCTACATTTGCGAAAGATTTTACAGAAAAAACATTATTAATCGCATCAGATAAAACACCAATCGCTTGCCCTTCAAGCTCTGATTCTTTTTGTGAATCCGAAATTACTGCCATTCTTTTTTTGGTTGTATAAGCAATCACGACAAGAGAAGCAATAAAATAAAATAACGCCAAATAAAAGTTCATAAAAGCAATAAAACCAAGTGTAATAAGGAATGTCGAAAAAATCCGTATAAAAGCAATTAACCTACCATATCCATTGATGATATTATTTGTAATTTTATTGAATTTCGAAATAATATTCCCAGACATTTCCCTCACAAAGAAAGAGATAGACTGATTAAGCACTTGCTTTGAGAGATTGTTCATCACATTAGACTGAAATTTGATAAAGAAAATCGTTTCACAAACATGTGAAAGATACATCAAAAACGAACCAATTAATGTTGCTAAAAATAAAAAAGTAGAGAGGGTTAAAAGTTTTTGAAGTTTATCATCTTTAGGTAATTCTTCAGCAATTACACCAACCATTTCTGCTCCAATATAAACAGAAAGGCGAGAAACAGCAAAAGTTGAAGCAAAAAGAATAACACTCAAAACAGTAAGTTTTCTAATTTTTTTCACTTGCAGATGAAGGAAGTCAAAAACTTTCAACAGATTCTCCTATTTTTCATTTCGAATATGCTCTAACACTTTCTGAAGTGCACGACCTCGATGGGACATTTTATTTTTTTCTTCTTGAGACATTTCTGCGAAAGTTTGAGTATATCCTTCCGGAATAAAGATTGCATCATAACCAAACCCTCCTTCCCCCTTTTTGCTTTCAGCAATTTTTCCCTCAATACGTCCTTCAAAAAGTTTTGTCTTTCCTGTTGAAGAAGTCAGAGCCATCACACAAACAAAAGCCGCACTTCTGTCTTTTGATTCAGCCTTAGACAGCTCTTCCAAAAGAGAGTCCATTCCTTTATCAAAATCTCTATTTGGTGCATAGCGTGCAGAATAAACACCTGGGCGACCACCCAAAGCTTTCACACACAAACCAGAATCATCTCCCAAAGCACAAAGACCTGTTTCTTTGGCATAATGCTCAGATTTTAACTTTGCATTTTCTGCAAAAGTAGTACCTGTTTCTTCAATGTCATGCAAATGAAGCTCAGCTGCGGATTCAACTTCAACACCCAGAGGCTCCAACATTTTCTTAATTTCTTTAATTTTTCCTAAATTATGACTTGCAACAACTATTCTATCCATTTTTTCCCTCAAATATAAACATATCTTGATCTAAACTAACATTTTCTCTTTCAAACTTTTTATCTGTTCTAATTTGTTTACCACCCATTTTCAAATAAAAAGCCTCACTAGGATTTCCTCTCAGCATATATAACATAAAGCGTTCACCTTTTATATGCTCTGTGAAAGCAAGAAGAAGTTCTCTCCCAAAACCCTGTCCTTGATAATCCGGATGCACATACAAGCAACAAACCTCATACATACCTTCTTCGTTTCTATTTCCAACAAGAATTCCTGTGATTTTTTTGTTGGAATTTTCAGAAACAAAAATAATATTCCCATTTCCAGAAAAATAATTTTTAAGATTTTCTTGCCAACGAAGAACTTTCTCTGGTCCGAACTTTCTTTTTTCTAAGAAATCTGCTGGCATCAAATTTTTATATACCACCTGCCAAGTTTCTAAATGAACTCTGGCAATTTGTTCAGCATCTTCAAAATTTGGCGTTCTAACCGTCATCTTAGATAACTTCCTTTTGTTTGAGAACGAGTTCCTTAATTCCTTTTTTTGCCAAAGTAAAAAGTTCAGCAAATTCTTCTTCAGAAAAAGGATTTTCTTCTGCTGTTCCTTGAATTTCCACGATTTTTCCACTTTCGGTCAAAACAAAATTCATATCTGCTTGAGCTGATGAATCTTCAATATAATCCACATCTAAAACAGCTTCTTCTTTATGAATTGCGCAAGAAACGGCAGCAACAAATTCCTTAATTGGATTTTCTTTAATTTTTTTATCCTTAAGTAACTTATCAATTGCATAATGAAGTGCAACAAAACCACCTGTAATAGAGGCAGTTCTTGTTCCGCCGTCTGCCTGAATAACATCGCAGTCGATACAAATTGAAATATCTTTAAGAAGAGTCAAATCAACAACAGCACGCAAAGCACGACCGACCAAACGTTGAATTTCTTGAGTACGTCCAGAAGGAGATTTTGTTTCTCTGCTCACGCGAGTTTGAGTTGAACGTGGTAACATCCCATATTCAGCCGTAATCCATCCTCTATTTTGACCCTTCAACCAATTTGGAACTTTTTCTTCCACACTTGCCGTACACAAAACATGCGTATTTCCAAATTTAATCAAACAAGAACCTTCTGCATAGGGATTATAATTTGGGATAATTTCAACTTTTCTCATCTCATCATTTTGACGACCTGAATGTCTCATTTTTTCTTCCTTAAAAAACACCATATAAATTTGTATCAAATTTATTCCAAAACCCTAACTTGGGCAAGTGATATTTAAAAAATGAGAACAATTTTGAATAAAGAAAAAAGAAAAAAATTAGAAAATTGATATCACAAGTAGAAAACTCACTAAAAACTTGAAGAATGAGGCTGATAATAAGAAATAAGGAAAAATTTAGAGAATTAGATTAATACGAAGTAAGTTTTGAACGATGCGTAAGACCACTACACGAGAAAAAAACTTACAAGTAGAAATCAATTATATAAATTTTTATATGTGACCCGTATGGAAAAGCTGATAATACTTCTGTATTGCTCCACCTTCAACTGCCCAACTGAAATCTTTTTCCATATCATTTAATCTCATTTGATTTATTTTTGATTTGTCCGTATAGAAAACCTTAAGCGCTTTCTGCATGGTCTCCGTGAAAGCATTTTCATTATTCTTCAAACGTTTTGCAGTGAGATTATTTCCAAACACACGTCTTTTGTTCACAAAGAAAACTTCTGTTCTAAAGCCATCAACACCATCTTCAATTGTATCAACCAAACCACCTGTTGACGTTGCGACGGGAATTGTTCCCTTTGCCATTGCTTCCATTTGCGTCAGACCACAAGGTTCAAAGCGACAAGGCATGAGATAAAAGTCTGAAGCTAACTGAATTGAATAAGCAAATTGGTCACGATATCCATAAAAAACAAAAATTCGTTCACCTGCTTTTTTACTGATTTTTTTAACATCATCTTTGAGTTTTTTAAGCATATTATAATATGCCACATCACCCGCTCCGCCCAAAAGGAAAATAGGAAACTTATCAAAGTTTTCAGTGAAATTTTTTGCAATATTTAAAACCGCTTGAGCTGCGATATCATAACCTTTTTGCTCTGCCAAACGACTTGTTGCCGAAATAACAGGAACATCTTCAATGTTTTTCAACTTAGATAAATCTGCAAAATCATAAAGGTCCATCTTTGGCAAAACTTTATCTTTGAACTTTTCATCAGCCGCGATTTTGGACAGTAATTTAATAAATTCTTTTTTATTATGAAGTTTTGTTTCAATGCTTTTAATATCATAAGATTTAAAATCTACACCACCAAAATATTCATTGATTGAATTCACCTTTGCTTCATTTGGAGAAATCAAACTTTTTTCATAGCCATTCACTATACCAAAGAAATTTCTATGATCTTTTCTCATTTTCAAAATATCACGAAAATCAAGACCAAAACTGAGCTCTTTTGAAACCTCTTCTAAATAATTTTTAGAAACCGTAACAATTCTATCTGCCAAGTGAAAATTTGAAGAAGCTTGATTATAACAATCGTGAACAATGAGCGTATTGAGCATTCTTGGGTTGCTATTTTTAATAGCCTTTGAATTTTTGAAAACCAAACTTGTCACATTATCATAGAGAGAATTCAAAATCTTTGATGTACCATGATAATCCCATCCTTGATAACCAAGATGATGTGCAATATGGATAATTGGAATATCTCTAATTTGTTCTGTCAAATAAAGGCTCATGTCTCCAGTATATGCTTTTGCAGTTGTCAGATATTTAGTCAGTCCCGCCAATGCACCGCTGTGCCAATCATTTGCAATAATAATATTAGGTTTTTTTATTGTATCGACACGGTATTCACAAATATCTTTCAAAAGTGTGTAAATAGCTTTTGAAAAGAAAGCAAATCTTTCAACTTCATTCACACCATGTTCATTAAACACATAACACCCATCTTGTGCAGACGGATTATTCTCATGTGGATTGATTGAAAAATATTTTTCATTTTCTAAAAAGAGATAATTTGTATCACTTAATTGACCTTGATAAACAGAAACTTTATTGGAAATTAGTTTTTTTCCCTTACCCATAAAAGGAACATTTATAGAGGCGATTTTCTTAATCTTGATGCTTTTGTTTTCACTTCCAAAATAGGTACCTTTTTCAAGCTTTCCATTTTTCTTTTTAGTATCTCCCAAATAGAGAGGTGTTATGATAGAAATTTTTTCTCCGGACTTTCCAAATTTGCGATTATAAGCCTCAGGAAGTTCAGAAGCAATCATGCCAAGACCACCAATTTTCATGAAGGTTGCTGTTTCAGCAGAAACCATCCATGCATCAACTTTTTCAATTTCAGGCCAAAAATCCTTTCCAAGACATTGTTTTTTAGAATAATCTTGGATTTCCTTAATTAACGGACTGGTAGGGACACTGTACGAAATAGAAAACTTAGTCTTATTAAAATCGTCGGGCAAAAGGCCAAAAACACTTTTGCTCTCAATATCTGGCGGTGTCATATCCTATCTTTCTAAAAAATTAATAGTAATTTGTATATACCGAAAGTAGCATAAGAATATACATTTTACAATATTGACTTATACACTTTTTGTAACTAATTTAAATATAAGTATTTTTTGTTAAGATTAAATTAAAAGAGGACATAATGAACAAGGATAAAAAAGACCTATCAGAGAACAATAATCAACAAGAAGAGCAAATAATTAACTCTGGTATTTCTCAAGAAGAGACAGTGATTTCCGAAGGCATCACAGCTGAAAATGAAGTTGAAATTGAAACCAAAGATGAGATTAATATTGAAGCCTTGCAAGAAGAAAACAAAAGATTAAGAGAAGATTTTCTTCGTACTTTTGCAGATGGAGAAAACATAAAAAAACGTGCTCAACAAGAAATTGAAAAAAATAATAAATATGCTATTTCTTCTTTTGGAAAAAGTTTGCTTTCTGTTGCAGACAATCTTCAAAGAGCCATTGATAGTACTAAAGAACAAACTGATGAATCTTGTGAAAATCTTTTAAAAGGAATTGAACTTACTCAAGAAGAATTGAAAAAGGTTTTTGCCAGATTTGAGATTTTCAAAATGGAAATTATGAATACTATTTTTGATCCAAACTTTCATCAAGTTGTTCAAGAAGTTGAAGATAAATCTAAACCTGCAGGAACAATCATTGCCGAACTTCAAGCAGGCTATATGATTAATGATAGAATTTTACGTGAAGCAATGGTTGTTGTCACGAAGTAAAAACTTTCAAAACGCACAATAAAAAAAAGACCTATCATTTTTAATGAGAGGTCTTTTAATAAACTAAAGAGAATTTAATTTTTGGTACATACGGTACATAGACTCATTAATTTCTCCAATTTCGTATAAATGGGGAATATCTTCATTATTTACCCATTTTAAGAAATTAGATTCACCACTTATAATAAATTCATTAGAATTTGCTTTTAACAAAAACCTAATATCATAATGAAAATGTTCTGGTTCATTCTTTTTTAAGTTTGCAGGAATAGGGTGAACGTCAACATCAAAAATTTCAGTTGTTACAAATTCAATATCTTGTATTCCTGTTTCTTCTACGGCTTCACGAAATGCCACGCTCCAAGTATCAGAACAACCATCAGAATGCCCTCCAAACTGCAACCATCTATTAAGTTTTTTATGAAAATTTAATAAAGATTTTTTCCCATCTTTACTCAAAACCCACGCAGAACCATTTACATGTCCTGATAGATTGGTTCGATCAAAGGCATTTTCATTTTTCTCAATAAAATCTATAGTTTGTTGCACAAATTCATTTTCTTTCTCAAAAGAAGTTGAATATTTTTTTAATGCTTCAAGTATTGCCATATTATTTTCCATATGCTGTACAATTTCCAAAAAGGTTTATTGCTCTCAAAATGTTATATTTCAACTTTTTTGAATCGCGATTTAAAATATCTTCATATATAGAAACACCAAAATTATTATTCATGCAAGTCTTAATTTTTCCCGATGGAGTGATAAACAGGTCTTGTTTATCTCGACAGACCTCCTGTCTATTTTTAAAGTGTTCAGAATATGCACAAAATATTTTAGTTAAATATACAATTTCTTCATCTTTTTGAAAAGATGATTGACGATCATCATGAAATAACAAAGTGTATCCGAGTTCTTCTAGATATGATACCATAATTTCAATAGGAACAAATAATTTACTTGACTTAGGATAAAGTTCAATAAATTTAACTGAAGCATTTATCGTTGAAGCAAATGAAATTATACTTTGAACGGCGTCAAGACTATTGTTTGCACCTTTTACAAATGTTGAATTTAATCTAATTACAATATTTGAAGAAGTGCTTTTTAGCATTGCTAATCCTTCCTTAACATGAAACAACGCATTTTTATTGGTTCCTGTTATTGATTGATATAGTTTAGAGTTCATAGAATGCAAAGATACATTTACTCTTGAAACATTTTTAGTAAGAATATCAATATTCTTAAAAATTAAAGATCCATTTGTTACCAAAGTTGTTTTTACATCTATACTTTTGAATGCTTTTAAAATATCACCAATGTCACTTCGGACAAGAGGCTCACCACCTGTTATAGTAATTTCATCATTAGGGAACATTTCATTAAAAACTTTATATAGAAATATATAATCATCAGCAGAAAGTTTTTCATCTTCAGCAAAATCTACACCTTCATTGTGACAAAAACCACATCTGTAATTACATGCAGATGTTACTAAAAGCCTTAATTCTCTTTTCATATATAATAATATTAAAAATTAGTAATTTGTAAACAAGAGCTTCTTATAGTTAATATTTATAATTGTCAATATATAAATATTACAGTTAATAATTTATATTTTTTTTGCAAAATTAAGTTTGGTAATTTATTTTGCTAGTCTTTTTCTTCTATTGTTAAATTGATCTGCATTCTACTACATATAATTACTGTTAAATTTAAAAAAAGACCTCTTTTTGAGGTCTTTTTCATTAAGCTCCAATAAAATTAGAAACTATATCTCACACCCAAAGTTGCGTCAAGAACACTATCAAGTCCTTTAACATCAACCCATGAGTTTTTAACCATAGCGCGAACGGCAACTTGGTCTGTTACATTATATTGTACACCGCCACCGATACGACCATACCAGCCATCATCACTGCCTTTTTCATAAGCATTTTTTGCACTATATCTGTAATTACCTGTACCTACTAAGCCCAAAAGTTCAACTTTTTGAGCACAACCCAAAGGTAAATGACCAATAGCATCAAGACCTAAAACTCTATATTTAGACTTATTTTTTGTGCCTTCATGATTTTTTGACTGATTAAATGTTTGTTGGTAAAGACCTTCAACACTAAAATATTTATTAAGTTGAGCACCTAAAACCAAAGCTGGCGAGTTAAAGTTCTTTTGAAGAGCTTTTTTATTATCAGCTTTATATTCTGCATAAGAATACACATAATCCAAACCAACGAGTGGTTTCACTTCAATATCAGCTGCTTTTGCACTATATGAGAACAGCAAAGCTGCGGCTGAAACAAATAGAAATTTTTTCATATAACCTCCATAAAATATATTTCACCTATCTCACAACTTATAGGTAATAGTTTATATATTCCTCTGTTTGATATTTTTCAACTGATAATTTAAAATTTTTATTTAATCCCTTTCCACAAAAAAGGCCAAAACAAATTGTTTTAGCCTTTTTTCGTTTTCGAAGCCGTAAATTCTTAAAAACTATATTTTAATCCGACTGAAAAATCGAACATTCCGTCAATATCATCAACATCTAACCAAGAATATTTTCCAAGTGCTCTGACTGCAAAATGTTCATCAATATTATATTGAAGACCTCCACCAAAACGAAGCCCCCAACCATTATCGCTTCCTTTAACACTTAAATACGAAGGAATTTCACCTTTGACAGTATATTTATACTTGCCTGTACCTACCAAACCTAAAACTTCAAATTTTTCATAATTGGTAATTGGTAAATATCCAATTGCATCAATTCCAAAAGATTGAAATTTTGCTTTTGTTTGACCAACACCTAAAACATTTTTCTTTTCTTCAGCAGATTTTTGGTAGAAAGCTTCTGCGCCAAAATATTTGTGGAATTTTGCACCAACATTCAAAGCAGCAGAATTATAGTTTTCTTCAAAAATTTTATCCATTCCCTTATATTTGTAATCAACACTTGAATAAACATAGTCTAGTCCGACATAAGGTTTTAATTCCAACTCTACTGCATTAGCAGAAGATACGAACAAACCAACAAAACTTATAGTAAGAAGAAATTTTTTCATAGAAACCCCCGTTAAACACACAACTTATAATATCTTATAAATACCAAGACAATCTTAGGTGTATTACATTTTTTTCTAAAGGTCAAACAAAAAACACACTAAAAATTGTATATTTTTAGTGTGTGTATTATTTTTTTATGAAATTCAATAAACTAATCTTTATAAAACAACCTTGAGTTGTTAATATTATTAAGAACTTCAGAAACAAATTTTGCTCCCCAATATTTTGCCATTGGCAAATTCATATCAAGGAAGTTTCCACAATCTCTAGCACTTGCTCCTGGAACTTCACCCTCAAAGTCTCGAATAAACTCATACATTTCTTTGAGCAAAGAAATAACATCTTCAGACTTGTGGTCACCGGAAAGAATAAGATAGAAACCTGTACGACATCCCATTGGACCAAAATATATGATTTTCTCTTTCCAATCAGAGTGATTCCTTAAGAAAGTAGCTCCTAAATGCTCCATTGTATGGATTTCAGCCGTATTCATTACAGGTTCTTTATTTGGTGTGGTCATACGAATATCAAATGTTGTCAAAATATCACCTTTTGGTGTCGTATCTTTACGCGAAACATAAATTCCTGGTAATAAATTTAGATGATTTACTTCAAAACTAGCAATTTTTTTCATATTTCTCACATTTTCTAAGATTAAAACATTTATTTTTCTAAAAGATAACATTCATTTATTTTAGTGTCAAAATCAAAATTACTTTTCATCTGGCGATATTTTGAGCTGATTTATTCTCTTATCCATCAGCTCATTTATCTTATCAATAATTAGGTCAAAGGAATTATTCTCCTCTGTTTTTAATTCTTCAATAAGAGATACTCTCTGTTCTAAAATATTATCAATAATGGCAGAAATAGTCTTTACTACTAAATCCTGCTTAATTCCCAACTCTTTTGCCATTTTTATAAAATGAGAAAGAAAAATTTTGTCAGGGTCATATTCCCCACCAATACTCATTGACAAGTCTTTATCTGTTTTTTCATATAATTGTGTTGAAAGAATATCATAAAAAGGAGCAAGGCTAATTTTTTCATCCTCATAAAGAAATGAAAAATTCTTACCATGTGCATCTGAGTTGCCAATGATGAAATTGAAAATTATGACACATAAAAAACGGAGTCCATCCATCAATGGCTCTGATGAATGCTCAATAATTAAGTTATAACAAGTTTTGAGAGAAGGACCACCTTCTTTTTGATATTTTTTATTATAAAGACTTAAAACTTGGCAAAAATCTTCTTGATGAAGTCTAAAAACATTATCTCCAACTGTTTTTCTATCATATCTTTGAACAATATAAAAAGGAATATCTACACAATATACCCCACTCACAGCTGCCGTTCCTATAACCCTTCTACATAAAGTCATACAATAGTTTTCATTATATATTACATTTTCAAAATACTGATTTTCAGGTTTAATAATATAGTTAGATGGTAAAGAAACACTTGGAAAATAAACTTTGCCATCTAAATACGTAATTACAATTTTATCCTGGGCTCCTGCTAAAGAAAATCTGATATTATCTAGTAAAATAGCTAAAGGTATTTTACTAGCCTTAAGCTTCTTCTGTATATCTCCATACTTCAAAATTTTTCGTTCTTCACCATATACTGGTTTTTTACCTTCTTCATACAAAGAAATCGCACCAGCACATTCCCCTCCGATTTTTCTGAGCAATGCAAAAGGATTATTCTCTGAAACTCCCTCATACTTAGCAATAGCTTTTCTAATATCCCCTTCTGGGAGAAGACTTTCAAAAAACCCTCTTGTTTCTCTATCTCCATAGCTTTCATTTTTCAAAGGGAGCGAAAGAGAAATTGCTTTTGTAGCGGTTTCCAAATATTTGAAACTAAGATTCGTCTTGCCCTCTTTTTGAGTCAAAACCCCAATTTTTTCATCAAAAAAATAAACATCTAATGCTGCCATTATCTAGCCTCCGCAAAAAGATCAACTCCTAAACTTTTAGCAATATGAATAACTTTACCAATCTGGCAGGTCTCTTTTCCAGCCTCCAAGTCCACAACAAATCTAACCCCAACCCCGCACAAGCCAGCGACTTGAGTCTGTGTTAGGTTTTGAGATTTTCTTTTTTCTCTAATAACTTCTGCCAATTGTCCAAAATTTTCTATCTTCATTTTCCCGCTCGGTAATATTTAATATCTTTTAACTAGAAATATCCATCATTATTCCCGCTCGGTAATATTTAATATCTTTTACTTAAAAATTCAAGTAAAAATTACCGAACGGTAAAATTATAATACTTCACGCCTTCCCACATGGTCTGCTGCTGAAACAACACCTTCTGCTTCCATTCTATCAATAATAGATGCGGCACGATTATATCCAATGCGAAGTTTACGTTGAATGTAGCTTGTTGAAGCCTTTTTATCTTGCTGAACAATTGCTAAAGCTTGGGCATATAAATCATCATCAGAATTTCCACCGCCAAAAGCTGAATTATCAAAAACTGCACCGCCTTTATCTGAAAGCTCACCATCTGTGATTCCCTCTACATATTCTGCGCCTTTCTGACTTCTGATAAACTCGACAACTTTTTCAATTTCAGCATCTTTAACAAAACTACCATGAATACGAACAGGTCTTCGTCCAGCTGGCATATAAAGCATATCACCTCGACCCAGAAGTTGCTCTGCACCCATTTCACCCAAAATTGTTCTACTATCAATTTTAGAAGTCACCTGAAACGAAATTCTAGTTGGAAAGTTTGCCTTAATTGTACCTGTAATAACATCAACAGAAGGTCTTTGTGTCGACATAATCAAGTGAATCCCCGCTGCACGAGCCATTTGCGCCAAACGTTGAATAGCTGCTTCAACTTCTTTTCCTGCAACCAACATCAAATCTGCCATTTCATCAACCACAACAACAATATATGGCAAATCTGTCAAATCTAATTCTTGTTCTTCAAAAATTGGTGCTCCCGTATCAGGATCAAAACCTGTTTGAACCGTACGTTTAATAATCTCACCAGTTTTTCTTAGTTCAGAAAGTTTTGTATTGTAACCCTCAATATTACGAACATTAAGTTTAGCCATGGCACGATATCTATCTTCCATTTCACGAACTGCCCACTTCAAACCTAAAACAGCTTTACTAGGATCTGTAATAACTGGTGTCAGTAAATGTGGAATACCATTATACATCGAAAACTCGAGCATTTTTGGGTCAATCATAATCAATTTACATTCTTCTGGAGACATCTTATAAAGAAGCGATAAAATCATCTGATTTACACCGACAGATTTACCTGAACCAGTTGTACCTGCGACTAATAAGTGAGGCATTTTTGCCAAATCTGCATAGACATTCTTTCCACCAATATCTTTTCCCAAAACCACATTAAGGGTGTTTTTTGAGGCCATAAACTCAGAATCTTCAAAAAGTTCTCTAAGCCATACAGTTTCTCTTTTAGGATTTGGCATCTCAATCCCAATCGTATTAGAACCAAAAACAACAGCAATACGCACTGAAGAAACAGACATCGAACGGGCAATATCGTCAGCCAAACCAATCACACGAGCTGTCTTTGTTCCAGGAGCAGGTTCAAGTTCATACAAAGTCACAACTGGACCGGGACGAACTTTCACTATTTTCCCATTAATTCCAAACTCTTGCAAAACATTTTCCAAATCTAAAGAAATTTGTTCTAACTCTTTTTCACTAATTTCATTAGCAGATTTTGTTTTTTCTGGTTTTGATAAAATCTCAATACTTGGTATGACATACCCTCCTGCTGAAACTCTTGGCTTTGATGCAACTTTAGCAACAGACTGTTTCTTAGATACTTTCTTTTCTTCAAACTTTGGTTCATATTTTTCTTCAGATGAAGCACCAAATTTTGGTTCAATCTTACCTCTAAAATCTTCCATTTCTTTGAGCTTACTGCGAGAAACCTTTGTTTTCTTAACAACAATAACATCTTGGTCTTTTTTGATGAAAGGATAGAAAATAATTCTGAAAACAGCTCTGAAAAAACAACCAATTGCCACAGTCCAAGAGATCCAGTTTTTATAGGTTATACCTGCTGAATAATTAAAACAGAGCAATGTAAATAAGCCTAAAACAGAAATAACAATATAATCATTATATTGAGTCTGTAAAAACATATTAATACATTTCATTAAGAGACGAGAAAGTTCTCTACCTGCAAAACCCCCAATTTCAATATTCTGAAAATTGAGAGGAATAAATGAAAAACAAATCGCTAAACTTAAAACACCTAATACAAAAGCTAAAATTCTGGTTGGATAGTTGATTTTTACTCGAGAAAATGCAAGATCGTATCCCCAAACAAATAGAGCTGGAAAAAATACAAGCAAAGAAAAACCAAAACAATGAAGAATTACATCAGATGTGTAAGAACCAAAAAGACCTAAATAGTTTCTAACTTCTCCATTTCCAGCATAATTAAAGGAATTGTCTTCAGGATGATAAAAACAAACACTTAAAACAGCCAAAAGACAAAAGGCCATGAGAGAAAAACCAACAGCTCTCCAAATGATTTGCTTGATAAAAGATTCTTTTTTCTTATTTTTAACATTTTTAGCCATATTAAAACCTGTACACTTCCTTATTAAAAATCCATATTTAGGGAGTGTACCAAAGAAAAATCAATATAATGTTAATATTTAAAAACTATCTGCTTTTGTCTTTTAGGTTTGATAAGACCTCTTTGTCATAAGATACATCTTTTGCAGATTTCAATCTTTTTGCAGTAGCATTAACCGCATAATGTCCAAAACGTATTAATCTCTTATGAACGGCAATATCTTTCTCTTGCATATATCTCTTAAGCATAACCCTTGCCATATCAAGTTTATTTGCACTAGACTGCCCCTCTCTTACTCTATAAAAAGATAAAACCTCATCTTTGAATCCTTTTTTGAGCAAAGCCATATGCATTTCGAAATCTTCTCTAACACCTCTTTCTTTAGGCATCGGAGGTCTTCCTGTTTTACTCACATCAATGATTATAGTATCCATGCTCACTTGGGTGTTTTTCATATAAGATTTATAGTCAAGTTCTTTTACAGCTTTAGTATAACCTCTGTCTTTTGGCTTTAAATCCTCTCCAACACAAACATAACTTGAATAGGTTATTGCATGGTTATTATCTTTCATAAATTTCATTTGTTTTTCAAGTCTTTCTCTAACCCACAAATCATCTGCATCAATAAAAGCATAATATTGTCCACTTGCATGATCCATTGCAATATTCCTAGCAGCTCCTGCACCACCATTCGTTTCAGCTTGTATCACTTTAACGCGACTATCTTTTTCTGCAAAACATTCAGCAATTCTTTTAGTTTTATCTGTTGAGCAATCATCGACAACGATCAACTCCCAATCTTTGAAAGACTGGTTAAGTACAGATTTCATTGCTGAAGCGAGAAACTTTTCGCTATTATAGGCAGGGAGGATAATGGAAACTTCTGGCATAGAGAAAAATCCTTCTGTTATATAAAACTAATACATTAATTATTTAAATAATCAACAAAAAAGGCATCTGCCTGATGCCTTTTTTGTCTATTTTATTAGAGTGAATTATTTAACAAATTTAATCATTTCTTCATAATCTTGAGGTGTATTCACATCTGCTGGAGCTCTTTTGTCTATACGAGTGTCTTCCACTTTCAAAGCAAAGATAGACATTCCATTTTCCAAAGCTCTCAGTTGCTCCAATTTTTCTCTTGCTTCTAAAAGACCAACCGGAAGAGAAACAAATTTTTGCAAAGATTTCGCGTTATAAACATAAATCCCAATATGCCAAAAAGCTTTATCAACTGCTCCTAGAGGTCGATTATATGGAATTGGGCTGCGAGAAAAATACAAACATCTTGCTGTATCTTTGTTGTCATCAAAAGCTGTTGCCACTTTTACAATATTCGGATTTTCAATCTCTTCTTTTTTCTCAATCGGTTGAACAACAGTTGCAATATCCGCTCCACTTGTCTCCATCAAATCAACAAGTCTACTGCAAATTGTTGGATCAACATTCACATCATCTCCCTGAAAATTGATAACCACATCATATTTTTCACCCTTAGGATCAATAGATTTTAAAGCTTGAGCAATTCTATCTGTTCCGCTAGGACATTCTGGATCTGTCATAATTGCTTTAGCTCCAAGAATTTCAACTTTTTCCTTGATTCCCAAATCATCACAAGCAACATAAGTATCTTCTGCACCAAACACTTTAGATACATTTTCATAAACTCTTTGGATGAGCGTCTTACCATTAATATCAATCAAAGGTTTGTTAGGTAAACGTTCAGACTTCATTCGACAAGGAATTATCACTACTGTTTTCATCTTTTTAGACCTTCTATTTCATTGTTGTATTGTTTAATAACCATTCTTTTAGTTCATAAATATTCCTAACTTCTGGAATATCCTTCAAATCTTCTGGCAAATCTGTGGTAAATTCTGAACGAAAACGAACAGGATGAACCCCTGCACGAAGTGCTGAATAAATATTGTAAATTCGGTCATCAACCAAAATTGTTTCTTCTGGTTTTAGACCATATTTTTTCATACATTGAATAAGTTTTTCTTCTTTGGTTGTATCATGCATTTTATCACCATGAAGCGTCACCTCAACTGTGAGCAATCTGACAGCATCTCCCAAAATACGAGCAATCATCTCTTTTTTCTTTTCCATATCAAAACCAGCGCTCATTGTGAGTTGACGATAACCCAATTTATCAAGCTCTGTCAAAACTTCAACTGTTCCATCATAAAGCGGACGGTCAAAATAGAAATCATCTGTATGACAAAAATCATAATCCAATTCTTTACCAAGTTCTGGATGCGTAATTAAGTCCATTGCTCCATATTTTTCTTCATTCACAGGTAAAACTTTTGCCAAATCTTTATATTCTAAGCCACTAAAATGGCTTTTATATTTTTCATGTTTGGTCAAGAACTCAAAATAGGCATGATTTAAGTCAACCAAAACACCATCAACATCCCAAAATATATTTTTTATCACCAGCTTTTCAGACATAAAACATTTCCTCGCAACATTAGTTTTTCCACATTATAAAGGCAAAAAACATAAAAACAAATCAAAAAAGCAAAATTGCTATATCTATTTAAATATTGACTTTTAACGGAATAATTTATAAATCTAACGAGTTATTAATATTAAGGATATTCAAATGAAATATGCTTTTGTATTCCCTGGGCAAGGTTCTCAATTTGTCGGTATGGGGAAAGAATTGGCAGAAAACTTTAAGTCTGCCCAAGAAGTATTTCAAGAAGTCAATGAAGCGCTTTCACAAGATTTGTTTAAAATTATGGTAGAAGGTCCTGAGAGTGAATTGACACTAACTTATAATACTCAACCTGCTTTGATGGCCACTTCTATGGCTATTGTTAAAATTCTCGAAAAAGATTTCGGTATCAATCTCAAGGATAAAGCAACCTTTGTTGCTGGACACTCACTTGGTGAATATTCAGCGGCTTGTGCTGCTGGTGTCTTTTCTTTAGAAGAAACTGCAAAACTTCTTCGTATTCGTGGAAATGCTATGCAAGAAGCTGTTCCTGCCGGTGTTGGTGGAATGGCTGCTGTTATTGGAATGTCTTTTAAAGATGTATCAGCCCTATTAGAAGCTTGCTCAGATGAACATAACCTTATTGTTGCTGCAAACGACAACTCTGAAGGTCAAGTGGTTCTATCTGGTCACATGAAAGCTATTGATAAAGCTGTTGAAGTTGCTGCTGAATTTGGCGCTAAAAGATGTATCAAACTTCCTGTAAGTGCTCCATTCCATAGCCCTTTGATGCAGCCTGCTGCTGAAGTTATGGCAAGAGCTTTCATGGATGTGCATTCTCATAATGCAAATATTCCTTTGATTTCGAACGTACTTGCTAAGGCAGTTACAGATAAAAATGAAATCATCAAAAACTTAATTGAACAAGTAACAGGTTCTGTCCGTTGGCGTGAATCTGTCGTTTTCATGAAAGAAAATGGTATAACTGATGTTGTTGAACTTGGTGCTGGAAAAGTTTTGTCTGGCATTGTTAAAAGAAGTGAAAAAGACATCAATGCTTATTCTGTCGGCACTGTTGCTGAAGTTGAAGAATTGGCAAAAAATTTGTAAAAACAACCTTAAACAAAAGGATAATTAACATGTTTAGATTAGACGGTAAAGTTGCTCTCATCACTGGTGCTGCTGGCGGAATTGGCGATAAAATTGCCCGTACATTGCATGCACAAGGTGCTATTGTTGCGCTCACAGATATGCGTGCAGAACCAATGGAAGCTTTGGCAAAAGAATTAGGCTCAAATGCTCATGTATTTGTTGCTAACTTGACAAACTCTGACCAAGTTAACAACTTGGTAAAAGAAGTTGAAGAAAAATTAGGTCGTATTGACATTTTGGTAAATAATGCTGGTTTAACTCGTGACAACTTGTTCATGAGAATGAGCGACGAAGAATGGCAATTGGTTCAAGATGTCAACCTCACAGCTGGTTTCAAACTCACTAGAGCTGCTATCCGTGGTATGATGAAAAGACGTTTCGGCCGTATCATTGGTATGGCTTCTGTTGTTGGTGTTATGGGAAATGCTGGACAAGCAAACTATGCAGCAACTAAAGGCGGAATGATTGCAATGAACAAATGTTTGGCTCAAGAAGTTGCTAGCCGTGGCATCACTGTTAACTCTATTGCTCCTGGTTTCATCAGAACACCTATGACTGATGTTTTGACAGACGAACAAAAGAAAGCTCTTTTGACAAGAGTTCCAACTGGTGCTTTGGGTGAAGCTCAAGACATTGCGAACGTTGTTGCTTTCTTGGCATCTGACGAAGCAAACTACATCACAGGTCAAACAATCAATATCAACGGTGGTATGATTATGATCTAGTCCTAATGTAGGATTTAAAAATAAAAAAGAGGGGGTTTTATAAAACGCCCTCTTTTTTTGATTTCTCTCTTTGAAACAAAGGATTTTTTTCAATTTGAAAAATATTCAATTCTTCTCTAAGGAAAAATTCAATAATATCCCCTATTTCTACATTCTGATTTTTTTCAAAAATCCAATCAATGTCCTCTTCTTTTTCACCAGAAAGCTTATATTCTGTGACCTCTTCTAATTTTTTAATAACCTCTAGCATCAGTTCTTTCTCAGAATGAGCTTGAAAGTCTTTTACAAAGTAAAATTTTCCATTCATCATAAATGAACTTTCATCTCGTCCGGTTTCTTTAGCAATAGCGTTTAAAATAGAAGATTTTTTCAGAAGGATTTCATTTCCAAAAATAACAATTTTTGTTTCCATAAAATAATAAGTATAAAAATTTAATGAAGCTATCATTATAGCAACGATTCTCATTTATTACAATATTTTTTTGGAAAAAAATTAACTTATATTTGTCTAGCGATTTCCAGAAACTGCTGTGGGGTCAATTCTTCTGCTCGAAGATTGTCACCAACACCCATTTTTTCTAGAATTTCTGCAATATTTGGAATGGTTTTTAAGCTATGCCTAATCATCTTACGACGCTGAGAAAAAGCAACATTTGTTATGCTCTCAATTTTTTTGATTTCTTCTACTGTTGGAATATTTTGAAGAGGTCTAAAAACAAGAACAGTCGACCAAATCTTAGGAGCTGGCACAAAACAGGTCGGGCTAATATCAAAAAGTTTATCAATCTTACACAAAAGCTGAGCCAATATAGAAACTCTACCATAATCTTTGGTCTTTGTAGGAGCCATAATTCTTTCCGCAACTTCCTTTTGAAACATCAAAGTCAAACTTTCATATTCTTTAATTTCTTTCATCCAACCAATCAAAAGCGGAACAGAAATATTATATGGCAGATTGCTGACGATATGACGGGGGCTAGAAGATAAAGAAACAAAATTCTGCTTCATAGCATCTCCATTGATAATTTCGAGTCTCTCACCCACCTTATCTTTGATTTCTTGCATAATCGCAATACATCTCTCGTCCATTTCAATCACTGTCAACTTGTCTGGATTATTTTTCAAAACAGAACGAGTTAAACCACCTGGGCCTGGGCCAACTTCAAAAACATTTCCACCAGAAAAATCTTTTTTTCCCTGAATATCAAGAGAAAGTTTGATGATTTTATCTGTGATGTTTGAATCAAGCAAAAAGTTTTGACCTAAGGCTTTTTTTGCCATTAAACCATGAACATCTACGGTTGCTCGAAGAGACGGAAGTGTTTCAATTTTTTCAGAAATTAACATCTTAATTTTTCACTTCAACAATAGATTTTTGACGAAGCTTATTCATGTATGAATTTGCAAATTCTTCCAATCTTCTGCCTTCAATCACTCGTTTAATTTCATCTTCACTTGGAATCGTAAATTTATCCGTAGACGGATCATAGACTTTCTCAAGCCTAATGATGTAATAGTCACTTCCCACATCAATTGGATCAGAAATTTGACCTTCTCTCATTTCAGAAACTTTTCGAGCAATAACAGGGAATAATTTTTCTCTATCTACCCAACCCAAACTTCCGCCATTTGAAGCTGTTGGTGCTTCTGAAAATTGCATTGCATAAAGTTCAAAACGAGGGTCTTGTCTTAATGAATTAACAAGATCAGATACATTTTTATTATGTTTTTTTGAAACAACAATTTCAGAAATAAGATATTTTTTGATAGAAGAATCTTTTTTGGCATAAGCAATCGCTTTTTCAATATCCTTTTGGTTTACATCAATTTCACCATAAGATTTACTTTTAACCAATCTAATCCATGCTAAGTCAGACTTCATTTGATCTCTAAAAGCATTAATACTAATGCCATTTTTCTTCAATTCTCCCTCAAACTGAGCCTTTGTCATTTTATTGCCAGCTGCATAATTCTCTATAGCCTCATCAACTTCTTTATCAGAGATAGTGATATGTTCTTTTTCTGCTTCTTGAATTTTAATTTTTTCATCAATCGTATTTTGTCTGATTTTTTCAAAAATCATTCCTTTTGTTTCACTATTCACAGGAATTTTTGTGGTATATGAAAAAGCTTTTACACGATTATTAATATCATCTGTTGTTACCATTTCGCCATTAACAATGAGCGCAATTTTGACATTTGTATCATATTTGTATGTGCTTACTGGTGCGGGAGTTGGTGCTGCAACAGGCATTTGTGGTTGCTGTTGAGTCTCATCCACAAAAAGAGAGCTTCTAGCTTGCATTTCAGCTTCTTGTGAAACAAACTGAGCTTTAACCTCGCTTGAATGAAGAAAGATAAGTCCTAAGCAAAGAATATAAAAAGTTTTAGTCATCATAAATTCCTTATTATTTAGAGCCAATTCCACCGAGTGTTTTCAAATAAAAGTCCACAGAAACCTCAAAATTATTATTATATTTAGGATCATTAGAAAACTCTTTACTAATGTTTGTTCCCATTTTGAAGCATTCATCTTCATAAATCAATGAACCGCCATATTCCAAAGTTCCACCTTCTTTAGTCAAATCTATACGGTCATAAATGCTAACTGACCAATCTCTAGTAAGTTGAGAATTAACTGCAAAATAGAGTTCTCTTCGTTCACCAAAATTGGTAATTGAATATGAGTTATCATCTTTCAAATAAATATAAGCCACATAGAAGTTTAATAGCTTTGGACCAAAGTTTGTTGAAAGCTCGCTATATTCTAAATTATAGTTGCTACGATTAATCGCAAAACGATAGTTCAAATCCAAGTATTCAAAAGGGTTTGCATAAAAACGTCCAAAATAGTTACTTAAATAGGCATTTCCTTCGCTATAGTTCAAAAAAGTTTCTTCACGTCTTGTTTTGTAGCTTTGAGCAAGCAACAAAGAGGTTCTTCCCCAGACATTTCCATAGGAACTCCAATTAACACCGTAACTCACTCTGCTACCCGTGTCGTTAATGTCATATCCTGCATATCTATTGACATCTAAAATATTTGTATCATCAATTCTGATGTTTTGACTGTCATTATTTGGAACTTTATTTTCCTTGTTTCCACCATTTGGTGCTAAAACAGCAACCACAATTGGTTCAACAATCTGACGTGTTTCACCAGCGGCTTTCACAAAAGGAAGTCTCCACTCGTAAGAAAGTTGTGGGAAAATTCTTCCAACGCTTCCATCATATTCTTCATTAACTGAATTATTGTAATTTGTGATATAGTATAAATCTGTTTTAACAGAAGCCATCAATCTCTGCTTCGCACCATAAGATGTTGTTTGAGGCAAAACCCAAGAATTAATCATTGATGTTCTTTGACTTGTCACACCATCTTGACGATAGATAGAAGCCAAACTTAGTTGGTTTTTATTGTAAAAACCATAATCATTCATTTCACCATACTGTTCATAAGTTGCCAGAGGAACAACATAAGGTTTATTTTCTTGCCTTAAATCATAACTAATCTGTTTATAGTAATATGATTCAATACCTGCAAAATTTCTATCATCAAAACGATGAAACTTCGCTGAAGAAACTAACCATGCATCATCTTTACCCTTCAAAGACATATCTTTTAAATAGGTTCTATCAGAAACATAGTTTAGATTAATTTCTGAAACCCACAAATCATTAATTTCATAGTTATTTTTCAAAAACAAATGTCCACGGTCTTTGTTTTTATATTCATTTGATTTGCTATCATGCAAACCACTTGCACTAAATTTTAAACGACCAGAATAGAAATATTTATCATAATCAACAGCTAAAATTGGACCTCTTCTAGTTGAATACCCAGGGCTTAATATCAAGTTTTCATGGTCAGAAATATCAAAGAAATACTTTGACATAAACTTTGCCCCAAAATATGTACTTGAAGTCATGCTTGGCATCAAGAAACCAGAACGTCTCTTAACTGTTGGATCTGGATGAGAAAAAAACGGAAGATAAAAAACAGGAACACCCTTCATTTCCAAAAAAGCATTTGTATAATTTACATTTTTTGCCTCAGCATCATGTCTAATTTTTCGAGCTTTCAATTGCCAAAGAGGGTCAGAGTTTTCACACAAATCACAGGCTGAATAAACAGCTCTTTTCATTACTTTGTCATTATTTTCATATTTAACAACATCTTGAGCAGCTAAGTGTGTTTTATCTCTCATCACAATTTTGATATCCTTCATGGTAACTCTATCAAAATTATCTTCTAAATTAGCTCTTTCCGCATAAATCACATCACCATCTGCATTAAGTAAAATAACATGACCTTCTGCGACAATAGAATCTTTTCCTTTATTATAAGTCACCTTATCTGCTTGTATCGTAACGTCACCACGCATAATATTAACATTACCTTGAGCAATAACTGTATTTTCTTTAGAATCATTTTCCACTTCATCTGCGCTAAAATGAACATCTTCTTCATCTGCCTTTGGAGTTTCTTTCTTATTTCCACCCTTAACATTGGCAAATTCTAAGATGTCTCGTTTAGGTTTGATTTCCGCAACATATTTTTGTTCATTCACATAAGCAGATTCTTCCTGAAACAAATCACGTTGAATTGCCAGTTCCTGAGATCTAGCAATGAGCGGAAGAACAACAAAGGCTGTTGTTGCCAATAATGTGAATTTATTTTTAAGCATTTACATCCGGACCCTTATTTTTTCTTCTGAAATATTTTGCCGGATTATAATACAACAACAAATATATACAAATAATGAACGGAAGGAGGAGATTAAGATAATAAAGAGACAAAAGACTAATGCTTTTCACTGCCATATTTGAATAAGCTAAATCACCAGATTGAACAATAACCATAACCAATGTTGACAAACAAATAATTCTAACTTGTCCACGACGGTTGAAATTTCCAACAATCAAACCTGTACAAGCAATAAGCGCAAAAACAAGATTATAAAAAGAAGAAGTCAATCTTTTGTTTCCTTCAACGAAAAACTTATTTCTTTCTTTAAGCGTAAGATTTTTATCTTTATATGAGGTAAGAAGTTCACCTAATGTTTTTTCTCTTGCTTTCTCTTCTTTTTTCTTTGCTGATCCAAAATTTCCAAAGTCGACAGAATACCTGTCAAATGAAACTGAAACGAACTGTTTGTTTTTTTCATTAACTTCTTGTCTAACACCATGAACTAGAATGATTCTAGGACCTTTTTCAGTATAAACGACACGCCCTTTTTCAGCAGAAAGGGTTGTACGAAGCCCTTCTTTTCTTTCATCATTAATCAATACACCAGAAACAGAACCATCTTTTTCGTGAGATGCTATAAAAACCGTAAAATTGTTTTGAATATTATTAAATTCACCTGCTTTGAACATAAGGTGAGAAACATTGTTTTTCACTTTCCATTCTAACTCACTAAAAGCCTTTTCAGCTTGAGGAATTCCAATATTACTCACATAAAAACAAAAAATTGTAATCACAAAACCAAAAAGAAAAACTGGTTTCGCAATTTGAAAATGACTAATCCCTGCCGCTTTAATAACAACAAGCTCTCTGTCAGAAAGCATTTTATTATAAACAAACAATGTTGAGATGAAAACCGCAATTGGAGAAATGATAGCAAAAAGTCGTGGCATCAAAAGAGATGTCAGTTCCAAGAAAACACTCACAGGAAGTCCTTTGTTTGTAATTAACTCAACAAATCTTAAAGACTGAGTGAGCCAAAGAATGGACATTAGTGAAAATGTCACCAGCAAAAAGCTGATTGTTAATTGCTTAACTATGTATAAATTTAATTTTTTCATGTGCCAAATTATAAACAGATTTTCCTAGATTAATACTAATAAAATTAAGATATTACAAGTTATTTTTACTTTTTCGAGGCAAGAGGATGTTTTGATTTCACAATTTCCATCAATCGCTCAGAAACAATATGCGTATAAATTTGAGTTGTAGAAATATCTTCATGACCAAGCATCTTCTGAACACTACGTAAATCCGCATCATTATTAAGTAAATGCGTAGCGAAAGAATGACGAAGAACGTGTGGTGAAACACGAGAGGGAGAAATTCCCATTAAAACTGCAATTTTTTTGATATTTTTAAAAAAAGCATCTCTCGTGATATGTCCACTTCTTGACCGAATAGATGGAAACATCCAGATTGAACGCCTTCCTTCCTTTATGAAACAATCTCTAAATTTCAAATATTCCAAAACGGCATCTAATGCAGAAGTTGCTACTGGGATAATTCTTTCTTTACTACCCTTCCCTTTGACCAAGATTTGCTTCTTGTCAAAATTTATAGCATTTTCTGGTAAACCAACCAACTCTGAAACCCGCAAACCACAAGCATACATCAATTCCAACATAACCGCCATACGACGATGAGAAACATCATTTTCGCTTCTGGAAAATTCGATCATTTCCTTCATCTCTTGTTGTGTTAAAAATTTGGGAAGATTTTTATCAAGTTTAGGTGTGGTCATATTCATTGCTGGATTTTCTAAAATTTCTTTTTCAGAAAACAAAAATTTGAAAAATTCTCGGATAGTTGAAATTTTACGTGCAATTGATTTGCTCGAAAAATCATATTCACTCAACTCTTGAACATAATCTGATAAATCTTCCTTAGAAATCTTCTTAACATCTTCTTCATCAATAATTTCAAAAAACTGTTTCATATCACTCTCATAAGCCAAAAGGGTGTTCGGAGAAGCACCCTTTTCTGCTGAAAGCATTTCTAAAAAAATTTTAATCAGATTTTCGTTCATTTACTTCTTCAAGAAATTATTATCCAAAGGTTCTTCGATATGTTGAACATTGATTGGCAAATCTCGAGAAGCCAAAACACCAACAACCAATAAAATAGCAATTCCTAGGATATAAAAAATTTTTTTTGATTTTTTCTGTCTCATGATGTATAAACCTTAGTTAAGTTAATTTATCTAATTATGTAACATAATCTATAAGTAAATAAAATGCAAAAAATAAATAAAATTGTCCTCTTAGTTGGATTGATGGGCAGCGGTAAGACAAGTGTCGGAAAAAGACTAGCAAAAAAACTAAAACTGCCTTTTGTTGATGGTGACCAAGAAATTGAAAGAGCCGCAGGGCTTTCACTTGTTGATGTTCTGAAATGCTTTGGCGAAGAAGAATATCGTGCAGGAGAAGCTCGTGTGATGAAAAGACTTCTTCAAGGAGATCCTTGTGTTCTTGCTTCAGGAGGAGGTTCTTTTGTGGCAGATCAGACTAGACTTCTTGCTAAGAAAAACGCTGTAACGGTTTGGCTTAAAGCTGATATTGATGTTTTATACACCCGTACAGCTGGTCGCAAACATCGCCCTTTTTTGACAGAAAGTGATAATCTTCTCAAGAACAAACTTGAAAAATATATCAACGAAGAATATCCTTATTATTCTGAGGCAGATATTGTCGTTGAAACAAAAGAAGAAATGGTCGACAACACAGTTAACCGCGTAATTGATTCTATTTTCGAGTTTATTAACAAGGATTCATAAAAGCCATGCTCATCGCATCGATTGTTGTTTTTCTTTTACTTTGTCTCTCTGCTTTTTTTTCAGGCTCAGAAACAGCGCTCACAGGAGCTTCTAAAGCTTATATGCAAGACAAAGAGAAAAACGATAAAAGTGCGCGTGCTGCAATTTTAAACAGGCTCTTTGAAAAAAAAGACAACATCATTATCACAACCTTACTTGGTTCAAACTTAGCAAACACTTTAGCAACCTCATTATCTACGAGTGTTCTCATTGCTCTTTTTGGAAATGAAGGCGTTGCTTATGCAACCATCATTATGACCATTTTGGTTTTGATATATACAGATATGCTTCCAAAAACTTATGCTGTCAGAAATTCAAATAAAATGGCTCTTTTAGTTGCTCCATTTATCAGATTTTTTGTCATTCTCTTTAGTCCTTTTGTTTATCTTCTTCAAATTATTGTAAAATTCACTTTTAAACTTTTTGGTCTCAAAAATACAGATGACACAGAGCAAATGGCTGTATCTGAAATCAGAGGCGCTATCAATATGTATAATGGTTCTGAAAAAAAAGAAGAAAAAGAAATGCTTAAAGGCATTTTAGACCTTTCAGAAATTGAAGTTTATGATGTGATGAACCACAGAAAAAATCTTTATTATTTGGATATTGACTTACCTCACGAAGAAAAAATTAAAAAACTTCAAAAATGTCCTTATTCAAGAGTTCCGCTTTATCGTGAAAAACCAGACAATATTATTGGTGTTTTGATTGTTAAAAATTTTCTCAAAGAATATGTCAGAAATATTGAAAACTTAACAAAACTTGATTTCAATTCAACAATCATTAAGCCATGGTTTATTCCAAACAACACAGCAATTAAAAGCTTTTCGAGACCGCAGAGAACATTTTGCTATTGTGATTGATGAATATGGTTTGATTGAAGGAATTGTTACGCTTGAAGATATCATCGAAGAAATCGTTGGCGATATCAACGACGAAAGCGATCTTGTTTTCTCTAATAGCTCTTCCATTAAGAAACTTGGAAACAGCTATATTGTCGACGGAGAAAGTTCAATCCGTGATATCAATCTAATGGTTGGAATTTAGATGACGAAAACTTTGTAACAATTGCAGGATACCTTCTTGATAAATCAAGAATAATCCCTCAAGAAGGACAAAAATTTGTCTTTGACAATTTTAAATTTGAAGTTATTAAAAGACACAAAAACCAAATCAGCCAGATTAAAATTACAAAAATTAAGAATTAGAAGCTGAAATATCACAATAGATTGAAAAATATTCAAAAAGCTTACGGCTTGCATTGTCTTGATATTTTGCAAATAAAATTTCCGGATGCCACTGAACTCCAAAAGCAAGCGATGGATATCCCATAAATTCAACCCCTTCAACAATTCCCTCAGGGCTTTGAGCTGAAAGTTTTAGTATATCTTTAACCTTATTAATGGATTTCATAGTCAAAGCTTCTCCATGATTAGAGTTCACTGAAATTTTTTCTTCACCAACTATTCTATGAAGAATAGAATTTTTATCAATCAAAACATCATGTGCAAAATTATGTCTGTCTTGAGGTTTATGAGTTTCTGTTGTTCTTGTTTCTTTATTCAGATTATAGTGCATCAAGAGCCCTTTTTCAGATGCCCAGACCTCACTCATCATCTGCATTCCACCGCAAACACCGAAAACAGGAAGACCTCTTCTAAAAGCCTCCTGAGAAGCTTGAATATACGCCTTAGCTCTTTTATCAGCTTCTTGTTCAACTTTTTCTTCATACCACTCTTTTGGTGAGTTGAAAAAACCTCCTGGGAGAATAAGCCCGTCAATTTCTTGCATTTGTTCAGCTATTTTATCATAAGTAATGAAACGAATATCTAATCCCACAGCTAAAATGGAATACAAAAAATATTGATTAATCGAATAATCGCACCCATCTCTTCCCAACAAAAAACCAATAGTTGACTTGACTTTATTCTTATCATATCCACTAAAAATAGCTTTTTTGTCTTCTTCTTTTAGAAAAATCTCTGGAATAGTGGCTAAGTCAATCAAACTTTCATCTATTCCATAAGAAACATAATTTGTATTTTCATATTGTTTTTTTTCTAAGAAATATTTCATTCTACCTTGTACCAATTAGGGAAGTTGAAGAAATTGTATCGCCCATTCCAACGAGTGTAATTGGCTTTTCAACTAAAATGGTTGGAATAGCAATCACATCAAAACCACCATAAGAACTAATGCCTGAAGAAAGCAAATTATCATCTCCAATATATCTTGAAACTTCATAAAGCTCATTTAAACCCACATCTGAAACCTCTTTACCGTGCGCCCAAAGTAAGTTTTTCTTTTCATTTATACTTCCAGTTCCAGCCTTTCCTGCTGCAACGGTTGCGGCTAATTCCATACCTTGCAAATTCGCTTTTGGAGAAATTTTGAAATTTTTATCCTGAAGCGTGATATAAAGCCCAAACATATGGAGTTGGATTCTTGCACATTTCACATATTGCTTAATTTTCATCAAACCTTTAAATAAATTCACGCTATGTGTGTCTTTTTCGCAAACTTGTGCCAGCTCTTCTTCATCAATCACTTCAAGAATATCTATGGTTTCTCGTTCATTTACACCCACAGAATCAGAAATAGGTGCAAAATTTTCAACAATTTCTTTACGAATCTTTTTATCTTGAGTCGAAGCAATTTCTAGGTGTAAAACACCTTTAAAACTGGTTTTTTTCCATTCTTTAATGATTGGTAAAGCTTCTTCCAAAAGTTTGAGACCATTACTCTTCTCAGTCAAAGCATGAAAACCTGAAAGCACAATAAATTCCTTATCATTTTTACAAAGATTTTCCACAAAGAACTTGTCTTTGACCAGATTCAAGTTCAAAGGATCATAAGTTGCAATAAAGCGATTAGATTTAGGACAAACAAATTTTTGTCCTTCAATCTCAACTTCATCACCCTTATCAAATTCAATAATCCAATGAATGAGCGGAATATCATCACTACGATCAATTTGGTGTGCAGCTTTTTCATTTCCCTTTTCATCAAAGGAATAAATATTATTTTCTTTGATGAATTGATCAGCTTGAAGTTTTGGCATAGAATTGGTATGAACATAAACTTTTTGAATACCTGTAACACCTAAAACATTTGCCACAATTCCGCCTTGTCCACCCATTTGAAGACGGTCATAACCTATATTTTCAACCATCCAATTGTAAATATTAATGTCTTCAGTGAGCCACTCTTCAGCGATTCCCCCTTTAAAACATTTAAAAATTCCCTTAACAACATCAGAAGGTTCATCAAGGGAATTTCTTTGAATATTGAGAAGATTTTCAAGAGAGATTTTTTGGAGTTTGACCAATTCTGCTAATCTTTTTCCAGAAATTTTGATAACAGCATCAACATTAGCATTGAAAGCAGTTGCTGCAGTTTTAATTGTTTTCACATTTTCTAAACTTTGCGGAACAGTTTCATAATTTTTCAACCATTGTTTTTTCAAACCCGTAAAACTCATAAACCCTCTCCTTTTTTCTAATTTTTAAGTTGATTTGCTTTCATAACACCAAGTGAATATGCCGTAATTTTTGAAATTGCATCATAAAATTCTTGTCTAGATTTAACATCCTGCATCCAAGCTCTCAAATTTTCATTGCTTTCGACAAAAGTTTGATATTGTGGTCTTTCAAGCTCAAAAAGAGCTCTTGAAAAATCCTGTGCCTGAACCAAAACAAAGATGTCGTCTAAAGTTACTTCTTCAATTTCTTGAGTGTTTTTATATTTTATGGTAATGAGTTTTCCGAATTTTTTATTAAACTTATCCATAAAACTTGTTGGTTCTTCCGTAGGCTTTTCTTTTTGCTTTTCTAGAGCATCAAACGAATAAATTTTATTAAATTGGTTAGCCAAATAAGTTTCGCTATATATACCTTTTTCATCAAAGGAACCTAAAATTTCAATGTAAGGCAACAATTTTGGCTCATTTTCAGCTAAACTTCTTAAAACAGACATTTCATAAATATAATTTGAACCACGTTCAGCAGCATCTTTAACCAACATTGTCGTAGTGGCAATCAATGCTCCATTATCCGAAACCTTAGCCACTTCGTTAAGACGAACTTCAATCGTATCTAATCTTTGGATAACACCTAAAATTGAAGCATTGTCTGCTTTCGAAGAAATAACATTCAAATTATGCTTTTCCAAAGAATCATATTTTTGACGAAGATTATCAACATCTGAATTTAAATCTCTTTTCAAAATTGAAAAATCTTCTTCCATATTTAAGACGTTGTTTTGCAAAACTTGAACGGTCAAATTTAAGTCTTTCTCATTTTTTGCTAAATCTGGAAAGAAATATTCCTTGATAATTGGATTTTTAAAAACAATAAAAGTACAAAAACCAACAAGAAGAAATAGTGCTGAAAAAAACTTCAAAAAGAAATGAGATTTTTTCTTAGCTGTTTTAATATCCTGTTCTGAAGAAGAATTAGCACGCTCAACTTTTTCTTCAACAAGAGGTTTGTTTTTAACTTTGATTTCCTTGTTCTTAACCATTTGATGAACCTTTTCCTTTGCATAATTACTCAGAACAGTGTATATAAATAAAAAAAAACTTCAATATTTATATGGAAAAATCAAATGATAGTTTTGGGCATTGAGAGTAGTTGCGACGAAACGGCTGCTGCCATTGTGAATGAAAAAAAAGAAATTCTAGCAGAAACATTGCTTTCTCAACAAGAACATAAAGCTTTTGGAGGCGTTGTTCCTGAAATTGCTGCACGTTCGCACTTAGAGCATATTGATGATATTGTGGATGAGTGTATTGAAAAATCCGGACTTAAAGTTCAAGATATTGATGCAATTGCAGCAACAACGGGCCCTGGTCTTATTGGTGGTGTTCTCGTTGGTGTGATGACAGCAAAAGCAATGGCTTTAGCTCTGAATAAACCATATATTGCAGTCAATCATCTTGAAGGACACGCACTTGCAGCTCGTCAATCTAATGATGTTTCCTTCCCTTACCTTCTTCTTTTGGTTTCTGGTGGTCACTGTCAAATCTTAGTTGTTAAAGGTGTTGGAGAATATGAAAGACTGGGCACAACCATAGATGATGCGGCTGGCGAAGCTTTTGATAAAGTCGCAAAAATGCTCAATCTTGGCTATCCTGGTGGTCCTGCCTTAGAAAAAATGGCAAACAAAGGAAATCCTGACCGATTTGTTCTTCCTCGACCAATGATAAATTCGGATGATTATAATTTTTCTTTTTCTGGTTTGAAAACGGCTGTCCGAAAAATTGTTGAATCCTATGCTCCAGATGGAAATATTGCCAAAGCAATCATCAATCCAGAAGACACAGCAGATATTTGTGCAGCATTCCAAACAGCAGCAACAGAATGCTTGGTTAAAAAGCTTGAAAAAGCAATCAAATATTTCAAAACAAACTACCCAGATGGTAAAGATTTGGTTGTTTCTGGTGGTGTTGCAGCCAACAGCTTTTTGAGAGATAATCTCAGAAATTTGGCACATAGAAATCAGCTCATTTTTGCTGCACCTCCGCTTCAATATTGCACAGATAATGGTGTAATGATTGCTTGGGCAGGTCTTGAAAGATTTAAAAAAGGTTTGGTAGACGGATTAGATTTCAAACCTCGTCCACGTTGGCCACTAGATGAAATTAGGTCAAAATAAAATGATTAAAAAACCAGAAGCATTAGAGATTTTTAAAATTCTAAAAGATGAAATTCCAAACCCTGTGAGCGAATTGGAATATGTCAATCCCTATACGTTTTTGGTAGCCGTTGTTCTTTCTGCTCAAAGCACCGATAAAGGTGTAAATAAAGCGACAAAAGCTTTGTTTGAAATTGCCGATACACCTCAAAAAATGGTTTCCTTGGGTATAGACAAACTCAAAGATTATATCAAAACAATTGGATTATATAATAACAAAGCAAAAAACATCATAGCTCTAAGTCAAGATTTAGTGGAAAAATATAATGGTGAAGTTCCGCACAACAGAGAAGCTTTAGAAAGCCTTGCTGGCGTTGGTCGAAAGACAGCAAATGTTGTTCTAAATGTCATTTGGGATGAGCCAGTGATTGCAGTTGATACACATGTGATTAGAATTGCCAACCGACTTGGCTTTTCAAAATCTGAAAATCCTCTCAAAATTGAAGAAGATTTAAATAAAATTCTTCCAGATGAATATAAAAAATTGGCCAATCACCTTTTAGTTCTTTTCGGCAGATATACTTGCAAAGCACAAAAACCATATTGCGAGAATTGTCCGATTGCTCACCTTTGTCACGCACCAGATAAGAGAATATAAGTTATTTGCAATATAAAAAAAGCTCCAATTTTTGGAGCTTTTTTACATTATAAAATAGAATTTTAGTTCTTCACATCACTAGCAGGTTCTTGTTTTTCTGCTCTTGCATTAAACATTGCCACAAAATCAATTGGTGTGAGCATCAAAGGAGGAAGACCACCATCAACCAAAGTGTTTGTTACAATACTTCTAACATATGGGAATAAAAGTCTAGGAATCTCGATTAAAAGAACTGGTTCTAAATGTTCTTGAGGAACATTGACAGCCACAACTGAAGCATAAGAAAGTTCCAAAACAAAAAGTTTCTTTTCTTTGATATTAGCTTCAATATTAACTTGAAGTGCAACTTCAAAAAGATTTTCCTTAACATGATTTGCTTCAACATTAATTCTGATATCCGTTTCAGGATTAGTTGAAACTTCGTCAAAAATTTCTGGAGCAAAAGGAATTTCTAAAGACAAGTCTTTAATATATTGATTTCTTATCAAAATTGATGGAAGTTCAGCATTTGTTTTTTCTTTATCTGTCATAAAAATATCTCCTTTTTTGTAATTATTTACAATTTAGCAATACAAAGTCCTAATAGCAAGATTAATTTATCTGTTGATAATAAGTTTATTTAACACTATATTTAAGTAAGAATATGAAATGAAGGGAAAAAAATGTTGATAGATATCATTATCTTAATTGTTTTATTAGTTGTTATATATAGTCGCCTCAAAAATGTTTTAGGGACAAGACCAGAAGTTCATAGAACAGAAATTTCTGAAAAAGCGGCTGAGAAAATTTTTGACATTATTTTGAAAGAGGCAAAAAAATCTCCTGAAAACGCTGTCATTGAAAAAGGCGAGTTAGAAACAATTGAGAACGAAGAAAATTTATCAGAACTTGATAAAAATCTTCTCCAAATTCCACATTTTAGTAAAGAAAGATTCATCAATAGTTCAAAAAAAGCATTTGAAATTATCATCACTTCTTTCAGTAAAGGTGATGTTTCCACGCTTGAAAATTTGGTGAGCAAAGGCTTGCTTAAAAAATTCAGAGATGTCATTGAACAAAGAGAAAAAGACGGTATCATAGCAGAAACCGACTTTGTCGGATTTGAACTTGCCGAAATTAAAGATGCTAAAATTCTTAAAACAGGCATTGCTAAAATCACTATGAAATTCATTTCAGAACAAGTAAACATTCTTAAAAACGCTCTTGGTGACGTGGTTGAAGGAGATGAAAATTTTATCCAAAACATTACTGATATTTGGACATTTGAAAGAAATTTAACATCAACTAGCCCTAATTGGCTCTTAACTTCAACTAAAAAATAATGAAAAATATTCTCAAATTCTTATGGATTCCTCTCCTTGCTTTTATCATCTTCAAAGAATTTAAAAGCCAGCCTGAACCAAAAATAATTGAAAAAGAAATCATTAAAGAAGTTCCTGCTAAAATAGAACCAACTGAAGAAAAATTTGATATTAGCCTTCTAGATAGTGATTTTAAGGCCATTCCAAATTGGGATAAAGATACTAAACTTGAAGATTTCAGAAAAGCTTTTGAAAATTCTTGCAAAGTTATTTCTTCAAAAAAAGACAAGTTTCTTTCTGATTCATATATCAAAATTTCAACTCAAGAATATAAAAGCATATGTGAAAAATCTAAAAGTGCTAAAAATTTTAAGCAATTTATTGTTGATAATTTCACACCATATCTTATTATTGAAAATGGAAATGAATTTGGTAAATTCACCTCATATTATGAATCAAGAATTAATGCTTCCCACAAAAAAACAGATAAATATAAGTATCCCGTTTATGGTAAACCCCATGATTTGGTTGAAATCAATATAAAAGATTTTGATGAAACTCTTCCAAGTAAAAGATTTGTTGGTAGAGTTAAAGAGCAAAAACTCGTGAAATATTACACTCGTAAAGAAATCTACGAAGGAAAAGTTAATGCTCCAATCATTTTTTGGACAGATAGTTATATTGATCTATTTATTATGCAAATTCAAGGTTCTGCTATTGCGCATTTTTCTGACGGAAAAGATATGAGAATTGGTTATGCAGACAATAATGGATTGGATTTCAAAGGAATTGGAAGTCTTCTTCTTAAAAAAGGGCTTATAAAACCTGGTCAAGCTTCTATGGGTGGTATAAAAAAATGGATGCATGAAAATCCTAAACTTGCTTTAGATAATATGCTTGAAAATCAAAGATTTATATTTCATCGTTTAATTGATGCAGAAGGTCCTCTTGGTGCTCAAGGTGTTCCTCTTGTCGCTGGAAGAAGTGTTGCTGTTGATAGAAAATTCATTCCTTTGGGAAGTGTTCTTTGGGTTGATACCACGGGACCACATCACGAAAAAATTCAAAAACTTGTTGTTGCTCAAGATATTGGAAGTGCCATAAAAGGTGCAATTAGAGGAGACTATTTCTGGGGTTCTGGAAATGACGAAGTCTTAGATATGGCTGGTAAAATGAATGCTTGGGGAAGATTATTTATTCTTCTCCCTAAATCTGCGGAGGTTGTAAATGGCAACAAAAAAACCAAATAAAGCAGATATAATGACCTATAAAGCTTTTCAAAAAGCTGTTGAAAAAGATTTACTAAAACTTTATTTCAATGATACCATTTTGAATAAGCCTGGTATTCCGGTTTATAATCCTTGGGAATATCTTCTTCCAAAACTAGTCCCTGCACTTCTTGGTTTGTTTATCCTATTTTTCAGCATTATTCTTGGACTCATTTTTATTGTTGGCTCTTTAGCTTTAAATGATAAATTTTTTAAGAAGAAATTAGATATTCTTTTTTATAATCGCTCTAAAGATTATGCTCTTAAATCTTATGATAATTTTGAAGAAATTTGGTCTTTAGGTGGTATAATTCTAGCAGATACAAATAATAAAAAAAATTCATGTCTTTCTCCTGAAGAAAATTGGAAAGAATATATTATCAATAATTTTTCTGACTTAATGGTTGATAAAAAAGAAGAAACAGAGGAAAAGAAGGAAGAAAAACAAGAAGATAAAGAAGATGAAACAAAAAGAAAAAGACCAACTCCAACAAGACACAGAAGATAATTCTGCTTGGGAAGAGTTTACTAAAAATATAAAAAAAATTGAAAATGATGAAAGAGTTTCTTTTCAAGAAAAAAAACCTATCATAATCAATAATGATATTACATATTTTCAAATCGAAGCAAACAAAAATTTAGATGATTTAGAAATTGGAAGTACTGATAATATTGATCGTTCAACTGCAAAGAAGTTTTCTCGCCATGAGTTTAGAGTTGAAGGTGAATTAGATTTACATGGCTACACAGAAAGCAAAGCTTTTGATGCTGTAACAAACTTTATCAAAAAATCATATATCCAAGAAAAAAGATGTGTTATTATTATCACTGGAAAAGGGCTTAGAAAAGAAGAAGATGATATCTTCTCCTCACGTGGGGTTTTGAAGGATAAAGTCCCTCATTGGCTTAATTCTGAAGATTTAAGACCTTTTATTCTCTCAATCAAACACCCTTCACCTAGCTTGGGTGGAACAGGAGCTTTATATGTTTTGCTCAAAAGAAATAAGTAATTTACCAGACTTCTTCTAGTTTTAATTTTTTCTTCAAAAAATCTTTATGTGCTTCAAACTCAACTTCTGAAATATCAAAAACTCTTGCAACTCTTAAACTTTTTCCTGCTACATGATCCACAAACTGTGTTTTTGAACCATTTGATTTATTATCTTTCAACATGGTTGGTTCAACACCACCAATTAATTCAAGATAAACTTTAGCAAGTAATTCTGAGTCAATAAGAGCGCCGTGTTTTGTTCTATCTGAAGCGTCTATATTGAATCTACGACAAAGAGCATCCAAACTTGCTCTTGCACCAGGAAACATATTTCGGGCAATTTCTAATGTATCAATTACTCTATCCCATTCAAGTTTTGGTTTATTAATAGCTTTTAATTCATAATTCAAAAAATTAATATCGAATGCTGCATTATGTGCAATCAATTTAGCATCATCACCAATAAAAGCTAAAAAATCATCTGCAACATCTTCAAAAACAGGATAATCTTTCAAAAAATCATAAGAAAGTCCATGGACTTTAAAAGCCTCTTCTGGAACTTCTTTACAAGGATTAATATATTGGTGATATTCTCTTCCAGTTGGTAAATGATTGATGAGTTCAATTGCACCAATTTCAACGAGTCTCTCTCCTTCTTCAGGTTTAAAACCTGTAGTTTCCGTATCAAATACAATCTCTCTAACCATTAAATTTATTCCTTGTATAAGTTTCTTCTATAATCTTCTTCACTTCTTCATATTTATAATTTTTGACTATATCACCATTAATTTCAACTCTATAGCCTTTATCAAAAAAATTTTGAGTAACACTTGATTGTTCTTCATTTTCTTTTTTTATATTCAAACATATAAATTTTTGTTTTATCTTTGGGATAATTGTTTCAGTAATATTTTCAACATGTTTCCATGATAAAAATTTAGATTTAGGAAATTGATAATAATAAATTCCTTCATTTGAAATAATATAAACAGGATTTTTGTCAAAAATTTTAATAGAAAAAAGAATAAATCCTATACTAAAAAATATTATACCTATTACTGAAACTATAAAATGCTTTTCGTTTTCATGATTTATTAAAAGAAATATGCAAGACACAACGGCTAATAATAAGATTAAGCTTAGCCATAAACATTTAAGTTTACTTGCATACATTTTTGTTTCATTAGTCATTCGATAAAATTCCATTTATCACATTAATAACTTCTAATCTTAATAAATTTGGCGTTGTATTTGTATCAATTACTATATCAGCAAGTTCTTTTTTTGCATTATTATCTAATTGAACAGCAACAATTTGTTCAAAATGTTCTGCCGAAACATTATCTCTTCTCATAACGCGTTGTTTTTGAATCTCATATGGTACGTCTGCGACAATAATAAAATCACAATATTTCTCCCAACCCATTTCAAAAAGAAGCGCAACATCAATAAAATATGTATAATCTGTTTTAGAATGTCTATTAATATAAAACTTTAATGTCCTATCAAGAAATGGGTGAATTAAATCTTCCAATTTTTTAAGCTGTTTTTTATCATTAAAAACAATATTTCTTAATTTTCTTTTATTGAATTTTCCACCTTCTAAAGAATCTGGAAAACATTTTATAATTTCTTCAATAAAATCTTTTTTGTTATATAATCTTCTTACCCAACCATCCACATCATAGACACTAAAACCAAGCCTATTCACAATTTTGGCGATTGTTGTTTTACCACAACCGATTGAACCTGTGATTGCCACTAATTTCATTATTTATATACCTTTTTATTAACAGGGTATGTGCATAAATATGACACATCTGGATATATTATAAATTAATCCCCGTAATATAAAATTTAATATACCCACTTATTAACAAGTTGATAAGTTTTGTTAACCTATTTTTAATTTGTTTATTAATTTTTTATTAACAACTAATCAAAATTTGTCTTTTTGAAGATAACTATATGATTCAAAATATTTTAAAATTAGATAAAATTTATATTTCACATGCTTATTAACAATCTATTAACCTTTGTATAAATCTGTTAATAATTTTTAATTAACATCTATAACAAGCATATACCATATACTACTAACTTTTAAAAATATTTATTAGGGGCTGTTCATTTCTATTTGACAGTTCAGTAATTTGAATTTATACAAGTATATATTATATCTTATCAAAAAATCTCATATCAAAATTTCAATTAATATATTCCAAGGTATTTCATGTATTTAAAAGAATTAAAAGATAAATCTCCTAAAGAGTTATTAACTCAAGCGGAGGAATTAGGGATAGAAGAAGCTTCTTCTATGCGTAAACAAGACTTAATTTTTGCAATTCTTAAAAAAGTTGCTTCAGAAGATAATCTTATTTATGGTGAAGGTGTTATCGAAGTTCTTCAAGATGGTTTTGGTTTCTTACGTTCATCAGAATCAAACTATCTTGCAAGTCCAGACGATATTTATGTTTCTCCTTCTCAAGTTAAAAAATTTGGTTTAAGAACTGGTGATACTGTTGAAGGCGAAATTAGAGCTCCTAAAGATAATGAACGTTATTTTGCTTTAACTAAACTCATTAAAATCAACTATGATGATCCAGAAAAGTCAAAACTTCGTGTAAATTTTGACAACTTAACACCGCTTTATCCAACAGAAAAGTTAGATTTTGACATTATTAATGGTGAAAAAGATTATACAACTCGTGTCATTGATTTAATTGCTCCTCAAGGAAAAGGTCAGCGTGGTCTAATTGTTGCACCACCAAGAACTGGTAAGACAGTTATGCTTCAAAGTATTGCTCATGCGATTGCTGAAAAAAATCCAGAAGTTTATCTTATGGTTCTTTTGATTGATGAACGTCCAGAAGAAGTGACAGATATGATTCGTTCAGTTAGAGGTGAAGTTATTTCTTCAACTTTTGATGAACCAGCTAGTCGTCACGTTCAAGTTGCTGAAATGGTAATTGAAAAAGCTAAAAGACTTGTTGAAATGAAAAAAGATGTTGTTATCTTGCTTGACTCAATAACTCGTCTAGGAAGAGCATACAACACAGTTATTCCTTCATCTGGTAAGGTTCTAACAGGTGGTGTAGATGCAAACGCTCTGCAACGTCCAAAACGCATCCTAGGTGCTGCTAGAAATATTGAAGAAGGTGGTTCTTTGACAATTATTGCAACAGCTTTGATTGATACTGGTTCTAGAATGGATGAAGTTATTTTTGAAGAATTCAAAGGAACAGGTAATTCAGAAATCATTTTGGATAGAAAACTCACAGATAAAAGAATTTTCCCAACGATTGATATCACACGTTCAGGAACAAGAAAAGAAGAGCTTTTGGTTGATAAAGCTACACTTTCTAAAATGTGGGTTCTTCGCCGTGTTCTTATGCAAATGGGTATCACAGATGGTATGGAATTCTTGCTCGATAAGATTTCACATTCTAAAGATAATGATGATTTCTTTACGACAATGAATAGTTAAAATTAAAGACCTCAATAAAATGAGGTCTTTTTTATATTGACAAATCTTTCATTTTAACCAATTATGTTTAAAGTTATTTATTTCAAGGTTACAAATGAGAACAAATATTTTTACATATTCTTCCTTTAATTCAGAAAAATCTTTTTCTGACTCATTTGTGCAATCAAATCACAATTCAAAACTACTTCTTCTACTTATTAACCTCTAAGCGTTTTCACTAGAGTTTTTAAGGCTTGGGCGCTTGGAGGATTTAATTAACAAGCTCTTTAAGTGTGTAATTTTAATAAGAAAGAAGAAAAAATGAATAAGAATATCCAAATTAGAGAAGTAACTTCTGCTGATGTCAAACAAATTGCTGCTGTTCATAGTGTTTCAGCATATAAAGCTTATGAAAATATTATGTCAAAAGAAATATTGGAAGGATTTTGGAATACACAAACTTTGGAACAAGACTGGTCTAACTATATATCTCAAACAAAAAAAGATGAAAATTATACTGCTTATGTTGCTGTTGAAAATGGTGATGTTATAGGTGTTTTGAGAGCAAATAATGCCAATGAACATGATAAAATTATCTTTGATGATATAAATGAATCAGATATGAAAGATTATGTTCACTTTAAAACAATTTATATTCACCCAGATCATCAAGGAAGAGGGATAGGAAAAGATTTTATTTCTCATGCAGCTATGGATGCTTTAAAAAAAGGCAAGAAAAAATTGATGACCATTACAACTGAAAATTATGAAGATTCTCCAAGATTTTTTAAAAGTTTTGGAGCTGTTTTTGCTGGAAAACATGATGTTGATATGAAAGAGCATTATGATACAACAACTTCTGATTCAGAAGATTCTAAATTGGTTACAAATGTTTGGGTAATGGATGCTAAAAATGTTTTATATATTTCTCACGAAAAAGATAGAAAATATGCAGAAGTAAAAGAAAAAAGCATAATAAATATTGAGAAATATAAAAATAATTATCATAATACAAAACAGCAAGTTCCTAATTTTGTTCCATTCAAAAAAGTTGTGGAGAGATAAATATGTCAGATTCTTTATATGTTTTAGATAAACTCATTTCTTTTGATACAACAATTTCAAAAAATACGTTTGAAGCTGTTTATTTTGTTAAAGACTATTTAGAATCAAAACAAATTAAAACACATTTAGTTTATAATAATGATAAAACCAGAGCAAGTTTGTTAGCAACAGTTGGAGACGAAAATAGTGCAGGGATTATCCTTTCCGGACATTTAGACACAGTTGCAGTTATAAAAGAAGAATGGAATACAAACCCACATGAGCTAACAGAAATTGGAACAAAGCTTTTCGGCCGTGGAACAAGTGATATGAAAGGTGGAATTGCTTGTGCACTAGGTAATATAGATGCTTTGAAAGCAAGTGGTAAAACATTTCACTTTTCTTTGACACATGACGAAGAGGGAATTTTTTCTGCTATAAAACAACTTAACCAGAATAATTTTGATGGATTCTTTAAACAAAAACCATTGGGCTGTATTGTTATGGAACCAACCTTGTTAAAGCCTATTTATGGTCATAAGGGGACTTATTTAGGAAAAATTAACATCATTGGTAAAGAAAGTCATTCTGCTTATCCATACCTTGGCGTAGACGCAATGAGTTATATGGTTAAAATTTATAATAAAATAATGTCAATTATGGAAAAATTTGGTGAAACTTCAGCTCGAGATGAAAATTATAATCCAGATAAAACAAGTTTTAATATTTGCACTTTCAAATCTGGTGATGCTATTAATAAAATTCCAGGATTCGCTGAAATTTCATTTTGTATGAGATATCTTCCACAAGATGATATTCAACTAATTTTCAATGAAATTAAGAATTATTGCTCAGAAATTGAATTTGAAATGAAAAAACAAGATGAAAATTGTTCTGTTTCTTTCACTGAAATATTAAATGTTAAAGGTTTTGAAAGTGATATAAATTCTGAATTTGTAAAAAAATTCCCTAATCCAACTAAAGTGAGTTATGCTACAGAGGGTGGATATTTTCAAGAAATGGGAATTAATACAATTGTTTATGGTCCAGGAAGTATTGAACAAGCACACATTAAAAATGAATTTATTGAAAAATCTCAACTTGAAGCTTTTGATAAATTTATTCAAAATGAATTGTGTAATTTCTAAAAAAAAAGGAGCTTTATAGCTCCTTTTTTTATTTATAAATATATTTTTTTAGTTCTTCAACATTATCAGCAAATTTTGTTACGCCAATTTCTTTAAGCTTTATGAGGTAGTCTTTTTTATCTACATGCTGATGTTCAGTAAAAGCAATGATATCCATATTTGCCGCTTTTGCTGCGATAGATCCAGCAATTGAATCTTCAATAACCAAACAATTCTCGGGTTTATAGCTCATTTTTTCAGCAGCATATAAGAAGATATCTGGTTCAGGTTTCCCTCTCTTAACCATTTCTGCAGTGAAAACAATTTCATTTGGAAGATATTTTCTAATGTTTAACACATCAATTTTTTTTGCTGTTTTTAAAGTTGGTCCACCAGTACCAATACATTTTATTAATTTTTCATCTTTAAGAATATCAACAATTCCATTTGTAATTTCAATTTGGCTGACAAGCAAATTTTCTTCAGAAATAATTTGAGAAAGTTCTTCTTCTGAAATTTGATAACCTAAATTTTTAAGTCTTTCAATTTTTGTAACTGGACTAACGCCTGCAAAAATTTTATAAGATTCATCAAAAGACCAATTGAGAGAAAATTTTTTATTCACAAATTTATGCCAAACACTTACCCATAATTTTTCAGTATCTGCAATCACACCATCAAAATCGAAAATTATTAACTTTTTCATGAAATATCCTTTAAAAAACGAGTCCATATAATGACTATAGAGAAGAATTTTTAACTTTTCATTAATTTCTATCATGAGAACATTAAAAACCTCTCTAGAGTCAAAAAAAGAGCATTATTTATGTTTTTGAAAATAAATTGGATTTGAAGTAGAGTTTTCTGCTGGTGTAATTTCTTTAATGATTTTCATATTATCAAGACTAGCTCCATTGATAATAATTAAGCAATCTTTTTTACTTTCTGAAATAATTTTTTCTGAGAGAGTTTTATAAAAATCTTTTAAGGCATAGCAATAAATAAAATCATATTTTCAAAATTTTTTTTGAGCATATCATCATTTATAATTTTTATATTTTTTAGATTTTTACTTCTTATTTTTGAAATGTAAGACATAATTTTTCCCCATTCAATTCCTACAAAATCATGTTGAGGAAATCTTTTTGTAAGAGGAATTAGAATTGTTCCTATACCACTTCCTGCGTCAAGAAAGAATTTCTTATCTTTAGAATTTTCGAGAATTTTAGAAACTTCTTCAACGACAATTTTTTTACGTAATGAATCTGTTGGCACAAAAGGGGGATATTTCCCAAATTTTGTGGAAAAAAGAGCATGGTAAATATAAATATTAAAAACTATTAACAAAATTAAAGTAATACTATATATAAAGAGAATAAATAAATTCATATTTTAACTTTCTTTGTGTGGAATGAAAAATATAATATATAACTATAATATCTTGATTTTGTGAGGTTTACAATAAATGAATAATAAAACTATTTATGCTCTATCCACTGTTAATGGAAAATCGGGGGTGGCTGTTATAAGAATTTCTGGAAATGAGGCAATTAAAGTCGTTGAAAAAATGACAGAGCTCGATGTTTCAAAAATTAAACCTCGTTATGCATATTTTGTAGATTTAAAAGATATTGTTTCACGTGGAACGTTGGATAAGTGCCTTGTATTATATTTTAAAGCACCAAATTCATTTACAGGAGAGGATATTATTGAACTTCAGCTTCATGGTTCAAAAGCAGTTATCTCAAGTGTGATCAAAAATTTATCTTCAATTGAAAATTTTAGAATGGCAGAACCGGGAGAATTTTCTAAAAGAGCTTTTTATAATAATAAAATGGATTTGACGGAAGCAGAAGGTTTAGCGGATTTGATTGATGCTGAAACTTCTGAACAACAAAAATTTGCTATCCGACAAATGGAAGGCAGTTTGAGTAATCTGTATGAAAAATGGCGTGAAGATTTAATTAAAATCTTAGCTCACCTTGAAGCATATATAGACTTTCCTGATGAAGACATTCCTTCTGATGTTGTTGAAAAGCTACTGAACAATGTATTTAAACTTCAAAGAGAGATTAAAATTCATCTTGAAGGTGATAATATTGGTGAAAGATTAAGAGAAGGTTTTAGAGTTGTCATTGTTGGTGCGCCAAATGCTGGAAAGTCTAGTTTGCTAAATCATATTGCTAAAAGAGATGTTGCAATTGTTTCTGATATTGCCGGTACAACAAGAGATGCGATTGATATTCATCTTGATTTGAAGGGATATCCCGTTGTTTTCACAGATACAGCTGGTCTAAGAGAAACTCAAGAAGAGATAGAACAAAAGGGAATTGAGATTGCAAAGTCAAAAGTGAACACTTCTGATCTTGTAATTTGTTTATTTGATGCAACAAAAGAAGATGTTTCTGTTTTTGATGATTTAAAAGAATTGTTTAAAAACAAGCCGATAGTTGTTGCTAATAAATGTGATAAATTAAATAATGAACAATGTTCATATCTTGAAAATCAAGGATGTTTGCTTATTTCAGCAAAATCTGGTTTGGGAGTTGATGTTCTACTAGATAAAATTTCTGAAGATATTGAACAGCGTTTTACATCAAACTCTAGCGTTCTAATTACTCGTGCGAGATATAGAGAATATTTAAATGAAGTTCTAGAAAATCTAGATTTATTTAGTCTTGATAAAGAAATAGAACTTTCTGCTGAAGATATTCGCCTTGCAGCAAGAGCTTTAGGAAAAATTACAGGAAGAATTGAAGTTGATGATATCCTTGATAAAATCTTTGGAGATTTTTGTATAGGTAAGTAGTTGATTTTATTTTTTTATATGCTATGTTACCTTCCAATTGTATATTATTGTTTAAATTATAAAATTTTATGTTATGGAAAAAATTGTAACTGAGCTTATTGAAAACTTTAGGAACCAAACAACTGAGGATGCTAGAAAAAATGCCTTGTTGAAGTTGTTTGTTGTGCTTGCTGAAAAATCTGTGACTTATTTAGATGATTATGAGATTGAAGTTTTACAAAAGGCAACTTTTGAAACAACTTTGAATGATGAACTCGCTATGGACAGTCTTGATAGAGTTGAGTTGGTACAAGAGTTTGAGCAAAACCTTTCTATTCATTGTTTTGATGATGACCCAATTTTCATAGTAAATACAGTCGGAGAATTTCTTGATAGAATTTATAGTATATATATTGAGAAATAATCTCTAATCTATTTTTTGAAACCTTAATCCTGAAAGATTAAGGTTTCTTTTTTGTTTAAAATATTGCCAAAATTTCAATTTTAATGTAAAACCCTAGGTAAAGAACTTATATTAAGAAAGATTTTCAAAATGCAAAATGAATATGATATTGTTGTCATCGGCGGTGGACATGCCGGATGCGAAGCTTGTGCGGCTTCTGCTAGAATGGGTGCTAAGACAGCTTTAATCACACATAAAATTGATACAATAGGAGCTATGTCCTGTAATCCGGCTATTGGCGGTTTAGGTAAAGGGCATTTGGTCAGAGAAATTGATGCACTTGATGGATTGATGGGGAAGGTGATTGATAAGGCAGGAATCCAATTTAGAATATTAAATGCTTCTAAAGGACCAGCTGTTCGTGGACCACGTGCTCAAGCAGACCGTAAATTATACAAAAAACATATGTTAGAAGCTTTGCAACAACAAGAAAATTTAGATATCATAGAGGCACCTGTTGAAGGTTTGTTGTTTGATGGTGATAAAGTTTCAGGAATTATTCTTGCAAATAAAACTGAAATTAAAGCAAAGTCTGTTGTATTAACCTCAGGAACATTTTTGAATGGTGTGATGTTTGTTGGTCACGAAACTTCTATTGGAGGACGCATAAATGATGTGACTTGTGTTGGTATAACACCGTATTTAAAGTCCAAAGGAATTGAAGTTGGCAGGCTTAAAACAGGAACTCCGGCAAGACTTAATGGTAAAACGATTAATTGGGAAATTTTAGATACACAAAGTGGTGACGAAAAGCCAGTTCCTTTTTCTTATATGAATAAAGAAATAATCAATCCACAAATCAATTGTTATGTGACGCATACAAATGAGCAAACACACCAAATTATCCGTGACAATTTTAGTAAATGCGCTTTGTTTTCTGGTTTAATTAAAGGAATTGGTCCAAGGTATTGCCCTAGTATTGAGGATAAGCTTGTGAAGTTTGCAGATAGAACTTCGCATCAAATCTTTTTAGAACCTGAGGGTTTGGATACGGATGTTGTTTATCCAAATGGAATTTCAACTTCACTTCCTGCAGACATTCAGTATCAATTTATTCATACAATGAAGGGATTGGAGAATGTTGAGATCCTGCAGTATGCATATGCAATTGAATATGATTTTGTGAATCCACAGGAGCTAAATTCAACGTTAGAAATCAAGAAAGTTCCAAATCTTTTCCTAGCTGGACAAATTAATGGGACAACAGGTTATGAAGAAGCTGCGGCTCAAGGGTTGGTTGCTGGAGCTAATGCTGCTTTAAAAGCTCAAAATTCTGATAAGATTTTATATGTTGATAGAAGTATGGGTTATATTGGTGTGATGATTGATGATTTGATTACAAAAGGTGTCGATGAGCCATATAGAATGTTTACCTCTCGTTCAGAATATCGCCTTTTCTTAAGAGCAGATAATGCCGATGCTCGTTTGACGGAGTATGGATATCATATGGGTTTAGTTGCTGAGAAAAGATACAGTGTATTTAAAGAAAAATATGAAGCAATAAACCACTATAGAAAGCTTGTTGAAGAATATTATGTGAGTCCTCAAGAGTTAGAAGGATTTGGTGTAAAAACCAAAAAAGATGGAGTCAAAAGAACAGCTTTCAACGTAATGGGATATGATAATGTTTCACGTGAAACAGTGTTCCAAATTTGGCCTGAACTTCAAAAGATGCCAGAAGAGGTTTATGAAGCAATTGAAATTGAAGCCATCTATGCAGGATATATTAAACGTCAAATGGCTGACATTGAACTTTTCAAAAAAGATGAAAAACTTAAAATTAAAGAAGATATTGATTATATAAAAATCGGTGGTCTTTCTAATGAAATGATTGCGAAACTTTCAAAGGTGAAACCATCTACAATTGGAGAAGCTTCTCGTATTCCTGGAGTGACACCAGCAGCAATTATGGCTATTTTAAGTTCTGTCAAAAAATAGTTTAAACAGTGTATTTAAAGGACTTGTTATGCAAATTTTGAAAGATTTAGAAAACTACAAACCGTTTGATGAAAATGAAGAAAGCGATGTGAAATCTCTTAAACAATTTTTATCAGCTTTTGGAGAGTTTGGTTTTTCAAGGGAATGTTTACCTGCTCATATGGCAACAATTGTTTGGATAGTAAATCCTAAAAGAACAAAAGTGTTAATGGGATATCATAACATCTACAAAGTTTTTACATGGTTTGGTGGTCATGCAGATGGAGAATTAGATTTACTTATAAATGCAAAAACAGAACTTATTGAAGAAACTGGGATTGAAAATTATAAAATTTTGAATGATGGAAAAGCTTTTGATTATTCAGTTATTCACGTTGAAACGCATATTAAACATGGCAAAAGAGTTTCTGAACACCTACATTATAGTGCCGCATATCTTTTTGAGGTATCAGAAGATACAGTATTTAGAATTGCTGAAGGTGAAAATTCTGCAATTTCTTGGGTAGATGTCAATGATCTGCATAATCATTGCGACTGTGAAGCTGTTAGAATAGGCTATAATAGACTTATGGATAAGATCTATAAACAAAAGCTCTAATTAAAGAATTCTTAAAGACTGATATGGTATTTTAAAACCATTATAATTTCAACTTTCAAAGAGGACTCCGATATGAAAGACAAATGCTTATTTATTCCAGATAATCTCACAATTAATGGCGGCAAGCCAATTAAAGGTGAAGTAGAAATTAGTGGCGCAAAAAATGCCATTTTGGGGCTTATGGCAGCAGCTCTTTTAACTGATGAAAAAGTTTTCTTGAGCAATGTTCCATATATAAGTGATGTTCTTGAAATGGGAAATATTCTCATGGATTTAGGTGTTCGAGTTAAATATAATCCTAAAAAGAAAATTTTGATGCTTCATGCTCAAAAAATCAAGAAGAATATCTTGAGTGATAAAGCACTAAAACTTCGTGCAAGCTACTATCTATGGGGTTCACTTCTTGCTAGATTTAAGCATACAAACGAATTTAAAGAACTAAAGGTTCTTGTTCCAGGAGGGTGTTCATTTGGTGGAAAAAGACCAACTGACTTTCATGAACAACTCATTAAAAATATTTTTGGCGCTCATATTTCAGAAGAGAAAATAGGAGAAAAACATTATCTAACTTTTCGTTTACCAGACATTGAAACAAAAAATAATCAGCCGATCTACACGACAGCGAAAGTTTCTCATGGTGCAACTTTCCACTGGCTTCTTTCAATTGCTGGCACAAAAGATGTTAAGATGATGTATAATTCGTCTCTCGAGCCTGAAGTTTCAAATCTTATTTCTATGCTAAAATCTATGGGATTAAACATTAGTGGTAGCGAAAGAACAGGATTAATATATGGCGGAAAAAATGAAGGGTTGTTAAAAGGTGGTTGTTTCGAAGTTATTCCAGATAGGCTTGAGGCAGGAACTTATGCTTTGCTTGCATTGGGCACAAAGGGAACAATTAGAATCAAGAATATGAACTATGAACATAGTGCGCCTTGGCTTAAACAATTAACAAAAACAGTGAATAATGGTATCTACTACTCTTTCGATAAAAAAGATTTAATTGTTGATTTCAGAGATGTTGATACATATGAAGGTTCATATATGCAAATGTCTCCGTTCCCTGGATTTGAAACTGATTTACAACAAATTTGGACACCAACTTTAGGACTTGCAAATTCAGAATCAATGATTGTTGATATGATTTGGCCAGGAAGAATTGCACACTTAGAAGAAATGAAAAAGTTTGGTCTTGACAGTCATGTTGAGCAGATAGAGGTTGCTTCTTCTCAAGACACAACAAGCAAGGCTCTATTTGCTAATATTAAACCTTCAAAATTTGTTCCAGCAAAAGCAAAAGGAACAGACTTAAGGGGAACAATGGCTGTTATTATTTTGGCTTGTATAGCCAAAGGAAAAAGCCAAATTGATAATCCAAGTTTTGCACTTAGAGGATATCCAAATCTAATTGAAAATCTAGAAAAACTTGGTGTTGATATTAAACAGTCAAAAGAAGGAACAGTAGTTGATTGTTTGCCTGAACTAAAGGATTAATGAATAAAGATGCTTAAACAAAAATTTAGTTATCACACACATACAAACAGCTTTGGATTATACGATGGAAGGAATTCTCTTTCTGAAATGCTTAAGCAGGCAGAAGTTGTTGGGTATGAAGAAATTGGGGTCTCAAATCACCTTTGTTACCATCCAAATTTACCGCACGATCATACGATGTTTTTTTCGGATTTTGATAAAGCGATTGATGTTTATAAAAGAACAATTGAGGAAATTAGAGAAGCTTCCGTTCATTCTAATTTAAAAATTTATGCTGGTTTTGAAGTGGACTATTTTTCAAATCAAAAATGGCTAGATGCTTTTGAAAAAATAAAAGAAGAAGTAAAGGCTGATTATTACATTGGTGCAGTTCACTTTTTTAAGACTGAAGCTGAAGATGTTATTTTCAACATTTATCATTTACCTCAATATCAGGAACAAGTTGATAAATATGGTTTAGAATATTTCATTAGAGGTTATTGGAATAATTTAACTTCAGCGGTTGAAAGTCAGCTTTTTGACTTTATTGCACATTTAGATGTTCTAAAAACATTTGAATGGTATAAACCAGATTATTGCTTAGATGAGCAGAGTAAGCTTCTTTAAACAATAATAAAATATATACAACCTTTCGAAGTGAATACAAGTGGATTCAGAAAATATGGCGAACAGTATCCTACATTTTCAATGATTGAAAAATTATGTAAAAACAATGTTCCTGTTTTGATTAATGATGATGCACATCAAACATCATCAATTGCAGAGAATTTTGATAAAGCTGAAGCACTTCTTATTAACGCTGGCTGTAAAAAAAGATTTAGATTCTGAGGGTAAAATGAAGAAAGTATTTCCAAGTTTGAAAGAAGCAGAAAAAATTTGGTCAGAGGGAATTGTCTATCGTCAAACAAATTTTCAAGGTAATGTCCAAGATCAATATGATGAGAAAATGTATATATTTCATACTCAAAATGTTGTAAAAATTGCTTCGCTGTTGGCATCAAAAACAGTGTCTTTAAATCCTGAAAAAGCATACATCTTGGGGCTTCTTCATGATTATGGTCGTCGTATTGATGAATGCAGAATAAACAAGTTTCATGGTTGTGATGGTTATGAAGCTCTGTCAGAACTTGGTTACCCAATTGTTGCAAAAATATGTCTAACACATACATTCCCAGATAAAAATTTCTCTATGGATAAATATTCTTATCCAACAAATTGGTTAGATTGGGCCAAAAGAGAACTTCATAAGGTAAATTATGATGATTATGACAAACTTATTCAGCTTTGCGATAAGCTTGTTACTGGTTATGGTATTGTTTCAATTGAGCATAGAGTTGGTTCAGTTTCAAAGAGATATAATCTGACGCAAGAGCAGCATAATAATCATCTGAATGAGGGACTAGAGCTTAAGAGTTTTTTTGATAAGCTTTGCAAAAATGATATTTATAAGATTATAGGAATTAAAGACGATGAATTCTAAAGCTTATCCAAGCCTAAAACAAGCAGAAGAAATCTGGCTTGAAGGAATTAGATATAGACAAGAAAATCCTGAAGTTAAACCTCTTAGTCAATATATTGAAGAAGAATATAAATTTCATACAAGAGGTGTTGCAGCAGCTGCTAAAAAAATAGCATCAAGAACAGTGTCTTTAAATCCTGAAAAAGCTTATATCTTAGGGCTTCTTCATGATTATGGAAAAAAGAAAGATGAAAAATCTCAAAATATTTTTCATGGAAGAGTTGGGTATGATGAAATGATCAATAAGGGCTATTCTGATGTTGCAAGAATTTGCCTGACACATACGTTCCCTACAAAAGATTTTGATGACAAAGATTTTTGGTATCCACAAGAATGGAAAGATTGGTTAAGAAAAGAGCTAAAATCAATTCAATATGATGATTATGATAGACTTATTCAACTGTGTGACAAATTCTTTGAAGGAATGACAATGATTTCTATTGAAAGAAGAATGAGAAAAATTGTTGAAAGATATAATCTTAATGAAGAAACTTATCAAACTTTGGTTTCGGAAGGAATAATTCTGAAGAAGTATTTTGATAATCTCTGTGGTGTTGATGTTTATGAAGTTTTAGGAATTGAGGCTTAATTTAGTTGCAATATAAAAATAATAATGTAGTATGCATTCCATATAACCTATTATTAATTCTTAAAATTATTGCCGTATGAAAAAGCTTGAAAAAATTGAAGATTACTTAAAACTATTGAAGAACTTTGATGCTTTATCGAATAGTAAAGGAATGAAGGATATCTTGTCTGCTGTTGGACCAGGTGAACATTATCTGAAAAGTTGGAATTGCTATGCTATCTTTTTTCTTAAAAATGAAATGAAAGAGCTGGCAAATAGTTTCAATACAAGAGCAGATAGAGTTTATGTTGTTGAGCGGATATCGAGTTATATTTTAACTTTCCCATCATTTGCAAAAGTTGTTCCTGAAGAGTTGAGTTCTTTTCTTGGAGCTGTTGCCGTCTTTAAAGAAACCAAAACACTATCCAGTTCGGATCAGAAAATGCTTAATGAAAAAATTCAGTTGATAACAAAAGCAATCAATGCTTTTCTTCCTGAGCCTGAAAAAGCATAAAACCAAGACTTTTTTAATTAAAAAACCCTCTTTGAACATTTGTTCAAAGAGGGTTTCTTTTGTGTATTTTATAAAGCTTCAATTGCTTCCTTGATTTGATAGATATTATTAATCTTTGTTTCTCTGTCATTGAAAATATTAAAAAAAGTTATGTCTTCAATTCCAAAAATCTTAAAGGAGCTACGGATAGAATTCTCATAAGTTTTTTCAACTCTTGTATCTGTATAAATACCGCCCCAAGCAGAGACTACGAACATTTTTTTTCCTTTAAGAAGCCCTTCCCATCTTTCATCAAGTGTTGTGTCAATTCTAAAAGTATGTTCCATCCAGTTCTTGAATATTGCAGGTACATTAAAGAGATATCCAGGAACGCCAAGAACATATATATCTGCCTCATGAAAAGGCTTAATATTAAAAGTGCTTAAGATTGCATTATCAGCATCAGTGCGATGTTTTTCAGGTTTAAACATTGCTTGTTGATATTCTTTATTGAGAAAAGGAATGTTTGCTTTAATCAAATCAATATAGTAAATCTCAGAATTGCGGTTATTACTCAAAAGTTTATCTGCTATCATTTTCGAGTGTTTTCTTGTGAGTGAATGCTCAAAGTCATTAACTGAACAGTCTAGGTGAAAAATTTTCATACTTAAATCCTTGTAAGTTACAATCAAGTAAACTATTAAGTCTCTCACTTTAACATATAATCGTAAACAAATGAATAATAAAGGGAATTTGAAAAATAATTTTGTTAAGTCTTTGTTTTTAGATTCTTTTTATCTTGTTCATAACTCTATAATTTTTATTTTAAATTCATGTAAAAAATTGTATAAAATAAATATGAAAAAATTTGAAGAAAAAAATAATGTTTCACGTGAAACAATCGAAAAATTGAAAAGCTACGAAGCTTCTCTAATTGAGTGGCAGAGTAAATTCAATTTAGTAAGCAATGCTTCTTTACAAGATGCTTGGAATAGACATTTTGAAGATTCAATGCAATTGTTTGAACTTATTCCAAATGATGCTAAGATTATGTATGATTTTGGTTCTGGAGCGGGGTTTCCTGGTATGGTGATTGCAATTATGGCAATGGATAAAACACCGTATTTAAAAGTTAATCTTGTGGAAAGCATAAAAAAGAAAACACTGTATTTAAACGAAGTGAAGCAAATTGCACAAGTTAGCAATGTGAACATTATTAATGATAGAATTGAAAATGTGAAGACAGAAATAGCTGATGTAATTACTTCAAGAGCAATGACTTCTTTGGATAGTTTAATTGGATATGCAATTCGTTTTTGTGGAAAGAAAACAATTTGTATTTTTCCAAAAGGCAAAAGTCATCAAGAAGAAATTACAGAAGCAAAAAAGAACTGGAAGTTTGATTTGGAAATTTTGCCAAGCAAACAAAGTGATGAAGGTGTAATTTTGGTTTTAACAAACTTATCAAAAACTAGAGGAGCAAAATAAGATGCCTAGAATTATCTCAATCGCCAACCGTAAGGGTGGAGTTGGAAAAACAACAACAACAGTTAACGTTGCAACTGCAATGGCAGCTGTTGGAAAAAAAGTTCTTGTCATTGATTTAGACCCTCAGGGTAATGCATCAACTTCTATGGGAATTGACAAGCGTGGACGTATGGCTTCCTCATATGATGTTCTGCTTGGAGATAAAAGTTTGGCAGAAGCGATTGTTTGGACTGAAGTTCCTAACTTTTCTATCGTGCCATCTTCACCAGATTTGGCAGGAGCTGAAATTGAGCTAGTTGATATTGAAAATAGAGAATATGCACTTCGTCAAGCAATTGAAAAGGGTGCTGTGAACTATGACTATGTTTTAATAGATTGTCCTCCATCATTAAATCTTATCACAGTAAATGCACTTGTTGCTTCGGATGCTGTTGTTGTTCCGCTTCAATGTGAATTTTTGGCCTTGGAAGGAATTACAGATCTTATCAGAAATATTACGCAAATTAAAAAAAGATTTAATCCTAAGCTTGAACTTCAAGGTGTTGTTCTCACAATGTATGATAAAAGAAATAATTTGACTCAAATGGTTGAGGATGATGTAAGAAGTTTCTTTGGTAAAAAAGTTTATGAAACTGTTATTCCTAGAAATGTGAGAGTGTCAGAAGCACCATCACATGGAAAACCAGTGATTTTATATGATTTTAATTGTAATGGTTCGCAAGCTTATATCAGTTTGACAGGCGAACTTTTGAAAAGAGAAAAGGAACTTATGGCATGCTAGATAAAGATATTGCAGAATTTGGAGAAATTAGTTTGGATGATTTAATTGAAAAAGGCGAAATGCCAGCACATTCTTCTAAAAGAAAAAGTCTTGGTCGTGGTCTAGGTGCACTTCTTGGAGATGAAGATTTTGACATTGATAAACCAGTTAAAAGTATTGAGGAAAATATAAAAGCTGGTGCAGAATATATAAATATAGACTTACTCTTTGCCAGTAAATATCAACCAAGAAAAGAATTTGATCAAGAAGCACTTCAAGCTTTGGTTGCTTCAATCCGAGAAAAAGGCGTTCTTCAGCCTTTACTTGTCAGAAAGCAAAATGATAAATATGAAATTATTGCTGGTGAACGCCGTTGGAGAGCATCAAAACTTGCTGGACTAAAAGAAGTTCCAGTAATTGTAAAAGATTTAAATGACAGAGAAGTTCTTGAAGTTGCTTTGGTAGAAAACTTACTTCGTGAAAATTTATCAGCCATTGAAGAAGCTGAAGGATTTCAAAGATTAATAAATGAATTTTCTCACACACAAGAAGTTCTCTCACAAATTGTTGGAAAATCCAGAAGTCATATTGCAAACACATTAAGACTATTAACTTTACCGGATGAAGTGAAAGATTTAGTAAAAGAAAATAAAATTTCTGCAGGACATGCAAGAGCTTTAGTTGGACTTGAAAATGCAGAAAGCTTGGCAAAACAAATTATCTCTAAAGATTTAAGTGTTCGCCAAATTGAAGAAATGGTTTCTAAACAAAAAGAACCTAAAAAAGAAAACGCACCTAAAAATAAAGAATCTAATCAAGATATTAAAGATATTGAGAAAGATTTAGTTGAAAAGTTGGGATTAAGAATTAAGATTTCTACAAGCAAATCTGGTGGCGGAAAAGTTGTTCTTCAATATGCTTCTGTTGCCGAGCTTGATATGATAATTGATATTTTAGAACAAAAAGGAAGAAAATCTTCGGCAGATGCAACTCCAGTTGCGACTCAAGCTGCAAGTTCCGATAAATTTTCTATCAAAATGGTGGATTAGGGATTAAAAAAATGGAAGAAATTCTGGAAAAAATGCTTAAGCAATGTTCTGAAGCAGGACTTTTTCCAACAAAAAACATTAACAAAGTTGCTCGTGCAAAATCTATAATGTTTTCTAAGGAAGAGTGGAAAAGATGTCCTTGTGATGCAAGCAATTCACAAAGATCTTGTATTTCAGAGATGTGCAAAAATGACATTGAAACAAAAGGTGTTTGTCATTGCAATTGCTATGCGAAAGAAAAACAAGATTGAAAAAGAAGAGCTTCGGCTCTCTTTTTTTAGCTAAGTGCAATTCTTCATAAATTGAGTGTTTGCAATTTTTTAAATATGAGATTAAAATGCTGGCATTGTCGACAATTTCTTGAGGAAAGATTAGATATGCTATTTTTAAAAAGAGTTATTTTAGGTTTTCTTGCTCTTGGCTTCATTTTTTATGGTGGTTCAGGAACACAAAGTACAGGTGCTTTCTCACAAGGCGTAGGTTTTGTTGGTCTTGTCATCGGAATTATCATTCTTTATATCTTTCTAAAAATGGCTTGGAGAGCTATGGGATGTTTGCCTTCATTTGCAATTTTTTCAGTCATAGTGATTTTTATTCTTTTCGCAATTGGTGCTTTTAGTAATGGTATAGATAATGTTGGAAGTAACATTCAAACTTTCTTGGGAAGAGGAGATAAAGTTAAATCAACCGAAAATATGTCTAATCCAATGGGTATTGAGGCAGATATTGTTGACGATGAAGATTTTGGACCAGGAGCTGGTGAAGAATTTGAAGAATTTCAAGCTGAAGCACCAAAACAGAGACCTCAACCACAAAAAGGTGGTACTCTTGATAAAATTTCTAATATTTTTTCAAATGAACAAGAACAAGCTGAAGAAGAACCTGTGTTTAACCCAGCCAACCTTCCTGCAATTTATGGATATCCTAAAATTATCAAGGCTGATACAATTGCCCTAAATGGAAAATATTTCAAATTTTTTGGTGTTGATGGCCCAGATATAGGACAAACATGTGCCGACAAGCAAGGTCGCTCATATCATTGTGGTAAAGAAGCTGCAGCTTGGCTTAATAGTTGGATAACCGGAAATGAAATTGAATGTCGTGTAATGAAACAAGACAGAAATGGTAATATGACAGGTATTTGTTCGTTAGGTCAATATGATATCGGTGCTGCTCTGGTTAATGCTGGCTGGGCTGTGGCAGATGTTTCTTCAACAGACATATATTATTCATATGAAAAGCAAGCTCAAGCAAATAAAACAGGGTTGTGGCAAGGAAGGTTTTATAAGCCTTCAGATTGGAGAAAGCTTCAAGGTAAAAAGCCAAAAATTAAGGTGATTAAGCCAAAATCCACCAAAAAAGGCATTTTGGATCTCTAAATGGAAGCGATATTTAATTATAAATGTGCCAATGAAAAACAAACTATTGAATTTGGAAAGAAATTGGCACAGATTGCCAAAAAAGGTGATATCTTTTTGCTTAATGGGACATTGGGAATGGGTAAAACAACCTTATCTCGTTCATTTATTCAAGCGTTGACTAATGCTGAAGAAGTTCCAAGCCCAACTTTCACTCTTTTGCAAACTTATGAAACAGATGCTTTTGAAATTTATCACTTTGATTTATATCGTATTAAATCTCCTGAAGAAATTTTTGAAATTGGTATTGAAGAAGCAATGTATGAGGGAGTCTCTCTTATTGAGTGGCCAGAAAAAATGGAAGGATATCTTCCTCGTAGAGCTTTTAATTTGACGATTACTCCAGATAAAAACTCAGGTAGAAATATTGAGATAAAAGTTACAGAAGAAGATAAAAGAACAAGACTCGAAAAATTATAGGTCAATATGAAAAACATTCATGCATCATGTGTCGTTTTTAAGGGCAAAGGAATAATGTTTATCGGTTCAAGCGGTTCTGGTAAGTCAACTTCTTGTTTTCGCCTTATAAGTGAAGAAAATGCAGTTTTATTGGCAGATGATAGAATAGATCTCTTTGTTGAAGAAAATAAAATTTTTGCTTCCTGCCCACAAAATATTGAAGGGCTTTTGGAAATTTACGGTATCGGAATTAGAGAATTTCCATATATAAAAACCCATAAAATAGACTTAGTTATTGAGCTTGTGAAAGACATTTCAGAAATCGAACGCTTACCTGAAGATAACTACTATGAATTTAGTGAAATAAAATTACCACAATACAAAATGTTAGGAAGCGATATAACTTTAGTTAATAAACTAAAGGTTCTCCTATAACCAAAAATGCAACAAAACCTTAACTTTCTTTCTCACTTTTTAATGATATACTATTTTATATAAGGTGAGAGGAGATGTGTTATGTCAATGTTGAATATAACATTAGAAAAACCCCACAACCGATATGTAAAAAGTTATTTCAAAGCTTTTGACGGGGAGGGAAACAGAGATTTAGGATATGACGTTCGTAGTCTTTCCTCTGTTTCACAATGGGGAATTAAATTAGGTCTCTCTCATTTCAAAGATAGTTTTATCAAAGATTATGAAGAATTCAATAAAGCAAACAACAAAGTAATGTACTGGTTACTCGAGGGCAATAATGTTCTTGGGGAAGTGAGTCTTTCTGCCAAAGAAATAGGTGCTTTAAGAGGATATGCAGAGCCACAATATGATGCTTGCAAAAATATCTTTGGTGTGAGTGGTGAATATGTCATTGCTCCAACAATTAAAATGTCTCCAAAAGCGAATAATAAAGAAACTTTTGAAAAAATCTTTGTTGGTATGGCTAAAATGCTCAAAAATAAAAATGTTAAGCAATTTTTGGTAAATGCTCCAATCAATAACAAAGGTTTGAATAGATATTTTTCAACAATTTGTAAATTCTGCAAGGGTAAAGCGTTAAAGACCAAGAACACAATTGAATATTTGCTTGCTCCAAATGTTGAAGGAATCAGAGCAGCTTTTAATGAAATTTCTATGATTGCGAATATCAAAGCAAAAAACGGAATGAGTGCAGTTTTAAATGGCCTAAAAGAAATTACAAAAACAAAAGAAAAAAAGGCAAAAGGTCCTTCTCTTCTTCAAACAGTGAAAGAAAAACTTAGAAAAGCTACAGAAATTCAGGCTCCACAAGATAATGTGAAAGTCTATTCAATTGGATATACTGCAAAAGATGTGCTTTTAGAACGTAGAAAAGCGAATATGGAACTTCGTCACGCAAAATTTATGGGAAGATAGCTTACAAAAGCTTTCTGGAGTTGAAGGCAAGCTGAAGTGTTCCTTCATCCATATAGTCCAATTCAGCTCCCATCGGAATTCCTTGAGCCAGTGTCGTTACCTTGACATTGGCTTCTTTTAATTTTGCTAAAAGATAGTGAGTTGTAATTTGTCCATCTACTGTTGCAGGCAAGGCAAGAACAACTTCTCTAATTTCTTGTTTTCTGATTCTATGAAGCAAATTTTCAATATTCAAATCCTCAGGTGCAACACCATCTAGAGCAGAAAGTACACCACCTAAAACATGATATTTGCCTTTGAACAGGGAAACTTTCTCCATTGCCCAAAGATCTGAAACATCTTGAACGACACAAATTAAATCATTGTCTTTTTTATCAGAACAACAGATTGAGCAAGGAGAGATAGTGTCATAGTTTCCACAAACTTTACAGGTTTTTACGTTTTGAGAAACAACAGTGAGCGCTTCAATAAGTGGGAGCATTGTAGATTCTTTCTTTTTTAAAAGTTGCAAAACAATTCTTCGTGAAGAACGAGGTCCTAACGATGGAAGTTTTGCTACAATTTTAATGAGCCTGTCTATCTCTTTGCCAATCATTTCTTATCTTTCTAAAAAGGAAGCTTCATACCGCCTAAATTAAGCCCGCCAGTGAGGCTTTGCATAATCTTATCTGCTTTTGCTTTTGCATCGTTAAAAGCAGCTATAATCAAATCTTCCAAAACGTCAACTTCATCTGCAGAAACTAAAGATTTGTCAATTTCGATCTTTTTCATATCAAACTTGCCATTGATTTTAATTTTAACCATACCGCCAGCGCTAGAACCATCAATCTCAGTTGATTCCATCTTTTTTTGCATTGCTTGTGCTTGCTTCATAATAGATTGAATGTTTAGCATTTATAAATACTCCTCGTTAATAAAAAATTCAGTCTCTTCAAATTTATCTTCTTCAATTTTTTCTTCAAGAATTTTTTTGGTTGCAGTTTCAAGTTTTGCTCCATTAAATTCTGCTAAAATAGCCTTCACCAAAGGAAGTTCGGAAACATTTCTTTTGTCTTCCTCAACTTTAGCTTTTTCAACATCGGCCATTGTTTCTCTAAGAATTCCTCGACTTGAATCAAGTTGCCAAGTTTTTCCCGTAGCATCTTTTAAGGCTTTATGAATTTCCATAATAAAATCATTTTGGATTCGATTTGAGATAATCATTTTGATATAACCATCACGAAATTCATCAAAAGAAATTTCATTTTTAATGGTAAAAGCCATTACAACTTTTTTATTATTTTCAAGATAAGAAATAAATTCCTCTGCAGAATTAAGGCTTGCAAAACCAGAATTATCTACTTCAACAGGGACAGGTTGTTCAATTAGATTTTTTTTTTGAAAAGAAACTTCAGGTTTTGAAAAAGAAGAAGATTTGCTTATTTCAGAGTTTTTTTTTATGTCTGTCAAAATCTCTTGAGGTGTTGGGAGATTCGCAGAATAGGCAATTCTAATCAAAATCATTTCTAAGGCATCTATTTGAACTGGAGCATATTGAAGTTCACTGATACCCTTGAGAAGCATTTGCCAAATTTTTGAAAGAATAGCAAGGGATACACCATTAAGAGATTTGCAAAATTCTTTTTCCGCTTCAGTTATAGATGAATCATTTAAGAAACTAGGAACAATCTTTGTTTTTGCAAGAAGGTGGGTGATATTAACCAAATCTTGTAGTAAAACGAGAGGATTTGCTCCATTTTTATATTGCTCTTGTAGATTTGAAACAACTTTATCAACTTTGCCTTCAAGGAGGTTTTGAAAAAGTGTAAAAGTTTGATTTCTATCAGCCAAACCAATCATATCTTTTACGGTTTCAACTTTGACATTTCCTCCACCAAGAGAAATTGCTTGGTCAAGAAGGGATGTTGCATCACGAGCAGAGCCATCAGCAGCTTTTGCCATAATCTGCAAAGCCTCTTCATCGGCTCTAATGCCTTCACTAGCTACAATTTTATGATAAAGTTTGAGTAAATCTTCAATTCCTAGCCTTTGCAAGTCAAATCTTTGACAGCGAGAAAGGATTGTAATCGGAACTTTGCGAATTTCTGTTGTAGCAAAAATAAATTTTACATGTGCAGGAGGTTCTTCCAAAGTCTTGAGAAGTGCGTTAAATGCATTTTTAGAAAGCATATGCACTTCATCGATGATGTAGATTTTATATCTAGCAACAGTTGGTTTGTAACGCACACCTTCCAGAATTTCACGAATATCATCAACGCCAGTACGAGATGCCGCATCAAGCTCAATCACATCAATGTGGCGGTCAGCAGCAATGGCTTTACAGTTTTCACAAACACCACAAGGATGAGGTGTTGGACCACCTTTGCTATCTAACCCAGTACAGTTAAGAGCTTTTGCTATAATTCTAGCTGTTGTTGTTTTTCCAACGCCACGAATTCCAGTGAGCATATAAGCATGGTGAAGACGATTGTTTTTTATTGCGTTGGTTAAAGTTTGCACAAGAGCATCTTGCCCAAGCAAATCATCAAAATTTTGCGGGCGGTATTTTCGAGCTAGAACAACATATTGATCATTTTCTTGTGTCATAAAACTTCTTTACCGTAAAATCTCAAATAAGGTGAGGGAATTTGACCTTAGCTTTGTCGTTGTGGCTGCTTTCTTCCGAACCTGACCAAGTTGGCGAAAAACCAACTCAAACCCCTCAGTGAGCTAGTATCTATAAAATAGCTAAAAATTCAAGGAAAAACTTTGATTTATGCCTAAATAAAAAAGCTAATCTCTATGGAAGAGAGATTTTGTGCCTTTCTAAAGCTTTCTGTAAAATTTCGTTTTCATCTTTTTGCTCACGAACAGGGTTTTCAGAAGAAATAACATGTCCATAAATAGCAACTTGAGCATCAACAATATTTTTTCCAAAAATCTTTGGAGCAACATAGCCTTCTTCTAACTTAATATCTCTAAGGTTTGTATAAGCAACATTATCAAATCTTTTTGGAGCGGCATTTACCACAACATCATCAGAGTTATTCACTTGCATTATGTCTAGACTATGTTGGTTTGAGCCATCAGGAAAAATTCTAAAGACCCCATTAATTCCAATATAGCCATCTGGATTTGTAATTTCTGCTTTGATGTTGCCTTGCTGTTTGCTTGTAATTGCAGAAGCAAGAGCGACAGCATCATAACCAAAAGCATAAAGACTACTTGGTTTTTCAGAGAAAATTTCAGAATATTTTTTGACAAAATAGGCATTATGGCTACGAGAAATCATAGGATACCAACTTCCTATAAAATTACCTTCTTTGTTGAGTTGAGCGCCTTCCCACAAAGTTGTACCCAAAATTTTAACTTTAGGAGAAGAAACGTCATAGTAGCCTAACATTGCCACAGCAGATTTGAGTTTGTAACCTGATTCTGGAATAAGAATAGTATCAAAATTAACTTCACCAAGTGTATCTACACTTTTCAGTTTTGCCAAGGCTTTTGCCGCATTTGAATCTCCTTTTCCAGCTTGAGCTTCAAGCTTATCTTTGAGACTATTTGCTCTTGCAGAACGAGAATCATAACTAGTGAGCTGTTTCAATATTCCTGAGAAATCGTTTGTGTTTGGGTGATAAAATGCAATTTTTGTAACTTCCATTCCGTTCTTTTGTGCAGAGATGATTGATGCACGAGCAACAGCTATTCCTGTTGAATTGTCAGGAACGAGTAAGGCTAGTTTTTTTCTACCATTTTCAGCAGCATAAGTTACAACTCGATTAACTTGTTCTCCAACAAGGAGTCCAAGAGAATAAACCCCATCATTTAAAACATCACTACTTGTTGAAAAAGTAATGACAGGAATATCTTTTTCTCTTGTTTTTGAAGAAATAGCTTTAACTTCTTCAGCCATCAAAGGTCCGATAATCAGTTCAGCCTTTTGATTGATTGCATTTTCAACCGCAATACGAGCACCACTTGGTGTACTTTTTGTGTCATAAAACTGTAAAAGCATTTTAGGATTGTTAACATCTTCAAGAGCCATCAAAGCTGCATTTCTCAAACCTTCACCTTGTTTTGCTGCAACACCTGTTAAAGGAAGCATCATCGCAACACGGAAATCAGTTGTTTCACCAAAGTTTTCTTCAGTCACTGTTGTGGCGTGAACAGGTTCATAGTTTTTATTCTCTTCGGGTTTGAGCGTTGTGCAACCGAAAAGGGTCATGACCGCAAATAAGGAGACAATTTTTTTTATCACTTGCATTTTTTCCTAAAATATAAAAGAATTACCTAATGATTATAACAAAAATAATTTATTGTAAAGTATCAAGATGATGAAAACCGGTTTGTATATTGTTGCTACTCCTATTGGAAATTTGAATGACATTTCAGCAAGAGCGATTGAAGTTTTAAGTAAATCAGAGATTGTGGCTTGTGAAGACACTCGAGTGACCAAGAAACTTTTCTCACTTTTAGGGATTAGTCTCAAAAAAAACTTTATTTCTTTGCATAATTTTAACGAAGAAGAACAAGCTCCAAAAGTCATCGAAATTGTTGAAAGTGGAAAATCTGTTGCATTGGTAAGTGATGCTGGTTCTCCTCTTATTTCTGACCCTGGATATAAACTGATTAAGAAGTGTAAAGATGCAGGAATATATATTTGTACGATTCCTGGTTGTTGCGCTTTCATTTGTGCTTTGCAACTTTCTGGACTTCCAACAAATAAGTTTATGTTTGCTGGCTTTATCCCAAACAAAGAAAAGGCTAGAAAAGATTTTTTTGAAGGACTTAAAAAGCTTGATGCAACTTTGATATTTTATGAAACAGCTCCTAGAATTTTGAAAACTTTGCAAGCAGCAAAAGAGGTTTTTGGAAGCCGAGAAATGAGCGTAGCAAGAGAAATTACAAAAATGTATGAAGAGTGCTTAACGTCTGATGCAGATAGTCTCATTGCTCATTTTGAAGCAAAAGAGCCAAAGGGTGAGATGGTATTTATGGTTGCGCCTTTTGATGGGGATATCAATGAGGGCTTAGATGTTGAAAAAATCTTGAAAGAAAAACTCAAAGATAGTTCTCTTAAAGATGCTGTCAAAGAAGTTGTTAAAGAATATAAGTTGAATAAAAATGAAGTCTATGAAATGGCATTAAGGATTAAACAATGACGAATCATTTCTGGGGTAAATATGCTGAATTTTTGGCTCGTTGCTTGTTTAGAGCTAAAGGATATTCGATTCTAGAAACAAATTATGTCACGGGAAAAGGCACACATGCTGGAGAAATAGATTTTATCGCAAGAAAGCATACACAATTGGTTTTTGTTGAGGTCAAAAAAAGAAAAAATTTAGATGATGCAGCTTATGCTATCAAAGAAAAGCAACAAGAAAGAATTGTGAAAGGAGCTGAGGCTTTTTTAAAAAAACATCCTTTCTGCCAAAATGATGAAATGAGGTTTGATGTTGTCTTAGTTGAACTTCCATTTAAAATTAAACATATTAAAAATGCTTGGCAGTTCTAGGCAATTTCTTTAGAAACCGTTTCAGCTTTAGCAATGAGTTCTTCTTTGGAGAGTGTGAAGCCACTTTCAATCCATAGAGCTTCTAAATAGTTCAAAACCAATTTAATTTGCTGGTTTTTAACGCCAAAACCAATCACATCCTTCCCTCCAACTTCAAATTTAGGAAGCTTAATTTCTTGGATAGATTGAATAATTTCTTCAATATTCGCCATTTTAAGACGTTTTTTAACACAAAGAATAATAAGTTTATCAATACAAAATTCATTACCATACTTATAGATGATTTCTAAAAGTTTTTTACTATCCTCATAGTCACTAAGTTCAATATTTTCTTCATCTAAAGAGAGATAATATGCTTTTCCTTTATTGCTAAACTTCAAAACATTGAGATAAAACTCAGTCTGTTCTTTGCTATTTGCATGTAGAAGCATAAAAAGTCTTCTAATTCCAGCTTTTCCAATTTTGGAGTCATCAAACCAATTTACCAGAAAATCAAGATCAGAAAGATTTTTTGGTGTCGGAATAACGTGAGAAAGAATGTCGTTATCTGCCATAATTTTCATAACATTTACAACATTTTTGGTCAGTAAAATTTTCTTCAACTCATCTTTTAGCCTATCAATAGAAACGGTTTTAAGACCTTCTTTATTATCAATACAAGCTTGAAGAGATTTTTTATCTGGTTCGCCTTTGCCAAAGGAAGAATAGAATCTGAAAAAACGCAAAATTCTAGTATAGTCTTCTTTAATGCGTTGGTTAGGATTTCCAATAAAACGAATAACTCCATTTTCTAAATCATCGATTCCATTATAATAATCGAAAACATTGCCTTTTTCATCAGCATAAACAGCATTGATCGTTAAGTCACGAGAAGAGGCGTCAACGCTCCAATCGGTTGTGAATTGAATGATGTTTTGTTTACCTTCAGTGACAATTTTATGAAGAGATGTTACTTCGATTATAGAGTCGTTGATAACAACACCAATACAATCTGTTTTAATGCCAATTGCAACGGTTTTAAGAGAGCGATCTTCACAAGCTTCAACCAATTCATCAGGGGATAAATCTGTTGCGAGGTTGATATCGGCGGAGTCGATACCCATAATTGCATCGCGAACGCATCCACCCACAAAACGTAAAACACCACCGTAGTTTTCTACGGCTTTGAAAAGTCTCAAAATTTTTTTATCTTTAATGATCTTACTCACATCAAGATAATTATCTCTAATCATATGTGGCTCTCTTTTCTGTAAATTTTACATAAATTAACATTTTCTATAGATTTTTCAAATATAATTCCGATTAAGTTAAATTTTTGTGAGTATATAATAATGAAAAAGTTTGTATTTGGTTCTTTTCTTTCTGTTTTAATAGGTATTAGTTCAGTTGCAATTGCTGCTCCAACAATGATTGGCGAATATGGTGATTGGGTGGCTTATGCCTATAAAGATGCTTCTGGGCAAATTTGCTATATGGCTTCAACCCCAAAAAGAGATGAAGGAAAATATACAAAAAGAGGCGATATTTATGTCGTTGTAACACATCGTCCGAAAGAAAAAGTATATGATGTTGTCAATTTTGTTGCTGGATATGATTTTAAAGCAGGTGAAAAAGTGACTGTTAAAATTGGTGCAAAAACCATTGATAAGATTTTCACAGAAGGCGATAAAGCTTGGGCAATTAATGAATCTGTTGATAAAAAACTTGTGGATGCAATGAAAAGAGGCGATAGAATGTTTGTAAGTGGAATGTCTTCTAAAGGCACAACAACAAAAGACACATATTCCCTTTCTGGCTTTGGTTCAGCATATAAAGCTATCAGCACAAAGTGTAAATAAATGTCAAAAAAAGAAATTATAGGGCTTAGTTTTGAAGAAATCTTAAGTGAAATGGAAGTTTTAGGCGAGAAAAAATTTCGCGCCAAACAACTTTGGCAATGGCTTTATTTTCACGGTGCCACAGAATTCTCTAAAATGAGTAGTTTTTCTAAAGATTTGAGAGAAAAACTTGAAGAAAATTATACACTCACACGTCCCAAAATTGTAACAGAACAAATTTCAAATGATGGAACTAGAAAATGGCTTCTTGAATTTTCAGATGGTCAAAGAGTCGAAACGGTTTATATCCCAGAAGAAGACCGTGGTGCAATTTGCATCTCAACTCAGGTTGGCTGTGCAGTAGGTTGTAAGTTTTGTCATACAGGAAGTCAAAGAATTACAAGAAACTTAACATCTGGTGAGATTGTCAGCCAATTTTTAGTGGCAAGAGATGTTTATGGTGAATGGCCAAGCCCTTCAAATGGAACAATTAGAAAGCTTTCAAATGTTGTGGTTATGGGTATGGGTGAACCGCTTCATAACACAGATAATACGATTAAAGCTTTAAACATATTAACGGATGGTGATGGGGTTGCTCTTTCAAAAAGAAGGATTACATTGTCTACATCTGGAATTGCTCCAAAAATGGCTCTTATTGCAAAAGAAACAGGTGTAAAATTGGCGGTTAGTCTACATGCGCCAAACAATGAAAAAAGAACTTCAATAATGCCTATTAATAAGCAATATCCGATTGAGGAAGTTCTGAAAGCTTGTCAAGAATATCAAAAAATTGTAACTTCAAGATATATTACTTTCGAATATTTGATGTTAAAAGACATTAATGACAGTTTAGATGATGCCAAAGAGCTTGTTGCTTTGATGAAAAAATTTAGAATTGGAGCAAAGTTTAATCTAATTGCTTTTAACCCTTGGCCAGGTTGTGGTTTTGAACCAAGTTCAAACAATAGAATTAGAGCTTTTTCGCAAGAACTTGAAAAAGGTGGTTTTGCAGCTCCGATAAGAACAGCTAGAGGTCAAGATATTTTGGCAGCCTGCGGACAGCTTAAATCGGAGAAATCGTAGGGGTTTATTATGAAAAAAATAATCTATTTTTTTGTTGGGGGAATTTTGTTATTTTATCTGACAAAATATTTAGGAAATGAATCTTTTCATGAGGAATTACATTGGTCAAAATATAAATCAAAAGAAATTAGTCTTTTTGGTGATAGAGTAACAAGTATAGAAGTTTTAGACTCTGAAAACGGGAAAGATGATAAACTTCTTGTTTTCTACGATGAAGCAAAAAAAGGAATATACTGCAAAAGTATTTCCAATAAAAGCATATACGTCTGTACGCCTATGAACATAAAAAATGAAAAAATCTCCAAGGAAAGCGATATAAAAGACTTTCTGTCTTCATATAATCTTCCAAAAAGTTTTATTGCACATATTTCTGTTTATGATTTCTATTTTCTAAAAAAAATGACAATGAAAATTAAATCACTAGAGGAAAAATGTACAAATAATGAAGACTGCAAATTCAAAACAGTTGATAATTATGCAACATTTAGGTATGACTTCTTAAAAAACATCTATGATACTCAAATTAAATTAGAAGAAATATAGTTTTCAATTAAAGGGATAAAGAAATTTATCCCTTTTTCATAAACTTCTTTTTTAAATGGAACCACATGGTTTAATGCAAAATCTGCATCGACCCATTTCCATTGAGCAAATTCTGGAATTTTTGTTTTTATATCAATTTCAGAATCATTTCCTTGAAAATGAAAAAGAACCCAACTTTGTTCTTGTCCTGAATATTTACATCCAAATTTTTTGAAAACATTGTCTGGAAAGTCGTAGAAGATAGGTTTTTCTGTTTGCGATACAAACTCCAAGGAAGTGATAGATGTTTCTTCCCACGCCTCTCTTTTGGCAGCTTCGAGAACATTTTCCCCTTCGTCTATTCCACCTTGTGGAAACTGCCAAGCAAAAGTTTTTCCTTGAGAGTCTAGTCTTTCGCAAACAAGAAGTTTTTTTTCTTTGTTAAAAATAACAATACACACATTTTTACGATATTTTTTTTCCATAACTATTCCACAACAAGCATTGAGACAGGAACAAGAACAAAAGGTTTTTTCACTTTTTTTCCTTCTTTAATTTCTTCATAGGAAAGTGGCTTTGAAAAAGTTTGAGTCCATTCTGAAAGATTTATAATATTGACAGGGCGAGGCGTTATTGAAATAACAACTTGTCCTTTTTCTTGAGCAATTTCTTCTGCTTCTTCAAAAATTTTCACTAAAACTTCTTTAGGCATCGCATCATCAATAATAATATCTGCTTTTTGACGAGGAAGATGATTGATTTTTAAAGTGCCAAGAAGTTCACCTTGAGTTGCATCAACGAAAAGCAAACCTTTTTTCTGAATTTCTTGTAAAATTCCCTTAATTTCTTTGCGGTCCTCATAGTTTGCGTCACCAAGCAGAACAACTCCCCCAACCAAAGCATTTTGAGCCTCAATATCATCTAAAACTTTTAAGTTTTGTTCGGGAGACTCATCCAACTTAATCGCTAGAGGTCCTGTATCTTGTAAGAGATAGTCTTTAGAAGGCAAAATCAAATCAAGATAAGTCTCGTTACCATGACGACGTGCATTTTTGACATTATCAACCAAGTTTCGAGCATAAGGAGAAAAAGCAAGAGAAATATTTTCATTAATATTTTCAATAATTTTTTCTGAATATTTTTCATTAATACCCATTTTGTTGATGATGACGGCAACTTTGAAAAATTTTTGAGGAATATCTATTTTTTTAGAATATGTAATCCATTTGCGAGGACTGTTTTCAATTTCTTTAGCATTTTCAGCATTAATTTCTATTACATCTAAAGGAATATAATTGCCGGAAGATTTCAAATTTTCAATCTTTGGAATTTCAACCGCGAGCTTATTCGCATCAGTAATTCTGACCTTTTGGTCATAGTTTTTCACAACAACTGGTTTTTTAATCTGTTGCGTATATTGGCGCGGTTGAACCGTATCTGGCATAATAATCATATATCTTGGAGAAAGGTTTTCTTTGCTATATAAAATTGAGTCAATTTTATTTAAAAATTCAGGTTTTGTTTTAACCTCGGCGAAAACATATGCCAAACTAACTAGAATGACAATTGTCAACACCCAAATCAGAATTAAAAATATTTTCTCTTTGATATAATCTAGCAAAAATCAAATCCTTATTTTTCGTATTGATTATAAATCCCTAAAGCTTTAACGAGGTCAACAGCTCTTGAAAGTTGATAGTCTTTAGCAAGCTTATCATCATTTTCTTTGTCGGCAGATTTAGCATCTTTTTTGCCTTTAGCCTCATCTGTTGTTTCGTTTTTCAAAGCATTTCTGAGTTCTGCTTCACTGAAAGTGTAACCACTGTCTAAAACTTCAACTTTTGCAGGTTTCACTTCAACATCAGGTTCAATTCCTTTTGCTTGGATTGAACGGCCTGAAGGTGTGTAATAGCGAGCAGTTGTAATTCTCATAGCAATATCTTTGCCCAAAGGTACAACTGTCTGAACAGAGCCTTTACCAAAAGATTTTTCACCCAAGATAACAGCACGTTTGTGGTCTTGCAAAGCACCAGCAACAATTTCAGACGCAGAAGCTGAACCGTCATTAATCACAACAACAATCGGAAGTCCCGCTGCAATATCTCCTTCTTTGGCACTAAATTTGATGGTGTCTTCTTCGTTTCTTGAACGTGTAGAAACAATTTCGCCTTTATCAAGGAATAAGTCAGAAATGCTCACTGCTTGGTCAAGAAGCCCACCAGGATTGTTTCTAACATCAATTACAATGCCTTTAACTTTGTTGTTGAGTTTCTTTTTTGAATCTTTGATATATTTTTCTACCATTTTATCAGTGTCTTCGTTGAAAGAAGATATACGGATATAGATAACATCATCTTTTAAGATTTCACTTTTAACAGATTGGATTTTGATTTCATCACGTTTGATTGTCACATCAAAAGGTTTTTCAGCTGCTCTTCTGATTGTTAATTTTACCTTTGAACCGACTTTTCCACGCATTTTATCAACAGCTTCGTTAAGTGTTAAACCAACAACCGTTTCATTGTCAATATTGATGATATAGTCACCAGGTTTCAAGCCTGCTTTGAATGCAGGAGTATCATCGATTGGAGAGACAACTTTCACAACACCATTTTCCATAGTGACTTCAATACCCAAACCACCAAATTTTCCTTTGGTCTGTTCACTCATATATTTATAACTTTTTGCATCCAAAAAACTTGAATGAGGATCAAGAGAAGAAAGCATACCATTGATTGCTGCCTCAATAAGTTTCTGGTCAGAAACTTCTTCTACATAAGTGAGTTTTGTTCTTTCTAGAACCTCCCCGAAGAGATTCAGAAGCTCATAAGTATTTGCTTCATTTGCTTCAACTTTTTTGTCAGCCTTATCTTTGGCAGCTAATGCACTGTCAGGAAGTACAAGGATAACGGATAAAAACATAATCAATGTAGAAAATTTCTTAAGCATATTTAATTCCAATCTTATAATTCTTTTTAATATTTAAACCAAGGTGTTGGGTTGATGTTTTTGTTTTCTTTTCTAAATTCAATATAGAGTTTAGAATCTCCTTTTGCTGGCATCTGCCCAATTGGTTCTCCAGCAAGGAGAAATTGTCCGAGTTCACAGTCAATGCCTTCTAATCCAGCGAGGAGAGATAGATATCCGTCGCCATGTTCAACAATCACCATATTTCCATAGCCTCTGAAAGGTCCCGCAAAAACGACAATTCCGTCGAAAATGGACGTGACCTGAGCATTGTTTCTGGTCTTAATGGTTATGCCCTTAGAATTGACACCTTTGGCCGTTTCTTGTCCGTAAGAAGTGACAACAACACCTCTTGCCGGTTTTTCCAGTTTACCTTTTGCCTTAGCAAAAGCTCTTCCTGTTTCTTTTATACCCTCAGGTTGAGATTTTTTCAAGTCTGTTTTGGCTGCTGCTTGTTTCTTTCTTTCTTCCTCAAGTTTTGCTTTTCTTTGAGCTTCAAGTTTATTAAGGAGGTCTCGTAAGTCTTTAGCTTGAGAAGCAAGTGTTTCCATTTTTTTCTTAGTTTGAACAGTTTTAGCTTCAACCACATTTTTTACCTGAGATTTTTTCTTTGCCAAAGATTTCAACTTGACTTGGTCTGTTTCTAGTTTTTTATTTTGTTCATTAATTCTTGCTACTTGAGCTTCAAAAAGCTTTCTTTTATTGCTAATTTGTTCCAGATTTATCTTAATTCTTGTCGCATTTTGATCCAAAGTTGGGATTGTTTCACGCAAAAGCATTGCACTTCTAATGACTTCAACTGGGGTCAAAGGTTGCACTAAAAGAGATTCTGTTGGTTTTAGTGCAAGATTTTGCAAGGCAGAAATAGATTGGATTAATCTTTCATCTTGTACTGTAAAATCTTCTTGAGCTTGTTTCAAATCTTCAGAAAGTTTTTCAAGTTCCATTTCCATTCGAGAAACTTTATCTTCTTGATTTTGAATGAGCTTGGCTCTTTTAATCATTTCACGATTAATTGTGTTGATTTCTTTGTTTATTTTTTGAGACTGAGCTTGAAGTTTTTGATGTTCAAGAGATTGCTCTTTGATTTTCTTTTCGACCATCTCCAAGTCTTTATTAGAAACTTGTGCCACAGCACCGTTAAGCATGAGAATAGATATTCCCATGCTTAAAAAGGCTATTTTCTTTAAGTTTCTAAAAATCATTTCACCTACTTAACGATTAAAGATTTTCCAGTCATTTCGACAGGTTGTCTAATATTCAAAAGCTCTAGCATTGTTGGAGCTAAGTCTGCTAAACGACCGTCATTTAATTTTTTGATACCAGATTTGTTATTGAATAAAATAGCTTGAACTTTTCCAATGGTGTGTGCGGTATAAGGTTCACCTGTTTTTTCATCAATCATTTTTTCTGCATTTCCATGGTCAGCGGTTACAATCATTTCTCCACCAACTTTTTCAATTGCTTCACAAACTTTTTCTAGACAATCATCAACAGCAGCAACAGCCTTAAGTGCAGCTTCCATAATGCCAGTGTGTCCAACCATATCACCATTTGCAAAGTTACAAATGATAGTATCAAACTTTTTGCTTTCAATTGCTTTTACTAAGTTTTCAGTCACTTCATAAACAGACATTTCAGGTTGCAAATCATAAGTTGCCACTTTTGGAGAAGGAATGAGAATTCTTTCTTCACCTTCATAAACAGCTTCTTCACCACCATTGAAAAAGAAAGTAACGTGAGCATATTTTTCAGTTTCAGCAATACGAAGTTGCTTAAGTCCATTTTCAGCAATAACTTCACCATAAATTTTAGTTAAAGTTTGAGGTCCGAAAACAACTTTCAAAAAACGATTATGATCAACAGAATACTCTGTCATACCAATCGCTTGAGAGAGTTCAAAAAACTTTTTGCGCGTAAATCCGGTGAAATCTTTGTCTGCCAAAGCATAAGTGATTTCTCTGGCACGGTCAGAACGATAGTTTGCCATAAATACAGCGTCGCCATTCTCAAAACCTTTATAGTTTCCAATCGTGCAAGGAACAATAAATTCGTCATTCACACCCTCTTTGTAAGATGCTTCAACAGCTTCTTGGACAGATGCAAAGTTTTTACCTTCACCTAAAGCGATAGAATTGAAAGCTTGTTCTACACGATCCCAACGTTTGTCTCTATCCATTGCATAAAAACGACCAGAGAGTGTTGCAATTTTGACATTGCTCAAAGTTTTTATTGAAGCTTCAAATTCAGCAATAAACCCTTTTCCAGATGTTGGAGGTGTGTCACGTCCGTCTGTGATGATATGAACATAAGTTTTCACTCCGTTCTTGTCTAACACTTTGCAAAGTCCAACAATGTGATCTTGGTGAGAGTGAACACCACCAGAAGACATCAAACCCATAACATGACAAGCCTTTCCACTTGCTTTGAGCGATGAAACAAGTTCGATAATCACAGGGCTTTTTTCAACATCTCCGTTTTTGAAAGCTTCTTCAATCCTAGGAAGATCTTGCATTACGACACGACCAGCGCCAATATTCATGTGTCCAACTTCTGAGTTACCCATTTGTCCATGAGGAAGTCCAACATCTAAACCTGAGGTCTCAACTAAGCAATTTGGGCAAGTTTCAAGAAGTTTATGCCAGTTGGGAGTATTTCCAACTTCAATTGCGTTGTCTTGAGTTTTTTCTTCACGATAGCCCCAGCCATCTAAAATAAGTAACATAACAGGTTTTTGTGTCATTTTTTCCTCTATTTTTATTATCTTTGTTTTCCAAATTTTTCTCATTATATCTAATCATTAGATTTTTGAAAGAACTACTTGAGATTAATCATAACTTTTTTCCAAGTTTCAGTGGGTAAATTTCCACCACTGATTCCTTTCATTGGAGCATTATTATCATTTCCAAACCAAACAGCAGTGACATAGTTTTCATTGAAGCCAACAAACCAAGCATCTCTAGATTCTTGGGATGTACCAGTTTTTCCAGCAGAATAACTCCCAAGATGCGCTTTTTTGCCTGTACCTTCTTTGACAACTTTTTCAAGCATTTGCTTCATCGCAGTAACCGTTTTTTCATCTAAAATTCTTTTTTTAGAAATATATTTATTTTGATAGATTTTATATCCGTCTTTTGTGTAAACTTCGTTAATGACGTAAGGTTTAACTTCATACCCGCCATTAGCAACAACAGCATAAGCTTTAGCCATTTCTAAAACAGTCACTTCACTGGTACCAAGAGCAAGAGAAGGTGTGTTTTCAAGTTTAGAAGATATTCCCATTTTTTTTGCAGTTTTAATAATGTTTTGTACCCCAATTTTTTGGCTCAAATTAACGGTTGCCATATTGAGAGATTTTGCAAAAGCATAATCTAGACGAACAGAACCGTAATATTTTCCACTGGAGTTTTCAGGTCTCCACTTTCCAATTTTGATAGGTTTATCATAGATTTTCACATCAGGTGAATAACCTTGTAATAAAGCAGTCATATAAACAAAGGTCTTAAAAGTTGAGCCTGGTTGACGAAGCGCTTGGGTTGCACGATTGAATTGGCTTTTGTCATAATTTGTTCCGCCGACCAAAGCTCTGACTCCACCAAATTTATCTATAACAACAATCGCACCTTGTGTTACATTTTTGCCTTTGTTTTGTTGAACGGCTTCGTTTAAAATTTTCTGAGCTTTTTCTTGTAAATCTTGATTGAGTGTTGTTAGTACTTTGATATCAGCTTCTCTTTCTCCTATCTGAGTATTAATTTCTCGATATGCCCAATCTGCGAAATGTTTCGCTCCGTCAATTTTATTTTGTTTTGGTGAACCTATTGGCATTTTTAGTGCTTTGGCTCTTTCATCTGCAGAAATTATCTTATTCTCTTCCATTGTCTTTAAAACGACAGAAGCTCTTGCCAAAGCAAGCTTTTTGCTTTTAAGAGGATTATATTTTGAAGGTGCTTTCAACATACCAGCAATGATAGTCGCTTCATGCAAGTTGAGATTCTCAGCAGATTTAGAAAAATATTTCTGAGCAGCAGCTTCAATACCATAAGTATTTGAACCGAGATAAACACGATTGATATAAAGTGTTAAAATTTGATCTTTTGAAAATTTGTTTTCAAGCCAAAAAGCAAGCATCAATTCTTGCACTTTCCTTTTAATCGTTTTGTTTTGAGTTAAAAAGAGGTTTTTTGCCACTTGCTGAGAAATTGTACTTCCTCCTTGTGCATATCTGCCTGCAAAAAGGTTGGTAAACATCGCGCGTGTGAAAGAAATAGGATCAAAACCAAAGTGAGAATAAAAGCGATGGTCTTCTGTTGAAACAATGGCCTCTACAACATGAGGTTTGAGGTCATAAAGCATAACCACATTTTGATAAATATTTCCGTATGTCTGTATTTCTTTGCCATTTTCAGCAGCAATCGTTGTCATTGGCTGACGAGTACGATTGATTGCACTGTCAAGATTAGGCATTGTAAGAAAACAATAAAGAAGTGGTGCTGCTAAAGTTACCCCCAAGCAGAGCAAAAAAACCCACAAACCCTTACAATTCGCAAGCCTTTGTTTTGACTCTCTTTTTTTAGATATTGTTTTCTTTTTTTTTGTTTTTTTAGGTTGGGCTTTTTTGGCCATAAAGATAGTCCTTGTCACGATTCTCTAAATGTTTTAAATTACTTTCTATTGATGTATCACAAATAAGTTAAGGGATGATTGATGAATAATATTTCAGTATCAATTAAGAGTGAAATTAAAAAGAAATTGCTCAAACTTGCCAAAGAGCAAGGATGTTCTTTTGATGAAATTATTGAAATTGCCCTCGCAGAATATATTGAAACTTCCGAAGACAATTTTAGAACAGATTTGAGTTCTGTTTCAGCTTCTGAACGTTCTTTCTTCCTTTCATTTGGAAAATAAATAAAAATTTTATGAAAATGCCTTGCTTATCAGGGCATTTTTTTTGATAAAAATATTGAACGGATTTTATTTTTTTGATAAAATAAAACTCGTAAAATAAATTATTAATTAAAACTATTAAAATGAAACTACTTGATTTTAGTGTAACTTTGTTGATGTGTATTTCTGCCATTGCCTGTGTTGCAAGATATGTTTTAGAAGCATATGATGATTATTCATTAAAAGATTTTATCAAAGGAAAAGCCAGTCATTTTCAAATGCAAACAAGTATTCGGATTTTTATTCGCATATATATATTGTTTTCCATCATTGTCTCTGTATTGATGCTTTTTGTAGATTCAATTTTTGAACAATATGAAGATATTGTTGGGATAAATTTTATTGACACTCGATTTGAATTTGCATTTTATGTATTGCTTTTGAGAATTATCTTTTTTGCAATTGTTATATCTGGTGGTGTTGTTCTTTCCATTCTCTCTGAAAAAGTAAATTATGGAAAAATCAAGAGTAATGTCGAAGAATTTTCTTGGAAAAAAACGGTAAAATCAGCAGTTTTAATGTTCAAAAGAATGTGGAATTGGTTTGTTATGAAAGAAAGTAATAATGAAGCCTAATTTTTTCTCCCCTTAATTAGCAGAGTCTAATTAGGGGGATAGATTTTTTAAAAAGATTCCAAAGCCTCAAAATATCATATATATTCTTGATAGAAAATTTATGAGGAAAGAATTATGGCTAAGAAAATTTGTTTAATTGACGGATCGGGATATATTTTTAGAGCATTTTATGCTTTGCCGCCGATGACAAGTCCTGAAGGTACCCCCGTAAATGCTGTCTATGGCTTTACAAATATGTTCATGAAACTCACAAACACAATTGAATGTGATTATACACTTGTGCTTTTTGATGCAGCTCGCCAAAACTTTAGAAATGAAATTTTTGATGATTATAAAGCCAATCGCGCTGAAACACCCGCCGATTTAGTTCCGCAATTTTCAATCATTAGAGAAGCTGTCAATGCACTCAATTTAGACTACTTAGAAATGGAAGGCTATGAGGCCGACGACTTAATTGCGACTTATGCAAAAGTTGCTCAAGAACAGGGTATGGAAGTTGTTGTTGTTTCTGCTGATAAAGATTTGATGCAACTCATTCGTGAAGGTGTCACTTATTATGATCCAATGAAAGACAAGTTTTGCACTGATCAAGAAGTGATGGATAAGTTTGGTGTTTTACCAAACCGAGTGGTTGATGTTCAAGCTTTGATGGGAGACAGCTCTGACAATATCCCAGGCGTTCCAGGAATTGGTCCAAAGACGGCCTCAGAACTCATCAATCAATATGGTGATTTAGAAAACTTGCTTACACATTTAGATGAAATCAAACAAAATAAACGCCGTGAAACGCTGATAGAAAATGTTCAAAATGCACGTATTTCTTACCAATTGGCAACGCTCAAACAAGACGTTCCTGTTGACACAGATTTAGAAAAATTTGCTTGCAGAAAACCAAGTATTAAGCAAGTTTTTGACTTTATTGATACTTATGCGATGCGTTCCCTTCGTTCTCGTGCAGAACGTTGGATTGAAACACGCTGTTCTTCAACACAGTTTTGTGATGCGCCAGAAAATGTTGTTACAGAACCAAAGAAAGAAATCACAAAAAAATATGAACTAGTTCAAGATGAACAAACACTCAAAAAATGGGCGGATATGATTATGCAAAAACGTCTGTTTGCATTTGACACAGAAACAACAGGCTTTAGCCCAACCTTTGACAAAATTGTTGGTTTTTCAATGTCGACAGATGAGGGTGTTGCTTGCTATGCTCCACTCAAACATGGAAACCAAGAAGAAATTATTGATTTGTTTTCAGAACCTGTTTCAAAAATTAAACAACTCTCTTTTGATGTTATCAAGAAATATCTTAAACCTCTTTTTGCCAGCAAATCCATTTTGAAAATTGGGCATAATATCAAGTTTGATATGCATTTTATTTCACAAGTTTTGGGCAATGATTTTGTAATTGAACCCATTGAAGACACCGCTGTTATTTCATATGTTCTAGATTCTTCAAATCATGGACATGGTATGGATGAACTTGCAGGAATGTTTTTGAACTATCAAACCATCAAATATGATGAGGTGACAGGAACAGGCAAAAATAAAGTCACTTTTGATAAGGTTGAATTAGATAAAGCTTTGGACTATGCCGCAGAAGATGCAGATGTGACGCTCCGTCTCTATAATGTTCTTAAACCTCGTTTGGCTGCTGAAGGTGTGGCAAAAATTTATGAACATTTTGACCGTCCACTGATTTCAACTTTGAAATATATGGAAAGTAATGGGATTACGGTTGATACAAAAAATCTCGCGGATTTGACTAAAGATTTCGAACAAAAATTGATTGTTTTAGAAAAAGAAGCTCACCAAATTGCTGGAGAAGAATTCAATCTTGCTTCACCAAAGCAAATAGGTGAAATCCTTTATGGAAAAATGGGGTTGAAGGGCAAAAAAACAGCAGGTGGAAGTTTCCAAACAGGGGCAGATGTTTTGGAGCAGCTTGCAGAAGAATATGAGCTTCCTAAAAAGATTTTGGAATGGCGTGGTTTTGCAAAACTCAAATCAACTTATACTGATTCTCTTTTGGCTTTGGTTGACAAAGAAGATAGGGTTCACACAACCTATAATCAAACTTTCGTGAATACGGGGCGTTTGTCTTCAAACAATCCGAACTTGCAAAATATTCCAATCAGAAGTGCAGAAGGCAAAAAAATTCGTCAATGTTTTATTCCGAGAAAAGGATATAAACTTATTGCGGTGGACTATTCACAAGTGGAACTTCGTTTGATGGCAGTGATTGCGAATGTGAAGGCGCTCAAAGAGGCTTTTACCAACGGCATTGATATTCACACAGCAACAGCCTCTCAAGTTTTTGGTGTTGCTCCTGAACAAGTTGGTGGTGATATGCGTCGCGATGCAAAAACAATTAACTTTGGAATTATCTATGGACAATCTCAGTATGGTTTGGCAAAGCAACTTGGTATTTCAAATGACGATGCTAAAGCATATATCGAAGCATATTTCTCGAAAATGCCAGAAATTAAGACTTATATGGAAGACACAATTTCTTATGCTCGTTCGCATGGTTATGTAGAAACCTATTTTGGTCGTAAAATTTCAACACTTGGAATTAATGACCAAAATAAACGTATGGCAGCTTTTGCTGAAAGAGCAGCGATTAATGCGCCACTTCAAGGCACAGCGGCAGATATTATCAAAATGGCAATGAATAGGGTATATCAAAAACTCTTAGACGGTGGATATAAAACCAAAATGCTCTTGCAGGTGCATGATGAACTTGTTTTTGAATCTCCGCTTGAGGAAGTTGATGCTGTGTCAAAAATGGTCAAAGAAACTATGGAAAGCGTAACCAATTTTGACGTTAAACTCATCGCCGAAGTTGGAATAGGCGAAAACTGGGAAGAGGCACATTAAGTTTTTCACATAATAATAAGAATAAAATAATTCAGGCTGTTTTTCAGTTATACTCGGGCTTGACCCGAGTATCCATAATGTGTTGAGTTTGATAAATAGATTCCCAATTTAATTGGGAATGACAGAGATAAATGGATTAATGGAGCTAAGTATGACAAAAAACATAGTTCTAAATTCACTTCAACAGAGAATTTGAAGTTAGGAGGGAAGTTTGAGCATTTTCAATCTTCTCTTGTTCTTCTTTCTGGCGTTCTTCTTGTCTTTTTTCTTCAGCTTCTTTTTCTCGTTTAGTCCGTTCTTCTTCCGCTTGTTTTTGTTTTTCTCTTTCCTCCATTTCTTTCGTTTTCTCAAATTCTGTTTCCATATTCTCCTTCGCAAATGTCGTCAGTTTATCTTCATTTTCTTCTTTGATTTGATTGAAGGCAGTCGTTGTCTTTTCTCCAATATCATTGTCCTCCTTCAAACGCTCAAAATCTGGTTTATCAGCTCCCGCATGATTGATATTTTTTTGTAAAAATAATCCGCCATCTTGCGGGCGGAGGGTTGTCATCGTCTTTTTAAGCGTATCATTATCAATCATCTTACTTCGGTTTTCTTCTAGCATATTACTAAAGTTACCAATTTTGATGTTCTTGTTTACCTCATCGAGCGAATGTTTTGCCAAAATTTCCTTCACTCTAGATGTGGTCTTAGGTCCTAACACATTATCCTCTGTAAGAGGTGTTGAATTAGATTCAGCAAGCGAAAGATTGTTTAATCCTTTTTGCAAAGATTTGACCCCAAACGGAGAAGTTTGTTCAGCGATTTTGCTAAAAGCCTCATCCATAGGAATATTGTCTTTTGTGCTTAGGAATTTACTCTCTTTTGCAAAAGGAACTCTCACTCCGGATTCAATCATTCTGCCCGTTGCATCAAGTTTTGCAGGGTTTGAGCCATAGTGATAGTCATAGGTCTTTTGAACAAAATCATCTAGCTTGTTTTTCAAAACTTTATCCTGCGTTTCATAACCGCTATATCTCATGGTTTCTTTGAGTTCATCTTCTGTCACATCTGCATATTTCTTGAACAAAATGTCCTCATGAGGATTGTTATTCGCTTTAAGAAGCTTCAATAAATCTTCAGACTTGCTCTTAAGTTCTTCAGCTTTTTGAGGGCTGATAATCTCTACTTTTCTAGGTAAAAGTTCTGGTTCTACATATTTTTCCAATAGATTTTTAGTTGCTTCTTCCTTCTTGCTTGGAAGCAATGTCTGAGTTGGTGCATTTTCTAAAAGATTTTGTTGCTTAATTTGATTCTCATATTTGTTTATTATTTTCTTATTAGATATATCTTTTATTTGTTTTTGATAAATATCCATTTTACTTTTATATTCTCGTTGATTATACATTTTCTTAGCAGCAGTTGAATTTGGAAATACATACTTATCAATATCTTCATCTTTCATGAGAGTTGGTTTACTAAATAAGTTAGTTTCATACCCTGGTACTTTGTCTTTTACTTCGTTAGGTAAAGCTCTTTTATAGTCGTAGCCAGCCTCTTCTAGAACTGTACGGATAACAGAGTTAGAGTTTTGTATGGGTTCTTTAATAGGATTCTGATATCTAATATTTCCATATTCAACGATTTTAGCTATTTTATTCATTTTATTCCATTCTTGTTCTAATTTATCCTCGGAAATATTGAGTTTTTTGTGATATCTAGTTTTAAAATTTGAATTTTTTTCGTATTTATCATATGACGTATTTAGATTTGTATCTCTTTGTGTTTCTATTCTTGAACCTTCCTTAGTTAACATCTTTTGAATGCCATCTTGATTAAGCATTCCTCCTCGAAGGACTTTTTTATTACCAAGTCCATCAATATATATAAGGTATAGGTGCTCAGCATTATGATAATCTCCCCATAATGCTGGATTCCAATCCACATGTTTACTTGCTACAAAAATTCCTTTTTGTATGTTTTTAGTTGTATTTTTATTGTTCATATTATATTCTCCTTATATGAAAAAAGTTTTTAATTACATAAATTTAAAAATAAAAACAGGAAGTTTAACTTTATACTTTCTGTTCTTGGCTTTGATTACTTTATTTTTGCTATCTATTGCAGCATATTTTTTTATTGACCCAGAATGGGTAGGGGTTATTGTTTTTAGTATTTTATCTTGGCCTTTTTTTCCTTTCTTTGGCTCTTTTATTGTAGTTTATTGTTATATAACTCTTTTTTTACTCGCAATTTTTTTTGATATACTGCTTTTCTTTGAAAAAGAGTGTGATATTCTTACTGTTTTTAGATACATTATTGGTTATTATATCTTTATTTCAGCTATGATAATTTCTTTATTTTCTTTGTGTGTTATCTTTACATCAATTTTCTAGAAATTTTATTTATCAAAGTTTTTTTAAGTTCATCTTTTGTTCTTTTTAGTTGACAATAATTTATCTGTTTCTAATATCATTTTATGACAGAACAGAATATAAAAAATAATTGGTATAATAATATTGTTCACTTGCTATTGCAGTTTGCAGTGAGTTGGCTTGGTTTTTTGTAGGAAGAACAGGTGTTTTGATTGTCAGTAATTATTTAAAGACATCATATCATCCGTATATTGACACAGCATACTTTTACGCACATTTATTTGCTTTAGTTCCTTTTATTACCTATATTTTAGCCTTTATAAACCAGAAAGTTTTTGTGTCTCTTTCATACTTATAATCGTCCTTAGTGTTCTTAGTATCATATATATGGCACTTTAATATTTTCCTTTGTAAATTTAAAATAAAAAAACACCCCATTTGAGGTGCTTTTTGGACGTAGGGTACACTTCACCCTAGTAACAATTTGGAATATATAAGAATAAAATCATAAAGTCAAGGATTCTATTCTTATAAGCATTTTTAATGATTAAATAAGTTTTTTGCTGTATTCTTCGAACTTTAAGGGGAAATGTTATGACAACAAAAAATGAGATTTATTCTTTTCAAGCAAGAGACGGAATGCAAATTTTTGGAGATTATGCAGAAAATTCTGAAAATCAGAAAAAGAAACTAATGATTATTCTTCCTGGGTTAACAGGATATCCTCAGCAGTTTGTTTTTATGTCTTTGCGAGATAATTTGGTAAAAAAAGGATATGACGTTTTTATCGCAAATTTATATAGCAGTGAAGAAAAAAATGGAAAAGCGCTTCGTAGTCTTTTAGAGATTAATATGAAACGCCACATTGAAGATTTTGAAGATGTGGTTGAACATTTTAAAGCAAAATATGAAGCTATTTATGCACTTGGACATAGTCTTTCTGGAAGAACATTACTTTTAGCTCAAAGTCAAACATTAAGGAAACAAATCCTATTAGACCCCGCTGGAAATTATGACAATCCTAAAGCTCAAGAAAGATTGGATGGTTTTTATAAGTCTCTTAAAGGAACTGACTATAAATATGTTGATTGGGGTGATGGAGATTTTCATTTGTGTGGAAAAACACCTGTTGAACTCATTGAAACACCTTTTTCAATTTTTGAAAAAGCAGTAAAAAATCTAAAAGTACCAACGCTATTTCTGATTGCTGGAGGTGAGAATATTGCGGCTGGTTATAAAGAGATAATCCAAAGCAATGCAGCATATGAAGTTGTTAAAGAAGCGACTCATTGTTTCACGGAAATTGGCGTTGCTGATAAAGCTTTTTCAAAAATATTCGATTTTTTATCAAAATAAAACAAAACTAAAGGACTTGCTATAATGACTGTTGTTTCTAAAATTTATGAATTTTCTGCCAGAGATGGAATGAAAATTACTGGAGACTATACGTTTCATGAAGGACAAAAAAAAGAAAAAATTATGCTGATTTTTCCGGGAATGACCGCTGTTACATATTTATATGTTTATGTTGCTTTGCGAGATGAACTTGTTGAAAAGGGTTGGGATGTTTTTATTGTAAATGCTTATTCAAGCGAAAAAGTTGGAGAAAGTTTCCCTAGATCTCTTTCGGAAATTACAATGAAGCGCCACGTTGAAGACTTTGAAGACATTGTAGCTCATTTTAAGGAAAAATATTCAAATGTCTATGCAAGTGGACACTCAATTGGTGGAAGAATTTTAATTTTTGCAAATAATAAAAGTTTGTCAGGACAGGTTTTGCTCGATCCATCAGGGGATACAAGTAACGAGGCTTATGCAGAACTTCGTCAGCAGTGCTATAAATATTCAGGAAGTCTTAATTGCAAATATATGGACTGGGGCGATGGTGTTTTTTATCCAATTGGAGGGATTTTTGAAGAGCTAGATTGCTGTCCTTTTTCCATCGTTTCAAAATTAGTTGAAAGATTGTCTGTTCCCACATTGTTTGTTGCTGCGGGTGCTGTTGATTATGCCAAAGTCTATCAAAAACATATAAATAATATCTGTAAATATGTTGAAATTGAAGGGGCGGGACACGATTTTATCGAATTTGGAGCAGTTAAAAAAATTGCGGGGAAAACGCTAAAGTTTTTTTCCTAAATTTTTACAATTAAACACTATAAAATTATCAACAAGAATAGGCTCTTTTCATTTATTTTCTTGGTATTTAGTGCGGTTTGATATATAGTCAACGCAGTTAAATTTTTATGTAATTTTGAGGAAATAAGAAAGAATGACTGAGGAATTAAAACAACAAGAATATGGTGCGGATTCAATCAAGGTTTTGAAAGGATTAGACGCTGTTCGTAAACGTCCAGGGATGTATATTGGTGATACTGATGATGGGACAGGTTTACACCACATGATTTATGAAGTTTTGGATAATGCAATTGACGAAGCCTTGGCTGGATATTGCGACAAAACTGAGATTATCTTAAATCCTGATAATTCCGTAACAGTCAGAGATAATGGTCGTGGAATTCCTGTGGATATGCACAAAGAAGAAGGTGTTTCAGCGGCTGAAGTAATTATGACACAACTCCACGCAGGTGGTAAGTTTGATAATAACTCTTACAAAGTTTCTGGTGGTTTACACGGCGTGGGTGTTTCCGTGGTGAATGCCCTTTCTGTTTGGTTGAAGCTTCGTATTTGGAGAAATGATAAAGAACATGTTGTTCTTTTCTCTCATGGAAATGTTGTTGAACATCTCAAAGTTGTTGGTGACGCTCCTGGTCGTCATGGCACGGAAGTTACTTTCTTGGCTTCACCTGAAACTTTCACAAATATCGAATATAACTACGAAACAATTGAACGTGCAATTCGTGAAAAAGCTTTCTTGAACTCTGGAGTTTATTTAAAGCTTATTGATAATCGTAGTAAAGACAAAGAACAACACAAAGAAGTTGTGATGCACTATGAAGGTGGTTTGACTGCGTTTGTTAATCACATTAACAAATCTAAAACCCCTCTTCATGACCAAGTTATCGCTTTCTCAAGTGAAAAAGATGATGTCGGTGTTGAAGTGGCAATGCAATGGACAAATTCATACAACGAAAGCATGCTTTGTTTCACAAATAATATTCCTCAAAAAGATGGTGGAACACACTTGGCAGGCTTTAGAGGTGCATTGACAAGAACAATTAATAACTACATTACAGAAAACAATTTACTCAAAAAAGATAAAAACGTTATCACAGGTGAAGACATGCGTGAAGGTTTGAGTTGTGTGCTTTCTGTGAAAGTTCCAGACCCTAAATTTTCATCTCAAACAAAAGAAAAGTTGGTTTCTAGTGAAGTTCGTCCTGCTGTTGAAGGTGCCGTTGCTGATAAATTAAAAGAATGGTTAGATGAACATCCATCAGAAGCAAAAATTATCGTTGGAAAGATTGTTGAGGCCGCAACTGCTCGTGAAGCTGCAAGAAAAGCAAGAGAACTTACACGTCGTAAAGGTGTGTTGGATTTCGCTTCTCTTCCAGGAAAGCTTGCTGATTGTCAAGAGAAAGACCCTGCACTTTCTGAACTCTTTATCGTTGAGGGAGACTCAGCGGGGGGGTCAGCAAAACAAGGTCGTCACCGTTCGACACAAGCTATTTTGCCTTTGAAAGGCAAAATTTTGAACGTTGAAAGAGCACGTTTTGATAAAATGTTGAACTCTGCAGAAATTGGAACATTAGTAACAGCTCTTGGAACGGGTATTGGAAGAGATGATTTTAATGTTGGTAAGTGTCGTTATCACAAAATCATCATCATGACCGATGCTGATGTGGACGGAAGCCACATTAGAACGCTTTTGCTCACTTTCTTCTATCGCCAAATGCCTGAGCTTTTTGAAAAAGGGTATGTTTATATCGCTCAACCACCACTCTATAAGTCTAAGAAAGGAAACTCTGTTTTGTATCTTAAAGATGATAGAGAAATGGAAGAATATTTGATTAGAAATGGTGCTGATGATGCTGTTTTGACAAACAAAACAGGTGAACAAGTTATTGGGCAAGACCTTATTGTCTTGGTTGAAGAAACTAAAAAAGCCAGAAATATGATTGCTGCATTAAGTAACCGTGCTCCAGAAAAAATTGTTGAGCAAATGGCTGTTTTTGGTCTTTTTGATCCCGAAATTTTATCTTCAGAAAAGATTTTAACAGAAAGATTGGATGCTTTGGCTATCCGTTTGAATGCGCTTGAAGCTGAGTATGATAAAGGCTGGAAAGTTTGGGCAGAAAAAGATGGTTCAATTATCTTTAGCAGAACATTAAGAGGTGTTGAAGAAAGACACGTTATTGATGGTTTGGTCTTAGAAAGCTATGAAGCGAAAGTTTTGAATACTTTAGAGACTTTCTTATATCGCAATTTCTCAACAACATCAAATTTGGTTTCAAAAGGCGGTGTTGAAAAGAAAATCACAGGTCCCGTAAGCCTTGTTGATGCGATTGTTGCTTCTGGTAAAAAAGGAATGTCTGTTCAGCGCTATAAAGGGCTGGGTGAAATGAACCCAGACCAACTTTGGGAAACAACTTTGGATCCTGAAGCACGTTCTTTGCTCCAAGTTAAAGTTGAACATATGGATGAAGCAGATGAAGTTTTCTCAACACTCATGGGAGATGTTGTTGAACCTCGTCGTGATTTCATTCAAGAAAATGCACTAAATGTTACAAATTTGGATGTTTAGTATATGAAAAAAATAAAGGCATTTTCTGTTTGCTTATCTTTATGCTTAGTTTCTCAAAATGCCCTTGCCGGAGAATTTGAGCTCGATCACGAGCTCAATATCCGAGGCTATTATGGTGTTTCGGACACAAAGAAAAAGCCAACAAATAACAATATGCCTAATCGTTTAGTTAATCGAAGCGACTTGAAAGCAAGTGGCGTATATGATTTTGATAACGGTTATAAGTTTGGAGTTTATAACAGTTCATCATTAATCTTCCGTCAGCATGATTCAACATACAATCATGATGGAGAGTGGCGTTTTTATAACTATGGAATGTTACAATCACCCTATGGAAGTTTCATTGGTGGACAAGATTTTAACGTTGCCCACCGTTTTCATAGAGGTGCCAAAGATACTGCACCGTTGGGAATTGATGACACAAACATGACGTGGTTTTTGAGTGATCCAAACTGGAAAAATGGAAAAAAATCTGTTGCGTTTCACACACAAAAATCAACATCAATGATGGATGATGGTCGTGCTGTGAAATTCAGCTACATCACACCAAAATTTTTTGACAACACTCTTTTTGGGTTGACTTACACACCAGAAACACCAAACAGACGTGGCTTAGTCAGCCGATATAATGATTATGCGCATGAAGATGCTTATGTCGCAGCAATGCACAATGAATGGGAACTTGATTTCGGCGATTTATATACGTCTGCTGGATATGGTGTTTTCAATCGTAACACACAAGCATTCACATTGGGAGCAACGTTGTCTCAAGGAAATTGGACTTATGCAACAGGTTATAAAAATTCCTTTTCTTATGGGGATGAAAAAATCACAAGCATAAGTACTGATGCAAACAGACCTGCTTTGTATGATAACTATCGTGATTCTTGGTCTTGGGATGTGAGTATTGGTTATAAGTTTGGGCCGTTGAAAACAAGTGTTGCCTATCTTCGAACAGAAGCTAAGAAAACAGATAATAAGGACGATTTATTTATCTGGTCAAATACATATTCATACAACAAGATGATAGATATCTATTTGATTGGTGGATATTTGAATTCCAAGGGAGACAATAAGCTTCCAGAAAATAACAATAAAGGTTACGCCGCAATTGTCGGTGTGGGGCTCAATTTTTAGAAGAGGTTTTTAATGCCAAATATTATCTTTTTTTCGGAAAGCCAACATTTTGCAGAAGATATTAAAGAGCAGATAGCTCTTTATGCACCTGAATATAATTTCTATACAGAATATGACAGTGAAATGGTCTATGATGTTGTTTTGCTTGATGATGGAGAAGAAATTATTAGAAAAATAAGAGAATATGGTTTCAATGTACCAATTATTTACCTCTTATCAAAAGAGGACGAAACAATTCCTTTTTCAAGTTCCGATATTGTGATGAAAAAACCAATTAAACTAGATGAATTTTTGGATTTTCTAAAATCGAGCATTAACTTGTTTGATAAAAGTGAAAGTGGTTATATCAAGTTTAATAGTTATGAACTTCGTCCAATGGCAAAAGAAATTTTGAATGAGAGAGATGGAGAAGTGATCAAACTTACGGAAAAAGAAGTTGCTATCTTAAAATATCTTTATAAATCAAACAAAATTGTATCTAAAACCGATTTACTTCAAGATGTTTGGGGTTATAGTCCGGAATCTTCAACACACACAATTGAAACGCACATTTATCGTCTAAGAAATAAGGTAGAAGAGGGTAGTAATCCCGAAACTCAAATTATCATCACCGAAGACGGCGGATATAAATTGAAAATATAAGTAACTGAGCCTTCTCATTAAGAGAAGGCTTTTTTGTTGATTTTTGTCTAAAATATGATATTATTGATTCCTATACATAAATTAATCTGTTTTATTATTAACATTAAATTTTTAAAAGTATGAGTTACATTCTTTTTTCATTGCTTCTTGCAATCGTTTTTGCAGGATTTGCATTTAATCGCGAAAACAAAGTGTTAGTGGCAATTGTTGCAGTGGTCTATTTCATAATTATGGGCGTGATAAACTATTTTAGTTTGCCAACGCTTGCAATCTGGGGATTTCATGCTGTATGGATTGAAATTACACTTTCTGTAGTGCTCGGAACAGCTCTTTCATATCTTGATAGGGATGAAGAAAGCCCCAATTTAAGATGGATTGGAACGGTGATTCTTGTTGTTCTGTTCTTTGTATCTCAATTTCAAAGTTGCGAGATGATGAATGCTGATAAGCATAATAAACTTCTAAGTAATGTTGAAATTGTTGCAGATAGCACTTTCAATGGTGAAATTAGTCCTATCTCAGTTGAAAAAATGCGCTCTGTTGACGAAACTTATGCAAGAAAAATTGCAGAAGACAAATTGGGTCTTGATCCAGGTCTTGGTTCAAGAGCAGAAATTGGAAAAATGAGCATTCAATCAATAACGGGAGAATTTGTCATCAATGAAGGCCAAAAACTTAGTTTTAAAGAAGCGCTTATTTGGGTAGCTCCTCTAGAACATACTGGTTTTTGGAGATGGTATAACAATAGGTATACAGACGGGTATGTAATTGTCGATGCGACAAATTACCAAAATGTATATCTTGTTACCAAAATCAACGGCAAACCTCTAAAGATGAAGTATATTGAGAGTGCATGTTTTGACACGGATATTGAGCGTCATATTAGAAATAATGGCTATGTGTCTCGAGGGATACATGATCATTGTCTTGAAATTGATCCGACAGGAAATCCTTTTTGGGTTCTGGCTTCTTATGAGAAAACAATAGGTTTTAGAGGTTCAGATTCTAAAGGGGTAATAACAGTAGATGCTCAAACAGGAGACCTAAACGAATATCTAATTAAGGATGCTCCTGAATGGATTGACAGAATTCAGCCTGAAGACTTTATTCTTTCTCAGATTAATAGTTGGGGAGAGTATAAAGAAGGATGGTTGAATAGTGTTTTTGCTAAGCAAGGAGTCGAATTAGCAACATCTGGAGGATCTGTAGAGACTGGAGATGATTTAGGTATGTCTATTGTTTATTCTCAAGGAAAAAGCTATTGGTATACAGGAATTAAATCTGCAAAATCTAAAGATGGAACCAGTGGTTTTATGCTTGTCGATACAAAAAGCAAAAAAGCAAAACTTTATCGTATTGCCGGTGTCAATGAAAGAGAAGCTCAAAAAATTGCAAATGACCAACCAGAGGCAAGTGCTGCAGGATATCAGGCTACCGCTCCGATTCTTTATAACGTGAAGGGTGTGCCAACATATTTTGTAACATTAAAAGGCTCGTCTGCTAACGTGACAGCATATTGCTTTGTTGCAGTTAACAACCGTCAAGCAATTGGTTATGGAAATAGCAAAAAGGAAGCCGAAAGTAAGTATATAAAAATGCTTTTAGCAACCAGCCAAGATAAATTGAAGGATGGTCCTGTTAAAGATGTTTCTAAAGAATATGTTGTAAGAGACATTGTTTTGGAAAATGATACTTACTATCTCTTATTTGAAGGAGAAAAAGGGAAAGAATTTTATGGTTCTTCTCAATTTTTCAGAGAACTAAGGTGGACGAAAAAAGGAGATAAAGTTAAGGTCACTTTTGGTGAAGGGACTGATGATCTCATCTCTTTTAGTACTTTTGATAATTTAAATTTCAATTATTAACGAAAAGAAAAGCTTGGGTTATATAACCCAAGCTTTTCACTTTTTAAACCTTTAAAGTCATCATAACAGGAACGTGGTCAGAAGGTCGCTCACAGGCGCGAATCTTTTTTAGGATATCAATTGCTTCAATATCATCAAAAAGAGTCTGTGTAGTCCAAATATGGTCAAGTAAACGACCTTTGTCATTGGTTTGCCAGTTTGGGTTACGATAGCTCCACCAAGAATAAACCTTTTGAGGGTAAGGATAAACTTTACGAACGGCATTCACAAAATCTAAAGATTTCAATAAACGTTCCATTCTTTCCATTTCTATTGGTGTATGTGAAACTTCTTTGAGTAAAAGTTTATGATTCCATACGTCAAACTCTGTTGGAGCAACGTTGAAATCACCAAGCATAATCATTTTCTTTTTCGATTCTTTAGCAAAGTTTTGTTCAAAAAATTCTGACATATCATCAAAAAAGGCAAGTTTATGTGCGAAAGAAAGATTTTCAATAGGATCTGGAATATCTCCTCCGGCAGGCATATACATACAGTTGATTTCAATATCATCAAAAATTGTTGCTTGGATATGTCTGGCATCAGACTTACCCACCCAATCAACTTTTCTTACATTTTGAAGTGGAATTTTTGAAAGAATAGCAACACCATTGTAGCTTGGTTGTCCATAAACAGCAATATGCTCAAATCCAATTTTTCTTATTTCTTCAAATGGAAAATCTTCTTCTTTGGCTTTTACTTCTTGAATGCAAACAATATCAGGATTGGCAATTTCACAAAGTTTCTGTAAAGAATTTAGACGGATTCGAATGGAGTTCACATTCCATGTTGCTATTTTAACTTTCTTCATGGTCACTCCTTAGTTTGCTAAAGGATCAAAACTTTTGTCTTTGAATTTGAAAAGCTTGTTATCCAATTGACCATCTTGTTTGATATTATAGAGAGAAACAGAAACTTCTATACCTTGTGGGTCAACAATTTTCCATTGTTTAAGTTCAAGAGGTTTATTATTGAAAATGAGTGTAATTGGACCAATGCTTTTGTTGTCAGGATATGTGAAAGTCACAGAAGTTATGCCTGTATCTTGATAAAAATCACTTGCAACAAGTTTTTTTCCATCAATTTTGACATCATCACCTAAAATAAGCGTAGCAGGAATATCATCATAATTAATGTGTGTTACTTGACCTAATTCTTTATCATTGTAAATGACATATTTTCCGTCACCAATGATGGAGATTTTAGCGTCTCCAGTATATTGCATATTAAGTTTGTTTGGCTTCTTGATATAGAGTTTTCCTTCAGCACTGCTTCCATTGCTTGCTGTTTGAACAAAATTTGCTTCAAGTGTTTTCACACTATTAAGGTAAGTTTCAATTTTTTGTAAAGCCTCTTTCTGATTTGGTTCTGCCCAAGCTGGAAAACTTGAAAGAGAAAGAATGAATAGAACGGAAAATATTTTTTTCATATATAAAAAGCTCCTTGTAATTTGTTGACTGCATTTTATCTAAAAAAAAGAGTCTTAGCAAGGAGCTTTTATTTAATTATTTTTTGTTACTTGGTTTTGCTTTTGTTTCTTTAACTTCTTTTGTTTCAACAGATTTCGCTGCTGGAGCAGGTTTCTTATAAGAACTAGGTTTCTTTTTCATCATAATCCTCCGTTAAAAATTGTAATCAGTAACAATAAATAGCTAATTGTAAAATAGCTATTTACAAGAGGTTATAGATAAAAGTTGAGGGTTAGGCATTGCGGGATTTGAAAATTCCACCTTCAAACCCTTGAATGGATTTTTCTTTTTCTGCCATTTCTAAACGTTTGAATGCAACGGCCACATATTCTTTTTCTCTTTCAATTCCCAAAAATTTGCGATTTAGCTTTTTCGCAACAACAGCTGTGGTACCTGAACCAAGAAAAGGATCAAAGACCAAATCATTTTCATCACTCGAAGCAAGTATAAGTTTTGCAATAAGTTTCTCTGGTTTTTGAGTCGGGTGAGGCGTATTTTCTGGCATTGACCAGAAAGGAATGGAAATATCTGTCCATATGTTTGAAGGAGAAGTATAACGAAATTTTTCTTCGCCAACTTCTACCCAATCTTTAGGTTTTCCATCTTTATCACGGTAGGGAGCAATTACGTTTTTTTGAACTTTTACAGCATCTAAGTTGAACTTATACTCTTTAGATTTCGTGAAAAACCAAATGTCTTCTAAACAGTTTTTCCAGTTGTTTAAAGCGCCACGTCCCTTTTCCCTTTCCCAAGAGATTCGATTTTGCAGAAGAAAATATTTTCCAGCAATATCTGGAATGGAAATAGATGTTTTCCAGTCAGAACAAATATAGATTGTTCCGTTAGCCTTTAAAATTCTATATGTTTCTTTTAACCACTTATCTAACCATTTCTTATATTCTTTGTTATCAGATTCTTTGAAAATAGTAGAACTAAATGTTTTGGTTAGGTTATAAGGGGGATCAACGACAATCAAATCAATCGATTCGTCAGGAATGAATTTCAAAGCCTTAAAACTATCTTGAAAGATAATTTGATTTTCTAAATCAGATACTTTTGTGTTTTCTGATAAAACAAGAGCCCCTTTGGATAAGGCAGTTATTTCTTTAGGAGAAAGCTGAATTGTCTTATTGCGAGGAGCTTTTTTTATCATTCACACAAACTTTTAATCTTCACCAAACTTATTGTCCATAAGTTCAGTAATTGCTTTAATCACTTCATGGGCTTGGTTTCCAGAGGCGCTAACTTCAACAGTTGTACCTTTAGATGCTGCAAGCATCATCAAACCCATAATAGAACAACCGCCAACAGTTTGTCCAATGCGAGAAACTTCAACATCTGCATCAAAATTCTCAACAGTTTTAACGAAAGCAGCAGCAGCACGGGCATGAATGCCTTTTTGGTTTTTAACTTCTAATTCTACAACAATTTTATCCGACATTTTTATGCCCCTAACAATTTTGAAGCAACATTAATATATTTTTTTCCTGCTTCTTGAGCACCTTCAACAGCATCTTTGAGATTTCTTTCTTTGCGAAGCGAAGCAAGTTTAATCAACATTGGAAGATTAATCCCTGCAATAACCTCAACATCTGCTCTGTCCATGATGGAAATAGCAAGGTTTGAAGGTGTGCCACCGAACATATCTGTCAAAACAATTGTTCCATGGCCAGAATTTGTATCTTGAGCTTTTTTCAAAATTTCGTTTCTTCTGTCTTCCATATTATCTTCTGGTCCAATGCAAACTGCCGCGATTTGTTCTTGTTTACCAACAACATGTTGCATTGCAGAAATGAATTCAACAGCCAAATTTCCGTGTGTAACTAATACTAAGCCAATCATGTTTTTATTTGTCCTATGTGTGTTAAATTATTTACCGCTTGTCCAAGACTTGATAGCCCCAAAGCTTTTCATGACATCTTCACGGTTTTTTGCTTTGACAAGTTCGTCGGCTCTAGTTTGTTTGCCAACAAAAACAATGTCTTCAACATTTTCTACAGGAACGCCATAAACTCTCTCTACAGACTTTCCCTTAAGTTCAATAATCATAACGAATTCTGCCTCAGCAAGAGGTTCGCGAGTATCTTCATGAATGTTATCTAGGCGTACTGCAAGTCTTTCATCTCTTTTAAGAAGAGCAGTTTTTTTACCGTCAAATTCTAAAACAGGATTAACGGGAGAACCGTCACGAGCATCAATAAAAATGGCAAGTTCACCATATTTATTTTCAATAATTTCGAAAAAGTCCTGCTTTTCAATGAGCGTATAATATTGAGTTTCCATATTTTTAATACCTTACATAGATTACTTTCTTGCTGACAATCATATTATAATAAAAAATAACTGTCAATTTTGAGTTAAGAAGAGGTGAGTATTTTTTAATTTGCAAAAAAACTTGTGCTTTTATTTAATTTTGCCATTTTTAGTTTCTAAAAATTCGGCTTTATTTTTCATCGAGTTAAATAAACTTTTGTCTGTTGAAGTTATCCAAGCTTGAAGGTTTAGATTTAAGATTTTTTCGAGCAAAGCTTCCCTCTTAACTTCATCTAAATGCGAAACAACTTCATCTAATAATAAGACTGGATTAAATCCTTTATCAGCAATTTGACATTTTGTTTGGGCTAAAATAATGCCAATGAGAAGAGACTTTTGTTCTCCAGTTGAACAAAGCTCTGCTGGCATAGATTTATCCTTATAAAATACCTTAAAGTCTGTTCTGTTGACTCCATCAATGGTATCATTATAAAGCACATTTCTTCTTTGTGATTTTAAAAGTTCTCGATATTTATCTTCAACTTCTAAAGCTGGCATTTCTTGAATCATTTTTTCAACAAAACCATCTAGTTCTAATTTAACATTAGGAAAAATATCATCTGGCTCTTTTTCAATAAATTTATTGAGTTTAGCGACTTGTTCGAGTCGAGCTGCAGCAATAGCAACCCCAACGCCTGCCATTTTTTCTTCTAAAGTACCAAGCCAGTGAGGATCGCTTTGTCCTTGTTTGAGTAATTGGTACCATTCTTTGTAGAGATGTTCAAAAGAGGCAGTTCTTTTGGCATGTTCCATATCAAAGTCATAAACGAGTCGGTCTAAAAAACTTCGACGAGGTTGGGCTCCTCCTCGAAACAGCCTATCCATTTGAGGTGTGAGCCAAATTGCAGAGAGATATTTTCCAAGTTCAAGTTGAGAAGAGATTTTGTCACCGTCAATTTTGACGATTCTTTTGTCATAACTTCTGGTTTCTTCGTAATCTTCACGAATAATTTTTTCGATTCCCGTTCCAATTTCAAATTCTTCATCGTCCTTAACAATTGTTGCAGCAACAGCCCAATTGTTATCTTCTGATTGGATTCGTTTAATGTCAGATAATTTAGAGCCTCTTAGGCCTCGTCCAGGTGTGAGGAAGGAAATTGCTTCTAGGATATTTGTTTTTCCACTACCGTTCTCGCCAGTAATGATAATGGGATTGAGTCCAACATTGAGACGCAAATTTTCATAGTTGCGATACTGAAATAAGCTAAGGCGAGTAACCCCCGCCTTAGCTATTTTATGTTTTATGTTTTCTAGAACCATTTTTCAATGCCATCAAAACGAAAAGCACAAGGCTTATACGCGCATTGGCATCAAAACGTAGATGGCGCTAGAATCTGATGTATCATGAATAACAGAAGGAGAAGAACCATCTGTGAAGCTGATTCGAACACTATCACCTTTAACCTCATTCAAAATATCTAAGAGATACCTGAAGTTATAGCCAATTTCTAAATTACCACTATCATACTTTGCTTCAACTTCTTCCATAGCAGATCCAAGATCAGGGCTAGAAGTTGTAATTACAACTTTATTTTTAGAAGTAAGAACTTTAATGGCACGAGTTCTCTCTGCTACAACAGAAACACGATCAACAGCTGCCGAAAGTTCTTTCACATTAAGTTCAAGTTCTTTGTCATTGTCAGTTGGAATTACACGTTCGTAGTCAGGGTATGTTCCGTCAATGAGTTTAGATGTCAAAGAAACGTCTTCCATTGAAAATCTGATTTTGTTTTCAGAAAGAGAAACATGAACTTCATCAACCGAAACATCATCAAAAAGTTTTCTAACTTCTGCGACAGTTTTGCGTGGAATGATGACACCAGTCATGTTTTCAGCACCTTTTGGCAAAGGAGATTCAACACAAGCTAAGCGGTGTCCATCTGTTGCAACAACACGAAGAACTTTTGTTTCACCTTCGTTTTTCGCATGAATATAAATACCATTGAGGTAATATCTTGTTTCTTCAGTTGAAACAGCAAACTTTGTTCTGTCTATAACATCTTTAAGTTCGTCTTTAGAGACAGTGAACTCAATAGGGAGTTTGTCACCAGAAATAACAGGAAAATCTTCAACACCAATGCAAGAAAGTGAAAATTTGGACTTTCCAGAAGAAATAGTAAGCTGTCCTTTATCGTCAGGGAATGTTAATTCAACTTCAGAACCGTCGGAAAGTTTTCTCGTGATATCATAAAGCATATGTGCTGGAGCGGTTGTTGCACCTGCCTCAACTGTTTTTGCATCAACGATTTCAGTGATCTCTGTATCCATATCAGTTGCTTTAAAGCTAATGCCATCTGCAAGAGCTTCGATTCGGACGTTTGAAAGGACCGGAATTGTGTTTCTTTTTTCCACGATGCTTTGCATGTGGCTCAAAGTTTTAAGAAGTGTAGAACGTTCGATAATAAATTTCATTTTCCATACCGTTTCATCAAAGTTTATAAACTGCTTGGATAATATCATATCAAGAACAAATCAAAAACGAAAAAGATAAATATTCAACAGCTTTTTAAGCTTTTTTAGGTGTTTTTCATCAAAAAAAGACCAGTCTTTTCAGCTTGGTCTTTTTTTTGTGTTATAAAATGTCGTTTTTATTTATTAAAGTTCAAGTTGACGACGAAGTGCATCTACGTGTTCTGCCAAAGATGGTTCTTCAATAATCAATTCTTCAACTTTTCTGACAGCGTGCATCACAGTTGTGTGATCACGGTCAAACTTACGTCCGATTTCTGGAAGCGAACGAGAAGTTAGTTGTTTCGCCAAATACATCGCAATTTGTCTTGGACGAGCAACGTTTCTTGCACGTCTAGCAGATTGCATTTCTTTGACGGAAATATTGAAATGCTCAGCAACTTTTCTTTGAATTTCATCAATTGTTGTTCTTCTATCAAAAGAACGGAGCATATCTTTCAAAACATCTTGAGTCATATCAAGTGTAATTTCCTTGTTTGAAAGAAGCTGAGAATGAGCAATCACTCTTCTCAAAGCACCTTCAAGTTCTCTAATGTTTGAAGAGATCTTTTGAGCTAAAAATTCTGAAACTTTTGGAGGAAGATCAACACCAAGTTGTTTCGCTTTATTTTCTAAAATGCCAATTCTCAAATCAAAATCAGTTGGATGAATGTCAGCAACCAAACCACAGCCCAAACGAGATTTGAGTCTTGTTTCGATTCCTTCCAAATCAGCAGGAGATTTGTCTGCAGAAATGATAATTTGGCGACCTTCTTCAATAAGGGAATTGAAAGTATGGAAAAACTCTTCTTGAGTTGTATCTTTTCCACCCATAAACTGAACATCATCAACCATTAAAACATCAACTGAACGAAATTGTTCTTTGAAAGCAGCTGTATCTTTATATCTTAGTGCTTTTACAAATTTATACATAAATTTCTCAGCAGAAAGATAAACAATATTGCGTGTTGGGTCTTGTTTTTTGATGTGCCAAGCAATTGCATGCATAAGGTGGGTTTTTCCGAGTCCTACACCAGAATATAAGAAAAGAGGATTGAATGATACGTTTCTTGATTCTGCAACCTTGCGAGCTGCCGCATAAGCAAACTCATTTGTCTTGCCAACAACGAAATTGTCGAAAGTATAGTTAGGATTGAGAGGAACAGAGAGAGATTCTCCTTGAGCAACAAAAGTTGTGTTCATTTCAATGTCATCTTGAGTGCTATAAATGCTATGTGGTGCTGGACTATTTGAAATCTTTTTCAAAAGTGAGCGGCAAGAAGGATTATAAAGACCTTTTGATTCCTCTTGCATTGTTTGAACAACAAAGTTCACACATCTTATACTGGGATTTTTTTTCTCCCAAATTTTGTGGATTCTATCAGAATAGTGTGTCAAAACCCAGTTTCTCATAAATCTGGTCGGAACGCAAATGTTCATAATTCCATCATTGAAGCTCCCCAAAGTTAGAGGTTTTAACCAACTGTCAAAAGCGGTCTCTCCAACTTCATTCTTCAACTGGCTGCAAATCTGTCCCCATTGTTCATTTACAGATTTTTCTCTAGCTAGTTCTTTCTCAGCCATTACTACTCCCCATTCTTAAAAATTAAAAGATAATATTGCCGTTAATTAAAAATCTTATGTTGTAATAATTTTTTAATTGTTACTGGTCACAAATAGTAATCATAAAAAAAATAAATACAACAGAACAATTTAAGAACATTGCAATTAAATTCCTTGACAAACGATTCATGTAGATTCGTAAGGAATTCTGCGGGATGAGAATAAAAAAGCACAGTCAAAACTGACACCAGAAGATGTGTAAAATCAAGTTTTGACTGTGCGATGTAGAATTAGTCTTTAAATATTAAAAATTATAAAGACTTAATTTTTTGTGAAAGTCTAGAAATTTTTCTAGAAGCAGTGTTCTTTTTGAATACGCCTTTAGAAACAGCTTTCATTAATTGAGATTCTGCAGTTTTAAATGCATCAGCTGCATTTTCTTTGCTACCTTGCAAAATAGCTGCTTCAACTTTTTTGATATAAGTACGAACAGAGTTTCTGCGAGCACCATTAATGATGCTTCTTTTTTTATTTCTTACGATTCTTGTTTTTGCCGATTTATGGTTGGCCATTTTTTCTAATCCTATTTTTAACAGTTAATATAAAATTGTTTTTATGCTTTATAAACTCTAGTTGCCTCTTTAGTCAATATTAATTTTTAAATATTTGATTAATTTAGGCTTTTTTGCCCTTATTTTGCAGATTTAGGAGTGATTGCTTGAAATCATTTTCTAAAAAACAGATTTTAGCACTCTTTTGTTCTGACAAGATTCCTTCATGCAAATTATTTTGAGCAGTTTTAATGCTTTCTCGAGCCAGTTGTGCGGCAGAGGTTGAGATTGAACCGATTCTCTTTGCAGTTTTCAAAGCATCTTCCTTTAGATTCGCTAAAGGGATAATTCGACTGACGATTCCACTTGAAAGTGCTTCTTCAGCTTGCAATGCTTTTCCTGTAAGAATCATTTCAGAAGATTTGCTTTTTCCAATTGTTCTAACGAGTCTTTGGATTCCGCCAAATGCTGGAATAAAGCTGAGAGACGCTTCAGGACAAGCAAAAACAGCATTATCTGCAGCTAAAATGAAATCACAAGCGAGTGCAAGTTCTAGTCCGATTCCAAGAGCTGCGCCGCTAACAGCTGCAATAACTGGTTTCTGAGAATTGGCGATTCTTTCAATACATTTTTGCATATCAAAGATTTTAGATTCGCTTTGATTCGCTTCTGCAATAAGTTCATTAATATCGATTCCAGAAACAAAAAACTTGTCATTTCCTTGAAGAACAATTGCTTTAATGTTTTCATCTTGTTCCCAGTTCTTAATTTGCCAAACCACAGATGCAAGCATTTCAAAATCAAGTGCATTCATATTTGCTGGTTTATTTATGGTGATGATACCAACTGTATCATCTGTTGAACTCAAAATATAATTATTTTCCATAATTCTAATTCTCGCTTCTAAGGGTTATTCTGACAAGGAGTGGAGATTTTTTTTCTTTTGCAACTTCAACAAGTTCACCATCTCTATAAAAAGAAAGTGTTTCTTTCTTTTTACCATTGAACTTCCAACCTAATTCTGGGAGCGTGTTGAGATAAAATTTTTGAACCTTTTGAAAGTCAACATTCTTTTCTCCTTCAAGATAAACTTCCAAAAAGCGAGTTTCTTCATTGCCAAAAGCAATGTCGCTATTTACAATTTGTTTTAAACCCTTCATTAGAGGAATGTCTTCCATTCCTTCAACAAATTGCTCAGCATGGCAAATCTGTGAAGAAATGAGGAATAGGGCAAAAACAGCAAGAAATATCTTTTTCATTATTTTCCACCATTATTTTTGTTTAATTGGACAGTAGAATGTTGAGCGTCCAGCCTGAACTATTTTTTTTATACCACCTGTCACCTTAATATTGCAACTACAATTCTCACATCTCTGTCCTGTTTTGTTGTAAACACAATGAGAATTTTGGAAATAACCCAAGCTTCCGTCAGGTTTCTGATAGTCTTTTAAAGTTGAGCCGCCAGCTTCTATCGCTTTAGTTAGAACGATTCTCGTTGCTTCAACAATCGATTCGCATTCTTTTAGGTTTATCTCATTAGATTTTCTGGTTGGTAAAATTTTCGCTAAAAAAAGAATCTCTGAGGCATAAATATTTCCAATGCCATTGATGATTGTTTGATCAAGAAGTGATATTTTAATTGAAATTTGTTTCTTCTGAAGTCTTTCATGGAGATATTTTCCATTAAGTTCCTTATCAAAAGGGTCGATTCCCAAGTTTTTAAGAAGTTTGTTTTGCAAAATATCTTCAGTCTGTACATAAATGAGCAGCCCAAATCGACGTGCATCTTGATAGACAAGAACACCATTTGTCGTTTCAATTATAATATGATCATATTTTTCTAAGTTTTCAGGTCTCTTATCATAAATCTTTACTCTGCCACTCATTCCTAAATGCCAGATGAGGCTGTAGTTGTTACTCAAAGAGATAAGAATATATTTAGCAAATCTTTGGTAAGAGATGATTTTTGCACCTTTAATTTTTTGTGCAAAATCTTCTTGAGTTTTTTCCCTAAAATTTGGGTTTCTAACCAAAACATCAGTGATGGTTGCTTGCTTGATTGCTTTTTCAATCGCATTCTTAATGGTTTCAACTTCTGGCAATTCAGGCATTTTTTTTAGATTCTTTCCTTGCATTGTTTGTTTATAAATATAATATAATCACCTTAACTCATTTTTACGAAATCAGGCAATGAAAAAAGTCCAACGTGCTAAGAAATATTATAATCCGCATAAAGAAAATGCGACCAGAAAGTGTGATCATCCCGATTGCAATAGGATAGGTGAATTTAAAGCACCTAAAGACCGTGATCTTAAGGAATATTATTGGTTTTGCCTAAAACATGCAGAGGAATATAATGCAACATGGAACTATTATGCTGGCATCTCAGCAGAAGAGCCTGAAGAGGAAGAAGAAAGAGTCTTTACAGGACATTTTCGCGGCTTTAAGTCTAAGGTGAAATATAATCAGTTTGCTTATGGTTTTGATTTCTATGATGAATATGGTAATGATTTTTCAAGTTTTTATACACGTGAAGAAATTAAATACTTCAAAGTTATGGAGATTAAACCTTCAGAAGCTAATTTGAAGTTGATAAAAAAACAATATAAAAATTTGGCAAAAAAATATCACCCAGATTTGAATCAAGGTGATAAGGCAAAAGAAGAAAAGTTTAAGGAATTGACAGCAGCTTACAACTATTTATTAAATAAGTTTTCTTAATTGCGTGATTTCCCATCTCTTGTTTTTGTATTTCCTCTTGTATTTGAATTTTCAATACTTCTAATAGTTTGTTCGCGAATTTCTTTTTTGTTTAAGTTTTGAGCTGGAATTCGCCCTGTTTTTTCAAAAACTTTTTTTGCATTTGCTTTTTGAGCATTTTCTTGAAATTTTGTTTTTTCTTTGTTTCTTGCATTGTCATAGATAATTTCAGCAACTTTTCTTTTGTCATTTTTTTGTTTGCCTGCTTCAGCAACTTTGTCTGCACGCATACCTTCTACACGTCCCCCAAGCTCACGAATAGCTTTCACACCTTTAAGCACATCTTTATATTTTTCTTCTGGAAGATTCTTAACATTGACCTTCAATTTTTTAGAAATGTTCTTTTTGATTGTCTTGCCAATTTTTCTTTCATCATAGGTAACATCCAGCATTTCTTTGTTGAGTGTTCCTCTATCAATTCTGCCTAATCCAGCTTTTTGATTAAGCTTTTGGCTTTGGTTAAGCGCTTCAAGTTTTCCAGCATTTTGCAGATTATTAATTGTTTTGAGCGTGTTTTTCTGTTCAAGAATTTTCTTTTCTTTATCATTTAGAGCTGAAATTAAGGAGTTGTTTTCCCCAAGCTCATTTGGATCAAGAATAACCTGAAAAGTTTCAAGTTCATCCTCATCTTCTTCGTCATCATAAACACTTTGTATTATTTTTTTACGGAGTTTTTTTAAACCTTTAGGCAGGTCTGTAGCGGTGATTGGTCCACGTGAAGCTCCGTTTTGAACATTAGTTTTTTTTGTCGTAGCTTCATACTCCTCTGCCTTTTTTGTATCAATACGGCGAGAGGTCTTTTCGTTGTTCCCAAATCCTTTTTTCTTCCATTCTATATTCGGATTTGAAGATTTATTATTTTCATCGTTAGAGTCGCTAAACATCAAATCTTTCCATAAATGTCATTTTTATATAATGTTCAAAATTTCGTCTAAGAATCACACAAAAAAGGATTCCTGTCAATTATCAAATTGTTTTATAGACTATCATAATTGAGCTGTCTGATAATAAATTAGAACGAATTTGGACAGATTTATTGTTTTTTGTTTTCAGTATCAATTCATTAGATGAAGTCGAAGTAATGTGTTGTAAAATTTTCTTATGCAATACTTCCCAGTTTTCATTGGGAATAAGTTGATCCTTTTGAGAATTGATAATATCCAGAATATTCGGCTCCATATCTAGAAAGTCATTTTGAATATTCCATAGTTTAAGATAATTTTGATTGTAAAAACGCAAACGACCAGCAGCATCAAAGATAAGAAGAGCATCTGAGATATTATTAAACATTTCTTGTTGAACGGAGATCAAAGCGTTATATGCTCTTCGACTTGCAAGACGATCTGAGACATCTTCAAAAGCAATAATAGCTCCTCCACTTGGATAAGCAGCCAAAACACGTCTGATTGTTCTTCCATCAGGAAGGTGAAGTAAATCTTCTTTCGGTTCAATAAGATTATTCAGTGTTTTGCTTTCTTCTTCCATATAAGCTTTAAAATTAGGAACTTCTGGTAAAAGCCTTTTTTCACGAATAGTGTCTAGGAAGTTGTTATAGGTTGGACTGCTTATCAACCAAATATCTTCCAAGTTCCACAATTTTTCAAAAGATTTATTGTAGAATGAAAGCTTCTGCTTATTGTCAAAAACCACAAAGGCAGTACTTCCAAGAGAACCAAGAATTTCCAAAAGAGCATTCTGGTTAAGCTTGAAATTAAGCTTCATTTCTTCCAGCTCAGACACATTAATCAAAGTGCCAACACTTGAAATTTTATCAAGTGTAAGTTCAGAATAAAATGGAGTCTCTGTAATTTCAAAAACATTAATTTGACCATTAATGACAATATTTGCACGGTCAGTTTTGTTTCTATTAGAAGAAATAGCTGTTAGAGCAAGGTTTTTAGAAATGCTTTCACCATTTGCATCACAAATTTCAATACTTTCTCTGGTTAAGGGGTTTCGATTTTTCTTATCTAAAAAGTCATAATATTTTTTGTTAGCAATGACAATATCTAAACTGTTGTTACGCAACCAAATTGGATAAGGGATATTATTAATCATATCTTCTAGTTGAACGATTTTATTAAAAAAACCTTCCTTTTCTTCAATTAAATTTGAAGTTTTAGATTTTTCTTCGGTAACATCTCGAAACCAAATCATATCACAAAAGACACTGTTATCATTGTTATTGATTCGACAACCGTTGAGCCTAATATATTTATTTTCATTTTTGGTAACGAAATCTTCTTCGAAAGGAACACCTTCTTCTTTAAGAAGCTCGAAATATTTTATGATCTTTTTGGCATCATCTTTGTAAAAACATTTTAAGACATCTTCAAATTGGGAGTTTTTCCCTTTTTCTAAGTTGAGTAAAACAGCAAGTCTGCGAGAACATCTTTCTTTGATTGTTTTGACAGGGTCATTGACTTTTGTATCGGGATAGATAAAGGCAAAATAACCATCTTTGGAAGCATAAAGCGTTTCTGCATATCTTTCTCTGTCGCGATTGATAAAATAGTTTTTTTGTTTGAGTTTAAGAATTTTTATTCTTTGATAAAAAATAAAAAAGAGCAAAGACAACAAAATGCTTCCCAAAATATACCATAATTCGGGAGCGGCATAAAACATATTTATAATGAGTTCTTTGTTCATCTTCGCAATTTTTTAATAAATTTTATTGTTTGTTGTTCGATTCTATAATATAAATCCAAATTATCAAATTTAAAAATAAAATAAAGTGAATAAAAATGTATATACTGGCTTTTGATACAACGGCAGAGAGTTGTTCTATTTGTTTAAAGAAAGACAAAGTCGAAGTGGCTCGTTTTGTTAAGCGTATGGAATTTGGACAATCTGAGTTTCTTATTCCTGAAATTAAAAAGATTCTAGATTCTGTAAAATTAACTTTTGCAGACTTAGGTTTGATTGTTGTTTGTGTTGGCCCAGGTTCTTTCACAGGTGTAAGAGCAAGTATTGCAGCAGCCAGAGCATTTAATATTGCAGATGAAAATATGCCCGTAATGGGGGTTTCTGCTTTTGAAGCATATCTCTACTCTCTAGCTCCAGATGAACTTTCTGATTATAATGCTGTCATCTTGGAAACTAAAAGAGCAGATTTTTACTATCAGGTTTTTGATAAAGAAAGAAAACCTCTTGTTGAAGCAACAGCTTTGACTCGTGAAGAAATCATTAAAGATTTGCAGAACAAAAAAGTGACTCTCATTGGTGATGGAATTGAAAGATTTTTGGCGACTCCAACAGGTTTGAGCCTTCATGCGATTAAGATTGAATTTTACCCGCCAATTGAAAATGTGGCATCTTGCGGATTAGATAAGTATAATCAAGGGATAAGAGATTTTCCAAAGCCTATGTATCTTAGAGCTCCCGACGTTTTTGTTTGTCGTTAGTATTCTCTAGATTTTTTCAAAAGTTTTGAAATAGATTCTTCAAGCGTTTCAGATTGATTGCTTTCAATAATTTCAATAATATCCAGTTCTTGACGGTCAAGACTGCGGTTGATACCAATTGAGTCGTAGAATTGCTTAGCACTATTGTACATTTTAGCAGCTTGTAAAGAATTTCCTTGATCATAGTAGTATTCTGATAAAGCTTTATTCGCGTTAGCAATTTGTTCTGGGTAAAGCTCATCACTAGCTGTTTCAATAACTTTATGATATGCCCAGACAGCTTTATTTGTTGAGGATGCTCTGCTATACATATCAGCCACACGAGACCAAGCAACAACATTGGATGGATTGAGTTCAACTGCGAGCTCAAAACTACCTGTTGCCAAATGAACATCGTTGATACTGGCAATGGAACCAAAAATACAAGAATAGTCAGAAACATCACGGAATAAGTTTTCCTTTCTTACACCATTACCGGCAACATTACCTTGTTCAACACTAGATTCCATTAAAGATTCAAGCAGTGCAAGAACATAAGTATTGTCTCCCATAGCAAGGTTGTAAAGCGCTTCGCCCTCTGTTGGAAGGTTCTTCTCTGCTACAAGACGTTGGAATTTTCCTTTGTTGCAAAGTGTGATGAATTCATTAATAGAAGAAATAATTTGCAAAGTTTGTTCTTCAGAAACTTCTCCTTGGCTTCTAAACATAATTGTCTGAGCAATTTTTAAGTCATTCACTCCACGTCCAAGCATATTAATGATGAGCCCAATAAGGTCATTAAAGTCTTTTTTATTTTGTTTATATTGAAAAGATTCGGGAGAAAGAGAATCTGTCAAAGAACTTTCAAGAGAAATTGTTCGACCTTTTTTCCAGTCCAAATCAATTGTTTGACCTTTATTCTCTTTTTTCTTTTCATTTTCTTCCTTGAGAAGTGTTTCTTCTTTTTCTTTTTTAAGATTTAGATTGAAAGTTTCTTCTTCTTTTCTTTTTATCTCTTCTCTTTGTTTTGTTTCTTCAAATTTTTGTTGACGTTCTAACTGAGCGCGAGTTTCGAAATCTTTTTTTCTATTTTCTTCTTCAATTTTTTCTTGTTCTTGCTCTGTTTTTTCTAAAGAACGTTTTTCTTCATCTTTTTTTGTTTGTTCAATTCTTTCACTTTCTTCTGCTTCTTCAGAATCGTCACTTTTTTGTTTTGCATTATAGTTATCTTCTTTGATAAGAGAGATAATAGACTTTATATAAATGAACAAAGTCATAATAATAAAAAGAGAAAAGGTAATTGTGATAAGAATGAGTGAAAGCAAGCGTACGCTATTGTTTGAAGTGTCAAAATTTTGCATGAAATTATCTAGACTGTCCCAGACATTGGAAGCAGTGTTTGAAAAACTTAGGCTTGTTAATTTTGTTTTTATACTTTCAAACATATTTTACAGGAGTCATTTACAAATTACGAATTAATGATTAGAATAGCGCACGGATATAATATATAATATGAAATGATTAAAAGAAAGTATAAAATGGGTTACTTAAGTCAAAGAAAAAGAGAAAAAAGAGAAGGCGTGATCATAAAGGGTCTACTTTTTTTGGTTGCAATATTATTATTGCTTAGCCTTTTTAGTATTAATTCTGCTTATGCTTACTATGTCGATTCTTTCCGATTATATTATTATATTCTTGCTGTTGGGGTCTTACTTTATTGTGTGTCCCGTCAGTTTTTTGGTTTTTCCATCCTTGCACTTCTGCTTTTTATTGTCAGTTTTTTTATTCTCGAATCGTCTGCAAATATTTTTAATAATGTTTCTTATGATTCGGAAAATAAAGTTTCAGTTTTATATGGCAGAAAAGTGACCAATAAGACAAAATTTATTGAGCATTTTCAAAACAGAGCAAACTTCATTTCGGTTAGTGGTAAAAGAAATGAATTTGTCAGCATTGACCGTGATTTTCTCAAAAAGGGAATTGTTGGGTTATCCCCTCATTATAAAGCAGATTTTATGCTTTCGCAGCTTTCAGATAAAGGTGTGATGTTCATTGCTGTTGATTTTAGTGGAATTTCGCTTGATGAAGTTGAAATTGTTTTTAATAATTTGGCTCAGTTTGTCAATTTGCAGGGTTGTCCAATCGTTATTTTAGGAGACTTTGGTATTCCAGTTTGGACAACACCATTCAAAAACTTCCTTGATAAAACGCATTTGGAAGTTAAAAATAGAATAATCTGGGGTGGAAATAAATATTTTTTCAATCCTTTTGCCGTGCCAACAATCAATGTTTTGGGTTATAAGGAAATGGGACTAAATAAAATTAAGTTCTTGTCAAAAGAAGCCGCAGAGCTTAGCCCTATTTTGTTTGATTTATCGTATTAATTTTCGTAGTGATTGTCGAAACTAATTCTTTATCTTCGATTTCAGTTGCCAATTCAAGAGCTTTATTTAAGGTATCTAGAGCTTGCTTTTTATGGCCAATGAGGAAGTCTGCCAGAGCAATATTAAAATAGTCTGTGGCAATTCCTTTAGTTCTCTCATTTGATTGTTCAAGACTCAAAGATTTTTGGAAAAGGCTTTTCGCTCTTGAATAATCTTCTTTTTTGAGAAAAATAAGTCCAAGCAAATTATAAGCATTTGCAGAATGGAAATTGGTTTGTTCCTTTTCTGAAATTTCTAAAATCTCTCTGGCAAGTCTTTCTGATTTTTCATAATCACATATCTCATAAAAAGCGAGAGCTTGCACATATAGGCTTTCTAAAAAAGCTGATAAGTTTGTGAGTGTTTGGTGAATTCTACTTGATTTGTTAGAATATTTTATAGCCTGCATAAAGTCTTTTTCTTCAAGTTTAACATAAGAAAGAAGTTCATAGCTAAAAGCTGTTCCAATCTCATCTTCAAATTTTTTGCAAATCTTAAGCGCATTTTTAAGGTGTTTTTCTGATTCTACATAATTTTTATTAAAAAGACTATTGAGCGCTTTTTGATTGAAGATATAGGCTTTATAAACGTCCAATGAACTTTTTGAGAGTGCTTTATCAAAATATGCTAAAGCCTCATCGGAACGATTTTGTAGAGACATTAGCATGCCTAAGTTTCCGTATACTTCAACAACACCGTAAGAATAGGATAAAGGAGAATAGATTTTTAGAGCTGCATCAAAGATGAATTGTGATGCATCATAAATTCCGCTAGCTCTATAGGCAATACCAAGTAAGACGTAGCAACGTCCTTCTTCAAAATAAGCCCCTTTGTTATTGAAAAGTTTGATGGCATCTGATGTCTTTTGAGAAACGCTCAACATATCAGCTTCTCTCAGAGCTAAAATGCTCTCAAGATAGAGTTTTTTTGCGGTGATATATTTATCTTTAGAAAAAATCTTTTCCAAAACAAGATATGTTTTTGAAATATTATGTTCTAAAAGATAAAGCTCTGCTAGTGTAATGAGTAAAAATTCATTCTTAGGCTCAAGCTTTATTTGTTTTTCAATCTTTAAAAGGGCTTTTTCTGGTTCAAAATGAGCTAAGAGAATAAAACTTAAATCAGATTTATGTGAAGATTCTAAAAACTTGCAGGTGGATTTATATTTACCACAAACCAATTGTAAAAGGAGTTTCTTTTTTTTAGATTTGACCAAAAAGGTAATAATTTTCTTAAGAAAAAGAGTGGAAATCACTTTCTTTTGTTTTAAATCAGGAAGAGATAGGGTTTTTTTTAGCGTCAAAAAAGCATAGTGCCTTATGGTTATTTGCACATATAGAGCATATATACTGATTATCGACAGTATCAAGAAGAAAAAAGAAATGAGGGCAAAATCAATCATTAAAATTTACACTATATTAGTTTTTACGGTTTATATTCTATTTCAAACAATAATATAAGGATTTTTCACAGATGGCTATATCAAAATTATCAACCAAAGAACTTTATAATAAATGTAAATATAGCAAGTTCAAATTTGCAACCACAGCAGACCTTGAAGAAAAGCTCTCTGCTTTGGGGCAGGATCGCGCCTTGAGTTCTGTTGAAATCGGTATTAACATTCAGTCTAAGGGATATAATCTCTTTTGCTTAGGACCTGAAGGAACTGGTAAAACATCTCTGGTTAAAAGAGTTTTAGAGCAAGATGCTCTCACTCGCAAAACACCAGATGATTGGGCGTATATTTATAATTTTGAAGAACCAAATAAGCCATTAACAATGCGTTTTCCTGCTGGAAAGGCAGTGGAATTTGCTAAAGATGTTGATAAATTTATCGAAGAGTTGGAAAGCTCAATCCCTGCGATTGTTGAAAGTGACGAATATAAAGCCTCTTTCAGTATTGTTATGGAAAAATTTAAGCAGAAAAAAGAAGAATATATCAAAATTTTGCAAAAGAAAGCCAAAGGCAAGAGTGTAACATTGCTTCATATGCCTGTTGGTTTAGTTGTTGCACCTGTTAAAAACGGTGAGGTTCTTTCTCCAGATGCTTTTGATGAGTTGCCAGAAGAAGAAAAACAAAGCTTAATGGATGATCTCAATGCAATGCAAAGAGAAATTGAGGAAACAGCTCAAAATTTACCAGATTGGGAAGATAAACAACGCAAAGAAATTTATTCAATTCAAGAAAAATTTTTGAAAATTACACTCAAAAAACCAATTGATGAACTTCGTCAAAAATATAAGAGTCATCGTCAGGTTTCTGAATATCTCAAAAATGTTCAAAAATATCTTATTGAAAACACTGAAGACATTCTTTCTACTGGAAATAATATGCCATCAGGCGGTGGTGAAGATGATATGTTGAATAATATATTTATGAGAATGAATAAAAAAGACGATGATAAATTTGGCAAATTCAAAGTGAATGTCATCGTAAAAAATGAAGAAGGTAAGGGAGCTCCAATTGTTCATCTTGATCACCCAACACAAGGTAATTTGGTTGGTAAAATTGAGAAGGTTCAACAACATGGTTCCCTTTTAACAGACTTTACATTAATTAAGTCGGGTGCATTGCATCAAGCTAATGGTGGTTTTTTGCTTATTGATGCTCGAAAACTTCTTCTTCAGCCTTTTGCATGGGACTCTCTAAAACGTGCTTTGGCTTCTAAACAAGTCAAGATTGAAACACCTGGAGATGAAATGGGTATGGGTTCAATCACCCTTGATCCAGAACCAATTCCTTTGAATATTAAAGTCATTTTGACTGGTGATGAAGAATTACATGAAGTTTTGATGGAAAGAGATCCTGATTTTGCAGACTATTTCAAGGTTGAGGCAGATTTTGCAACAACAATGGATAGAAACGAAAAAATGGAATTGGAATATGCTAAACTTATTGGTTCTCTTTCTAAAAAGAAACATATCCGTTCTTTGAACAAACAAGCTGTGGCAAAAGTGATTGAATATTCATCACGATTGGCAGGAGATTCTAAAAAATTGACAGCACATATTGCTTCAATTTCTGACATCTTGAAAGAAGCTAACTATTGGGCAATGAAATCAAAATCTAATCAAATTGGTAAAAACCATATTGATCAAGCAATTGAATCTCAAATCTATCGTTCAGGGCGTATTAAACAAGCGATGCTTGAACAAATTGAAAAAGGCTCAATTTTACTGGATGTTGAAGGTGAGAGAGTTGGTCAGATTAATGGTTTGGTTGTTTATAACTTCTCAAGAGTTTCTTTTGGTAAACCAACTAGAATTACAACTCAAGTAAGACTTGGAAACGGTGAATTTTTTGACATCGAAAGAGAAATTGAACTTTCTGGTCCAATTCACACCAAGGGTGTTTTGATTCTACAATCTCTTTTAGCAAATAGATTTGCAAAAGAAGCCCCTCTTTCTTTGTCAGCATCTATTGTTTTTGAACAATCTTATGGCGGTGTTGATGGCGATAGTGCTTCTTCAACAGAATATTATTGCCTCCTTTCAGCAATTGCCGGAATTCCAATCAAACAAGGCATTGGTGTAACAGGTTCAATCAACCAGTTTGGTGAAATTCAGCCAATTGGTGGTGTAAATGAGAAAGTTGAAGGTTTCTTTGATGTTTGTATGCACAGAGGTCTAACCGGTGAACAAGGCGTTATCATTCCAAGAACAAACGTTTCAAATTTGATGCTCAGAGATGATATTCTAGAAGCTGTTGAAAATGGAAAATTCCACGTTTATGCTGTCGATTCTGTTGATGATGGAATTGAGGTTTTGACAGGCATGAAAGCTGGTTCTGCAGATGCAAACGGCAATTATCCTGAAAATACAGTCAATGGTAAAGTTCAAAAAAGCATTGAGCATTATTATAATCGATATGTTCATTTTGCTCGTGAAACAAACGGCAGAATTAATGGAAAATAGAAAATATCGAATTCTTTTTGTCTGTACGGGGAATATCTGTCGTTCCCCGACAGCGGAAGGAATTATGAAAGATCTTCTCAAAAAACATTCTCTTGAAAAACAGATTGAAGTAGATTCGGCAGGAACACATGGCTGGCACAAAGGTGAGCAACCAGATTTTAGATCCGTTGCTTGTGCCAGAGGTTTTGGAATAGATATAAGTAAGCTAAAATCCCGTCCTTTAGTTGATAAAGATTTCTCTGATTTTGACCTAATTATCGCAATGGATAACAAGAATATCAACGATCTTTGCCGTTTTGCAAGCAAGAGTGAGGTAACTTCACAAATTCATAAACTTTTAGAGTATGCTCCAACTTATGGTGAGGATGTGCCTGATCCTTATTACAAAGACAATTTTGACTATGTATATGAGATGATTGAATCTGCTTGTGAAAATTTGCTTCAAGATATCAAAAAAAACATTTTATAAGAATTTAATTTCTGGACAAGCAGATATATGTTCTGTTATATATAGGGACAAAATTAGGTTTGTTTTTTAAGAAATGCAGAAAGTGTGCTCTTTCCTTCATTTGGAAAAAATAAAAAAAGATTTGGATAAGTGTCTAAAACGTTTTTATTTTTTTGCGAAACGGACTATTGATTTATGAAAGTAAAAAGTATAGATTATAAAAATTAATTGAGTAATATTTAGAGTAGAAAAAGAGGCAAAATTGACAAAATCAGAACTAATAGAAAAAGTTGCAAGTAAGAATCCTCATCTTGCAGTGAAAGAAATTGAAAAAATCGTTTCGGTAATTTTTAATAGCATTATCGATACATTGACTGACGGTGACAGAGTTGAATTTAGAGGCTTTGGTGCTTTTTCAGTGCGCAAACGTTCTTCAAGGGTTGCCAAAAACCCTCGTTCTGGGGAAAAGGTTTCCGTTGAAGAAAGAAATATTCCGCATTTTAAAACCGGAAAACAATTACACGAGTTGCTCAATAAATAGTCTTAAGTAAGCAGCTCCTCTAAGGGAAAGGCTTTAATGTTATGAACATAATAAGAATGTTAATCGGAATTCCACTTGCAGCCGTTATCTTGGTTTTTGCATTTGTAAATAATGATTTAGTGACGTTTAGTTTGTGGCCGTCCAACGTTGAAGCAACGGTCTCTTTGAGTGTTGTTGTCATTGTTTTAATTATTGCCGGTTTTGTTATGGGAAGAGTTTCAGCTTGGTTTGCTTATGCCCCTCTCAGAAAAGAGCTCTTTACAAGAAAAAAAGAGAATAAAAAGCTTTCTGAAGAACACAAAAAATTGAATGTTAAGGTAGATAGCCTTCAGGGAAATTTGGAAACTTTGAAATCTAGAGCAAATGAAGATAAAGCTCTTGATGTTGACTTTTCAGTCGGGGAAAAACCTAAGGGTTTCCGTAAGTTTTTTTCTCGCTTCAAAAAATAAAAATTCGTTCTAACAATATATGGTATAAAAAATGAATTGGTTAAGAGACTTTGTGAGACCAAAAGTTAAAAAAGCGGTTTCAAAAGATATTGCAGATAATTTGTGGTGCAAATGTCCAGCTTGTGGTCAAATGCTTTTCTCAAAAGAACTCAAGAAAAGTATGTATGTTTGCACAAGTTGTGATCATCACTTACGTTTATATATTGATAAACGTCTCAATATGCTTTTTGATAATGGAGAATATAATGAAATTTCTCTTCCTAAAATCAAAGATGATCCTTTAAAATTTAAAGACACTAAGAAATATACGGATAGACTCAAAGCTTATCGCAAAGAAACAGGTCGTGAAGATGCGATTGTTGTGGCTCAAGGTGAAATTGGCGGTATCACTTCTGTTGTTGCTGCAATTGATTTTAACTTTATGGGTGGTTCAATGGGACAAGCTGTTGGTGAAGGTATTGTTAAAGCTGCTGAAATTGCAATTAAAGGAAAATGTCCATTGATTACGGTCTCTGCTTCTGGTGGTGCTAGAATGCAAGAAGGGATGCTCTCACTGATGCAAATGGCAAGAACAACTGCGGCGGTGAATATGGTTAAGGAAAACAAACTTCCTTTCATCTCCATTTTGACAGACCCAACAACAGGTGGTGTTTCTGCTTCATTTGCAATGCTCGGCGATGTGAATATGGCTGAAAAAGGTTGTTTGATTGGTTTTGCTGGTCAACGCGTGATTGAACAAACGATTCGTGAAAAGCTTCCTGCTGGTTTTCAAAGAGCGGAATATTTGAAAGAGCATGGAATGGTTGATATTGTGGTTCGTCGACAAGAAATGAAAGACGAACTGGTTAAAGTTATCAGTGTTCTAATGCACAAAAAACCAAACATATCGCGTCTTTCAATCGAAAATAAATAAAAATATAAAACCTCAATTGTCTATTGAGGTTTTATCATTTTTTAAGTATTATTAGTCTAGAATGTGTCCGCATATAAAGGATAAAATTCAGTTTCTGGTAAAAGGAATAAACAGTATGTTAACTTTGAAACATTTGCCAATTAGTTCTTTTAGTGAGAACATCGCATATATACACAAGAATTGCGTTGCTTATAATGCTGAAGATGTAAAATTTCTTTCAAAAATAGAAATCCATGGTGGTGCAAAAAGTGTCTATGCATTTTTGCAAATAACAGACAATGAAAAGCTTGTTAAACCTAATGAACTTGCATTGAATAGTGAAGCATTTCAGCAGATAAATCTTCCTGAAGGGGCAAACGTCTCCATTACAATTGCATCAAATCCACCAAGCTTGTCATCAATCAAAAGAAAAGTTACTGGAAATATAATAAGTTCTGGTGAGTATAAGGCAATCATTGATGATATTGCTTCTCGTCGCTATTCTAATATGGATATTTCATCATTTCTAGTGGCTAGTGGTGCTTTTATGAGTGCTCCTGAGGTTTTATCTTTGACAGAAGCAATGGTTGGTGACAAGATTATTAAATGGGATAATGAAAATATTGTCGTTGATCATCACTCTCTGGGAGGTGTTCCTGGGAATAAAACAGATTTAATTATCACGCCGATTGTTGCGGCCTATGGCTTACCAATTCCCAAAACAGCTTCTCGCTCGCTCACCTCTTGCGCGGGTGTGGCAGATACAATGAGTGTGCTTTGTAATGTTGATATCGATGAAACCCTTTTGAAAACACTTATCAAAGAAAATCGAGGTGCAGTCGTTTCTTATTCTAACTTGCACATTTCAGAGGTTACTCGCATTATTTCTTCTGTCGAACGCCAAATTGGAATCACAAGTTTGGAGCATATTGCAACATCTATTCTTTCCATCAAAATTGCTGCAGGTGTAACACATTTAGTTCTTGATATTCCTGTTGGACCGAAAGCTCGTGTTAGAAATACGAATGAAGCGATGAGACTTAGAAAACTCATTGAATATGTTGGAGATATGCTTAATATCCATATTGATGTTGTCATCACAGATGGTAGCGAACCAATTGGAAATGGAATTGGTGCTGTTTTAGAAGCTCGAGACGTGATGAAAGTTTTGAGAAACAAGGAAGATGCACCTGAAGATTTGAGGGAGAAATCGCTCTTTTTAGCCGGTAGAGTTCTTGAATTTGATCCAAAACTCCGTGGAGGTCAAGGCTATCAAGTTGCCAAAGAAATTTTGATGTCTGGACGTGCGTTAGAGGCAATGAACAAAATTATCTATGCTCAAGGGAAGGCTTCTCAACCACAACTTGGTAATCTTACCAGAGATGTTGTTGCACAAACTTCGGGTGTTATTGAGGCGATAGATATTTCCAGAATGAATAAAATAGGAATCTGGGCAGGAGCAGGAAAATACCACGGAGCTGGCCTCGATTTAATCAAAAAAATTGGTGATTATGTTGAGAAAGGTGAACCTTTATATCGCATCCATTCTGTCAACTCAACAGACTTTGCTTTTGCAAATTCTGTCATTGATGGCTATACAGGATATGAAATTTCATCAAAAGGTTCATATTAGGCTAAAAAACATCAAAAAAAATCTAAAAACCCTTGCGTATAAAAAAAACTATGACTATATGAGTCAGTAGTTAAAAACGAATATCTAAAAAATAAAAAAGTACAAAAAATAAAAAGGAAGTGGATAATATGAGTAATAAAGTGATAGGTATTGACTTAGGAACGACAAACTCTTGTTTTGCAGTTATGGAAAGTGGCGAAGCAAAGGTATTGGAAAACAGTGAAGGCGCAAGAACAACCCCTTCAATGGTTGCGTTTACAGATACAGAAACTTTGGTAGGTTTTCCAGCAAAAAGACAAGCTGTGACTAACCCTGAAAATACTTTGTTTGCAATCAAGAGATTAATCGGCCGTCGTTTTGATAGTGCAGAAGTGAACAAAGATAAAGAACTTGTGCCATATAAAATCGTTTCCGGCGAAAATGGTGATGCTTGGGTAGATGTTAGAAATAAAAAATATGCACCTTCTCAAATTTCTGCAATCATTTTGCAAAAAATTAAGGAATATGCTGAAAGCTATCTTGGTGAAAAAATTGAAAAAGCTGTGATTACTGTTCCTGCATATTTCAATGATAGCCAAAGACAAGCAACAAAAGATGCTGGTAAAATTGCTGGTCTCGAAGTTCTTCGTATTATCAACGAGCCAACAGCAGCAGCGCTTGCTTATGGTTTGGATAAACAAAAAACAGGTACAATCGCAGTGTATGACCTTGGTGGTGGTACATTTGATATTTCAATCTTGGAAATTGGCGACGGTGTATTTGAAGTGAAGTCTACAAACGGTGATACTTTCCTCGGTGGTGAAGACTTTGACCAAACAATCGTGAACTATTTGGCTGATGAATTCAAAAAAGAATCTGGAATTGATTTGAAGAATGACAGACTTGCTTTGCAACGTTTGAAAGAAGCTGCAGAAAAAGCTAAAATTGAACTTTCTTCAACAACTCAAACAGATGTTAACTTGCCATTTATCACAGCTGATGCAACAGGTCCTAAACACTTAAACATCAAAATGACAAGAGCTAAGTTGGAATCTCTCGTAGGTGATCTCATTGAAAGAACCGCAGCTCCTTGTAAAAAAGCTTTGGAAGATGCTGGCTTGAAAGCCAGTGAAATCAGCGAAGTTATCTTGGTTGGTGGTATGACAAGAATGCCAAAAGTTCAAGAAAAAGTGAAAGAGATTTTTGGAAAAGAACCTCACAAAGGTGTAAACCCTGATGAAGTTGTTGCAGTTGGTGCGGCAATTCAAGGTGGTGTGTTGATGGGCGATGTGAAAGATGTTCTTTTGCTTGACGTAACTCCACTTTCTCTTGGTATCGAAACTTTGGGTGGCGTGTTCACAAGATTGATTGATAGAAATACAACAATTCCAACACGCAAATCTCAAGTTTTCTCAACAGCAGAAGACGGTCAAACAGCTGTGACAATCAGAGTGTTCCAAGGTGAACGTGAAATGGCTGCTGACAACAAATTGCTTGGTCAATTTGACTTGGTCGGAATTCCTTCTGCACCTCGTGGAATGCCACAAATTGAAGTAACTTTTGATATTGACGCGAATGGTATTGTTAATGTGTCTGCAAAAGATAAAGCAACAAACAAAGAACAAGTTATCAAAATTCAAGCTTCTGGTGGTTTGTCAGATTCTGATATTGATAAAATGGTGAAAGATGCAGAATCTCATGCTGAAGAAGATAAGAAGAAAAAAGAACTTGTTGAAGCAAGAAACCAAGCAGAAGGTTTGATTCATACAACAGAAAAAACACTCAAAGATTTGGGTGATAAAGTATCGAGCGTAGACAAATCTGCTATTGAAAAAGAAATTGGTGCTTTGAAAACAGGAATGGAAGCAAATGACTTGGCAGTGATTAAAGAAAAAACTGAAAGTTTGATGCAAGCATCTATGAAGCTTGGTGAAGCAATTTATAAGCAACAACAAGCTGAACAACCTCAAGGCGGCGCTGAAGGGCCTGAAACAGGTCATAAAGACGACGGTGTCGTTGATGCCGACTTCGAAGAGGTTAAATAAGTATATTTGACGAAGCATAAAGAAAAAACACTCCTGTATAGGGAGTGTTTTTTTGTTGCGAGATTACGTTTTACGCAAAAATTGGTATAGTCAGCAAAGTACCATCGGCTCTATCAATGAAGAAAGTTTCTTCATTATTCCTATGTCCTGTTTTGTCATTCCCGAGAAATCGGGAATCCATCTTAACGAAGCTCAAAACATTATAGATTCCCAGTCAAGCTGGGAATGACATAGAAAAAAACGAGTATGACAGGACTGTAGAGTCATTCCTAACTCTTTAACAAACCTCAAAGTATAATCAATATTTTATCATTGCAATCTCATAACTTTTGTTCTACTCTTTTTGTGCCGTTCAGAGATGAATTGCGGAGTGTGACAACTCCTAAGTATGTAAAAACTAACTCCTTTTATGAGGGAGCTGGGGATATAAGCTATGTCGAATAACCCAGACTGTAACATACTTCAGTTGTCAACTCCCTCGCCTATTTTTAAATGGGCGAGTTTTGTTTTATTAAATCAACAAAACTAAAAGGAGTTTGAACAATGTTAAGTAAAAAAGAACATAAAAATAATATCAAAAATTTTCGAAATAATCTGAAGAATGAAGTTGAAAAACTGAGAGTGGAACGAGGGCTTTCAGTTGAAGATATTGTAGAACAGAGTCATATTCCTCTGCTTGAGCTTTTTCGTTTGGAACAAAAAAGAGACTATAATTGGGGAACAATCTATCAACTTGCTCGTTTCTTTGATAAAAAAATTAGGATTACGTTTTATTGATGCGTAAAAGCTGATAATTAGTGACAATAAAAAGAGACTGAAAATATTTTGAACAATCTGATTCTTAAAATCGTTATAGATTATGTAAGGAAATTTTATTAGAAGGATTATCAAAATGAAAAAATTTATTGCTGCGTTATTAATTATTATGCTTTCAGCAACAGTTGCACAGGCTCGCCCAGCACAGAATAATCCTCATCGTGGCGGTGGCTATCATCAAAAAGCTCCAGTTGTTGTCAAAGAAAAGCGAAGTAAGGGAGATGTTTGGGCTGCAAGTCTTATCTCTGGAGTTGCTGGTTATGTGATTGGAAGTAATGTTTCAAGTTCTCAAAACTATGTATATGCAGCACCATCATATAGCACAACAACAACGATTGTTAGAAACAACGAACCAAATTGTGTTACAACATATGACAGATGGGCAGGGACAACGACAACAACTTGCCGTTCAACCCCTCAATATGATAATGTTGTCATTATTCGTTAATTATATCTATAAACAATACAAATAGAGCCCCTGTAAAGGGGCTCTATGCATAAGATATCAAAATTACTTGATGTAGATGTGAACTTCTGAACTTTCTGCTGAGGCACTTGATTTTGCAGAAAGAGAAACATTTTCAGGATCAACACCTTGCTTAACCACAGCTTCAAAAACTTCTGTTGCATGGTTTCGAGCATTTGCACGGTCTTTAGAGTTTCCGTTGACAGGTGTTACTGCCACAATGTCAAACATCATATCTGGTTTTGCATTTAGACCGCTTTTAATCGCATTGTTCAAACCACTTCTATAGTCTACGCTATCATTGTTGAATTTTGCAACAAAGAGAGGTTTGCTAGAAAAACCAGTCGATACTGGACTTTGAGAAGTTTCAGCAGGTTTTGAGAATGAGCTATTGCTGCCAATATAGATGTTATCATTCATTGGAGAAACCTGAACTGGAGTTGTCGGAACGTTTCTTACAAAGCCGCCATTAAAACTACCAACTCTAACCGGACCAGCAAGGCTGTCGATTGTTTGGTTAGCAGAAGAAATATATTGTTGTTGACGAGCATAGTCACTGTTAATTTCATTCAAAATATTGCTCAAAATTGTATTTGTCTTCTCAGCATCAGCTTGAAGTGCTTTGAGTTGAGTATGATCTTCATCAACTGCACCAGAAATTGTATAAGCAGTTTGAATTGAATTCATAATATATGATGTAGTCACAACGTCAGAAGCAACTCTTGTTGAAAGTTGGTTGAGCAAGATAGCTTCTTCATTCAAGCCTTGAACACTAGCTTGTGCAGATTGAAGAGCCGCCACAACATAAGGGTTGCCAGGAGTTGTTCCTGCTTGGAGTTTTGTCTCAATCAAGTTAACAGAATCACTATATTTTGTTGCACTTGTAACTGCAGCTGTTCTGATCTTTTGCAAATCTTCATTGTGCTTTCTGATAGATTCTTGCAAAGAAGTCAATTCAGAGCGGAAAGAAATAACTTTTTGACCAACGAAAGTTCCTGTTGATTGACCTTGGCTCACATGAATCGGAGCAAAATTAGATGTTCCAAGATTTGGAAGGTTTGCGTTTTTGTTTGAAACACGAGAAGATCCAGAGGTTACTGTAGATTTAGTTTCCGCAGAAGTCGAAGATTCAGGAAACAATGAGTCATTACTGAAAGCACATCCGCTCAAAAGTGCAATGCTTAGAGAAAGAAATGACAATTTCATAGCTATTTTGTTCATTATAAAAACCTTTAAAAGAGAAATTATATAAAATTTATAATATCTAAACTTCTTTTTAGATTGAAAATACTAAAAAGACAAGCAAGATTTGTTGTTTTTGCATAATTAAGGTGCTTATATCACGAAATATTTTAATTTTTATTAAAAAACTGCTTGCCAAAAGAGATAAAAAGAGTTATCTATGCTTTGAATTTAGGAAATGTGCACCCGTAGCTCAACTGGATAGAGCACCTGACTACGGATCAGGAGGTTAGGGGTTCGAACCCTCTCGGGTGTGCCAATAAAGGATTGTCCCCAGAATTTCCCTCGAAAGTGGCGAAAACTGGGGACTTTTCTATAGTTCGAAATTTTTTATTTTTATCAATCGAAATAGGGGCTGAAAAACATAAATGTCGAACTAATTCTCTTTGAGTGTAGTCGCCCTTTTGCCAGATTTCCTTAGGACTGCTAATAAAATCAGACACAATTTGCCACGCATCATCAAATGGCATAAGCTCTTCTTTGGTCTCAATGATATCAAAATTAAGTTTTATTTTTTCTTCTTCCAATTTTTCAACCTGTTCTTCATATTTAATCCTTATAATATCGCTAGAGGTTTTGCAGGCACTTTGCAAAAATTGCTCTTGCTCTTTACTTATCGTCTCAATACGCTTTTTCTTAGCCTCTGAGTCAGCATAGTAATCTTTAGTCTTATTATTATATAAATTTTTCGCCAGAGCGTTGGCAAGTTTTAACACGCCTTTTTTTGGTGTTATATCGTTAAGTACCTTCTCAAACATCTCGTGTATGTCTTGAGGCTTAAACCTCATTTTACAGCCTTTATGGTGGCAATGATAATATGAATACCTTTTGCCTTTATAACCCGTTGAGGCACTGCCAGTTATTTTTCCACCGCACTCCGAACAAATCAACCAGTTTCTGAGTGGGTACTGTTCATCTTTCATATTATAGATATTGCCCTTAGGTTTATATTTCTTATCTAGTCGTTGCTGTATTCTTTCGAAGGTTGAAGTGCTTATAATGGGATCTACTGCCCATTTTTGAAAAGGAATGTCCCATTTTTTATAATCGGCATAGCCTGTATAAAGGCTGTTCCTCAACATTTTGTTGACTAGATTGTAACAAGGCTCTGCCATTTTAACATTAAGCTCGATCTTTTTTCTTTTCATAAATTTTTCAACATCGGCTATTGTGATAAATCGGGCAGAAGAAAAACCCTCTAAAGCCTCATTAACAGCGCTCGCTACTGGCTCGTTTTTCTCTAAATGTATTTTTCGATTAATTTTTACACGCTTATAGCCTATCGGTGGTTGAGGTAGCCAGTAGCCCGCTCTAGCGTGCTCGATCATATAACTTTTAGTCCTCTTTGCGTTTTTCTTTCGCTCGTACTGGCTTACTAATGAGGACATACCCTCCATAAGTTCGCTTTCTTCTGTATCTTCAAGCTTAAGATTAACCGATTGCAACCTATGTCCATTTTTTGATATTTGGGACTTTAAAGTAAAATGCAGAACTGTATCTCTGGCGAGGCGGTTTATGTCGTCAACTAAAACAATGTATCTTTCTTTAGCATTATCCAGAAATTCAAACATATCAAATAAAGCAGGTCTATCTTTTTGACTACCTGATATTCCTTTCTCACTAAAAACGCTCTCAACAGCAAGCCCTCTTATTCTGCACCATTCTCTACATCTGGTTTCTTGAGAGGCTAATCCGTTGCCCTCCTTTTCTTGTTTTTTACTTGATACTCGGCAATATATTACTACCTTTTCTTTTTCCATTTAACGCCTCATTTAATTTCGTGTTTATAATCTCAATCAGAGCATCTCTCATCGTTATTACTTCTGCATCTGATGATGTCCAGTTATCTAAGAGCTTTCGGCACTCTTGAACACTAAAAGCATCAACCGCTTTAGCAGAAGTTAGCGGTGGTTCATACGGGTTATTTTTAGCTTTATGTAAAGACTTTGCTTTTGTCATAAGCCAGAGTTACCAAGCTTTTAAGAGCCTGAAAACAAATCTTGCTTATCTAGTTGAAGATAGTTTAAATTTTACTTTTTGAGCTTCAATAATTTGTTCAAATCAACAAAATTTAACTTATTTTCTGTTAAATCTTTAAATAGAATCGGATTCTTGAGATATATAAAACCCTTTGAAAGATATTTTTGAGGGAAAAATAGCGATCGTAGTTCATCGCCCAATTTAATCCCCTGAAAAAAAACATAAAAATCGCTAGTGTCATCGCTTTTTATGACATTTTTTGTTATCAAATCATCACGAGTAAAAGACTTGTTGGGGTTTTCTATAAGATATTCTAATAACCTGTCATTAAAGCCTTGCCGTGCATTCGTAATAAGAAAAACATCATTTAGAATTAAATGCCTGTGTTCGTCATACGAGAGCCACAGAGCCTTTTTGTCGGCGGGTTTTTGTGTGATACTAGGATACTTCTTCAAAACACCGTCTCGTAGCTTTAAAAGTGCTTTATCGAAATTAGGCTTTTTTGTAACCTCACACGTATAGCTAGACTCTTTAATGTTTTCGGGGTGCTTTACAAAAAGCCAGTCCACGACAATATCAATCATATCGTAGTCTTTGGCTAACTTATTAACTATGCCTATTACCTCATCATTGGTTAGAGGGCGAAAAAACTTCGATATGACCGTTACCTCAGCACCTTCAGGCGATGATTAAAATCTACCCGACAGCCACTTAGCCATACTAAGAACCTTGCCCTCTGGGGTGTTGAGATAATCGGTATTCATCACATCTTCCTTTTATTTTTCAAAACATTTTTATAATATCAAAATCCTTTAAAGTTTCAATCCTTAACAAAATTATTACAGTCCGTATGAAAATGTTTTATTTGCCATTAGTTTTATAATTATCGACCTCGCTCAAAAACTTAGCGATATTTTTGTTCTCAATCTTAATAACGGAAGATGTGGTTTTACCATAAAGCTTTATCTCAATATCGCCACCAAAGTAATTTCTAGGCAAACGAATTTGATAATGGTCGTTATACCACCCCAAACGAGAATCAGGTTCTAAAACTAATTGTAGATCTTTAGAGTTTAGATCAACAGCTTTATACAGATTTCTACCTCTGATGCCTCTATCAATAACAAGGTTACCATTTATGTAGTAAAGATCTTCTTTAGCATCTTTGTAATAAACCAGAGAGCAGGTGTTCTTATCGTATCCAGTCTCAGATTTGCCCCTGCAAAGACCATTCATTGTAATAACTACGCTGTTATTGAATTTATCTTCTTTAATTTCAACGCTTTTAACCCTGTTATCTTTGAAATAAATGCCATTTGCCCCCATTTCAGGACTAAGATAGCACCCGTTAAGAACCCAAAGCATCGGTAAAAGCAAAATAAATGTATGTTTATTCATATATCAACTCCCTAAATTAAACCAAAAGTCGCCCTGATTAAGTGGCGACTGGGAATTGGTAACTACGTATAGATAGTGTGACTTATTTGCACAAGCTTATTAGGTCACTTCCCAGTCATAAGACTAGAAAGTAAACCAATTTACGTCTTGATTTAAGACGCTATACGAGAGGTTACCACACCCCAAAACGGTAATCGGCCGTTTCGAAGTTATGGTATAAATAAAAGCGGTGGAAGTCAAAGGGATTTTTGATCTGGTAGCAGAAAAGCTTATATTTTAAAAATCTTTTGCCGTTGGTACGTCTATTTTATTTGGTAAACTCAAAAACATTTATTTGCTACACTGTAACATTGGTATAAATTCAAGCTTTTCAATGAATTAACCTTGCGTTTGTTACAGAAGTTACACTTGTTACACCTTATTTTGTATCTAAAACTTTTTACCACCTATTTAGTAAGGGGTAAGGTCGTAAGTTGTGTTAAAAACCCTAATAGCTTATAAGAAACTATATTGATGATTTCGTTCACGATATATATTCATTTGTTTTATATATCTTGAAAAGGTATTAAAAGCCTCAACATAATCACTGTCGATAAGAAGTTTATTTTTTTGCCCTAAATTTATAGACTTATACTCCTTATTAGGAACGTATCCTTTAAGGGTTTTGGTAGCTAATATGAGCTGTCTGCCCTCAGGAGCATTATCAAATATAAATTCTAAGATCTTCTTTGAATGATCTTGCCCTTGATCTTGTTGCCCTGCGGGCGTATCAATTACAAATGGGGCATATATTACATTGCTTTTATCGGATATGGTTTGCACAAGTGCAAACCTATAGGCAAGAATAATTCTTGAAACATCTTCTCCGCTCTCAGCAAATTCTTTAACATAAATTTTCTTTGTTGTATTTATTTCAGCACGGCTTACATCAAGATCTAATAAATATCTTCTTAAAATCATTCTAAATTTTTCTAACGCCTCTCTACCTTTCTTGTTAATCTCCGACATATCTGCAAAAGCGGAAGAGGTAAGATTTCTTTTAGTATTGATTTCATTACCTAAAACCTCAAGTTTTGCGTCTAGATCTTTACAAGCTAATTTATGAGATTCGTATGAGATTAAGTCTTTTACAGTATAATTTTGCTTTTTTGAGGATAGAACTTCATTAATCTCGTTAAAACGAGCCAGATTACTTTCAAATGTGCCTTTCATTTTTATAATCTGCTTATCTATACCCTCTAGCTCTTTTCCAAGTAAGTCCAACGCTATGTCACACTCATTCGCATCCTCAAGAAATCTATATTTGTTTTCAAAGCTATTTTCGTGATAGGCTCCGCAGAAAGGACATTCAATACTCTCATTTTGCTGTACAAAATTAAAATCTTTTCCAAGCTCCTCTTTGTAATCTTGAAGATTACTTTTATGATTTTCCAAAATGAGCTTTTTACTGTTAAGGTCGTGTAGCTTTGATTTGTATATATCCTGTCTGTTTGCTAATAGATTGAAGCTTTTTTCTAACTCGCCAAGCTCCTTTAAAAAGCTATCTCTATCTATATTCTCAGCTATATTTGCATTTGAGCTTACCTTTTGCTTAACATCTACTAGAACTTGTCTTTGATTTTCAAGATTTCTTAGCTCTGATTTTAGTAACTGTTGCTTGTTTCGTGCCTCATAGTAACTATCAGGCTTTATTCCTGTTACATATTCCAAAGGGCTTACATCCCCGCTTTTTAACAGCTTTATATCTTTGAACGACTTTGTTAAGAAGTCCTTATTAGACCAACCCAAGTCTTGGTCTATATAGAACGGGTAAAATAAAATATATTCTGAACATTAACGTGTTCTTCTCTACCACTATCATAGCTTATCAGTTTAAGCTTATAATCTAATATATTACAGATATATGCTGAAAGAGAGTCATCAGAGAGATACACTTCGCTGAATGCCTTCAGCAAGTTATCGTTTCTATCAAATATACCAAAAAAACTTCCATCTCTAACTATCTTGTAACTATCATTGTTTACTGATAAATATAAAATACTTTTGACCTCTGCATTTTTCCATTCTTTCTTTACTTGAGCTGTTTTACAGCCAATGGAATAAAACAAGCTCCTTATAAAGGTGGTCTTTCCTGCTCGGGAATCTCCCAAAACGACATTTATGCCTTTGGTGTCAAATTCAATTATTCTCGCTTTTTTTTCCACTTTTGATAACAGCAATAATTTTTGAAATGTTATGTTTTTCATAGTTTTTCTTCCTTGCAATTCTAACTATCCGTCTGTATTCCTCGTGGTTTAACTCTTTATATTTATCACAAGATGCTATAACTTCCTTTTTCATTATGATATCCCCAAAAATAATTCGTATAAAATACCCGCTTTAATAAAGCCATCATCACAAACAATTTTTTTCTCTACCTTAATAAAATCCGCAATACTACCTACACTCTCAATAATATCGTCTATATTATTTTTGATCGCATACTCTTTAACAAATTTTGAAATTACCAAAGCAGATAAGTTAGAAGAGTCATATAGCTTTTTGCTCTCATAATCATCCCAATTAGTTTTTATAGTTTTTATTTCACTATAGGGAGTATTCTTGATCTTAAGATCTTGTAGGCAATTATCCCAATTTGCTTTTTTTGTATGACTTTCTGATACATAATTTACAAACTCTTTCATTTTTTTTCTTTAAATATCTCTACACTCTCTTTATTTTTTTCCGTGTATTCCCTAGCTTTTTTACTCAATTCGCTTAAAAACATATCAAAAAGACTGCTTGTATCTATCCCTTTTGGTATATATTTACTTATAAATTCAGAGAATATCCCCTTTAAATGCGTTCTACTGCCTTCCAAACTCAAATCAGTATATTCAAAATATAATTTTTCTGCCTTATCTAATTTTATATTAGATTTCTTTTCCAAGTTATCCTTTAGTTTTTTGAAATCTTCATCTTTAATCTTGGATATATGCATAGAAACATTTACACAATCGGAGTTATGAAATTCACATTGCATATTAGATACAAATGTTAATTTTCTGATATTATTAGGGAAGTTCTCTTTGTGGTGCAATAATTTTCCGACTATGCTTTCTTTTGAGGTATTATCATCTTTATTTTTTTTTACTTCTGTCAGTTTAGATATTGTCCACTCATTACCCCTCTTACCCTTAACCTGATAGAAATCTAAATTTTGGGGGTTATCCTCATCATCGATAAAGCAGACGTCATCGTGAAATTCGGGAACGACTAAAAAGTTTTCTTCTTTGTCATAATTATCAATCGCAAGCTTTAAGCTCCAATTAACTTGAAACTCAATCCTAGACCCCGTTCTAGCTCCCGCATTTTCAGGTTCGGGTGCGGTCAGTAATACTTGCCATAGCTCTGTCATACTTTTTCTTTATGTAATTATAATCGCTGATACTAATATAAGCTTTCAAATAAATCAACAAATAATACAATCTACCGTTGACTTAATTTGGCTGTAAAGTACGAACAATGGTGGTATATATTTTAATACTGTGCATAGCAAGTTACACACAAGGGCTTACGGGTCTTTGGGTGACCCCGCCCTTATGCATAACTTGTTTACTGTAATCATTCTTTTAGTTCTAACCTTCTCTTGTGGTAGATATGAAGATTAGGAACAGATACGGAATTAAGAGGCTTTCAGCACTAATCCGCTGTGTTTAATAAATAAGGCGATGTCGATAACATTATCGTAAAAAGCATTCCAATCAGATTTCATCTTGTGTGCCAATAAAACAAAAATGCGTCTTTGGACGCTTTTTTTTGTTTTAAATACCCAAGAAGGGTGAGAAGCCACAATGGGTTCGAGTAGCAAAAACAGCTGTGGCTGGTTTGAAGCTCGACACCGAACAAAGTGAGGTGGTCTTGAAGCGGATAGCCGAAAGATGCGGTATGCGTAAGCGCCCGCACACCCCTCTCGGAATAAAAGATAATAAGAAATAGAAATTCTCTTAAGTCATTTAAAAAAATAAAAGCGACCTTTCAGTCGCTTTTATTTGCAATTCTAAAAATTATTTTTTAGCAGCAGGTTTTTTGCTAGAAGCAGGAGCTGCAGTTTTAGTTGCAGGAGCTGATTTGGAAGTGCTAGGTTTTGTATTTTTTGCGTTTGCCATCTTAAAATATCCTTTTATAAACATTGTTTAATTAAAAAGGAGCTCTTGTGTTTGACTAAAATTACTTCGACGTAAAATTTCAGCTAATAACATAATCAAGAACAGGAAGTTCCTTATATTCATTGTGACAAGAGGAGTCGCGAACTTCCTTTTGCTTATATTTATTTAAGCAAAAATATTTTAAAATTAAAGAGGAATATATATAAAAAAATGAAAATTCTTTTGCATAGATTAGATTTGTTCAGATTTAAAAAAAACAGCCTGTTGATATTTTTTTTCAGCAGGCTGTAAGTTTTATAATTAAACAGATTTGAGTTTTTTATCTTTGTCCGTAACCTGTTGAATATGAATATTTTTGTTGCATAGATACTTTGTATCCAGCATAAACACCAGAAATGAACAAAAACCCTATAATTGTTGCTGTAATGATATATGTATAGATGAAGCTTGCAGCTTTTTTATCTTCATCTTCAGTTGTTTCAATTTTTCCATATTTATTATCTTCTTCGCAACCTTTGTAGCAAGTTAAAACGAAAATATAAACTGTCCAGCCAATGAAAGCTACAAAGCCTAGAATGTAAAGTGATCTCACGAGAGGTGATACACTTGTAACGAAACTAATTGGATTAGAGATAAAGAATAGAATTGTAAAAATAATTAAAAATGAAAAAAGATAAAGAGGTAAGAGGTAGAATCCGCTTTTATTCACATCATGAAGTCTTCTAATTGTAATTGCAAGTGAAGGCAAAAGAGAAAGAACTGCATAAGCTCCACCAAATTGTGGGAATGAAGAAAAAGAAATTGTTACAAAAAGATTGATAAGGATAAAGGACCAATAGTCGAATCTATTTGTTCTACCTTCAAAAATTGCAAAATTTTTGAAAGCATCAAAGTATGAGGAAAGCATGTTTTTGTTTGTCATGAGATATCTCCGTTTTGTGGTTAATTAGTATTTAAGCATAGAAAAGATGTCAACATCTTGAGGAAGCTTATCTTTTCCTTTTAGTCCGACGAGTTCAATCATAAAAGCAAAGGAGAGGGTTTCAGCCCCAAGCTTTTGAACAAGTTTATAAGCCGCTTCTGCGGTTCCGCCTGTGGCGAGTAAGTCGTCGACAAGGGCAACTTTTTTGCCTTTTTCTATGGCATCTTTGTGAATTTCAATTGTATCTGTTCCATATTCTAGGTCATAGGAAACTTTTTCCACTTCAGCAGGAAGTTTTCCAGGTTTTCTAATGGGAATAAAGCCAGCTCCAATTTTATAGGCAATTGTTGGTGCAAAGATAAAACCACGAGATTCCAAACCAATAACATAATCAATATCTTTGTCTTTTAATTTTTCGACAAACCAATCAATTGTTAGGGCTAAAATTTCAGGCTTTTTAAGAGCTGTTGTAATGTCTTTGAAAAGAATTCCTTCTTTAGGAAAATCTTTTACATCTCTGATTTCTTTTTTTACTTGCTCAATGATTTCTTGTTCATTTTTCATTTTATTTTTCCAAGAATTTATCTAAATAGTCATACATTGTTTCAGAAGATCCTTTAACTTCTTTTTTCCAGTCGTCATGGCCTGTTTCATCTAAACCGTCAGTAATATATTTGATAGAGATAAAGTCAACATCTTCAAACTTGCAAACTCTTGCTAAGGCATATGCTTCCATATCAACAACATCGATTCGTTCATCAAATTTTTCTGTTGTAACAAAGCTGTCTCCTGTGCCACAGATTCCTGTTTCTAAATCTGAAATCAGTTTTTTATGTTCTAAGATAAGTGGAAAAATATCGCTAGGAGTTGCGCCTTTTTCATAGCCAAAACCTGTGCAATCCATATCTCTTTGTATAAACTTGTGGCAATAAATCAAGCTACCTTTATGATATTTTTTGCTACCAGCACTTCCCATATTGATAACAATCTTTGGGGTTTTGTTCTGAAGTTTAAGTTCGGTTAGTTTTTTTGATAGGAAATAAGATGCATTAACTTTTCCAACATTGCAGATGAGTAGCTTTTCTTTTAAATTTCTAAAGTCATCGTTTAATTCATCGGGGTGTGCAACAACAATGAGGCAGTCTTGTAATTTCATTTTTTCTCTCAACATATGATTATTTCTTAGGAGTATAATACAATTTGTGAGAATCTTGTCAAAGTTTTTAATTCATTTAAAGGTAAAAAAGACCGGCTAAAAAGCCGGTCTTTTTTATAAAATCATTATTTTCCGCAAGGAGCAACGATTTCAGCAAGTGAAATACCCAAAAGGTAATCATTTGTACAAACTTTTTGGCTTCCGATAGAACCTTTAGTACCTGTACAAGCTGCCAAAGTAACCAAAAGGCCGAGAATAGCTAATTTTTTCATTATTAAATTCCTTTTTATAGTTGTGAGACAAGCCCATAAAGGGCTTGAATATAAGTAATATTATAGAGTTTACACTCATAATCACTAATTTGTGCTAACTAATGATTTAGCTGACCCTAACAAAACTTGAAAAAGAATTCTATTATGACTTTAGTTAGGTATTGAATAAAATTATATATCCAGATCGTTAACGAATTTTGCTTTTTCAATAATAAAGTTAAAACGAGGTTCAGGGTTTTTACCCATAAGCCTGTCTACCATTCTTCTTGTTTCAAACGCATATTCACGACTTTCTTCAGTCATATTGTTTGGGATAAGAACTTTGAGCAAGGTACGACGCTTCTTGTCCATTGTTGTTTCTTTGAGTTGCATTGCACTCATTTCACCTAAACCTTTAAAGCGAGAAATTTCTGGCTTACTGTTGCCTTTAAATTCTTTGGCTAAGATTCTATCTTTATCTTCATCATCAATGGCATAGAAAATTTTACTACCATTAGCAACCTTATAAAGAGGAGGGGTTGCAATATAGAGATGTCCACCTTCAATAAGTTTTGGCATTTGTTGATAGAAGAATGTCATCAGAAGAGAAGCGATAAGTGCGCCATCTACGTGCGCATCGGTCATGATAATTACTTTTTCATAACGTAAATTATCTTCTTTGAAATTATCTTTCGTGCCACAGCCTAAGGCTTCAACCAAATCTTTGATTTCTTGATTTTGAAGAATCTTTTCCAAAGATGCACTCGCAACGTTTAAGATTTTTCCTTTCAACGGAAGAATTGCTTGAGTTACACGGTCACGTCCTTGTTTTGCTGAACCGCCAGCCGAGTCGCCCTCAACAATAAAAATTTCAGTGTCGTGAGGTTCGTTTTGTGAGCAATCTGCCAGTTTTCCAGGAAGTCTAAGCCTTTTTGTTGGTGTCTTACGATTTTGAACTTTTTCTTCTTTCTTTTTCTTTCTAGCTTCAGCACGTTCAATCACATATTCAATGAGTGCATTCGCATTTTCCATATCGGAAGTGAGCCAGTGGTCAAAAGAGTCTTTAATTGCTTGTTCAACTAGACGAGTCGCTTTCGCTGAAGTGAGTTTGTCTTTTGTTTGTCCTTGAAATTGTGGGTCACGAATGAAAAGAGAAAGAATGATTGCAGAATCGCTCAAAAAATCTTCTGCCGTAATTTGAGCAGCTTTCTTGATGTTTGCCATTTCGCCATATTCTTTTAGCCCGCGAAGTAGAGCCGTTTTAAACCCAAGCTCGTGCGTTCCGCCTTGTGGTGTAATGACTGTATTACAGTAAGAATAAGTGAAACCATTTTCATCTAATGGCCAAGTAATTGCCCATTCAACTTTTCCTTCGTCATTCGCAAGATCAGATTCACCAAAGAAAACATTGCGATTGATTGTTTCTTTTTGACCAATTTGATAATCTAAAAAGTCTTTTAGTCCATTAGGAAAATGAAGTTCTGCTTCAAGTGGTGTTAAATCATTTTCAGAAATAACTTCAGAAGCACATTTCCAAAAGATTTTAATTCCTTTAAATAGAAAAGCTTTTGAACGAGACATACGATAAATTTTGCTTGGGATAAGCTTAGAACCTTCTCCAAAAATTTCTTCGTCAGGATGGAACGTAATAGATGTTCCTTTGCGAGTCGTATTACTTATAAATTCCAATTCTCCTTGAGGAACGCCTTTGCTATAAACTTGACGATAGAGTTTCTTTTCTCTCGCAATTTCCACAACAAGCTTATCAGAAAGAGCGTTAACAACAGAAAGCCCAACCCCGTGGAGACCACCTGATACTTTATATGCATTTCCACCAAATTTTCCACCAGAGTGAAGTGTTGTTAAAATGACTTCTAAAGCAGATTTATTAGGATATTTTGGGTGAGGATCAATTGGAATACCTCGTCCATTGTCAACAATGGTCACGGAGTAGTCGGCATTTAGCATAACATCAATACGGTTCGCATATCCTGCAACAGCTTCATCCATAGAGTTATCCAAAATTTCGGCAACAAGGTGGTGTAGGGCTTGTTCGTCAACACCGCCGATATACATTCCAGGGCGGTGACGAACAGGCTCTAAGCCTTCCAAAACTTGAATACTTTGTGCTGAATATTCATCGCTGTTAGGAATTGTAATTTCAAATAAATCTGACATGTCTCTCCAGTTTGTTAGTTCGTTCTTTTTCATTAAAAAATTATAAGCTGTGATAGTAATATCAAAAATAAAAACAAAAATACAGTATTTTTAAAAAAATTGTTGCAATTATCTGAATAACCATATAGAAAGACACTCGAAAGCAACTCATTTGAGTCGTTTTCTTAACAAAACACATGCAAAGCTGGCGATTTTGGGGAGTTCCCACTGTTTCGCTCTGGTGCTTCGAGAGAAGTTTATACTTTGCAGAGGATTAACCGGAAAATATAAGGATATATAAATATGTCACTTCCGACTTTTAATTTGCGTCAAATGATGGAAGCAGGCGTTCACTTCGGACACCATGCTCGTCGTTGGAACCCTAAAATGTCTCAATACATTTATGGAAAAAAAGATAATATTCACATTATCGATCTTCAAAAAACTTACCCAATGTTCTACTCTGCTTTGGCAATTGCTAAAGAAGTAGCTTCTAATGGTGGTAAAGTTCTTTTCGTTGGTACAAAAAGGCAAGCTCAAGATATCGTTAAACAACATGCTGAAAGATGTGGTCAATACTACGTTAATTATCGTTGGTTGGGTGGTATGTTGACAAACTGGAAAACAATCTACAAGTCAATTTCTCGTTTGGTTAAATTGAACAACATGTTCGAAAAAAACGAAACAGAAGGTTACACTAAAAAAGAATTGCTTAACTTGAAAAAAGAACAAGGCAAACTTCAACAAGAATTAGGCGGTATTATGTCTATGGGTGGTCAACCTGATTTGATCTTCATTGTTGACGTAACTAAAGAAGACTTGGCTGTTAAAGAAGCTAAGAAATTGGGTATTCCAGTTGTTGGTATTTGTGATACAAACTCAGATCCTGAAATTGTTGACTATCCAGTTCCTGGTAATGATGACGCAATTCGTGCAATTAACTTCTACTGCGACATGGTTGCAAGTGCTGTTTTGGATGGTATCCAAGCAGAAGTTGCTGCTCAAGGTGTTAGAGTTGAAGAATTTGCTGATGGCGAATCTAAAGTAGCAAAAAAAAGAACTTCAAAAAAAGCTAAAGAAGAAGTTCAAGCTGCAGACGAAGAATAAGATATAGTTTTTAATTATCTTATTTAGAAAATTATTGTGGCGGTATTGATTCTAAGCAATATCGCCACAACATATTATAGAATTATGAGAATTTGATTTTTTAGGGGTATATATAAATGACAAATATTACTGCCAGCATGGTAAAAGAATTAAGAGATATGACAAGTGCAGGTATGCTTGATGCGAAAAAAGCTCTTGTTGAAACAAATGGAGATATGGAAGCTGCTGTAGATTGGCTTCGTACAAAAGGTTTGGCATCTGCTGCGAAAAAAGCAAGCCGTGTTGCTGCTGAAGGTTTGGTAGCTATTGCTGTTGAAGGCAACAAAGGTGCTGTTGTTGAAGTGAACTCTGAAACAGACTTCGTTGCTAAAAACGATATGTTCAAAGAATATGTTGCTGATTCTGCTGTTGTTGCTTTGATGCACGATGGTGAAGTTTGTGATATGGAAACTTTCCAATGCCCTAAAGTGAACAAATCTTTCAAAGAACGTTTGACTGATATGATTGCTAAAATTGGTGAAAACATGACTCTTCGTCGTGCAAAAACTGTTTCTGTTGAAAATGGTGTTGTTGCTTCATACATTCACAATGCTGCTGCTCCAAATATTGGTAAAATTGGTGTTTTGGTTGCTTTGGAATCAACTGGTGACAAAGAAAAATTAGCTGAAGTTGGTAAACAAATTGCGATGCACATTGCTGCTTCTGCTCCTCTTTTCAAAACAATTGCTGATGTTGATAGTGCATCTGTTGAAAGAGAAAAAGCTATTTTCACTGAACAAGCTGCTGCTTCTGGCAAACCAGCTAATATCATTGAAAAAATGGTTGAAGGTCGCGTTAGAAAATATTATGACGAAGTTGTTCTTGAAGAACAAGCATTCATTATGGATCCAGACAAAAAAGTGAAAGCTATTGTTGCTGATGCTGCTAAAGAAGTTGGTGCTCCAATTGAACTCAAAGAATTCGTTATGTTCAAGCTTGGTGAAGGCATCGAAAAGAAATCTGAAGATTTCGCTGCTGAAGTTGCTGCTCAACTTGCAAAATAGTCTTTGATTTGAAGATAAAAAAACCTCCGAATTTCGGAGGTTTTTTTATTGAAAAGTTTTATTCAACATCAAGTGTTGAAGGAACATTATCTACTGGCAAGTCAGCAGGGGTTTCTTGTGGTTGGGCAGGTGCATCAGCAGGAATATTAGCTGTTGCAACACCAAGTTTTCCAACATAGATATTTTTACCTTCTTGATCTTGAACTTCAACAGTGATGTTGTCTCCTTCAGAGAAATGCTCAGCATTCATAGAAGTCCAAACACGCCATCTTTGTCCATTCACATTAAAGGGTTTGCGATAAATCTCTTGATCACCATTTTTCCAAACGTGTGTAATTGTATTTCCTTGTTCGTTCAAAATTTCTGTATGAAAAATAACATTTTGAGCATCAGGATTTGTTTTATCTAGAGTTTCAATTTTATTAGAGAGTGCTTTGTTTTCGACATTATATCCAAAACCAGCAATAACATCTGCATTTGCAGTTGATGTTGCAACAAAAAATGCTGCGAGTGTAAGCAAATATTTTTTCATAATTTAATCCTTTTTAGATGGATAGTTAAAAAAAGAAGATTAGTCTATTTTTTATCATAAGTCAAAGACTTAGGTTAAATAAAAACCCGTTGTTAGTTTTATGTAAGCAGTGAGAGAAAAAAAGAAAGGCTTGTAAAAGAAATATTTGGAATTATTTATATTTCATTAGCAAGGAGATAAAAGAATGAATGATAAATCGAGTAAAGTTGTAATGCTTTTGAAATTGATAATCGCTTTATTTATAACATATTATAGTGTTGAAGACATTTCGAATATGTTTATCGATGAATTTGATCCAACTTTTTCTATGGCGCTTTATATTGTTTCAAATGTTTTTATGTTTCTTTTGGCTTGGTCAATGGTTTTTAAAGAGATTGATAAAATTAAGATGTCAGCTTTTGTTATTTTTGTTCTTATTTCTGCTTTGATGTCCTTTTATAGTCAGGAAGTCACGCTCAAACTTAATAAAAGTGATTGTTTTGATGCAGGAAAATCTTGGGATACGGAAGATAACCGTTGTCGCTATGATTGTACTTCTTGGACAAAGGATGAGGGCTGTGCTAAAGCAATTGATGCTATAGATGAAGAAGGTTTAGACGAAAAATAGCTATCTGAAATTAACATCTGTGTGTTCAAGCATATCAAAAATTTCTGGTAAAATTTTATTTGCCTTAGGATGGATATCGTGGAAAAGAATGATACCAGAACGCCATAGCAACATCAATGTGATGATTCTATCTTTGACTTCTTCAGCAGTCATTTTGTTCGACCAATCTTGACTATCAATGTTCCAGAGCATTAAATTCCAGTCATGTTTTTCTAAATATTCAATTGTTTCAACAGAGCGTTGACCATAAGGTGGACGGAAATAGTAAACTTCTTGCTGAGGAAAATCTTTTTCAATCTTTTCTGCTGTAAAAGAGAGTGAGTTTTCAAAGAATTCTGGTTTTGTGTGTGGTTTATGGGTTTTACCATGAGATCCCACTAGAAAGTCTTTATATAGACTTTGAACGTCATTTCTTTTGACAAAGTTATCTCCTAGAACAAAAAAGATAGCAGGCTTTTGGTGTTCCTTTAGAGTTGCAATGAGTTTATCCGTGTTCCCGCCTTTTAGAGAAGGACCGTCATCAAATGTCAGAATAAAATTTAAGTCTTTCATTTTATCACCTTTGATTTCCACATCATCTAAGGTGTCAATTTCACTAGTGATTTCAGGAAAAAGAGCAGCAAGCCTGATTTGTTCATAGAGATAATTTTCATAAAAGGCATCTGTATTTTCTTTCCAAGCAGTTAAATTTTCAGGAAATATTTCATATTTTATAAAGCCAACTGTCTCTTGTTTTTCTTTCATTAGTTTTTTTGTGTTTTGTAGATATTTTTGAACAGAAATAAAGTTTACTTTTTCTCTACCCAAATATTCTCGAAGCGCTGTTTCATTTTTAAGATTGTTCTCAATTTCATCAAGTTTCTCACAGAAAATCAAAATTTCATGAGCAGATGCAAAATCAAAATCACTTTGAGTGGCAATTGGAACAGGCCAAAGAGAGCGATCACTCTTTGCAACCTTTTGAGGTCCAGCAGCATTTGCAGCTACTGGAACCAAAAAAGAAAGAAGAATATAAAATATAATTTTTTTCATTTAGAGCTTATCTTCAACACGAGCAATAGCATCTTTATAGACTTTGTTATCTCTTTTTTCCAAAGCCCACTTATAGTTTTGAAGCGCATCACTAAATTCGCCTTTTGCTTCATAGATTCTTGCAATGTTATAGAAAGAACTTGCTTGAATTGTATTTTTGTTTTTGCCGGAAGCAAGCGAAATTGCTTCTGCTTCATTGTTGTTCTTTTGGAAAGCAAGTCCAAGGTTGCTATACGCTTGTCCATTATTAGGATTCAAGTCAATTGCTTGTTGGTAAAGTTCAATTGCTTCAGCATAGTTTTTCTCATGATATTTCTTTTCACCTTGCATATTCAATTTTTTTGAATTTGTTTTATCGCTATCAGAAACATATTTTGCTTCAGGATTTTCTGAAACATGAGGAAGGAGTGTTGCAATCTTTGAAGATTCTTCTTCATTTGCCATTTTGTTCACATCAACAATCTCTCCACTTTCATTCACATAGAATACAGCCCAAAAACTTCCTTTTTTGTTTGTTGGAACACTATATGTTTTGATTAAAGTTGAACCGATATAAACAAATGCCTTTGCACCACTTTCAGATAAGTTTTTTAGGTTTTTACCTCTATTTGAGTAGTCATGTACACCATAGTAATATTTTTCACCTTGTTTTTTCTTTTCAATAGTGATTGTTTCTGGTCCGAACGAATCTGTGTCATCAACGTCAAGGTTGGCTTCCACACCAATCTTTTGCTGATAAAAAACATGACTAGAACTGAAAACAAGATGGGAGTCTAAATCTTTAGGATATTCGCCCCATGTCAAAACCACACGCATACCGTCGAGATTTTTCATCTTTGGACTAATGGCATAAGTCAGATCATTACAAGGACATTTAACAGCAAGCGTTGAATAGCCATCAGCCTTAATGATGAGTGTTGTATCTTGAGTGTCAGAACCAAAAGGTGTTGAAAGGTTCACTTTTCCTTCAGTATCCGTTTTTGTTTTAACAGAAGTTTCGCCACTTTTCTGAAAGATAACTTCTGCATTTGTCACGATTTTGTTTTTGACCGTTGCATCCAAAACTAAAATTTCTGTATTTTCTGTCGCAAAAGCAAGACCTGGAATGCAAATGATAGCCAGCAATTTAACTAAAAATTTCATCTAAATATCCTTTCTTTAATTTGAAGAGAGGATAATTGTTATCATTCCTTTTTACAATTAGACAATAGTAAAGGGGTTTGTGAGCTATCTTGTGTAACCAGATACTTTCTTTAAGAAAACTGGTTGTGCAATTTTGAGACTACTTTGTTCAATCTCTGTAATATGTTGAAAATAGTTTTGTTTTCTATTATAAATTTTGTGTTTTAATAAAGTTTTTTTTCTTTCTTCATGAAGAGATGTATAGGACATTTCTTCAGCTTTTTTGATTATACCAGCATCAATTTGAGAATTTGGAAGAAGATTATTGATACTATCTACTCTTTGTTTGAGAATTTCTTTTGCAGGTTCAATATATTTTTTGCGAATTTTTTTTGTAATTTTAACTTTGTTTTTTTCTTCAACTAAAGAATAGACATTTACAAATTCATCTTTCATTTTTTCAGGGTTGTAGAAAGAGAATGTATAAAAACTATTGAGGATGATATTTCTTTCATTCTTGTCCATTTTTGTTTTATGAATCGGAATGACAGAAGCATAGTCTTTTGTACATTCTTCAAGTTGTTCTTCATATATATTAAATAAATTTTCATCCCAGTTTCTGAGGACGGCATTGATAACATATTTTTTATCTAAAAGAAGTTCTTTTCTTTTTTCTGGTTTTGTATCTTCCAAATCATCAACAATTAATTCACAGTCAATGTCATAAAAATCATCCAAATCATCTTGTGTAAGATAGTTTTTTATATCTCCTAATACTTGTTGAATAGAAGCCGTTCTTTCGTCTTCAACTTCAATTTCATAAGCGAGTTCAGGGCTAATATTACCACAGTCCGGTTTGCTTATTCTACTCTCCTGAAGAGAAGAGTTTTTTATGTGTTTGAACTCATGGTTAAGTGTTGCAACGACATCCTTATCTTGCTCTTCAAGTAAAAAGTCTGTGTAAGAATTATATAGTTTTTGATATTTTTTTGGAACATTTTCTAAAACAAAGTCTGTTGCATCATAAATTTCTTGTTTTTCTTCTAGATCTACAATTTCTTTCTCAATTTTTTTAATCTCGGAGAAATCATCTTTATTAAAAACAAAGATACTATCATAAAATGTGATTGTTTTATCATCAAGAATGGCCTTCGTATTATCATAATCGATAATATTTTTCTTCTTGTCTCTTATAACAACCTCTTCTTTTTTATCATCCCATTCAAAGTAGAGATACTGAACTTCCCTTTTTAGGCTAATTCCAATATTTTTAAGAGCCTTGGGAATTTGCTCTTCTTTAATTTTATATGGATAGTGAAGATAAGTTTCATGAGCCTTTGGACGATTTGTTAAAAATGGTTTTTTCAAATCGTTTGAATATTGTTCAGGATCAATGTTGTATGTTGTTTCAAAAAGATATTGTTTCAAAATTTGTGAACTAATGAGGTCAACTTCTGAATGTTTTTTGGGGTGGGCTAAAATTTCATCCCACGAAACATTTTTATAAGCTTTAGCAAGATTTTCGCTATTTCTTATATTTTTCTTGAGAACAGCAACAAGTCCGTTCTTGATGTTGATGAGCTCTGCCATTTCTTTTCCATATATTGACAATATAGACAAAATATCAGATTCTTAGCTAAATTACAATTTATTATTTTTTAAAAGGATGTTTTATTCATTTTTAAAAAGTGAAATTCCTGCTTTTTGAGAAATTTTTTGATATTTTGCATAAGCTAGTCCGGTTTGCGTTTTAATTTCTTGAGTGCTTTTGCCTTCAATCCAAGAATTGAGTGCTGCTTTCAAGACATATCCTTCCGGAGCCATTTTTCCATTGGTCCAGATCAAAGGTGTTGCGCCAGTTTGTGGAATAATATTATGAAAGTATGATTTGCTGTAGCACGCAAGGATGATTGTTTCTCTTTTTTTATCTATTTTACTTTGTGGAATTTGAGTAATAGAAAAATCCATTAATCCATTATGCCCCACAAAAGCAAGGATGTCAGCATTTCCACCAATAGAAATAGTCTTTTCATCAACTGAAATTTCCATAGGTTTTTGCCCCGCAGAATATTCCAAAAAAGTTTGAATAGATTCTTTGATTCGTTTTCCTTGATATGCGTCTGCTATCATCCAAGTATCAGAGTTTTTATGCTTAAAAATGGCTCGTCTGAGAATAGAAGATGAAACATCTTTTTCTTCTCTTATAAAGGTCCAATCTTTAGAGTTTTTGAAATATGTTTTGATGCCATACATTGCACCCCAATAGAGATTGTTATGAGGGTCATCACCATTTCCAAGTTTTGTAGGAACAGGATAAATCCCCTGATGAATATTATCACAAAGCGCCACATTCACATGAATCGTTTTTGTTTCAGCTTTGGCAGTTGAACAAAAAGCACAAAATAAAAAGAGGCTAAAAACTAATTTTAATATTTTCACGTTCTTCTTCTCTTGATAGTTCATAAAAATCTTTTGAAATAAATCCAAATTTATTTGCTATTAGATTGCTTGGAAACATTTCAACAAGAATATTATAGTCTCTGACCGTAGCATTATAGTATCTTTTAGCAAGTTGAATTTGTTCTTCAATTTCATTTAGGTTGTTTTGCAAATCCAGAAAACTTTGATTTGCCTTTAAGTCAGGATAGTTTTCTGATAAAGCAAAGATTGACTTGAGTGCCTGAGAAACTTCATTGTTTTGCTGAGCTTTGTCTTTTATCGATGAATTTTGGTTATATATATTTCTCAAATGAACAATTTCTGCCAGAGTTTCTTTTTCATGTTTGGAATAAGCTTTAACCGTATCAACAATTGAAGGAATTAAATCATATCTCTTTTTGAGAAGAACATCAACTCCAGACCAAGCCTCTTCAGTAAGCTTAGATTTTTTAATCAGAGAATTATAAATTGCGATTATCGTATATGCGATTAAAAGCAACATGGACGAAAACAGAGCCAAATTTATCATGCTATTTTCCTTTTAAAAATTGTTTTAACGGCCGCCACCACCACCGCCACCTGAGCCGCCACCAGAAGAACCTCCTCCTGATGAACCGCTACTATAACCAGACGAACTGTTACTGGATGGACGTGTTGCACCTTTTGAAAATCCAGATGCTAGGGAAGAAAGAGAGGAAGGTGAAAAGTCCTTTGAATCATCATACCAGTCTGGCGTATAAGTTGGATTCAACAGCTGCATCTTTTCTATCCACTCATTTTCAATTCCAAAAACCACAGCATAAGGTAGGTTTTTTTCAAAAATAGCAGGTGTAATTTGACTATATCTGTTTTTTTCAGTGGTTACCATAAACATTTTCAGGCCAAGAAGTTGCGATATCTTTTTTGTTGTTTCAGGATATGGCTTATCCATCAAATAATAAAAAGTTATGTGCATTACGATAAGTGAAAAAGCAGAGAAGAAAAAAGCAACAATGTCAATCGAAGTCATATCTTCAATCTGAGATACTATGGTATATGGCATAAAAAGGACAAAAGCTGAAGAGTGAGGAATTAAAAACAAAAGTAAAAAAATTCCACTTAAAAAAGATTTAGACTTTAAGCAAGCAAAAGCACCGAAGTAGAAAGGTGTATAGAACAAAGCAATAACACTCATCAGGACGAATGCAAACCCCATTGCTTTTGCTCCAGGTACAATAAAAAAGAGTATAATATTCAAAAGAAGTCCATATTTTAATGCAAAGCTATTTTCTTTTATAATAGATTTTTTTAACTTTTTAAGAGCAGTGTAAAAAGCAGTATATGCATCTCCAAATTTTGGGTTAAACTTTCCTAAGGAAATTTTTTGTTTTTTGCTAAAGGCTGTCTTTAGGATGTTTCTTTCTTCACTAAATTTTGGTTCTTCACTTTTTTCTATTTTTATGAGGTTTTTATTTTCTATCTTAATAAATTTGTTAGTCGCCAGATTGAGAATAGAAGCCATAAAGGCTCTATCTTCATTATATCTTTTACCTTTCATAATCACTTCAGCTTCAGCAGGAGAAATGTTAGAAGAAGGTGTGAAAAGAGGTGTAATTGGACCAATTTCATCATCTTTTCCATATTTGTACCAGATATAAAGATAGTATGCGAACATAGTGATAAGAATGAGAAGTAAAATAGTCGATTTCTCAGTCAAATAAGGTGCTCCGAGATTCATAATTGTTTCAATGATTGGGTTTATGGCAGAAATATGTTGAATATTATTTATGCCTTTGGAAAAACCAACAGAAACAGTTAAACCATCTCCTTTGTCTAAGTTTTGAGCAAAAAACTCAATGGTTCGTTCATTGATTGCTTGTGCAAGAGAAGCATTTGTTGAGCCTTTTGGTCCATAGTAGCCTGCAAATTGAATCGCACTAATATTGTCTGGAAGCAAAACAACAGCTCTCGCAACTTCAATCGGAAATATCCAATCGTTTCCAGTTGTGTTGAAATAAATTTCATCAAAATTTTCAAAAGAACGGAGATGTCCCTGAGAACTCCAACTTATCTCATAAATATGGATACCCTTTGAAAGCTTATTCGTCCCATCAAATTTTTCAGGACCAATTTCAATTTTGTCAGCATTTTTACTTTTGACAATCCAAAAATTTTCAGGGTGACCGTCTAGAGTTACGGAATTGACTAAAACAGGTGTTTTATATTGTCTTTTATCAGTTTTGGCTATTGTAGGAATTGTTCTAAAAATTCCCAAGTTAATGTTTTTGTGTTCAACATTGATAACGATTTTCTCATTTACATCAATTGAAGCATCTTCATTAATTTTAATGAGGACATCATAGGCTAAAATTTTTTCTTCAGCAATTGCATTTGAAAAACTTAGCCCAATGATGAAAAAACAGACAATACAAAATCTAATAAGTTTCAATATGCTTTCCTATTTCCTTTCAAGGTAAAGATACCCATAAACCATACCAACCAAACCAGCACCACCAACAACGTTTCCTAGTGTTGCAGGAATTAGGTTTTGATAAATAAACTGTGTCCAAGTGATGTCAGCACCAGAATAAATTGCTGCTGGGATGAAGAACATGTTGGCAATAGAGTGTTCAAAGCCAAGTGTTACAAACAACATAACAGGAATCCAAGTCCCAAGAGATTTTCCAGTAATGTCTTTAGCCGAAAAACCCATCCAAGTTCCAAGGCAAACAAGCCAGTTAGCACCAATACCTTTGATAAATACAGTGTAAAAATCTTGATTCACCTTTGCCGCAGAATATGTATGCAAATAATGTTGCCAAGGTTCGTGTGTTACAAGACCTGTTTCTGTTGCCATATAGTAAGCAACAAATTGTGTTCCGACAAAGTTAAAGGTATATGAAAGAACCCAAATTTTGATGAGATCGTTCATTGTTTTCTTTTTTTGCATTACAGGTAAAACCATTCCAGCACAATCACTTGTGAAAAGGTCTGCACCTGCGACAGAAACCATAATCAAACCAACAGGGAATAGTGCACCTGCAACAAACTTTACAAGACCAGGATTTTCAACATAAGTTGTCGGCATTCCACCAGCAACCATAACGCTCAATAGACCACCAAGTGCAATATATGCTCCGCCAAGAATGGCAAGAACAATAAATTTAGCAAGTTTTGTTTCAGACTTGTAGATACCAAAGTCGCAAAAAGCTTTAGCAATTTCTTTAGGAGAATTATATCCTTCACTCATTTTTAGTTTTCCTGTTGTTGATTGTAAGTAATTAATTTTGAGCTGAATTTAGCCCTAAACAACAAGAATTGCAAGTAAAAATATTGAATATGTGCTATTTATTCCATGGCATCTTGGAAAGTAGAAGTCCTAGTCCACAGAAGTTTGAGACTCCCGCATAGATAAGTCCTACTCCAAAGAAGGTTGTTGCCAGATAGAAATATGGGGAGATAAAATAGCCTAGTGCCAAGCTTAAAACAACGAATGAACCAACTCCAATTCTAGTTTGTCTTTCAAGAGAGATAACAGGAGATTTATCTAGCTTGCATTCACAAACAGCAGAAATCCCACCTTTGACAATTGCAACATTTTCATAACCGGATTCTTCAAATTTTTGAGCTGCTTGAGTAGCTCGATACCCTGATCCACATAAAATATAAATTCTTTTGCCTTTTACATTAAAGTTTTCAAAAAATTCTTTTGGATTAAGACGATTTAACTCTATCAAATAATGAGGTTGCTTGAGCGCTTTTTCAGCATGTTCACTATGGCTTCTTACATCCAAAATAATATCGTCTTTTGAAATTTCTTCAAAATTAATCTGATGTTTGTAAAGTTCATTATTATAAACAGGAACGCTAGTATAACATTTTTCAGGACTGCATTTTCTTGGCATTTCTTTTTCCTTGAGTGAATTATTGCAATATATTCTATATATGATGTTTCCTTCTTCATATCAATATGAGGCATAAAAAAATCCCCTCGATTAGGAGAGGATTTTGAGAACAAATTAAGATGCTTTTCTGCTTCTAGGTTTTTGCTTGTTTTGGCTACGAATTGGGCTGCCAAATGTTCCAGTATTTTTATTGAATTTATCTCTTCTAGGTTTTTTACTTTCATTTCTATCAGAAGTAAAAGATTTGAAAGGTTTCTTTTCAGATGTTCTTGGTTTTTCAGTTACAAGTTCAAATTCAGCATAAGAACCAGAATTAGAAGCTCTTGGTGTTTTTGAAAAATTATCTCTTCTAGGTTTTCTTGCATCAGCTCTTGCTGGTCTTTCAGATGAAAAAGAAGAGAAAGCATTTCTTTCGCCAGATTTTGCTCTTGGTTTTCTGTTGCTGCCATCAAAATCAGAAAAAGATTCGTTTTCAGATGCTCTAGGAGCTCGTGAAGCAAATTTATCACGTCTTTGTCTTTTAACTTCTTTTTTGTCAGGAGCAAAAGGGTTGAATGGATTGTTTGAGTTCATTCTTGCTTTTGGTTTTCTTTTGCCTGTTTCAATCTCACCATAAGATTCAACTTCTGATGATCTTCTATCACTTCTCATTGGTCTTCTTGATTTTGAAGAATTTCTTCTGTCTGAGCTTGAGGAATTTCTTTTGCTTGAAGAAGAAAGTGGTTCTGCATCAACAGGGAAGAAACCGTCACCAAGCATAGCTTTATCTCTATTAGAAGGGTTCATCAATTTGTAAATTTCTTTCCATTTTGCACCATCTTTTGGTGTGAGCAAGTTAATTGCCATACCTTCTGCACCGGCACGAGCAGTTCTACCAATGCGGTGGATATAGTCTTCTGGGCACTGTGGAAGGTCATAGTTCACAACATTTTCAATGTGTGGAATATCCAAGCCACGAGCGGCGATATCTGTTGCAACGAGAACTCTAAATTTTTGGCTTCTAAAGTCTGAAATCACACGTTCTCTTTTTCTTTGATGCAAGTCGCCATGGATTGCACTAGAAGAAAGTTTGTCCTTTGAAAGTCTTGTTGCCAAACGATCTGCACCAAATTTTGTTTTTACAAAGATAAGAACAGAGCCATCTCTTGTTGTAACTTGGTTAAGAAGGTCATTATATTTTGTTGCTTCAGATGTCTTTACAATTTCTTGACGAATATTGCTTGCAACAGCATTTTCTTGTCCAACAGCAATACGAACTGGTTGGCGAAGATATTTGCGAGAAAGATCAGTAATGTTTTTTGGCATTGTTGCAGAAAACATCAAAGTTTGTCTTTCTTTCGGAAGAAATTTTGCGATTTCGTTAAGTTGAACACCAAAGCCCATATCAAGCATTCTGTCTGTTTCATCTAGCACCAAAAAGTTTGTTGCAGAAATGTTCAAAGTTTTGCGAGAAAGATGGTCATTAATTCTACCAGGTGTTCCAACGATAATTCTAGGGTTTCTTTTAAGTTGTTGCAATTGTTTAATCATTGAGTCGCCACCAATAAGCAAAGCAGAACCGATTTTCTCAATGTTGCCAAGCATTCTGTTTGTTGCTTCTAAAACTTGAGCAGCAAGCTCACGAGTAGGGAGCAAAACAAGCGCAGAAGATTGTTTGTTCGCAAGCAAATGTGCAATCATTGGAATTGCAAAAGAAGCTGTCTTTCCAGTTCCTGTTTGAGCAGAACCAAGAATATCATGTCCTTTTAGGGCAACAGGAATAGCTTGTTCTTGAATTGGGGTTGGGTCAATAAAGTTGATTTGTTTTAAGGTATCAAGCATGATTGCAGGAATACCTAATTTTTTAAAATTAGTCATATTTTTTCACTCACATATAGTCACGTCCGTTATTTGTGAACGGCGTGGTTATTTATAAAAATCTAAAATTCTATTTTTTCGTAGAAAATCAGCACTAAGTAAGTCTTTCAAGCCAAGGAATGTATCTTTTAACAAGCCTTGGTAACTCTGCTGATTAGGTTTTTAATGTTGAATACTCAACCGACTATATCTAAGAGCTACAAGAAATCACAAAACGGAATATACAGAAAAATTTTTTATTTGCAAGAGATTTTTATATGCGTATATAATGTTTATGGTTTCAATAATGAAGGAGTTTATTTTCATGAAGTCGTTCGTTTTATCTCTTTTTCTAGTGCTTTTTGGTAGTGCTGTCTCTGTTGAGGCAACAGAGGAAGCCATTTTTTCCCAGCGTCTTGCCGCGATTAAGGAAGTCAAGGATGTCGATGGATATAAAGTCAGAATTGATTTGCGTCTTTTTGATAATAAGCCAGAAAACATCACTGTCCATGCAAACGACTTATCTGTTAATGTGATTGCAAATTATGACACGGGAGAAGATGATTCTTTTGGTTCGGTGACAAAGAGTTTTAACATTCCTCAAAAAGTGGATTTAAGCCAAGCAAAAAGGGAAATGAATTAGATATTTTTCTTCCTTATCAAACCGAACATGAAATTTTACCAACCTACGAAAAAGAATTATTGCAAGCAAAAGCAAATTTTATCAGAAATAAAAACGTAGGTTTAGAATATAGCTCAATTATCACACGAGGTGGTGTCGAGATGAGAGCTAAGTCATATAGACAAGGTCAATCACTAAAAACAGTTTTTGAAGATGGAACATATATGCTCAAGACAGAAACGGATAATGATGAAGGAAAGACGATTCGTATTTATGACTCAAAGACAAACCGTCTTCATGTTCAAAAAATTGCAGCAGCCACAAAAATTGAAGAAGTTTATATTGATGAGGAGAGTAACTATCCTTTATATATCAGAGAAGGTGAAACGGAAGAATATGTCATGTCTTGTGACAAATATATAAAAGAAGATGTTAATGAAACCCTCAAAGTTTGTGTTAATGAGGCAACGGGAATTATCCCTTATAGAGAAAAAATGAATGCCTATCAAGAGGTTATAACTTCTTTTGTAATTGGTAAAGTTGATGAAAATGTTTTTACATTCCCTGAAGATGCAGAAATATTTGAAAACTAGTTTTGGTTATTTCAAATAAGCTTTCAAAACTTTTTTCATCAAAGTTGGAAAAGGAAAATTTTTCAACTTTTCTATTGATACAAATTGTCCGTCCAGATTTGGATTTTCAGATTCAACAGAATAAAGGTACAAGGTTAGTTTAATATGTGTGAAGATATGGGAAATTTCTTTTTGTATATCTTTTGCTGATAAATTATACTTTTCAGTTTCTTCCCAAGGAAATTCATAGAGGTTTGCGAGCAAGCCTTTTTCTCCTCTTTTGCGAATATATATTTCTCCATTTTTATTCGTGATAAGAAAAATTCTTGCCATTTTTTCTTTTTTAATAAGTTTTTTGATAACAGGAATTTCTTCTGTTTGGTCGTTTAGTCTAGCAAAACACTTTTCTGCCCAAGGACATTCTTCACACTTTGGATTTTTTGGGGTGCAAATGGTGGCTCCTAAGTCCATAATTGCAGAAGTATAGTCAGCAGGATGTTCAAGACTAATGAGAGTTTCAGCTTTTTCTCTAATCTTTGGCATAATCTCTTGAATAGGTTCAGTCAAACCATAATAACGACAAATAATTCGTACCACATTGCCATCAACCACAGATTCTGGCAAATTGAAAGCCAAAGATAGGAAACTTGCCGCTGTATAGGGTCCAATGCCCTTGAGTTTGAGAACATCTTTTTTATCACTTGGAAACTTGCCTTCAAATTGCTCAACAACCATTTTTGCCGTAGCATGAAGAGAGCGAGCTCTTGAATAGTACCCTAGACCTTGCCAGTAGAGATAAACTTCTTCTTGAGAAGTTTTTGCTAAATCTTGAACGGTTGGAAATCTTTCCATAAATTTATGGAAAAAAGGAATAACTGTTTTGACTTGAGTTTGTTGTAGCATAATTTCAGAAACAAGAATAACATGTGGATCGGGATGTGCCATTCCCTTGACACGCCAAGGCAAGTTGCGTCCATTTTTTTTATACCAATTTAATAGTTTTATGGCTAGGGTGTCTTGTTTCATTATTTTTATTACCTACCAGAAAAAGCCTGAAAATCTTTTCCTTGAGGTTCTTGGAAAACAGAAAGGTTAAATTCTGGCATAATTGAATAAATATGGTCGAAGATATCAGATTGGATACCTTCGTATTCAACCCAAACAATTGTATCTGTGAAACAGTAAATTTCAAGAGGAAGCCCCTTTGAGCTTGGTGCAAGTTGTCTGACCATAAGTGCCATGTTTTTTTTAGTTTTAGGATGATTTTCCAAATATTTTTGGATATAGGCTCTAAATGTTCCGATATTTGTCAAACGTCTATTGTTAAGAGAGCTATCTGTTTTGTTTTTTGAGTTCCATTCTTCAAGTTCTTTATCTTTGCCTTCTAGATAATCTTTAAGTAATGCAAAGTTTTTGAGATGTTTCTCTTCTTCATTTGAAAGAAAATGAATACTGTTCTGGTCAAGATAAATTGCTCTTTTAATTCTTCTGCCTCCAGATTCTCTCATCCCTCTCCAGTTTTTGAAAGCATCCGTTACAAATTTTCTGGTTGGAATGGTCGTAATTGTCTTATCCCAGTTTTGAATCTTTACGGTATGTAGGGCAATATCAATTACATCTCCATCAGCCCCTTGCTGAGGCATTTCAACCCAATCACCAAGTTTAATGATATCATTTGATGAGATTTGAACACTTGCAACCAAAGATAAAATTGTATCTTGAAAAACCAACATCATAACTGCAGCCATAGCACCTAAGCTAGAAAGTAAAATAGTTGGTGATTTATCAATCAAAATTGCTAGAACAAAAATGCAAGCCAGAACAGATATAATGATTTTAAGAACTTGCAAAAAACCTTTAATGGGCTTGTTTTTAGCCTCAGGACGACGCATATAAACAGAGTTGACGACATCCAGAATGAGGGTGAGAGCGATGGCAAAAGTTGCAACCACAAAAGCATTTCCGACATTTTTAACAACAGTAACAAAATATGTTGGAACGTGAGGAACAATAGTCACACCTTTGGTGATGATGATTGCTGGAATGATATTTGAAAGACGAGCAACAATACGGATAACTTCTTCTTCATTTCCCTGCTTGGCATATTTGATGATTTTTTCTAAAACTCGCATCAAAAATTTTTTAACAAAAAAGTTTGCAACTAATGCAATAAGTAAAACGAAGCCGAAGGAGAGAGTGCATAAAAAGGCAGGAGATTCTTTCAAATATTCAATCATTTCTAAACCACAATTCATATTAATTTATGAGATAAGTTCTATCTTAAAAAAGTTGAAAAGTCAATCTTGTGAAGAAAACGAAATAAAAAAAAGGGCTAAAGTTTAGCCCTTTTTCGAGATGGTTTTTTCTTATTTCACAACTTCTTTAAGTTTTTCTGTGATGTCTTCTGAACCAGCAATTGTTACATCCTTAGAAATAACAATATCGTAACCCATTTTCTTAGATTCTTCTTGAACTTTTTTGCTGAGTTCATCGCTAATTTCAGAAAGTTTTTTCACATATTCTTTTTCAAACTCAATTTTTTGTTTGCTCAATTCTTCGCTATATTTTTTTTCAAGCTCTTTTTTGATTTTATTGTCTTGTTCATGTGCAATTTCGTTGTTTGCAGTCTTCACGAAAGAAGCAAGATTTTGAATTTTAGCTTTTTGTTCAGCTTGCAAAGCTTGAACTTTTGGTGAATATGCAATAATTTCTTGAACATTTGCTGTTGCAATTTTGCTTTTTGGAGCTGTTGTGCAACAAGAAGAAACAATAATCAATGCAACCACGGCACCAGTAACTGCACCAGTTATTGCAGAAGGAAGAAGCTTAGTCGCTTTTTCAACAATTTTTAGGTCTTTAATTTTATCAATTTTTGCCATCATAATCCTCGTTTGTTTTTTGGTGTAATATCAGTTGGAAGTTTATCTCAATGTTGACAATTTGTAGGTTTTTGGAAGTGCAGATATCCTCATTGGATGAGAGGTATTATCAACCTGAAAACAAGATTCGTCAAGATTAAAGAGAGAAATATTACTCAAAAAACAAAAATTTAAAGGAAGATGATTATGCTTGACAACCAATAGAAAAATGTGATGAAGTAGAAGAGAAAGAACAAAGCTTTCAATGTGGATTTAACCTGAATTGTCCCACGTAGAGGACTAAACAAGGAGAATAAAATGTTAAAAACTGCTGAAGCGGTGTCTTTGGGACACCCTGATAAAACTGCCGACTATATTTCTTCATATATTCTTGATAGAGCGATTGAACAAGACAGTTCAGTCAAATATGCTGTTGAAGTTATGGTTAAAGATAATACCATCATCTTTGGTGGAGAAATTAAAGGAAATGTAGATCTTTCAAACCTTCATAACTTAACATTACAAGCACTTGCTGAAATTGGATATGGTGAGGAATATGCCAAGATTTGGGGTGAATATGCGATTGAACCTTCAAAAATCAAAACCATTAATTTAATTGGACAACAATCTTTAGAAATCAATCAAGGTGTTGAACAAGATGGTTGGGGTGATCAAGGTGTTTTTGTTGGATATGCTTGTCAGGGAGAAGGTTTAATTAACAGAGAACTTTATTTAGCAAGAAAACTCAATACAGCACTCTATCAAAAAGCACTTAAAAGCCAAAATTTGGGTTTAGACATCAAAACACAAATCACAATTGATGAAAATGGAAATATAAAAACAGCTGTTGCAGCTGTTCCAATGCTTGTTCAAGAAAACCTTGAAGAGTTTATAATTGAAGTTTTAGGGCAAAAACCAGAATCTCTTATTATCAATGGTACAGGGCAATATACTTATCACTCTTCCATAGCAGACTGTGGAATCACAGGACGAAAGCTCGCTTGTGATTTCTATTCAACAGCTTGTCCTGTTGGTGGAGGTTCTCCTTGGACTAAAGATGCAAGTAAGGCAGATTTGACACTCAATCTTTGTGCTCGTAAGATTGCTGTTGAAAATCTTAAAAACAATGATGAATGTTTTGTTTACCTTTCTTCTTGCATCGGCAGAGTAGAACTTCCAAGTGCAACGATTAAAACTATCAAAAAAGGTGTGGTCACAGAAAATGAACTCTCTTTCAATAAAAAACCATCAGAGATAATTGCTGAACTTGGGCTAAACAAATCAGTTTTCGCTAATCTATGCAAAAACGGCCTTCTTGCGAATTTTTAAAATTCTAGTTTTACGCCCTGTTTCATATTTGAAACAGGGCGTAAAGATATTTAATGTACAAATTTTATCTATTATCCAGTTGTGCTCGGACAGTTTTCAGACCTTCTCTATTGATACGGTATGGTTTTCCGTCTTTTGAAGAAATAAGTCGTTTTTTTCTTAGCCGATTGAAAATATCTAGAGTGCAGTCTACTAAGATAAAACCATCACGATTATAGCATTCAACAGCTTCAATTTTTTTATTTTCATTTTGGTAATGTTTGATAAACCCGCCCTGAGCTAAGGCGTGTAGGGTTCTTTGCTCTCCTTTGGAGATGTTCATGATTGTTATCCTTTAATAATCAAATGTCCAAACGAGCACATACGAATTTGTATGCACTTCAGTTAAAAAACACCGACAACCCTAAATCTTAACAAGTCTGCGACTGCTAATAGAAATAGGATTATCTGATTATTATGGTCTCCAACATAAAACCCTCTTTATATAAATTCTTTGAATAGAATATCTCAATCATAAGTTTATGATATGTGACATATTTAGTCAATAATTTTGCTCGTCAATTTCACTAACGGCTTTTTCAAATTCTTTTTGACAAGGTTTGATTTCCTTTTCTTTATAAGGAAATTGGCGGTCATATTCTTCAAAGCTTTTATTGTCAGGGTACATACCTTCTGAAAAATGAATACAGCCCTGAACGTTGTCTAAAGCTCCCTCAAAAAGAGGAAGAGCCATAATTCCAGCATAATATTTTCCGTCTGGCATAGATATTTGATATTTCTTTGTACCTTCAAAACCATATGGTGCATAGTGATATTTGAATCCTCCAATGAAAATAGCTCTGTGACCAGCTTTTTTTGCAGCTTCTATGGAATGTGAAATAAGTTTTCTTCCCAATCCTTGACGATGAAGATGAGGGATAATGCTCACTGGTCCAAAAGAAATTGTCTTATATTCTTGTCCATTTATGTCAACTACTTTAGAATATGAATAGAAAATGCTTCCAACAACTTTGCCGTCAACTTCAATCACAAAAGTAAGTTCAGGAATAAAGTCTGGGTGTTTACGAAGTTCATGTGCCATAAAATGTTCACTGCAACCTGGACAATATAAATTCCAAAAAGCTTCTCTAGTTATCTCCTCAACAAGATGATAGTCTTGTTCTTCTTCTTTTCTAATTCGTATATCCATCAGCTTTATCCTTCTAATATTTGGAATTTATAACTCATTGAAAAATAGCAGAATCTTTTTATTAAAGTCAACATTATAACAATCATTTTTTCAAAAAATCATTGACAGGAATTAATTGAGCGACTAACATCAAATTTAGATTAAAAAGGAATCTGTTTATGAATGTAACTTTTAAAGCTGTTTATGGTCGAATGTATATGTGTTAATTTTATAAATTAACCATTGGTTTGGCTGTGAAGGTTTTTTTGTTATGTTGGTAAATATTCGTAGTGTGTTTTCACTTTTCTGGTTAGATGAAAAGTCTCTTCAATTTGTTTCAAATTTTATCCCTGCTCATTTAAGCATGGCTCGAATGACAAGCGTTGTCTTGTCATAAATTTTCGCGTCCATATTTAAATTTTAAAATCTTTTTGCAGGGTATATCAGCTGGTAGATAGCTAGGCTCATAACCTATGAAGACGGAGGTTCAAGTCCTCCCCCTGCGCCCAAACAACTCATTTGTTTTATAATATATTTGCAGGAAAAATAAAATGTCATCAGGTTTAAGAACAAAAATAAAACTCAATAAAGTTTTTTATCAGGTTATCAATAATTTCAAAAAAGAGAATATTTCCGTAGTTATGCCAACATATGTTCCTCAAAGAGGCGAAATCTTGAAAGATTTTGCTAACTTTGCCTATATTCCAGATTTAGATTGGAGTGGGCATATCAAAGAAAGAAACTTAGATACTGAAATTATTGCTTCAGTGGAACAGGATTTGAGAAAATATTTCGAAGAAAAAGGGAATTTGATAACAATATTAAAAGCAGCTAATTTGGAAAATTATACCATTCCCACTCGAGAAATTTTACCAACTTCAAGCGTTCATGAAATCAAAGAAGTATATAAAGAAATTTGCAATGAACAAGGTAAAATTGTTTTGCAAAGTTGTCATGCCTCAACGGGGGCTGGCAAAGGAACTCTCTTCATAGATTCTGCTGAAGAGCTTTTATCTGTTTTAGATAAAGATAAAGGATACTATAAGGCAACAAGATTTATTAAAGGAAGTGAAAGCAATTTGTCATTTTTTTCAGGCAATACACTTGTTTCCCAAAAGAGTTTGGGAGCTAAAAAGATTTCTTTGGAAAACCTAAACCCAAATTCGCCACAAACACTTTTTAATCTTTTTGAAAGAGCAAAAAAGGAAGGTATTCTTGATGAAAATATTGTAACGCTTGTGGGAAGAGCTACACTTAAATCTGTGGGGGATGAAAATTTGACATCTTCACCAGCTAATGGTGTTGGAAATGACATCGGATATATTTTTCCTGAACAAATTGCAGAACAAATTAAAGAAATTGGAGATAAACTTTCTAGAACATTGGCAAAGGCTGGACGTGTTGGTTTGGCAGGGGCAGATTTGATTATTGATGAACAAGGAAAAGTTTGGATTAATGAAATCAATGATCGTCAACAAGGACCGACTTCTCAAATGTCCAAAGATGCGGAAGCAAATGAACTTCCATCTTTGATGAAGATAGCCCTTGTCGCAAGTTTTGCAGATTTCAATTTTCTTCAAAATAGTTTCTCAAGCTTTGTTCAACAGTGCCTACAATTTCTGTATTTAGATTTCTTTCTTTGATAAAATTTTGTGATATTTTGGTTAAAAGTTTATTTGTTTCAATGTTGAGTTTTTTAATTTCGTTGGTCATTTGTTTCTTCCTTTATAAAAAATAAATAAAATTCAGGAAGCTATGTATGCACAACCTTTTAAATGTCAGCTTCCTGAGGAATGGACATTTAAAAGGAGCATACAACAAACGACTTCATAATTAAAATTATGAAAGGCAAGTTTTTTGAAGATGTTTAGTTTTTGGTTTTTCATATATTTTGAGCAATAAAAAAGGTTGTATTTTCTTACAACCCCATTTCCCAAAATTTTATATGATATTAGAGATGTGTTGTAAGCACGAAAGAAACTTGTGTTGAACAGCAACAACACATCATCATTTTCATTTCTTTTCTTTCATACTTAAACATAAATAAAATTCTCTTTCATAAAAGGCGACATAAAACTTCATTGTCCTCATCAACATAAGCATATTCACCAGAGGCAATTGCTTTTGGTTCCGGATATGAAATAGGGTGAAATTTTTCTGAACCATCTGTTAGCTTCAAAGTCACATTGTTTTTGATGTGGCTGACATCATGCGCACCAAGAGCAAGTTTAGATTGAACAGAAACAAGATTATAAATATCTACCAACAAATTGATTGAAGGAATATCTCCTCTTTTAGATAAGAAAGAGAGCAAATTTTCAGAAGCAGAAGCATTTTTGCGATTAGAAATTCCAAGAGACGTGTGTAATTCTCTAAAACCTTTCAAAACATTATCTGTCTCAATAAAATCATCAGAAATTTGAGATTTAATTTTCTCTAATTCATTCAATTTATATTGATTAAAATTCGTGTCACTGGACTTATTCTTCACATTGGAGATTCTTACACCATAAACAGGAATTCCAATTTTTTTTATTTTTTCATCAATTGTAAATTTCATAAAAAATATCCCCCTCTTTCATTATTAAAATTCAAGAAAGGGATATTATAAAACTAAAAATTTTATTAGAAAATAAAAAAATTATTTTCTAATCCAAATATGAGAAATATTACCCACAACAATTTTATGATAAGAACCAACAGAGTCATATGCTTCTTCATAGAATTTTTTACTATCTTTGTTGAAGACTTCATCCATTGTGACGGTTTGTGCTTGTGCCAAATCACACTCAATAATCATAAAAGCTTCTCTATATGTTATTTTTCCAGAAGGGGTTGTAATCTTATTGAGTTTTGTTACCGACATCTTGTCAGAATCTCTTCCTGATTTCATGCCAAACTCCATAAAGTCCTTTCTAAATTGTTCATCAAAGAAAGAAATGGTATATTTCTTTTCTTTTTGAATAATTTCCAGTGTATAACGATTTCCCCTTAAGCCAACAATAGCAACAGGTTTGCCAATTAACTGGCCCAAAGCGCCATCACCAACCACCATAGAATTGAACTTATCTGATTTACCAGAGGTCAACACACCATTGATTTGCGGAAAAAGTGTGAAAGGATTGAGTTGAATTTCTTCAATTTTCACTTCTTTAAACAAATCTTCAAAATTTTTACTTTCAAGATTTGAATAGTCAACTTTATTCATTTCAGAAAAAACATTTGCATTGTTGCTTTCTTTTTTGCAAGAAACAAGGAAAGCAGGCATAAGTAATACGAACATAAGTTTTATTAATATAGAATTTTCATTAAAGTTTCCTTCATATAAGACCTATTTATTTTCACAGTTTTTATGATGAATATCAAGCGTACCAGCTTCTTTGGCAGTTTGATAATACCAGAGTTTATAGTCAATTTTCTTTTGGTGTTTTTTGAGGAGTTTGATTTGCTCTTCAACTTTTTTCTTTTGTTTTTGAATCAACTCTAGTCTCGCATCAATTGTACTATCACCTTGAAGACAATAGTCAATATATGTTTTAATTTCTTTGATGGGCATTCCTGTCTCTTTGAGACAATTTATAACGCTTAAGAACTCAAAATCGTCTTCCTTGAAGCGGCGGATTCCTCCCGCTGCTCGATTTACAAAAGGAAGCAAACCTTCTTTGTCATAATAACGAAGGGTGTGTGCAGTCAAACCAAACTTTTTTGCCACTTGAGCAATTGTGTAAGTCATTTTATTTTCCTTTTATTTTCAAGATATCTTCAACAACCAAGTCAGGGGTTAGATGATATCTTTGATAAAGTTCATCAATAGAATTTCTATCAGTGAATTCTTTCTTTGCCCCAAAGTTTAGAACTTTAATATTTGTAGGTCCATAAAAACGTGCAACTTTTTCACCAAAACCGCCATCAAGTTCTCCATCTTCAAGAGTTATAATAATTTTATGGTTATTTGCCAAGTCTGTAAGTAGTTTTTCATCCAGTCCACTAATAAAACGAGGATTAATTAAAGTTGGCGTGATGTCATGAGTTTCTAATTTTTGAACAATTTTTTCTCCTAAGCCGAAAAAACTACCTAAGGCTAAAATTGCGACATCGTTTCCTTTTTGAACAATTATTGATGTGTTAAGTTTATCATAATTTGTATCAACCGTTTCAGATGTTGAAGTAACGGAAGATGGTACACGGATAACCACAGGATGACTTTTTTGTTCAAGTCCCCAATTGAGCATTGCAAGATATTCTTGTTTATTCGTTGGAGCTAAATGAATAATATTTGGAATGTTTGAAATTAAAGGAATATCAAAAACACCCAAGTGTGTCATATCTGCCCCAGAAATCCCGTTATTGAAAACAAGAATAACAGCAGGGTTTTCATTAAGCGCTAGATCATGAGAAAGCTGATCATATGTTCTTTGAATGAAAGCCGCATGAACCATAAAAACTGGTTTGCAACCACCCTTTGCTAAAGCTGAAGAGAAAGCGACGGCGTGTTCTTCTGCAATGCCAACATCAACATAATTTGCGCCTAATGCAATTCTTCTTTCAAGAGGTAGGGCAAAAAGTCCTGGTGTTCCTGCGTTGATGAGAACAATTTCCTTATCTGTTTTGATTTTTTCACAGAGAAAATTTGTTGTGATTGAGCCATAAGTTTCATACTTGCTGAAGTCAATGGATTTTTCGCCTGTTTCAATATTAAACGGAACACTCCAATGCCAAGGTTCTTTATCTTCTGAGGCAAGTCTATAGCCATTACCTTTGTTGGTGTGAACATGAAGGAGAATAGGTTTGTTTGTATCTTTGATTTTTGTAAAGATTTCAATCAATCTTTCAATATCATTACCTTCTTCTAAATAAGTATATTCAAAACCAAGTGCTTTAAACAAATTGCATTCTGCATTTCCATTACTTTCTCTCAATTGTCTTAAGTTAGTGTATAATCCACCATGATTTTCAGCAATGGACATTTCATTGTCATTCACAACAATAATTATATTACTTCCCAAAACAGCTGCATTATTCAAACCTTCTAAGGCTTCGCCACCACTTAACGAACCGTCGCCTATGACAGCAATCACATTATGTTTTTCACCTTTGAGATCACGTGCTTTTGCTAAACCACAAGCTAGGCTGACAGAGGTTGATGTATGCCCGATAGAAAAGAAATCATGTTCACTTTCTTTTGGGTTTGTGTAACCCGAAATTACTTTCATATCGGCTTCATTTAAAAAACCATTCTTTCTGCCTGTTAACATTTTGTGTGGATAGCATTGATGTGAAACATCAAAAACAATTTTGTCTTGAGGAGAGTTGAAGACATAGTGCAAAGCGATTGTTGCTTCCACAAACCCTAAGTTAGGTCCAACGTGTCCACCAACTTTACTATCACGATATAAAATAGCATCTCTTATCTCAATGGCTAAAGAATTTAGGTCTTTTGTTGAAAGTTTTTTTACATCTTGTGGGCTATTGATACGGTCTAAATAAGTCATTTTATTCTCCAAAATTTTATAATATTTATCGATTCGAAAATCAGTATAAATGTTAGAGTATACTCTAAGTCAATAGGTGTTTTTCATAAAAAAGTTCTTGACTTAGAGAAAGCTCTAAGATGTAGGTTCAAAAAAGATAGTATTAGCTTAAACTTAAAAATAAGGAGTTATTGAAGTGAAAGAACAGGATATAAAGGCTATATTTTCTCGAAGAGAACTCAATCCTTATGGAAAATATTTTACTGGAACAACATACCTTAATATGCTTGTTGAAAAAGATGTTGTCTTTAATATCCCTATTGCAAATGTTACATTTGAACCAAAAGCTAGAACAAATTGGCATAAGCATAGTGGTGGACAGATATTGCTTATCACAGCAGGAGAAGGATGTTACCAAGAAAAAGGAAAAGAAATTCAAATTTTACGAAAAGGAGATGTTGTTAAAATAGCTCCAAATATTGAGCATTGGCACGGTGCTACTCAAAATTCTTGGTTTAGCCATCTTTCAATTGAAACAAATGTGCCTAATAATCAAGTTACATGGCTTGAGAAAGTTAGTGATGATCAATATGTCAAATGAGTTTACTTTTATGTTTAGTTCTGTTTGAATGGTTAATGTATAAGTAAAATAAGAAAGGCTGAAAATATGCAACTGACACATTTACATAAAGAATTTGATACGCTACAGAAAAAGCATGGTTCATCTATGCTAGATAGTATTTATGGTGCTGGTTGTATTAATAATCCAGATATTTGTTTTATCTTTATGAATCCAACAGGCAAAAATGTTGCAAGCGCTAAAGAATGGAAAGGAATAAAAGCTCCTTGGATAGGGACTAAAAATACTTGGAAACTGCTTAATTCTATTGGGGTATTATCCAATTCGATACTTGAACTCATTCTATCCAAAAAGCCAAATAATTGGGATTATTCCTTTGCTGAACAGGTCTATAAAGAAATAGCGAACAAAAAAATTTATATTACAAATTTGGGAAAATGTACCAAAGATGATGCATCACATATTAAAGATAGTGTTTTTAAAGAATATCTTGAACTTTTGGAGCAGGAAATTGCTGAAGTGAAGCCAAAAAAGATTGTCACATTTGGAAATCAAGTCAGTTCACTATTTCTGAAAACCCCAACAAAAGTATCTGAAGTTCGCAAGAAGTTTATCGTCAAAGAAATTGATGGTAATATGTTTAAAGTTTTTCCAGTTTACTATCCTGTTGGACAAGGAATGCGAAACATTGATAAAGCCATTGAAGATATTATTTTTGCAATGGAAAAATAATTAGCAAATAATAGAAATATATATAAAAAAAACGTCTTATATAATAAGACGTTTTTTTTATATAAGTTAAAATCAGATTATAAATCTTAATACTTCTTAGCAGGAATTACTGAAAATTCATCATATCCATTCTTATCTTTAATATGCAAACAAACAAGAACGCTATCATCTTGAATATAGCCACCCTTAATTTGATCTTCATCACGGTAAATAGTTCTTGCTTTAATGTAAGTTTTATCGTTTCCTGAAACTGAACTTGGAATCTTCAAAGCGTCAGCATACATATTTGATGTATCGTTCAAGTAGTCTTTTATTGTTTTAAGTTCTGCTGTTGGGGTTTCCATACTTCTAATATTTGCAACCTCTTTTGCCATCTCTGATAACCATTTAGCATCATTTACCTTAGTTTCATCCAAAGAATATAAACACATCGCACCACCTAAAGAATTTTCAGGGTCTTTTTTGTAAAGATTTCCACTTGCTTGAACAAAAGACATAAAAACGATTTTGGCGCTTTTAACTTCTTGTTCCCAATTTTCGAGAGCTTTTTTTCTCCAGTTACTAAAAAAAGGTTTGCCGTAAATTTTGCTAACTTCCTCTAAGTTTTGACTTGCTCCAGTATATGTTTGTTTAATTTTTGTGATATCCATTGTTTCTTCTCCTAGCTTCAATTTTTAAATAAAGTCATAACGTAACAAATAAAATATAATTTGGAAGGTAAAAAAAGGGTTTATAAACAATAGTTTTGGAAAAAAATAAACTAATAACAATGAATTAGAAAATTATAAAACGAAAAGTTTAGGAATTAAAGTTTTAAAAACTGTAAAACTCTAATGATAGTTATAATATTGTTTTAGATAAGATTTTATTATGGTTTAGAGAGTTAGTATCAACATCATTAGACGAATGGAATATTGTAAACTTACACAAATTATGATACTAGTATTTTCAATTAATCATTATTGTGTCAAAGTTAAAATTATTATTTAAATATGGAAAATTCAAAAGAAAATTCAATTTTTAAGCACCTTTATCTAAAAGATGGTCAATTATTTCTTCTAGAAGATATTGACAATAATCGTCCAAAGTCAGAGTATTTTGGTATCGGTATTAGTATTGAGTCTGGGCTATTTATTTTGGGAACAATACCTCCAGCTAATGCTTGGAATATTGAAGGTCCAAGAGATTGGCAGACTATTACAAATTTTGTCAGTAGCCTAAAGTTAGATGGTAAATCACTAGAAATATGTGATGGTCGTGCATATACTGAGCTTAGAAAACTTAAGCTTGAACGTATATTAGATGAGAAAATAGAAGAAATACAAAAAAAAAGCTACTATATTTATCCTTTTTATGGAAGGGCTGCTTGGGGACCTGAGTATGATGCAACAAAGGCTGTTGTTTATGGTTCCTATGGCGATTCATATTGGCTTGAAAATAAAGAGCGCAGTAGTGTTGTAGAAATTATCTCAATAGTCTATTATTGCTAAGTATAAAAAAAGTCCAAAACATATATGTTTTGGACTTTTTTTTATTGGCGGTGTAGAACCATACTGTCAATTCTAGCATACATAATTCCCTAATAACAGGGAATTTACAGGGAATTTTGATGGTTTTTAAGTCATTTTTCCACCCGCATTCCGCTGTAAGTCTTGTAAACACTGGTATTTATCACATAAGCTTATCAACAGCCCCTAAAAATAACAGGGAATTTAATTCGAGATATCAGGGAAATTATCTTGACTTACAGGCAAACAAGAGCGTGTATCAGCGTAAAGGAAAAGCACTATGTACAAGAAACCACCAGCCCATACCCGCTTCAAAAAAGGCACCTCAGGCAACCCCGCCGGCAGACCCAAAAAAGTCAAAGCCAATATAACTTTGCTGGAACAACTCCTAGAAACATTCTTGCTTGCTATAAAACACGACGAACCCGCTAAATCCAAAATCACTCGTATTGAAAAGATACTGGGTGAGAAAGATTAAGAGAGAACTTTATTGTTCATATGGATATGCAGTTGATAACTATATTTTTACAGTCATTGGATTAAAGTCCGTTCCTAATGCTGTGGTTTGCTCTTTTCTTACAGGAGGAGTTGCTGGTGCGCTGGCCGATTTTATAATACTGCTTTTATGCACTCCATCCATAATGTCTATCACAGCTACTGCGTTTTGTGCTAGCGTCTTTAATTCATCTTCTGCAATATAAAAATTCTCTTCTGTAAGTTGAGCATTTCCATGTGAATGTTGGTCTGTAATTTTAATAATATTTGTAATTTTCTGTTTCAGTCCTTCTTTTGCCGTGTTTTCCAAATCCAAACCATCTATATCAGTACCAAATTCATTTAATCCAGGACTCCGATTTCCGTTTGGCTTGTTTATAACTTTAGCAAACTTAAACGACAAGAATGTTTCAAGAACTCTACGTATATAATTTGGTAGGTATTTTTTTGCGTTTTGATAAATATCCGCGCTCGTGCCATCAGCAAATTCAATAACGTTTTTCAGCATATAGAAGTAAGGGCTTTCAAAATTTTTAAGTTCTTCTGGAAGGTCCACCAACTTATCACCATTTATGAATAAACAATTTGTATGGCCATAGGCTGCATTGAAGAATTTCAAGAACAAAAAGTTGTGGCTCAATACTATAAGTTGCCTAACACTCTGGAAGGTATCACGTATCAAGTGTGCTGTACTATAAAGCCTGTTCTCATCCAAGCTAGAAATTGGGTCATCTATTACAACAACAGATTCTTTGCGTTTATCTTCTGTATCGCGCTCATTTTCAAATTTGCTTAAAAAATAAGCAAAAGCCAACGCCGTTTTTTCTCCGTCACTCAAACAATTTCGCAACTTATTTTTATCTGTTCCGCAAGCATTGTATTTTATCACAATATTTTCTTCGGGCACGTCCTCATTTATATCAACTATAAAGTGGTCTATTCCCATTATTTTCAAGAACTTTGAAATACTTTTAGATTCTGTCTTTATTTTTTTCAATTCTTCTCGACGTTTATTTTGGTAAAATAGCAACCCTTCCACATTTGTAGTATCCGTTGTAGATATAGTAGCTATTCTTTTTTGATTTTGCTTGTATTTTTCAATATTTCCACCCTTATCGAGCTGGTCAAACTCCAGTAGAATTATCTTTTTATAGATACCACGAATATTATCTTCAATTTTACCTCTATCCAGCCTTTTTGCGCTCAAAGTTGTCTGAAAGGCGTTTTTCAAAACACTAAATCCATCAATGGCAGTATTCATATTTGATAGGGCATTTATGGCAGATTGAAACATAGGGAAAACAAACTGAATATCTGCCAATTTGGAATCGCAGGCCTTTAAAATTGTTTCCAGTTCCGATTTTATCCCATTAAAATCAAAAGCCGCAAATATCTGACCGGTTATTTGTGTTTTATACTTTTCCCACAACCGTCCCAAAATACCAGCATCAGTTGCACATTTATCTACTAACTCAATAGCACCCTGAATTTGCTCCTTACAGTTTTTTAACTCTGCAATAAAACTTTCGTATCCCTTATCAAAATACCCATTGAAGTTTTGTAAAATCTCATCCAATCGAGCTGAAATATCAGTATCGCAAATTGGGCATCTAATCTGCCCGCTATGCTCTTTAGCACTATCTAATACACTTTTTCCAAATCTAAACCATTTTTCAGTACTTTGTTTATATACTTCCTCTACAAACAAGTCTTTTACCTCTTTTATCTTATTTTCCATAACTTCTTTGGATAATTGTTGAACACTCTTGTTTAGTACTGTATTTATAGCATTCAAATCAAGGGGGCTTTTTTGAAATACAAGCTGTCCGAAGGCTGTCAAATCAACTGCTAAATCTTGCTGATTTTTGCTCAAGCCGTAATCGTCCGCCAAACTTGTGAGCTTGCCCTGTAATTCATCAAGCGTTTCTGAAGGTAAAAATTCTTTTGATAAATCAGGTGCAGTAAGGCGTTTCCCTTTATCTGTAAGAGTCTTGTTAAAATTGGAACTATGTGTCTGATTTACTGTTTTAAGCCTATCATCTAGATTTATATTTTCCCCTTCTGCTTTTTTCTTGACGGCTTCCAATTCCGCTATCTTCTTGTTTGCTTCTTCAATAGCTTTATTTTTGATTTCGCCAGAGGCATTTGAAAATTTTTTTAACCTTCCTTTTGTTCCATCGAAAACGTGTGTTGCAACAAAATGAGAGTTGAATACATAAATTGGTTTATTATGTTGATTCGCCGGATATTTGCCAATGACACCCGTAGGGTAATACTAAGCCAGTGGTATCAAGAGCTATTCCCACAAACAAAATTAAGCTCATCAAAAAAAGCTATTAGTGATTTTGAAACAACTAAAGGTGGCGGACGAATAGCCACATCCATCGGCGGCACCTTAACCGGGCGCGGTGCAGATTGGGTCATTATAGATGACCCACTAAAACCAGCAGATGCCAACTCTGACATTCAACGTGAAAAGGTCAATGAATGGTATCGCTCAACTCTATTTTCTCGCTTAAACGACAAGAAAACCGGAAAAATAATCCTCATCATGCAACGTTTACATGAGAATGATTTAACAGGTTATTTACAAGACTCAAATGCCAATTTCAAACACATCAAACTCCCGATCATTGCTGAAGAAGATGAGACCTGGCCGATTTTTGATCGCATCATGGGCACTCATAAAATATTTAAACGCAAAACAAATGATCTACTTCACCCTGACAGGGAAAATATGGATGTAATCGCCGATTTAAAGAATTCCTTAGGAGAAATGGCTTTTGCCGGACAATATCAACAAAGACCTGCACCAGCAGAAGGCGGAGTCATCAAAAAAAGCTGGATAAATTACTATGAAAAAGCCCCTGAAAAATTCATGCAAATCATTCTGCCATGGGACACAGCATCCAAAACCGGAGAGAATAATGCTTTTTCCGCCTGTATTATCTTAGGTGTCAGTGAGGACAGAAAAATCTATGTTTTGGGCGCCATTCGAGAGAGGGTGGAATTTCCCGATCTAGTCAAAAAAATAGAAGAAACACATACAAACGAGAATAGCAGATATAACAATCCCGATAAGCGTATCAGTGTAAGAGTAAAGACCTTGATTGAAGAAGCATCCTCAGGCATCCAGGTCGTGCAATTACTAAAGAAAAAGTATCCAAGGTCAAATTTCTCTTCCATAAGACCAACTCAAGACAAAAAAGAAAGACTAATAAACATCTCCCCATACATTGAAAATGGAACCATATTGTTCCCCAACACCGGAGGATTATGGCTAAAAGAGTTAATGACAGAGCTTCTAACATTCCCGGCAACAAAGTTCAAAGACCAGTGTGACGCTCTAAGTATGGGTGTAGAATGCGCCTTAGAAATAGTCAATCAACCCGAAATGCGAGCCAGATGGATTTAATAACCTGTAATATCAATTTTTCTCTCTATTTGAGTTGACTTCGCTCCATTTGTAAGCGTTACTGGCCTTACGAAAGGAGATAAAAATGGCTATTCGCAAATACAAGAAAAAAATGCCCAAATCGCTGGATGAGATCAAGCGCATGAGCAAAGAGGAACTAAAAGAGCTTTGGGATTGTTACTTTATAGGCGGCATTCCACTAGCAAAGCCACTTTGGTATAAAATCATGTGTGATGAAACAGGTCTTGCGATTGAACAAAGACATATTACTCGTTTAAATACTTATGCTAAAGACCCTAATGGCCACATTGCTAAGGCTTATAAGCACAAATATCACTTAAAATCTGGCTCACAGATCGAAAAAATGTTCAAAGGCAAACAACATTTGGTACAGGTGTGCCCAGATGGTCGATTCTACTATAATAGCAATCACTACAACACTCTGTCTGCAGTTGCGCTTGATATCTGTGGTCACAAGGTTTCCGGTAATGACTTCTTTGGACTCAATAATAAAAGCGGAGGTGTGGTTCATGAGCAAAATTAATTGTGCAGTATATGTCAGAAAATCTACCGAAAGAGGTCTGGAATTAGAGTTTAATTCTCTGCACAATCAAGAAGATGCATGCAAAAGCTATATTCTTTCACAATCGTTCAATAACTGGGAGTATTACAAAACCTACACAGATGGAGGCATATCAGGCGGTACCACAGACCGACCGGCACTTCAAGAAATGCTGAGCGACATCAAAGCAGGTAAAATTCAAACAGTTGTCGTCTACAAGGTCGACAGATTATCACGCTCAATCATGGATTTTCACAACATGATGACCGAGTTTGATAAAGATGGCTGCAATTTTGTATCCATAACTCAGGCCTTTGACACATCAACATCAATGGGTAAGCTGACGCTAAATATGTTACTATCATTCGCCCAATTCGAACGCGAGGTATCATCGGAACGCGTGAGAGATAAACTTCGCGCCCAAAAGGCCAAAGGTTTATGGACCGGAGGAGTTGTCCCTTTGGGCTATGATGCCATCGACAAGAAACTTATTATAAATGAGGTGGAAGCAAAGAAAGTGCAGTTCGTCTTTGAAACCTACCTAAAAGTACCATCATTATTAGCCTTAAAAGATGAGGTCTTTAACAAAGGCATTCACGTTAAACAGAGAAAAAGCAATATAGCGGCAGGAAAAGAACCGGCAGAGTTCTCAGCCTCCACTCTCAACCGTATGTTGCGCGACGTAATATACATAGGGAAATTGCGGTCTAAGAAAGATGACACAATGTATGACGGTGTACATGAGCCGATTATTGATAAAAAGTTATTCGATGCAGTGCAAGAAAAACTATCAGCACAGAATAACTGCAAAAATGCTCCATATACACAAGGTACATATTTACTACACAATAAGATCACAGATGCTGCCGGAAACATCTTTACCAACCAAAAAAGTTCCAAAAACCAAAAACAAAAATACCGCTATTACAAACTCAAAGGCCTCTATCTTCCGGCAGGAGATATAGAAAAAATAACCTGCGAAATCGTGCAATCATTTTTAAACTCTGATATGGAAATATTACCCCAAGCAACAAAAATGGCATTCAAACAAACACTCTATAATGAAAGCATGATAAAACCAATGATTGATAAAATCATCTACCATGAAAACCGCCTGACATACTTTATAAACATCAAAGATTTATCCTACCTCGAACCATTTAAACAAGACCACTTAAACACCAACAAAAAAGAATTACTTAGCTGCTATCTCAGCAATGACAGCAAACACATAATCATCGAAAAACCAATATTTATCAGCAAGCGCATCGCCAGCAACCGCTACTCCGGCAGAGAAACCTCAATCTTAACCAAAATAGAAAACGCCAACACCCTTATCAAAGCACTAGCCCAAGGCTGGAAATATAAAAAACTATATGAATCTGGAACACCGGTTGAGCATATTATAAAACAAGAAAAAATGGCTCACCGCACAGTATATAAATACCTAAACCTCGCATACCTATCACCCCGCATCATCAACCACATAATGAACGGCAAAGAAGAAATATACCTTGGCCTCCAAGACCTCTTTCGCATTGCATCTTCCTGCACTACATTCAAAGGTCAAGAGACAGCATACTTTGGAAAGCAGTTTACTTAGGCTTCCAAACTTTACCATGTTTAGTTATTTTAAAGCCTGTACTTTCACATAAGAATAATCCCAGATGTAGAAGGACATCACTACCATTAAATGTTAACAAACTACTTTGGGTTAGATCATTATAGCGAAGCCGTGTAAATTTGTTGTTATTATCTTTTAAAATACTTTCCAAAGAATAGTAATGAGTTCCACTACCATCAATTATTAATTTCAAATATTTTTGTGTTTCAGGCCTTAACTTCTTATATAAATCGTAAATCTTATGAGTTCTTAATTTATCCAATCCATAACCCTCACTAAGCAAAATGACTTTTAGCAACAGTTCTATAGATTGTAATAAATTACTGGAATACGGTGTTTGTAACCTCATGTATTCTGCGACATCTTTATTTTTCTTGTTTTCAAATTCATCATGTAAAATTGCACAATTCGATAAAAAACCGATGGCGGCTTCTTTCAAACCAACATAAAGCGGCATGTCGGGATTATCTCTATTAAAAGTAAATAATGGCTTTTCCATGTAATCTGTCCTATCTCTTATATAATTATCTACATATATATAGGAAATATAACACCATTTTGGAAGGCCCAGTGACTCTTGAAAACAGGGCATTGTATAGAATGTATTAAAAATCGCACATTTTGCCTCATAATTCAAGCTATACCAGAGTCACACCCCTTTGAAGCCCGCGGAACGTAGGGTAAAACAAAAGCCAGCGTATAGCTGGCTAGTTATGGCGGAGAGAGGGGGATTCGAACCCCCGGTAGGCTATTCACCTACACACGCTTTCCAAGCGTGCACCATAAGCCACTCGGACATCTCTCCAATAGAGTTTAATATCTATCGTTAAAAGGACTTTTTGGCAAGGTCTTTTTATGATTATTTAATTCTTTATATGCTAACATATTATTATTTCGTATATTTTAGGGGCTTATGATGAGTAAAAAACTTCAATTTTTCTTTTTATTCTTAATTTTTATTAATGGTTATGTAAGTCTCTCTTTAGAGCTAATTTCCTTAAGACAAGTAAGTTCTTTTGTCGGAAGCACAGCCGTCACGGCATCAATTATTATTGGAGTGTTTTTGGCTTTCATGTCATGGGGCTATTACTATGGTTCTGTTATCAGTCTTTTGAAAAATAAATCCAGAAAGCTTCTTTATATAAATTTCATCATTATTGCAATTATGATTGTTCTTGCGGGAAGTTTTTCTGTCGTTGAAATCAATTTTTCTGCAATGAACGAAGCGGGTTTAAGTTCAAATATTTTGAAAACATTTATCTATTCATTTTTATTTTTGTCAGTTGGACCTTTTTTGTTTGGTTTGAATACAGCTCTTATTTGTCGCTATTTACATAAGTATAATAGAGATTATACTGGGAAAATTATGGCAATTGACACAATCGGTTCAGTTCTAGGGTCTCTTCTCACCACTCTTGTTTTGATGCCGCTTATAGGTGTGAATCATACACTTGTTCTTGTTGTTGGGTTTTCATTATTTGGAGCTTTCCTTGTACTTCCAAGAAAAAAAGATTTGGTTGTTTTTCCACTGCTCATTTGTATAACATATCTCATCAATAGTGATTATGCGCTTTACACACGACATAAAATTGTTGAAAACAATGCAGTTTCAACAATTTCTATTTTGGAGGAAGATGGTGGAAAATCTAAAATTATGCTTATGAATGGGTCTCCAGCTTCAAAAACATCAGAGGATAAAAATCTACATTTTGAATATGTTAAATATATTGAAGAAAACTTCATCAATAATCTGCCTAAAAATGAGAAGAAAGATGTTCTTGTGCTTGGGGCAGGTGGTTTCACAATGGGTGAAGATGATTTGTTTCATAACTATACCTATATCGATATTGATAAGTCACTCAAAGATGTTTCTGAGAAGTATTTTCTGAATAAGAAAGTTTCACCAAATAAGATTTTTGTTGTGGAAGATGCGAATCAGTTTTTAAAAGATGATACAAAAAAATATGATTTGATAATTCTGGATGTCTATTCTAGTCTTCATTTTATCCCACAAGATTTGATTACAAAAGAATATTTTGAAAGGGTAAAAGCTAATCTTAAAGAAGGTGGCATAATGCTTTTAAACGCCATTGTTAGCCCGAGTTTTAGCAATGAATATAGTATGAAATTGGATAACACAATTCGTTATGTATTTGGACATAATTTGCAAAGACAAACTATTTGCAAATCGTTCAATCCATGGCAGAAAGATAAAACCTGTAATATTGTATATGTTTATTATAATAAGAAAAATAATGCTAATATTTATACGACAAATAAAAATACTCTAATTTATGATATGTGATAAAAAAACCGGCAAATCTGCCGGTTTTTCTACTTACGAATTAATCTTCGCCTTTTAGCTCTTTCAACTCTTCTTTTACAGCTTCAAGCTTTTCTCGCTCTTGCTGAATTTTCTTGATTTGTGGTTGAGCAAGTTTATCAAAAAGTTCATCTGTATCAGCATCATCAATTTCATTCATGAAGTTTTCAATGGAACTCTTTTCATGAAGATTTGCGATTGTTGCTTCAGGAATCATTTTTTCAACTGGTTTAGCAAGCACACCTGCCATTTCAAAATAGACAGAGTCTTTGAATGTTTCTGTTTGATATTCTTTTGGAGCAAGCCAGTTAACCAAAATATAAAAGAGAACAATGAGTAAAACCCCACGTCCAAAACCAAAAGCAAATCCAAAGAGCTTGTCGAAATAACTCAATTTACTGTCTCTAACTTTTCCAATAATCTTCTTGGTGAATAATGACCAAAACAAAAAGAGTAAGAAAAGGACAAAAACAAGAACAATGATGCTAACAAGTGCAACGTTTTCAACATATCTTGAAACGACTTCATTGATGATTGGAATGAGGAAAATGCTCACTAAAATAATGGCAGTCCAGCCCAAGATTGAAAAGATTTCTTTGGTAATTCCGCGGTTGAATGCCAAAAAGCTCGAAATGCCAATGACGATAAGAATAATGATATCTAAGTTGTTTAATAATTGCATCGTTTATTTCCTCTAATTAAACCAGTTTACTAATTTTTGAACATTGCCTATTTCGTGGATAGAAATTTCATAGTTGGTATTTTTCTTCTCTTTTTTTAGGCTCGCTGGCATTATAGCATTATTGAAACCTAATTTTCTAGCTTCCTTTAGTCTAAGATTTGGTTGACTCACGGCACGAATTTCTCCAGATAATCCAATTTCACCAAAAATGACAGTATCATGAGGCAGAGGTTTGTTGGTCATTGAAGAGATGACCGCCATTGCAACGGCTAAATCTGCAGCAGGTTCAGATATTTTCAAACCACCCGCGATATTGAGATAAATATCTTGTGAGCTTAGACTTAGTCCGCAACGAGCTTCTAGAACAGCTAAAACCATGGAAAGACGATTTGAATCCCAGCCCACCACTGCTCTTTTAGGGCTTGAATAACTGGTTGGACTGACTAGAGCCTGAATTTCCACCAAAACAGGGCGAGAACCTTCAACCCCAGCAAAAACACATGAGCCAGAAATGTTACCTTGTCTTTCTGCTAAAAAGAGAGCGGAGGGGTTTTCGACTTCTGCTAAGCCTTGGTCTTGCATTTCAAAAACACCAATTTCATCAGTTGCTCCATAACGGTTTTTAACAGCACGCAAGATTCTGAATTGATGACCTCTTTCGCCTTCAAAATAAAGCACTGTATCAACCATATGCTCTAAGACACGAGGTCCAGCAATAGAGCCTTGCTTAGTGACATGACCTACAAGAAATAAGGCAAAATTTTTCTTTTTTGCAAGTTTGATAAGTTCATAAGAACAAGCACGAACTTGAGAAACACTTCCTGGAGTTGATTCGACACCATCAAGATACATTGTCTGAATTGAGTCGATAATTACTACAGAAGCATCAGATTTTTCCAAAGTTGCAATAATATCTTTGACATCAGTAGCACTAGCAAGATGTACGGGTGCATTTTCTAACCCTAATCTTTTAGCACGAAGACGCACTTGATCAATCGCTTCTTCACCAGAAATATAATAGCACTGAGGCTTGTTAGAAAGATTAGCAATGCTTGCGCAAAGCTGAAGCAATAAAGTTGATTTACCAATGCCAGGGTCACCACCAACGAGAACAGCAGAACCCGAAACAAGCCCACCACCGAGCACACGGTCAAGTTCAACAATGTTTGTATGAAGACGAACCAAAGCTTCACTGCTACCACTTAAAGAAACAAATTCAATATGTTTACCTTTGCTTTTTGGACTAAGATTAGAAAAACCTTCCCCACCTTGGTGTTCTTCGACAATTGTGTTCCATTCGCCACAAACATCGCACTTTCCTTGCCACTTTGGATAAACAGCACCACAACTTTGACAAACAAATTCTAAAGTGCTTTTTTTTGCCATGAGATTAAATCTCCACTTTTATAGGTCCGTTTGAACAACCATTGATGAATTGTTTGACATAAGGATTGTCTGTGCTATCCATTTCTTTAACACTACCTTGCCAAATAATTTCACCTTTATAGAGCATCGCAACTTTGTCGGCAATTTTGCGAACAGAAGCCATATCATGTGTAATGGTAAAAGTTGTTGCTCCAAGTTTTTTTGCAGATTCAACAATAAGTTCATTAATCACGTCCGCCATAATAGGGTCTAGGCCTGTTGTTGGTTCATCAAAAAAGATAATTTCAGGATTTGTAGCAATAGCTCTTGCTAAGCCAACACGTTTTTGCATCCCACCAGAAATTTCTGATGGATATGAATCAGCAACATCAGGTGCAAGACCGACTTGACGAAGCACATCAATTGCTTTTTCTTTTGCTTCTTTCTTACTCAGACCTTTGTTTTGAAGAAGAGAGAAATAAACATTTTGCCAAACAGTTAAGCTGTCAAAAAGTGCGCCTCCTTGGAAAAGCATTCCCATTCTGTCGTGAAGATCTTCCCTTTTTTCACTATTTGCATTCACTGTTTCTTCGCCATCAATGAGAATTGAACCACTATCGGGACATAAAAGTCCTTGAATACATTTAATCAGAACAGATTTTCCTGTACCAGAACCACCAATAACAACCAAAGATTTTCCTTGTTCAATATCAAGATTAACTCCTTTGAGGATTTGTCTTTTTCCAAAAGATTTATGGAGGTCTTTAATGCTAATTTTTAGATTTGTCATTTCAATAATCTCCGTTTATTAATCTGTGAAAAAGACTTCAGTGATGATATAGTTGAAGACAAGAATGAGAATTGAAGAAGACACAACCGCATTGGTTGTTGCTTCGCCCACACCTTGTGCACCACCACGAGATTTATATCCATTGTAACAGCCCATCAATGTGATGATGAAACCGAAAACAGCACCCTTTGCAATACCGCAATAAACATCGGAAGCAACCAAATATTGCATAGTTGCATGCATATAGTTTGCAGAGTTGAAGTCTAATTTATAAACACCAATGATATAACCACCATAAATTCCCAAGATATCGCCAATGACAACAAGAAGAGGAACCATTAAAACGCCCGCAAAAATTCTTGGGGTGATTAAGTATTTGAAAGGATTTGTTGAAAGTGTAGTCAAGGCATCAATTTGTTCTGTTACACGCATTGTTCCTATTTCAGCAGCCATTGCAGAACCAATTCTACCTGCAACCATCAAGCCACAAAAAACAGGGGCAAGTTCACGAGTGACGGCAATGAGAACAACGTTTGCCACCATACTCTCTGCACCATATTGAGAAAATCCAGTATAAGATTGCAAAGCGATGACCATTCCTGCAAAAATAGTAGTCAAAGCCACAACAGGCAAAGAATAAAAGCCAATGTCAATGAATTGACGGTTCAAAAGTCTAAAATAGAAAGGCGGCGTGAAACAATGATATATTGTTTTAGCGACGAAAAGGGCAAGTTCTCCAATACCAGAGGTGAACTTAACCAGAGGTTTTCCAAGAGTTCTTAAAAAATTTTCAATTTTTTCTGTAATCATGATGTTTCCTAACCTATACGAACAACTTTGCATATACTAAAACATCATAAGCAATAAATCAATAAAGTTTATCTAAATATAAACCGCAAATAAAAAAATCTCGACCACTTAGGTCGAGAAAGTTTTTAGTTGATATGTTCTTCTGGATAAATCCCAAAAAGAGAAGCTCTTGGGAGCCAACCTTCAATGTTACCAAATTTTACAAGGCAAAATTTTGATTTTTCTGGACATCGTTTCACTTCACCCACAGCTTCATCTTCAACTTTTGCAATGACTTTTGAGTCTCTATTGTCCTTCAAATAGATGTTGTTTTCACCTGCTGTGATAACTTTTGCGGTTCTTTTTGAAGAAAGCATAGACTTATGAACCCAAGATTCTGAACCTTGCCAGTCTTTTATTTTTCTCCAAAATTCAAATTCATTAACAATCTCTACAGGCTCATTTCTTTGTAGATAAACCCAAACAATTGGATATCTTGTACCTGGACCAGAACGAGAATTAACCTTGTTGGAACGAATAGAAACCATACGAGGCAAACTGCTAGTGCCGATGTCTTCACTTTCATCAGCAACTTCCTGTGCATGAACTGTGCTGATAAAGAAGAAAGAGGTTAATAAACTTAAGAGTATTTTTTTCATTTTAGGCCCTTTTAGCTTTCAAATTAAGTTTTAATTAGATTATTTTGTATTATATTTTTCTATAATAAAGAAAACATTTAAAGAAAACGTAAAAATTGGGGAGATAAAAGAGATGAATTTAGTTAATACCATAACAGATATGATAAAATTTAGAAGTGAAACAGGAAACATTTCTGAGATAAATAAATGTATGGAATATATCAAAAATAAATTTGTTGGTACCAAAGCAAATATTGAAATTTTTGATAAAATTGAAACAGCTCCGGTCATTTCAATTTCAAATGTCAAAACAGAAAACTATGATGTTCTCATCTTGGGTCATATTGATGTTGTGCCTGCTCCTGAAAAGATGTTTTCCCCAGTAATTGATGAAGCAGGAAAAATGCATGGACGCGGAACGTTGGATATGAAATCTTTTGCTGCTGTTGGGATTCATTCTATGCTTCATGTTCTTGAAAATAATCTGGATATAAAATTTGGTATCATTCTTTCGAGTGACGAAGAAAAAGGATCTAAGGGAACTAGAGCTTTCTTGGAAGCTAATCCTAATCTTGAAGCTAAAATTGTTTTGGATAATGATGTGGGTGGAAATATTCAAGAAATTATTACAAAATGTAAAAACCCTGTTTTTGTAAAAATTTTAGCTGAAGGGTTAGCAGCGCATGGTTCAACCCCTTGGGAGGGAATTGATGCAAATGAAAGATTGATTCGTTCTCTTGAAAATTTGCGTAAATATTTTCCATATTTTTCAAAGAATGGTGAAAAACCAAAAGATAAATGGATAGATACAATGCATGTTGCCATCATGAAGGGGGGAGAAGTTTCAAATGTTATTTCCGATTCGGCTGACGCTCTACTCGATTTTAGATTAACTGAAAATTCCAAAGTTGAAAATTTAGAGAAAAAACTCAAAGAATGTTTGGTTGAAGGTGTGAGATATGAAATTGTTTCTGTAAGCAATCCTGTTGTAATGGATGAACAGAATTTGTATATCCAAGAATATAAAAAATTTGCTGAGAAAGCATTGGGTAAGGAAATAAAATTTGTCCAAATTGGTGGCGCAACAGATGCACGATTATTCGCGCTTCGCGGTTCAATAGTGATTATGCACTCAGGAACAGGAGAAGGAATGCACACAAACACAGAATATGTTTATGTAGATTCGGTTAAACAAATTTCGGAAATTCAAATTAAATTTTTGGAAAAATTGTCTAAAAAAGATTGATTAAATAAAAAATAGAGATATAATTTTCGCTACAAAATAATTATTATATCTATTAATTTAAATTCAATCTTATGAAGAAAACAACTTTTAATGTTCAGCATCTTTCTCCCGAGCGAAAAAAAATCAGATTTGAGTCCGGAGAAGAAATTTTTGCTCGACATGTTTGCCTTTTACAAGATTTTGTTCTTGCTGAAAGTGATAGTGCTATTCATATTATGAAAAGAGATAAGCTTTATATTCTAGCTACAATTTGTTTTTCAAACAAATACTATGAAGAAGAATTTGATGCATATCATAATATTTTTTCAATGAAGTACTATGGCGCTGGTTATTTTGCTACTTTCGACTTTGACGCAATGACTTGCGATATTAGGCAGTCGGAGGAAAAAAAGAATTCCTTTGTTAAGTTCCATAAGAGTGTTAATAATGATTTCTTTTATACACTTGAAACAGCGACCAAAGGAAGTAGATATCTCCAGTTCTCAACGCATGGAAAAGAATATAGATATTTCTTGCGTCTAGACAACTTTGTTGTTTATGGAGAAAGCAAAAACTTTTTTGTTCGAAGTTTTAGAGGCAGTGAAAGACATTCTTTGATTGTTGCAGATAAAATTAGGCTTTCTGAGATAAGAGCTCAAAAAGACAATATTTCTGCAATTGTTTTTGTTCAAGAAAACGGAGAGGAAAGCGTATATGACCTTGTTTATAACAAAGTTCTATCTGGTCCCGAAGTCGTGAAAAAAATGTAAAATATCAAGACATTATGGAAGCTAAACAACTTGTAGTAATTGATTTCCCCAATCGGCAGATTTGCGATGTCGAATACTCAGAGGAGATTGAAGGGTTTATGGTTATTCGTAGGAGAGATAAAATTGACTACGAAGTGATTGAAAAATCGACAGGAAAAACTCGACTTATACTAAAACAGCACATTCATTTTACAACAAGAGAAGAACTTGTTCAAAAAATTAATGAGTTGAGCTAGTCTTCAAATGGATTATCCCCCAAAATAGCATTGTCTATTCTGGGGGATTTTTTTTGTCAGTAAGATCAATAAATTTTGTAAATTTTTAAATGAAAAAAAACCACCAATATTAGGTGGTTTTTCATTGTGGCGTTCCCGAGAGGATTCGAACCTCCGACCTACAGTTTAGGAAACTGTTGCTCTATCCTGCTGAGCTACGAGAACACTATGATAGCTTTATAAAAGTTCTCAGCCCAAAATTCAATAGTAAACTATACTTTGTTATCAATGTTTTCTTCTTTACGGAATAGTCTAAGAAGAAGCCATATAGGAAGTGTGAAAGGAGAACCAACAATTAAAATAAAAATAATAACAAAAATATCTCCTGTACCAAATTTAGTAAAGGGTAATGTAATTGCCCAAATTATAATAGTTAGTATAATGACAGTGTGTCTATGTTTATATGGAATAATGTAGAGAAGGGTTATTAAAGATGCAAAAAGTGAATATATATAAATATGTATATCAGAAATAGATAAGTATAAACAAATAAGGGTATTCATTAGCAAGTTTATGGATGTAAAAATCTTCTTATACATTTTATTTATTGGTAGTAGATAAATTATTATAACTAAGAATATTCCTATCAAAACATACAATAACAAAAGATTTGAGAAATTCGATAAAATATGATTTTTTGGTTTATAGTAAGTGTGAAAAATAACTGGAAATAAATAAGCACAGATAAATAAGCCAAAAGTAAGATGTTTAAAATTATTTTTCATTAGAACCTCTTTAAGAAATAAACCAATAATTGTATTATTTATCTAAATCTTAAATTCTGCAATACTTTTCTTGCTCTCTAAATATGAAAAAAAACAGACTTTTCAGTCTGTTTTTGAGTTTTCAATCAGTTCATCATTATGCTTTTTTGCTTTTTGCGCTTTGACACAAGAGCAAAATTCTGCACAACCATTTTTGACAGTGAGTTTGGAAAAGCAAAAGCAACATCTCGTGTTTTGTTTTTTATCTTCCATTGTCATTAAATAATAACCTCCAATTTTTTCAGCAATATTTCCAAAATGGTTTCTGAGAGGAGGCTTCTGTAAGGGAAATTTTCCTTTCATAAGCAAATAATTTAAAAATAATTAGATAATTTTGAGTATTATTTCTTTTTTGAAATTTTATTTTTGACTAAGTTGTCCCATTCTTGGATAATTTCAATGTCTTCTTTATCTAGATATTCAGCATCCTTTGAAAGTTCAGCACCTATTTGCGTCGCAACAGACATACAGAAAGGTTCTTTGAGGTCTTTGTATCTTTCTAATAAGATTTTAAGAAGGCACACACGTTCATGAAGGTTGATAAGGAGAACGGCATTTTCATCCCAATATTTAAAAACACTTTCTTTGGCAATTTTTGCAGCATTTCCTGTGAAAGTTCCAACTTCTTGTGTGATGAAAATTTGTTCCAATAGCTTTCTAGCTCTATTTCTTTTTTTAAAAGCAGCCTTTGTATGTGTATCAACGAATCCCCATGAGTTTGCACGATAGATAAGATCTTTAGGTTTGTTTTCATAGTCTTGAAAAATTTCAATTTCAGCTGAGTGCAAAACATCGTTTGCCTCTTTTTTAGTCATGAAATCAAAGAGATTTGCTTTATAGACAGCTTCATGAGGAAGGGTACCTTTTTTTATTTCAGTGATGAAGATGAAAGATTTTGCCAACAAAATTTTTTTATTGAGGCGATATATTTTGTAAAAAACAAAAAACAGGGCAAAGAGAACAATCCATACACGTATCATTTCGTAACCTTATAAATTTTATAATAAAATATATAGCATAAGAAAAAGACTCTTTCAATATATGAAAGAGTCTTTTGCAAAATGAGATTCAAGCCCCCAAAATGTATTTTATAGTCTCTTTTGAGAAATACTTGGAAGCATAGAACGCTGCAATGCTTTCTTTGAGGATCTTGATTTGGGAGTTTGCACTGAGAAAAATGTATTCTTTGTCACTCTCGCTCATGTCTGCATCCTCGAAAGTAAAATCAAAACACGGAAGTTGCTCCGGTTCAATTTTATCGTTTTCGATATTGATGTAGCCTTTTTGATCTTTAATCAAAACAACAACAGTTGTTTTAAAAGAGGAAGAAACATTTTCATTTTCTTGGATTCGAATTCCCCAACTCAAATTTTCTATCGGGATATTGTAACGCGAAGAAAAAAGGTCGAGAGAGAAAACAAATTCTTTTGGCATAATGATATGAATTAATTATAAAATTTGATGTATAGATAATATAAATTTACTTTTTTGTCAATTTTTTTGTAGAAATTTTAGAAGAATGATATATAATTAGCGGATACAAAGGAGTTTGCTATGCCGAAAACCGTATTAAAAGAAAGAATTAGTAGCTTAAAGTCTGAAAAAATATTTTCCGAAAAAGAAATTTATGCGGAAGATCAGAAAATGTTGGAACTTTTAAGAGTGGATACACTCATTCACGGCATGCGTCTTTTTGAAGATAAGACTAAGGAAAAAAATGAAGCTGAAATTGATGCTAGTTTAAAGGCTTTTATCTGGGCATATCGCGGAAGCGCTGTGCTTGTTTACGGGGATGAGAACGATAAACCCTTTGAAAATCTTCTCAAAGGCATCAAGGAACAAGTGAAAATTAAAGAAGATTTATCTAAAGACGAGATCAAGCAAATTTATGAAGTTTTTCCAGAGCTGAAGTCTCAGATTGAAAAAATAGCTCTTTCTTCTAAGCAGATTCGTGATGATGAAAATAAGTTAGTGGAATTGGGTGGGAATAAAACAGCATCCTCAAAAGGCAAAGAAGGTGTTGATAAAGAAGCTCAAGACATTTTAGCTAAACTTAACGAAAAATATAAAGATAAATATAAAGGATATAAAATCAGCAATCTTTCTCTTGCAGGGGAAATGGCGGCTCTTACACTGAATCATCCCAAAAAGGGAAATATTGTGATGTATCCAAACTTGGCATCTCTCAAACCTCTCAATTCAGTAGAAGGAATTGAGCGTTTGAATGAGGCTTTGTCCCAAAAAACAGCAGATACCAAGAAAAAAGAAGTAATTAAAGAAAACAATAAAGCACTAAAAGAAAAACAGGCAGAGCTTTTGAAGAAGATTGAAAAAGAGAAAGCAAATTATCAAAATTTAACTAAAAATCTTTCAGCAAATGTTGAGGGAAAAATTAGGAACACTGATGATATTGCTTTCTTAGAAAGTTTTTACGAAAAAAACAATTCTCTCAAAACACTCATGGATTCTGTTGGAAATAAACAAAAACTCAAACAATCTTTGATAACTTCATTCAGAGATGAAAAGAAAATTTGGCAGTATGTTCGAGAATTTGACTATTATGGAAAGACCAAGCAAGTTGTGCGCGCTGGAGTTGATAAGCAAAGCCCATATTATTTGGCAATATCTCCCGAACTTAAAGATTTGATTGAAATTAGAGAAATTGAACTGGCAGGCTTGAAAGATCCTGTTGCTGGTTCATATGAAAAAATGAATGAGGATTTGAAAGAGTTTAATTCTAAGATTCGCTTGCAGAGAATTGCTGTTGATTCAAGTGAAAAAACAGGAGAGTTTGCAGGAAAAACACCTTCTCAGGTTTCGGATATTCTTTTGGGTAAAGCTACTGAAAAAGCAGAAGATGGTCTTTCTCCGTATCAAAAAAGATATATGACAGTTGGATTAATGTATGCTCTGGGTGAAGGTTTTGGCAAAAATGACGAAGCACAACTTTTTAGACACTATATGAAGATATATTTTGGAAAAGAAAGATTTTCAGTGGCAGAAATTCCAGCTTTGCAAAAGGATTATGCTTGGAATGAATTTAAGCAATTAAATGTGGAACAAGCATCCGCAATCTATAAAGATATTAGCAAAAATGCTCAAAATCCTAATGAGCTAAAACAAGCTCTTTTGGAAGGTAGTTGGACAGCAACAAATGAAAATTCTGTTCATCATATTTTACCACGAAGATATGCCGCTTGTTTGAAAGATCCTAATGAAATTAATAATCAGACAAACCTTGCAGTTACCGCTCATTGGAAAGCTTGGGAAGTTGACGGGCATCAAATAGAACATTTTTACAATATGTCACCATATGAAGGTGTGGGACATTTTTTGACCCAAAAAAATGGCGAGTTTACGCGGGAAGAGTTTTCAAAAAACTTGAGTGAAGTTTATTATGAAAAACCTCAAGATGCAAAAGGGAGTGACCTTATTCCTGAAAATTCTCTTTATGTTTCTTCAAATATTGTGGTTGCCGCACCTGAGGTCTCAGATAAGGTGAAACATCTGTTGCTAGATAGTTTCAAATCTATCGAATCAACAAAACATCAGGGCGTTCTTCAAATGGAACAAACATATAGCAGACAAAAAATGCGTGCATAAATATAAAAAAACCTCATCAGAAGATGAGGTTTTTCTTTTTAATTTAGTCTTATTGACCAGAAACAAGTTTTTGAACCAATTCTTTAACACTTGGGATATATCCGTTGTTATAAAGACTATCTTGCCCAAAACGATAAGCTTGTTCACCGGCAAAAACCAAGTTGTGGTCAATGCTTCCGCCGTGACCAACATCATACAGCGTTTTGTGAATGCAGTATGAACGAGAGTCTGGAAGTCTTCCTGTTGAACCATTTCTTTGGCACCAAGAAGAGAACATACATTGTGACAAACAACCAACACAATCCGCACGGTCTCTTTGTTGTTTAGCCACTTCTTCAGCAGTCATAAACACAACCGTATTATCAGGTGTTGCTTTGATTTCAACAAAACCAGCAGCAATTTGTTTGTTTGCTTTTTCAGCATCTTCTGGTTTGATATAAATTGTTGACACTTTAGTTTGAAGCGGATGAGAAAATTCTGCAGTTTGTTCTTTCGAAAATGCAATTTCTCCATCTTTTCTTGCCATCAATCTTTCTAAGAAAGTATTCTTAATTGCCATAGAAACAAAGCCTGTTGGGCTGAAACTTTGGCGAATTACATCACCTTTCTTGACTGTTGTGAGAAGCTTTTTCCAAGCATCACTAATTGGGCTTTCTCTGGTAAGTAGGGGTCTTGTACCAAGTTGGAAAGCAATCTGACCAATGTCAGGATTATCAATATAATCATCCCATTCACTGAGCGACCAGACACCACCAGCCAAGATGATAGGGATATTATGAAGACCATATTCGTTCATTTTGTTGCGAAGTTCAACGAGACGCATATATGGGGCTTCTGGTTTATTAGGATCTTCAGCATTGCTCAAACCATTATGTCCACCTGCAAGCCATGGATCTTCATAGACAACACCGCCTAGAAAGTCTTTAAAGTTTGCAAAGGATCTTTTCCAAAGAACTTGGAAAGCTCTTGCTGAAGAAATAATAGGATAGTAATTGACACCAAATTTTGATGCAATTTCACCGAGTTTATACGGAAGTCCCGCACCACAAGTGACCCCATTAATTAAGCCTTTTGCTTTTTCGAGGACACCGTTTAAAATTTTCTCTGCACCACCTGATTCCCAAAGCATATTCATATGAATACGACCATTTCCATTTGCTGTCTCATGAGCAATTTGCGCTTGTGCAATACCGCCTCTGATTGCTTGTTCAATCATTTCTTGTTGGCGTTCAGGTCTAGTTTTAGCGAGATATTTTTCTAAAATAACATTATTGTTTTCGTCATAGCTATCTGGAGTGATTGCAGAAAATGTCCCTACACAATTTTCTTTCGCCCACGAGCCACTACAAAAACCATTCGTAGCATTGATTCCTTTGCCACCTTCGATAATAGGCAATACTTCCTTGCCCGAAATCATTATTGGTTTTAAGTTTTTCACTATTTTTTTTCCTTAAAAAAATGATGTTTATAAATTCACCGTCGGGAATTATAACATAAAAATTTTAAATGAACATATTTTTTGAATATACCTAAAAGGTTAGAGCAAAAATTTCATTTGGAAAATCATTAATCCAAATCATAGCAATGAGCATGCAAACCAAGGCATATATTTGAAGCATCTCAGTTAAGGCTCTGTTTTGAAGAATATTTACAAAAGGAGAAATTTTCTTAATCAGCCTGTTAATAAGAATCATTATTATTGTGACGAATAAGAATTGAAAAGCAAGTCCGCAGCTCTGAATTTCCTTTTGAAATAAATCTGTGATTTTATAAAAAAATGTAAAGAAAATCATAAAGGCAGAAATTCCACCAATTGCAAAGTTTTGGATTTTATTGTCTTTGATGATTTGCTCAATTTTGTTTTTTTGAACATTTTCTGTGGAAAGTTCTGAAACTTCGACACCTCTTAGGGTTTGAGGAGCATCAATTTTCTTTTGAATATTGGTAATGTTTTCTTTGAATTTTTCTTCCACAATGCAAAGTCCGCAACCTTTTGAAGAGAAATAGACGTGATTATAGTCCTTTTTGCAAGTTTTGAGGTTATGTAAGAGTTCCCAAATATGTTCTTTCCATTCTTTTGCATCAGGTCTTTTCTGGTTTTTAGTGAAAGCTCTTTCAAAAAATTCTAGAGTTTTCTTATCAAAATATTCGTGGATACTATAAGGGTGAGGCGCTTGATAGGTATCTGGCCAAAGTCCATAGGCATAGTGAAATTCTTCAATTCTTTCCTGTATAGTGAGCATTTTAGCATCTGTTTTGCGTGGCGTTCCAGAATAAGGATGAATTCCACCATTTAGAAGTCTAAAAATAATGACTGCCAGAGCAAATTTATCTTGTTCTTCACCCATTTCGGCACAAGACTGGTTCATTCCCTCTGGATAGATATATTCTTCGCTTACAAACTCTGCAACATGGCGGTCGTTATATTCACCTTTAATGGAAAAGCCATCACAGTCAAGCATTGCGACCATCATTGTTTCTTTATAAACGTAAATATTTGACGGTTTTAGGTCAACCACATAGTGTCCAGCTTTATGCAAGGCATAAACCATTGAAGCGACATTATAAGCCGCAAAGATTCGATAGGCATATTTTTCTGGCAGACTAAGTTTTTTACGAATAGCTTTTTGCATAAGATGGTCAAGCGAAACTGCCTTTTTCATATCAATCAGAGGCATCAAGTAGCCGACGCAAAAACTCATCTCATCTTCAAGGATAGCAATAGGCCAAGCAATTTGAACATATTCTACCTCATCTTTGACTGCAGGTGGAAAGACAGGAGGATTATGGAGCATTGCTTCAAGTTTCTTACGATTTGAACTGCTTTTTTGTTTGTCATGAAAAACTTTTGCTACGGTTTTAGGATTCGTTGCATTGAGAAAAATTTTTCCTGCTGCACCGCCACGATTAACTAGTGGTCCAAGTTCAATTTTTTCGAAATGACCATCTGCATAAATAGCATTATAAAAAGTTCTGGCTTTTTCGTTCATCTATACACACTTTGCCCAAAGAATTGTTTTGTCATCTGGATTAATTTTTTCTGCTTTAGGATCACTCAAGGTTTTGTTCAAAGCTCCAATGGCTTTATACTTTTTCTTTTCACGGCTGAGATATTCATGAATTGGAAACAGAAAGTTTTTTTCAATCTGCTTGAAATCTGGAGAGAAAGAAAAATTGGTCAGTCCGTCACTCATGAGGACAAATGTATCATATCCCTTGAAGGAAACAAAACGTAAATTATCTTTCCAGTCATCCATCGTGTAAAAATATGTTTCGCAGCTAAATGTGCCATTTTCTGGGCGAGATATGATGAACTTATCATAATTATTGTGCTGAAATGCAACAGCAGCACCATCACCAATATGGAAAAAAATACCTTTGTTATTGCAATAAATAACACCAACCAATGTTGCCGCAAAGTCATTCAAATTAGACTTGTTAAATCGGTGAAAAGAAAGCTTTTGACGAGCAATTTTTATTGCTTTTATAATTTCTGTCTTTGCTTCTTCAAATTTAATGTTTTTGAGCAAGTCAACCAACGTGTCACACACAATCCTAGCTCCAATTTTGGCATATTTTGCAGAGCCAGCTCCATCAGAAACCACAGCGACAAAGTTTTTTCCACCAGTAGAATGATGAGCATAATCTTGGCAAGGAACATCACGACTAGCATTCCTCATTCCCTGAATACTGGTCTTTAAAGCACGAATATTTCTCTTATTATTTCTCATCCCATGAACCAGTGTCATCAAGATAATCAGTGATATTTGGTGCAGCCTTCGAAATGCAAGAAACACTTCTGCTGAGCCAAAGGAAAAATTCAGTAAATTTCAAACCTGTCAATCTTTTAGGAGGGAGAACTGAAAATTTAGCAAGTTTTTCAAGGTTTGCTCCTTGTGTTCCTACAGCATGGACGACGACTTTTTTATTCTGTTGTGCATAGCGACATTTTTCTGCAATAATTTCCCAGTCATAATCTGTTGGTTCACCATCACTGATAAGGAAAATCCATGGGCGTTTGGAAGTAATACCACAACTATCATATAGACATTTTTGTTCTTCTATTTTTTGCAAAGCAAGTTCCATAGCTTTGCCTAGGGGTGTTAAGCCATCGGCTTCCATGATTGGGGCATCAAAGTTCATCGCATCAATCCAATCCGAAGCCGTAATAGCTTGGTCTTTCCCAAAAGCTTTGATGATAAGGAGCTGGACACGTGAACTGGCATCAATATCGTCTTTAAGCTCATTTTCAAGTGCTTTAAGACCCATATTAAGTTGTTTAATCGGCTCGCCTCTCATTGAACCTGAACAGTCTAAAACCAGTACACAAGGTGTTCTCTCGTTTGCATTGTCTGCAAATTCAACATAAGGAATTATATCATCAGAATATGAATTGGACATTAGTCTTTCCCAAGCATTTTAAAAATTAATCAACTGGTTTTGGATATTGATGTGGATAGCCACTTCCTTTATATGGTTCTGGAGCCGACATTTTTCCGCAACCGCTCATTCCAATCATCATAAAGGAAAGGATATAAACAATTAGTAACTTTTTAAAAATATTTTTAATTTTCATTCTTTTTATACCTTTTCATTTGTATAAATAACACTTATAGGTATAATAAATACAAGTTATGGATTAAACAATATAAAAATAAGTTATCAATATGAAGAAAAGTTTATGGATTGTTTTTTTAGTGATGATTTTCAGCTTTGAAAATTTGCAAGCCCGTGAGATTGTCAATATATATCCAAAATCAAGAGAACTCCCAAATAATATCATTTATCATGAATCTGGTAAAAAATATAAACTCACAGATTTTAAGGGCAAATTTGTATTGCTCGTTTTTTGGTCAAAAAAATGTTCTGTCTGCATCAAAGAATTAGATGATTTGAACAATTATAGTAATATTGTTAAAGATAATGGAATTAAGGTAATTCTTGTTTCGCCGTCAGAAGAATGGACAAGTTTTGGGCAAACAAAGAGATTTATGGAACGATTCGGAGCAAAAGACCTCGACGTCTATTGGGATGTGAACGGAGATTTAGCTTCAAGTTTTGGAATTTTTGCAACACCTCATAATGTTTTAATAAGTAGAGAAGGTCGAGAAATCGGCAGAATTCGAGGTGGTGCAGATTGGGATAAAGATGAAATAATCGAATATATGTATAAAATTAAATCTAAACATGGGTAGGGTAAATTATGGATAAAATATATATAACTTGGGATGATTTTCATAGAGATACAAAAAGACTTTGTGACAAGATTAAAAAACTTGGAAAGTTTGATAGGATTCTTGCTGTGAGTCGTGGAGGCTTAGTTCCTGCAGGTATTATCTCCTATGAAATGGATATTAGGAACGTTGAAGCAATCAGTGTTTCAAGCTATGACGGTGAAGTTTTGAGAGATTTTGAAGATATTAAAGTTTCTATCAATGTTGAAAATGTGGACGAAAACACACTTATTATTGATGATTTATCTGATACTGGAAATACTTTCAAGCTCTTGAGAAGTATTTTTCCAAAGGCAAAACTAGTGAGTGTTTATGTCAAAGAAGCCGGTAAGCCAGAAGCAGATGCCTTTCAAGAAGAAATGCCAAACAAATGGATTGTTTTCCCTTGGGATTAGGATCAAATAATAAAGCGGCTTTTAAGCCGCTTTATTCAAATTAAAATTCTGGAAAGATATTCATACCTCGATGCATACGAGTCATTTGTGTTTCAATTGCTGTTGCAAGATTTAACTTACCACTTTTAATAATTCCTCTAACCTGATCTCCTTTTGTTGTATCAGGGTTTGCAAAGAGATGAGAAATGAGAGGTTTTTTGATGCCCACCCCAACGAGTTGTTGGTGCATAATTCCAAGCATTCCGCGAGAAAAGAGTTCATAAGCCAATTCTTCACTCATTGAGGTAGAAGAAGCATATTTAATTACAGAGTTAATTGCATCAATCACATTATTTGCGTGAATGGTTGAAAGTACGAGGTGACCTGATGTTGCAGCACGTAAAACTTCACTGGCAGTTTCGGGGGTTCTAATTTCACCAACAAGAATATATCTTGGTTTGGTACGAAGTGCAGATTTCAAAGCCGCTCCCCAGTCACCACCAGGAGGGACCGTCTGCTTGCAAAGTCCAATTCCACCAGCAACAGATGAATAAGTTCCATCCAGAGGCATTTCTGTTGGATCTTCAATCGTATATGCAAAACCACCTTCTGTGCTCAGATATTCCTTCAAAAGGCTTGAGATTGTGGTTGTTTTACCTTGTCCAGTTGGACCAGAACATAGAATTAAGCCATAGGAATTGCTCAGAGAAAGGAGGTGACGCGTTAACTCATTGCCAAAGCCAAGACTTGAAAATGGAGGAACTTTAACAGGCATACGACGAGCACAATATTGTGTGCCATAAATTGTTTCGGATTTTTCAACACGATAAAAGGATTTATTGTATAAAACAGAATAGCTTGAGTTTTTTCCATCCCATGTTTCTTCAATCAACTTAAAAAAATCATCAAAATCATCAGCTTTTAAAACACGCAGACCATTTGGCGTGAAATTATCTGGAATATATGCAACTTTATCAGGTGTAATGTAGATGTCTGAAAATTTCGTGTCATAAATTGTTTCACTTACCATTTGTTTTTCCCCAAAGTTGTATATTCAAGATATTCTACATTAAAATATACATAATTAATATTAAACATATATTAAATTGTAAAAATATCTAATTTATTACTTAGTAAGAGGTTTTCTAGTAAAAAGACATAACAATGGCACAGGTATGGCTTATGTTGTCATCTTTAGGGTCGCAATCACATTTTTGAGAGATTTCATCAATAGTGATGTTTTTATCAAGATCACTAACATTATAATAAGTAAAAGCTCCTGAGGCACTTCCAATTCCAATTCTATATACATCAGAAAGCGTTGATTTTAAATCCTGTAGGGCAAGAGACATACAGTTCTCACGATTAAGTTTTGTTATCTTAATTTCAAAAATAGTTGATTCGACGATTGGAGAGGGGAGTCCACTGGGAACACTAATAATCAGATTTCCTCTTTTGGCATGTTCAATTGTGTAGTTGTCACCGTTTAACATCGCTGGAGAAACAAGGCTATATGCAATGGCACTTTCATTGTTTAAACCTTTATAGTGTCCTATATTTGAGTGAAATGCTCTGATATCATTAGCTAGAGAAACAACCTGTTCAAGAAGTTTCTGGCGTTCATATTTATTCATGAGCATTGGAAAGGCTTTAACACCCATCATTGTCATAATACTAAGAATAAGCAAAACTGCCATCAGTTCCAGCATGGAACGGCCTTTCTGATTGCTTATTTTTTCATATTTTTTAATCATGTAATACCCCATTATATATGATATGTTATAACCTATCACAAAAATATCTCAAATGTAAAGAATTCATATATTATACTTTAGTTATCATATTTAATCATAAAAAAAAGCCCCACAATGTGGGGCTCTTTAGAAGATTATTTTCTAGATTAATTAGAAATATACCCATTGTACACTACAAGTGTTATTGGCAGTACCACAAGAGCCACAAGCAGTATTTGCAGTAGCTAAACTCATAGGAAGACTATTACTTGCTACTGAAGTTCCAGCAGTTGTGGTAGCACTTGCATTCATTGAGGACAAGCCCGCCGCTCCAGCACCCCAGTCAGAAGTTGCAAGATACATACAAGAAGATTTATTAAGACCTTGGAATTGCATGCTAAATCCGAGGTTGGCAAC
>JBKEEF010000003.1:0-73760 GCA_047975765.1 Alphaproteobacteria bacterium
AGAGTTGCCAATGTTTGCAATTTGACCATTCGTAACTTTTGGCTTGAAGATCGTACCATCTGCGAAAAGAACAACGGCATTACTCAAATCAAAACTCAATCTTTGTCCTAATGGGTCATTAACCAAATCTTGCTTGTCTTCAAACATCGCATAAAATGTACCACCATTAACATTGAAATCGCCTTCATACTCGCTGTTATCCCCCCACAAATATAAACTACCCGCACCGCTCTTGTTAATCGTCCCGAAATTGCCTTGTGTACCTGCAGAATCAAAACTAGTCATTGGATCTCCAATGTTAATATATGTATTTGCTGCAGTATCAAAATTGACAATTGAATTTGAATCTGCAAAGTTAATAGAATTGAGTGTGGAAATTTCTGCTGAATTTCCAACCTTTGTAATAACCTTGTTGTTCTCAAAAACAATCCCTTTATTCGCTAATGGAATAAATCGAAGTGTACCACCCTCAAGATAGATTGCACCACCTAATGCCTTCGCTTCATCTCCACTCAGAACAACTGATTTCGCATAGTTTCCTATAAAATTACTGTTCAAAATACCTGTCGTTGAATAGCCTGCATATATGGCTCCACCCTTAACATCTGATGAACCAAGTGTGTTAGACACGCCCAAAGCATAATTTCTAATAAAATCACCTGAAACTTCAAAACTATTACCACCAATATAAGCTGCACCACCATAAATAACATCGCTACCAGAGGCATAATTATCTATAAAACTTCCTTTAACATTCAAAAGTGAACCACCAGAAAAAAGTGTACCCCCATAAATATTTGGTCCTGAAACATAATTCCCTACAAAATCACCCGTAACATTTAAGCCACCTCCACCAACATAAATCATTCCACCATTGAAATAAGAATTTGTAGAAATTACATAATTTCTGATAAAGTTTCCATTTAAAGTTAAAGTTGAGCCACTAGCATTAACCATACCACCATAACCACCAGAATGTGATAAAGCATAATTTTCCACAAAATTTCCTGTTATCTCTGTATTTCCTGATCCTCCAAGATAAACTACCCCCCCTGTAACAGAACCAGAACTTGAATCTGCATAGTTCCTGATGAAATCACCTGTAATTTTATGAATTTGACCACCTCCCACATAAATCACCCCTCCATTGATAGAGGAAGAAGCTTTTGCATAGTTTTCAATAAAATTACCTTTAATATTTTCAATGCTACCAGAATTTACAGTAATTGTTCCTCCATTGACAGATTCAGAATCAGCATAATTTCCGATAAAATTCCCAGTGACATTTTTTATTATACTTCAATAACCGCCATAAATTGCACTACCACTAGCCGAAAAACCCAAAATATAATTTCCGATAAAATTTCCAATAATATTTTCTATCGTAGAAGATTGATTATAGATTGCTCCGCCATAAGCAGAACCGCTCGCATAATTTCCAATGAAATCACCTTCTATTTTACTCATTATAGCATATGAATTATAAATTGCTCCGCCATAGATAGAACCAGAACCACTCGCATAATTTCCTATAAAATTCCCTTCTATCTTACCCATTATACTATTTTGATTATAAATCGCACCACCGTAGGTATTTGAATTTGAAACGACATAGTTTTCAATAAAATTTCCCTTAACATCACCAATTGAAGAATTATTATATGCATTAAAAATAGCACCCCCAGAAGCACCTGATGTAGATGTTGAATTTGCATAGTTTTCTATAAAATCTCCCGTAATATTTCCTATAGTAGCACCATTTTGATTCCCAATAGCTCCCCCATTAGTATAAACACCAGAAATATAATTTCTGATAAAGTTACCCGTAATATCACCAATAACTGCATTGCTATAAAAATTGTAAATAGCACCCCCAAAAGCAGCTGAACTGGTAGCTGTTGAACTTGCATAATTCCCAATAAAATCTCCAGTTACATTGCCAAATTGAGCATCATAATTATAAATAGCGCCGCCACTTGTGCTAGACATCGTTGAAGCAACGTAGTTACCAATAAAATCACCAGTGATATTTCCAAATTGAGCATTTCGACCAAATATTGCACCACCATTTATTCCATGATTACCTATGAAGTTTCCAATAATATCTCCAATTGCACTCTTTATCCCATTTGAACCACTTGAAATGTTGGCAATTGCTCCCCCGTCAGAACTTGAATAGTTGCCAATGAAGTTACCCGTGATATCTCCTATTATACTACTGCCAGTGCTCGTATAGAAGCCATTCAAGATGGCACCACCATATCCCCAAGAAGCGGAAGCATTTGTATAATTTCCAACAAAATCTCCTGTGATATTACCAATTGTTGCACCAATATTATTATAAATTGCTCCTCCACAAGCATAACTTCCTGTACAGTCAGCTGAACCAACACTCTTTACAATAAAGCTATCTTTAAAATCTGCATCAACATTTCCATTTAAAGCACTTTGTGGTGTCATATAAACTGTTCGTCCAACAGCTGGTGTATATGTATATTTGAAATATTTTATTTTATTATTTGGTAGTTTTACAGTTATAGTGTCTGCACCACTCGTGCCAACTTCTTCCCATGAAACACGTGAGGAATCGGCAAATTCTGAAACATTCAAAACAATTTTATAGTATTTATTCGTGACATTATTTGAGTTATCTACTTCTTTAGTAATAAAATTATAGTCTGAGGAAGTGCTTTCAACAAAATTAAATGAAGAAACGGGAAGAGAAGCTACATCAAAGGCATAGTAATTTTCACCATACTTAAAAGCTGCATTTGCTTTATTCGTCAAAACTAAATTTCCTGCAGAAGTGTTTGACAAGACTCGAGCTAGGTTATCGTCTCCTGCATCAAAATAATATGTCACGCCTCCGATCAAAACTTTTCTATATCCCGCAACCTGAGTTGCTTGCAACACAAAAGGAGAAACAACCTTGTATGTTGTTCCTTTTTGCTTAATTTTATTTAATGTTGGGATATTTTCAAAGGCCACTGCTGAATAAGCTTCCGGTAAAAACGCGAAAGACAGCACTAATGGAAGGACATATTTTAACCTACTGTTCATACAATGACATCCTGATTTAATAATTTTCTCAAACCCTCAATAACCATTATCATATTAGCATAATATTTTTTATTTTTCAAATGCTAATAGAAATATGACACTATATCAAAATATTAAAGATATCTTTAATATTTAAAATCAAAAAAGCGACCCTCATATTAAAGGGTCGCTTTTCATAGAAATTATAACTTATGCTAAACGAATTGTTTCTTTAGCAATTACCAACTCTTCATCTGTCGGAATAACAAAAGCACGAACTTTTGAACCTGATTTAGAAATTTCATTGACGAATCCACGTTGTGCATTTTTTTCATCATCAACCTCTATTCCAAGATAAGAAACTCTATCCAAAACAAGTTTACGAACAAGGGAAGAGTTTTCACCAACACCTGCTGTGAATATGATTGCATCCAAACCACCCATTGCGGCAGTATAAGAACCAATAAATTTTGCAATATTATAAATATAAACTTGCATTGCTTTCACAACATTTTCTTCTCCACGACCATAAGCCGCTTCAAAGTCGCGAGAGTCACTATAACCAGTCAAACCAGACTTACCACTTTCTTTGTTCATCAAGTCATTAAGCTGTTCTGTTGTCAAACCTTCTTTTTCCATAATATAAAGTGGAATATATGGGTCAATATCGCCACAACGTGTGTCCATAACAATACCAGCAAGTGGTGTCATTCCCATTGAAGTATCAATACATTCACCATTTTTAACAGCTGTGATAGAAGCACCACTACCAATATGGCAAGTAATAATTTTACTTTCTTTTCCAACAATTTTAGCAGCTTCTTGTGAAACATACATATGAGATGTTCCATGGAATCCGTAACGACGGATTTTATGTTTTTCAACCAAATTTTCAGGCAAAGCATAAGTATATGCTTCATAAGGCATAGTTTGGTGGAAAGATGTATCAAACACAAGAACTTGAGAAATTTTTGGCAAAACTTCTTGAACTGCACGAATAACTGTAACAGCTGCTGGGTTATGAAGTGGAGCTAAAGTTGAAAGTTCATCAACTTTCAAGATATTTTCTTCAGTTGCTTTTGCAGAAGATTTGAAATATGCACCACCTTGAACCACTCTCTGACCAATTGCAGAAATTTCATCAAGACTTCCAATGATGCCGTCCAAAAGAATTTTCAAAATTGCTTCCAAAGCATCTTTGTGAGATTTTAACTCAACTTGAACATCTTTGCTTGTGCCATTAAATTTTACGCTTACAAAAGAAGCATCACGATTAATACGCTCAGCATTTCCCTTTGCCACAACATTATAGTTTTCACCATCAACTGTGAAAAGTTGATATTTAAGTGTTGATGAACCTGAGTTCAGAACAAGAATTTTTTTCATTTTTTATTTTTTCCTATTTTTTAGTTTTTATTTTTAATTAAGGCAATTCCTTCATAAAGTTATTATATTCGACTAATGCGAAGAAATTTTTGAACGACGTTGGCACATAGCCCAACGAGAGAAAAAATTACCAGCAGAAGTCAATAGAATAACTTTACTTCACGGCTTGAAGAGCTGTGATAGCAATAACACCTACAATATCTTCTGCAAAAGCACCACGAGACAAATCATTAATTGGTGCATTTAACCCTTGAAGCATTGGACCATAGGCTTCACATCCACCTAGTCTTTGCAAAAGTTTGTAGCCGATGTTTCCTGTGTTCAAATCAGGGAAGATGAGCGTATTTGCACGTCCGCCAACTTTACTGACTGGAGCTTTTTTAGTTGCAACAACAACATCAAGTGCTGCATCTGCTTGCATTTCACCATCGAGCAAAATATTTTTGCTTTTATATTCATCTGCTTCCAACATTTCTTTAGCTAACTTTGTTGCTTCACGAACTTTATCAACACCTTCACCTGTACCTGAACCAAATGTAGAATATGAAAGCATTGCAATTCTTGGATCCATGCCAAACTGCATCACACTTTCAGCTGTTGAAATTGCAATATCAGCAAGTTCTTGAGCTGTTGGATTAATGTTGATGGCACAATCTGAGAAGAAATATTGCTTACCATTAGAAATCATAATCAAAAGAGAGGAAACTGTTCTTCCTTTTTTTGCAGATTTAATAATTTGTAACGCAGGACGAACTGTATCAGCTGTTGAGTGATTCGCACCACTTACCATTCCATCAGCATGTCCAGATTTTACCATCAAAGTTCCGAAATAGTTATAGTTCAATGCTGTTTTTTGAGCTTGTTCAAGTGTCATGCCTTTATCTTTACGGAGTTCATACAAAAGATTCGTATATTCTTCCAACTTTTCTGATTCTTCAGGCTTGATGATTGTGATACCTTCTAAGTTCCAATTATTGTCATCATAGTAATGCTTGATTTCTTTATAGTCACCTAAGATGATGATTTTAGCTGCTTTTTCTTTATTAATGATGTTCGCAGCGCGAAGAACTCGAGGATCTTCTCCCTCAGGCAAAACAATTGTTTTATAATGAACTCTTGCCTTATCAACAAGGCTCTTCAAATATTGACTTTCTATCATCATGAATCCCTTTTTTAGTTGTGTTTAATTAATTTTACTGTAAATAAACACTATATTGCTCAAAAGTCTAGATAAAATTGCAAATATATGCTGATTTTTACATAAAAAACTTTGATTTTTAGATTTAATTATAATATATTCCAAATTGTCTATAGATATAAATTAGGATTTAAGAAAAATGGAAAGAACCTTATCAATTATAAAACCTGATGCAACATCAAGAAATATAACAGGTAAAGTTGTTAGTATGATTGAAGAAAATGGCTTAAAAGTCGTTGCTCAAAAGAGAATTAAACTCTCTCCTGAACAAGCAGGAGCATTTTATGCTGAACACAAAGAAAAACCTTTTTACCAAAGTTTAGTTGATTTTATGACTTCAGCTCCTGTTGTTGTTCAAGTTTTGGAAGCACCAGATGCCATTCAAAAATATCACAAAGTTATGGGGGCAACAAACCCAGCAAATGCTGAAGCTGGCACAATCAGAAAAGAGCTTGCCATTTCAATTGATAAAAACTCAGTCCATGGCTCAGATTCTCAAGAAAGTGCAAAACGTGAAATTGCTTTTTTCTTTAATGAAAATGAAATTGTAGGTTAGGAGAGACATTTTGAAAAATTTCGGTAAACTCTGCATTATCCTCCTAAGCACCATAATTTTTTCCAAATTGGCATTTGCGCAAATGTCCATTTATGATGTTGATGTTTATGTTGATGTGACAGCAGAAAGTGCTGCTTCAGCAAAAGAAGAAGCGATGACACAAGCAAACAGAACTGCTTTCAATACAGTTGCTCGCAAAATCACGACAAACGAAACTTATGCTCTTCTTGCTGATATGAATGATGATCAAATTTTGAACTTCATTAAAGAAGTGACGATTAAGTCTGAAAAATCATCAAACGTTCGCTACATGGCAAACCTTCGTGTGACAATTAATGATGAACTTCTCAAACAATATATGGCTGAAAAAAGCATAACCCCTGCAATTGTTAGTGCGTCAAACATTCTCATCATCCCAACTTTCAGAGAATTCAAAACAGACACTCCAATGCTTTGGGAAGCAGATAATATATGGAGAAAAGCTTGGGAAGAAGAAAATAACAAGGAAGATGATATTGTCAAATTTTCAAGCATTATCCCAAATGGTTCAAACTATGCCAGTTTGGATGTAAAAAAAGCACTTAATTTGAATAAGTCAGCAATGGAACAAGTTTCTTTTAACAATGGAACATCAGATATCTATGTTGCTGATGCTGTTTATAATGGAATTGAGGGAATCACTGTTAACATTTTGTCTTACCAAGATGGTAGTACGGAAGTTGTTGAAATTTATGGTGATCGTTCTCCACAGCTTTTAATCAACGCAATTGCTGAAGTTAAAAAAGCAATTATTAACAAGCTTAAAAATCAAAGTATCATTGAAAATACTCAAAGAAATAAAGTCACAGCAATTTATGATTATCGCAGTATGTCTGAATGGGTAAAGATTGAAAAATCACTTCGTGAAGTTGGCCGGGTTAATGACATTAAAATTGTGGCAATGACAAGTGGTAAAGTTCAATTTGAAATTGATTTCACAGGCTCTTTAGAAAAACTTGAACAAAAACTAAATGCAAGAAATTTTTATCTCATTCCTCAGGGTGAGGCTTACATCCTAGAAAAAAGAGAACAACAATAGGAAAAAACATGAAAAAATCCGGAAACAACTGGTTCTTTTGGCTCTCTATCTTTGCTCTCTTTTGCGTTTTTGTTTACGCAACAAGATCTGTCATCCTTCCTTTTGTTGCCGGAATTCTCATTGGCTACCTGTTTGACCCTTTTGTAGTGAAGCTTTCACGTTTCAAAATTAATAGAACATTAGCAACCTTTCTTGTTCTTCTCATTATCATTCTGATTTTGGTTCCTTCCTTCATCATTTTGATTAAAATTGCGAATGAACAAATTGTGAGATTCATACATAGCCTTCCAAATTTGATTGCTTCTCTCAAAAATAAAATTGAACCTTTATTACAAGATGCCAACAAAAGCTTTCCATTTTTAACGACTTCTGAAATTGTTGACTACATCAATAACAACGTCGCAAATTCAGTAAAATTTGCTGGTTCTATTTTGGGAAAAATTGTTAGTGGAAGCTTTGCTTTTGTAAACGTTGTTTCTCTCCTCATTATTACCCCTGTTGTGGCATTTTATATGCTTCGCGACTGGACACTCTTCACAAAGAAAATCGACGATTTACTCCCTGTCAAATCTAAAAAAGAGATTCGCTCCATTGCAAGCCAAGTGGACAAAGCTATTGCCGGTTTTATTAGAGGGCAACTCAGTGTATGTGTCATTTTAGGTTTATTCTATTCTATGGGGCTTTATTTCATTGGGCTCCAACTTGGTGTTTTAGTTGGATTTATGGCAGGCTTAATCTCTTTCATTCCATACATTGGTTCAATCAGTGGTTTTGCAACATCAATCATCATTGCTTTGATTCAATTTGATACTTATTCTGAAGTCATTCAAGTTGTTTGCCTTTTCGGTTTAGGCCAAGTTTTAGAAGGAAGTTTCCTCACTCCAAAGCTCGTTGGAGATTCTGTTGGTCTTCACCCAGTTTGGATTATGTTTGCTTTGCTTGCTGGCGGTGTTTTACTTGGTTTCCTTGGTATTATGATTGCTGTTCCAATTGCTGCAATTATTGGCGTATTAACCAGACATTTCATCCAAAAATACAAAGAAAGCCAAATTTATAAGGGCTAACCCCCTCGTCTGTTAATCATTATTTTATCATTTAAGCTTATCCTAGAACCAAAGTTTTTGATTTATTTTTGGGGAAATCTTTATGATAAACTATATAATGACCACAATGGACACTTATATCTTCAGTTCATTAATTATTCGAATTGTTCTGGCATTTTTGACAACTTTTTTGCTTTCAATTATATTTGGAAATAAAGCAATTGCACTCCTTCGTGCAAAACAAGGAAAAGGTCAACCTATTCGTGAAGACGGACCTCAAAGCCATCTCCTCACAAAAAAAGGCACTCCAACAATGGGCGGGCTTTTGATTATTGCAACAACGCTTATCAGTTGTCTATTTTGGGCTAAATGGTCTAACATCTTTGTTCTCACATCTCTTGCTGTCTTAGTTATCTACGCTTTTGTGGGTTTCTTAGATGACTACGAAAAAGTGAAAAAACAAACATCAAATGCAATGAGTGCTAAAATGAAGCTCCTTCTTCAGTTTTCAGTTTCATTCATTTGCGTACTCATCATCACTTATGCCACCCCAGATAATATAAAATATGACCTCAGATTCCCGTCAATCTACCCAATTTTTAGCACTTTCTCTATCAATCTTTTTTGGTTTTACATTCCATTTGCAATGGTGGTTATTGCAGGTGCTTCAAATGCTGTTAACCTTACAGACGGATTAGATGGTCTTGCCGCAGGACTTCTCACCACAATATTCATTTTCTTCATTATGACTTGCCTTGAAACAAGCTTTATAATCAACGGCACACAAGAAGTGGCAGTTATTTGTTCAGCAGTTGCAGGAGCTTGCTTAGGTTTTCTATGGTTCAACTGCGCACCTGCGAAAATTTTTATGGGAGATACAGGTTCTCTAGCACTTGGTGCTTTACGTGGAACAATTTCTGTGCTCACCAAAAGTGAGATTGTTTTAGCAATTGTTGGGCTCATTTTTGTCATTGAAGCTGTTTCTGTGATGATTCAAATTTTCTGGTTCAAAAGAACAGGAAAAAGATTTTTCAAAATGGCACCAATCCATCATCATTTTGAACAAATGGGTATTCCTGAAACGACAATTGTTATAAGATTCTGGATTATCGGAATTCTACTTGCTGCATTTGGACTAATTGCTGTTTACTAAAAGGAATAAACAAAGATGTTTGCTTTTTCAAGAAATAGCAAAGGGATAATTGCCAACTGGTGGTGGACAGTGGACAAGGTGTTGCTCACTTGCCTCACCCTCATTATTATCATTGGAATTTTTCTCAACTTCACTGCTAGCCCTGCCGTTGCAAATCGCATTGGATTCGACAGTTATCACTTTGTAAAAAGACAAATCTTTTTCTTACCAATAACCTATGGGCTTATGGTTTTGATTTCAATGCAAAGATTGAAAACAATTCGCCGTATCGCTATCATTGGATATGTTATTACATTATTCCTCTTGTTGCTGACAATTTTTGGAGGTTATGAAACAAAAGGTGCTTCTCGTTGGATTAAAATTTTGGGTTTTTCACTTCAACCTTCAGAATTTGCAAAACCAACATTCATCGTAGTTTCTGCTTGGCTCTTTGATGGACAGATGAAAAATAAAAACTTCCCTGGAAACATCATTTCATTTTTACTTTTTGGACTAACAGCAGGGCTTTTGATTTTACAGCCAGATTTTGGCATGACAATTGTTCTCACACTTATTTGGTTATTCCAATTTTTCCTTTCTGGACTTTCAATCACACTGGTAGCCATTCTTGTTTTTGGCTGTCTGATTATGGGTGTTCTGGCATATTTTACTCTAGACCATGTCCACACTCGAATTCAACAATTTCTGGACAATGAAAACAATCTGAGTTTTCAGATCAAAAAATCAATTGAAGCTTTTCAAAGTGGGAATATCTTTGGCAGAGGTCCTGGAGAAGGCATTGTTAAAGCACATATCCCCGATGCACACACAGACTTTATTTTCGCAGTTGCCGCAGAAGAATTTGGAATTTTTCTTTGCTTCATTATCATTGGGCTGTTTTCCATTGTAGTCGTCCGTTCAATGATATTATCCATGAAAGATAATAACTTTTTTATCATTCTATCTGCTTCAGGACTTTCTGCTTCTTTCGGACTACAAGCAATTATCAATATGGCTTCAACAGTTCATCTCATCCCAACCAAAGGTATGACACTTCCATTTATCTCTTATGGTGGTTCTTCGCTTCTAGCCACAGCTCTTGGAATGGGAATTCTCTTGGCAGTGACCAGAAGGAACGTTCACGCTGAAGATAAAGATGATGAATAAAAATTAAGGAAATGATATGCTAAAAAGATTTTTTAATAATATATTTAAAAAGAGCTTAATTAACATTCTTCCACAAGTTCGTGGAAAATATGTTGAAAATGCTCCAATGAGTAAACACACATGGTTTGCTGTTGGCGGTCCTGCTGAAGTTATGTTTTTTCCTGAAGATGAGGAAGACTTAAAATATTTTCTGAAAAACAAACCTTATAATGTTCCAGTCACTGTTGTTGGTGGAGGTTCAAACCTCTTGGTTCGTGACGGAGGTGTTCCAGGAGTGGTTATTAAACTAGATAGTCCATATTTCAGAAAACATTTTGTTAATCAAGATCGTTCCGTCACCTGTTTTGCAGGCAAAAAAAATGTTGAACTCAAAAAAACAATTTTAGAATGTGAGCTTAGTGGCATTGAATTTCTGTGTTCTATTCCTGGAGCAATTGGTGGATGCGTAAAGACTAATGCTGGATGTTATGGAACTGAAGTCAAAGATGTTATTAAAGAAGCTAAAATTATTGATGGAATGGGAAATGAAAAAATTATTGGTGCTGATGATTTAAAACTTTCATATCGCAATAGCCTCTTTCCCGATGACTGGATTCTCATTTCTATAACCTTTAATACAAAAAAAGACACCCGAGAAAACATCCAAAAAACATTAGATGAACATCGCAAACACCGTATTGAAAAACAACCATATAACAAAAGAACTGCTGGTTCAACTTTCAAAAACCCTCAAGGTTTGAGAGCATGGGAACTCATCAAAAAGTCAGGTGCAGACAAATTTGAAGTTGGCGGTGCAAAAGTTTCTGAAAAACACTGTAACTTTCTCATCAATGAAGGAACAGCAACTGCAAGTGACATTGAAACTTTGGGTGAAAAAATTGTTCAAAGAGTGAAAGAAGAAACATCAATCACACTTGAATGGGAAGTTAAACGTTTAGGTATAAATAAGTAGATGTTATTCATAAAAACAAAAGAAAAAAGCGAAAACGACAAAAAGGTGATGCTTCCAAAGCATTGGCCCTTTCGTCTTATTGGAAATTTATTCCTCATTTCTTTTGTTTTTTGCCTTTCACTCATTACAATCACCATTCGTGAAGAACTTATCTCTAAAAAACTGACTGATTTAGAACAAACTTTTTATGAAAAGACAACGAAGTTTGGTTTCACAATTGATGACATCATCATTGAAAACCGTCAAATCACCACGCTCAAAGAAATTGAAAAAGCTTTAGAGTTAACTCGTCAAAACAACATATTAAGCACACCTCCAAGAGTTATTAAGGAGAAATTAGAAAAACTGCCATGGATTAAAAATGCAATTGTCAAAAGAAACTATTTTCCAAACGTAATACAAGTCTCCTTGGTGGAAAAAGATGTCGAAGCTATTTGGCAACTAAATAACAAATTTTATCCAATTGATGAAGACGGAAAAGTCATTGATGCAGAATACATTCCAAATAAACCTGTTTTGTTAATTGTCGGAAAAGGAGCTCCAGACAACTTCAAAAACTTATTCCCAATCATCAAAAACAACAATGAAATTTTCAAAAGAATCAAAGTTGCTAACTACATTTCAAATCGACGCTGGAACCTCATTCTAGACAATATTGAACATGGTATAACCATAAAACTCCCTGAAGAAAACATTCCTCAAGCTTGGGAAAAGTTGATAAAAATAGACAAATCAGAAGGCATTATTAAGCGTAAATTAACTATCATAGATTTAAGATTACCAAATAAAATTATCGTAAAAATCGGTAAAATGACCGATAAAGAAAAAGAAAATATAAAAAACACTAAAGAATCAAAAACTTAAAAGAGGGAGCAACAGTGTCAAATTCTTTTAACCGACTAACTACCATTGCAGCATTAGATATTGGCTCATCAAAAGTGTGCTGTATTATTGCAAAAATCAGTCGTGATAAAAAAGTTTCCGTTGTTGGCTATGGTTATAATGCATCAAAGGGAATCAAAAATGGTTGCATTACAGATATTAACCAAGCTACCCTTTCTGTCTGTAATGCTATTGAAAATGCTGAACAAATGGCAAATGAACGCATTGACCGCATCATTGTCAATATTGCAGGAGATAAAATCAAAAGTGCTATCAAAAGTGCTGTTATTCCAATTGGAAAAAATAGACCTATCAATGAATCTGATATTGTTAAAGTTATTGAAAAAGGTAGCAGCAAAATCAATGTTGAAGACAATGAACTCATTCACTGCATTCCAACCAGATACTGTGTCAACAATGGTGAAGAAACCAAAGACCCGAGAAACATTTTCAGTGAAACGCTTTCCGTAGATATTTTACTTGGTCTTGTTCCAGAAATCAATTTCAGAAATATGGCAACTGTCATTGAAAATTCTCATCTAGAAATTGCTGGAAAAGCTTTTTCATCTTATGCTTCATCTCTTTCTTGCTTAGTTGAAGATGAAAAAGAAATTGGAGCAACCATTATTGATATTGGTGGTGGAACAACAAGTATTGCCACATTCAGAAACGGCTACCCTATTTATTTCAACTCCATTGCAGTTGGTGGAAATAATATCACCAATGACATTGCTTGGGGTTTGACCACTTCTTTCACACACGCAGAAAGACTTAAAACACTTCACGGCTGTGCATTTCTAACTTCTCATGACGAAGAAGAAACACTCAATGTTTATCCTGTTGGAGAAGAAGATGACAGCTCTATTCGTCAAATTCCAAAATCTGACCTTATCAAGATAATCACACCGCGTGTTGAAGAAATCTTTGAATTAATCAATAAAAAGCTAGACGAATTGGGTCTAAAAGATGTATCAAGTCATCGTGTCGTTTTAACAGGAGGTTCAAGTCAGCTTCCTGGTATTAGAGAAATTGCTTCAATGGTTCTTGATAAACAAGTCAGACTAGGAAAACCAAGAAATAATTTCAGTCTTCCAGACAATCTTTATAATCCGGCTTTCTCAACTGCTGTCGGATTGATATTATTTGCACTGAATTATACAGAAAAAAAACCAAATAAAGTTATCAGCAAATCAACATCAAACACTGGCTTTTTCAGCAGTATCTTTGGTTGGATGAAACAAAACTTTTAGGTTTTGACATAAAAATAACTAAAAAAACAATCTTAGTAACTAAAACTTAAATTTTTAAGCTTATCCTATGGGTATGTATGAAGAATTCAATGGAGAAATAAACACAATGTCTATCAAACTGACAGTACCAGAAAAGACAGTAATGCAGCTCAAACCGAGAATTTCCGTAATCGGTGTTGGTGGCGGCGGAGGAAATGCCGTTAATAATATGATTGTGCAAAATCTCGAAGGTGTAGATTTTATTGTCGCAAATACTGATGCGCAAGCTTTGGAAAATTCAAAAGCAGGACGCAAAATTCAGCTTGGACTAGAAACAACACGTGGTCTTGGTGCCGGTGCAAACCCTGATATTGGTAAAGTTTCTGCTGAAGAAGCTATGGAAGAAATTGAGAGAGAACTTGATGGTGTCAATATGGTGTTCATCACTGCTGGTATGGGTGGTGGAACAGGTTCTGGTGCCGCTCCTGTCATTGCAAGAATGGCAAGAGAAAAAGGTATTCTCACAGTTGGTGTCGTAACTAAACCTTTCCAATTTGAAGGACGCAAACGTTCAGAAATCGCTGACAGATCTATTGAAGAATTCTCAAAAAATGTAGATAGCATCATTATCATTCCAAACCAAAACCTTTTCAGAATTGCTGACAAAAACACAACTTTGGCAGATGCTTTTGTCATGGCTGATAATGTATTATATGCAGGCATACGTTCTATTACAGATTTAATGATTATGCCTGGCTTAATCAATCTCGACTTTGCTGACGTAAAATCTATTATGGAAGGCAAAGGCAAAGCAATCATGGGAACTGGAGAAGCTGAAGGAGAAGAACGTGCGGTGAAAGCTGCTGAACAAGCTCTTTCTAATCCACTTTTAGATGATTGTTCTGTAATCGGCGCTCAAGGTGTTCTCATCAACATCACAGGTGGCGCTGATATCACTTTATTTGAAATTGACGAAGCAGCAAATCGCATCAAAGAAGAAGTTGCAGAAGATGCAAACATCATCTTTGGTTCAAGCTATGATGATAATTTAATTGGAAAAATTCGTGTTTCTATCGTTGCTACTGGAATTTCTTCTACACCGAAGGAAATCAGAAAACCAGTTATTCATGAACAAAAACCATTGGCTTCTAATATCATTAGTGAAGAAATCAATATTCCTAAAGAAACTTTGACAGCCAATCTTGAACAATTCTCTGCAACTAAAGTTGAAGAACATGACGACTACATTCCAAGTTCAATCAAGGCTTTCGAAACATTTGAAACTTCTGTTATAGAAGATGAACTTGAAAGTATTCCAACTGAAACTGTTTTTGAAGAACCAACACAAAAGCCAATCAGAATTGAAGATTTTGAAACTTATGAAGATCTAGAAAAATCAATTGTTATGGAAGAAATGCCAAAAGCATCTTCTCTCTTCAAAGCAATTGTTAATAAGCCAGAGAAACCAGTTTCTGAAAATCAATTTGAAATGGCTTTAGCTTCAACACAAAACACTTTTGCTCCAAAAACAACCATCAGAACTGTCGAGGAAGAATCAGAACTTTTCCCTGAACATAATCAAGTCTCCTTCAATGCACGTCGCAATGATGCTCAGGAGGAACTCATTATGAATACAGCAGAAGACGAATATACACCAACACTCATTGAAAGAGTGACTGGCTTTTCAATTGCAAAAAGAAATAAAAAGAAAAGAGAAGAAGAACAGTTCCAACAACCTGTTTCCTCTTCTTATGCAAGAGATGACAATTATTCAGATAATAAGTTGAATCTTGAGATTCCATCTTTTTTACGTCGTAAATAATTGTTATAAACCAGAAAAAAGAGCAAGTTTCCTTGCTCTTTTTTTTGCATCAATTGTTATTTTTTCGCCGCTCAATTTCAGCCTTAACCAAAGAGAAATACTTACTTGCCAATGTTCCTTGAAAAACTGGCAGTGGAGCTCGCCCAAATTCAATGTAAGATGCAGGAAGGACAATAACTTGAGAAGAGTAGTAATTTTTTAACTCTAGCAATTCTTCATCTGTCAAATTCTGAGCATCATTTTCAAGTTTCTTTAGCATTTCTGTATTTTCAGCATCACTCCTTTCAAACCAAGAAAAAAACCTTTTTACGAAGCTATTTTCAGAAAAAGAAGCCAATAAAACTGGCAAAAACAAAACACCAAAAGCAAGGCATATAACCAAAGCAAAAACAATTTTCATACCAAATTTAATTAATTAAAAAATAATAAAGAATTACGCTTGTACAAGTGTAGCGGATTTTCTTCTTCTGGATAACTCTGAAAATATTTCCCATGATTTTCCTGATAATCCATTCAAAAAAGAATGAGAAGGCATACAGTGAAATTCCAAATGATTAATGGGAAGAAGCGTTTCCATATGGAAGTAATATTCAAACATTTCAGATAATTCTTCGTCTGTAATAGAAGAAGGATTTTCTTTAAACTCAGAGTACAATTGAGCAATTTTTTGCTCTTCTTGCCTCATTTCTTCAAAAAAATTTGAAATTGCTAATTTGATTCTTTTCCCTGCAAATAAGAACAGAGGAACTAAAACCAGAATCGCCAGCACTAAGATAACTGCTAATGTATTCATAACTTTAAATTTTAATGGTGAATAATAAGATAATAATTTTTTGATGTATATATATTCACACAATTTAAAAATAATAACAAGAAAAAAAGAGGCTGCAATTTCTTGCAACCTCTTTTTTTTATCAATAAGTCAATTATGACGCATTTTCAGCTGTTTCAATAACAGCATCTGCTGTTATATCTGCATTTTTCAAAGCGGCAATTTCTTTATCGTTTTGTGCAGCAACACGACGAAGTGCACGAAGAACACTACCTGTTCCGGCAGGGATTAGACGTCCAACGATAACGTTTTCTTTCAATCCGATAAGCTTATCGCTCTTACCTGAAACAGCAGCCTCTGTGAGCACTCTAGTTGTTTCCTGGAAGGAAGCAGCAGAGATGAATGACTTCGTTTGAAGTGATGCTTTAGTGATACCAAGCAAGATAGAATCTGCTTCAGCAGGGATACCATTTTCTGCCAAAACTTTTGCATTTTCAGCTTCAAAATCATCTCTATCAACTTGTTCACCAATCAAGAATGTTGTATCACCAGGAATTGTGACTTCAACTTTTCTAAGCATTTGAGAAACGATTGTTTCAATGTGCTTATCGTTGATCTTCACACCTTGCAAACGGTAAACGTCTTGAACTTCTTTGACCAAGTATTCAGCCAATTTTTCAACACCAAGAACACGTAAGATATCGTGTGGTGCAGGAGTTCCGTCTACGAGCAAGTCTCCCTTCTTCACAATGTCACCATCATGAACAACAAGGTGACGGCCTTTTGGTACGAGATATTCAAGAGGTTCACCCTTCTTCGGAATAACACGAATTCTTTGTTTTGTCTTATAGTCTTTACCATATTCAACCATACCATCAATATCAGTGATGATAGCTTGGTCTTTAGGACGACGTGCTTCAAAGAGTTCGGCAACACGAGGCAAACCACCGGTAATATCTTTAGTTTTTGAGCTTTCACGAGGAATTCTCGCCAAAACATCACCAACTTTTACTTCCACACCATTGTCTACGTTCAAGATTGCATCTACAGCCAAATAGTAACGCATTTCTTTACCATTATCGAATGTAATTGCATTTCCTTTTTCGTCTTTCAAGATGATGCTTGGTTTAAGTCCCAAAGTACCACTTTTACCGTTTCTCCAGTCTGTAACGACTTTAGAATTGATACCTGTTGTTTCATCAACTGTTTCTTTAACAGAAACATTGTTAATCAAGTCAACAAGTTCAACTTTACCTGCTTTTTCAGAGATGACAGGAATAGTGAACGGATCCCACTCAGCAACTTTTTGTCCTTTTTTAACTTTGCTTTCTTCTTTAACCAAGATTTTAGCACCATAAGGAACAAGGTGACGAGATTTTTCACGACCTTTTTCATCTTCAATAACGATTTCACAGTTACGAGCAAGAACAACAAGGTTGCCAGCTGAATCTGTAATTGTACGTTTGTTATCAAGTTTCAAGACACCAGCAAATGGAATTTCGACAGCAGATTGTTCAGCACCTTTTTGTGCCGCACCACCGATGTGGAACGTTCTCATTGTCAACTGTGTACCAGGTTCACCGATGGATTGTGCAGCAATAACACCAACTGCTTCACCGATAGAAACAGCAGTACCTCTTGCCAAGTCACGACCATAACAAGCTGCACAAACACCATTTTTGCATTCGCAAGTGAGAACAGAACGAATTTTAACTTGTTCAACACCAGCTTTCTCAACGAGTTCAGCATCTGCTTCGTTAACAAGTCTACCCTTAGGAAGAACGAGTGCACCAGTTTCTGGATGAATAATATCTTCACCTAAAGTACGACCCAAGATTCTTTCACCGATAGACACGATAACGTTACCACCGTCAACAACTGGACGAATAATGATCCCATTATCAGTTCCACAGTTCGTTTCAGTAATAACCACATCTTGTGCAACGTCAACCAAACGACGTGTCAAATAACCAGAGTTCGCTGTTTTCAACGCAGTATCCGCAAGACCCTTACGAGCACCGTGAGTTGAGTTAAAGTATTCTGACACTTTCAAACCTTCTTTAAAGTTTGAAATAATTGGTTGTTCAATAATTTCACCGTTTGGTTTTGCCATCAAACCACGCATACCAGCAAGCTGACGCATTTGAGCAGCGGAACCACGGGCACCAGAGTGAGCCATCATGTAAACAGAGTTGATATAACCGTCTTTAATTTGAGAAATGTTTTTCATCATTTCATCAGCAACTTTATCTGTACAAGCTGCCCAAATATCGACCACTTTGTTATATTTTTCACCTTTGGTAATCAAACCATTTTGATATTGTTCTTCGAATTCTTTAACTTGCTTTTCTGTTTCAGCAATCAAAGCTGTTTTAGAATCTGGAACAATCAAGTCTGCCTTACCGAAAGAGATACCTGCTTGACAAGCATGTTTAAAGCCGAGAGCCATAATCTTATCAGCAAAAATAACTGTTTCTTTTTGGTCACAGTGACGATAGATAATGTCGATGATTTCCGCAATTTCTTTTTTCTTAACAAGTCTGTTAATCAAAGAGAAAGGAACATCTTTGTGTTTTGGAAGAACAGCAGAAAGTAAAATACGTCCTGGAGTTGTTTCAACCAAGCCACGTTTCAAAACACCTTCATCATCAATATATTCCATACGGCATTTGATTTTTGAGTGCAAGTCAACAGCTTTAGCATTAAGAGCAAGTTCAACTTCATCAATATCAGCAAAAACACTGCCTTCACCAATCATACCTTCAGCTTCATAAGATAGGTAGTAGATACCCAAAACCATATCTTGTGAAGGAACGATAACTGGCTTACCAGAAGCTGGGAGCAAGATGTTATTTGTAGACATCATCAAAACACGAGCTTCAAGTTGAGCTTCAATAGAGAGTGGAACGTGAACCGCCATTTGGTCACCATCGAAGTCCGCATTAAACGCAGTACATACGAGTGGGTGAAGTTGAATAGCTTTACCTTCTACGAGCGTTGGTTCAAAAGCTTGAATACCAAGTCTATGGAGGGTTGGCGCACGGTTAAGAAGAACTGGGTGTTCACGAATAACTTCTTCCAAAACATCCCAAACTTCTGGTCTTTCTTTTTCTACCATTCTCTTAGCAGCTTTAATTGTAGTCGCATGACCATAAAGCTCTAATTTTGCATATACGAAAGGTTTGAACAATTCCAAAGCCATTTTCTTAGGCAAACCACATTGGTGAAGTTTGAGTTCAGGACCAACCGTAATAACGGAACGACCAGAATAGTCAACACGTTTACCAAGCAAGTTTTGACGGAAACGACCTTGTTTACCTTTAAGCATATCTGACAAAGATTTGAGTGGACGTTTGTTTGTACCAGTAATCGCACGTGAGCGACGACCATTATCAAACAAAGCATCAACAGCTTCTTGCAACATTCTTTTTTCGTTACGAACGATAATGTCAGGAGCTTGAAGTTCCAACAATCTTTTCAAACGGTTGTTACGGTTAATCACACGACGATACAAATCGTTCAAGTCTGAAGTCGCAAAACGACCACCATCAAGTGGAACGAGTGGACGAAGTTCAGGTGGAATAACCGGAAGAACATCAAGAACCATCCATTCTGGTTTTGAACCAGATTCAACGAATGCTTCAATGATTTTCAAACGTTTAATCAATTTCTTACGTTTTGATTCAGAAGTACTTCCCTTCAATTCATCGCGAATTTCAGTTCTTTCACCTTCTAAGTCAATTTGAGACAAAATTTCTTTCAATGCTTCCGCACCAATAGCTGCACGGAAACTATCTTCACCATATTCATCTACTGCATTTTGATATTCTTCTTCAGTCAACAACTGATTTACTGCCAAAGGTGTTAAACCTGGCTCAATCACGATGTAGCTTTCAAAATAGAGAACTCTTTCCAAGTTTTTGATGGAAATATCTGTCAAAATTGCAATACGAGATGGCAAAGACTTCAAGAACCAAATGTGAGCAACCGGAGCTGCCAATTCGATATGTCCCATTCTTTCACGACGTACTTTGGAAAGTGTAACTTCAACGCCACACTTTTCGCAGACGATACCGCGATATTTCATTCTTTTATATTTACCGCACAAACATTCATAGTCTTTTACAGGACCAAAAATTCTTGCACAGAACAAACCGTCTCTTTCCGGTTTGAATGTTCTATAGTTAATTGTCTCAGGTTTTTTAACTTCACCATAAGACCAAGAACGAATTTGCTCAGGAGAAGCAATGGAGATTTTGATTTCATCAAAAGATTCTCCACTTGTCACTTGCTGCTGACCAAATAATTTCATTACATCATTCATTATTCAATTCTCCCTAGGCTTATACTTCTTCGCTCAACAATTCGATGTTCAAACACAATGACTTAATTTCCTTTGTCAATACATTGAATGACTCTGGAATGCCTGCTTCGAAACCATCTTCACCGCGAACAATTGCTTCATAAACCTTAGTACGACCACTCACATCATCTGACTTAACAGTTAACATTTCTTGCAATGTATATGCAGCACCATAAGCTTGAAGTGCCCACACTTCCATTTCACCGAAACGCTGACCACCGAACTGAGCCTTACCACCCAAAGGTTGTTGTGTAACCAAAGAGTATGGACCAACAGAACGTGCGTGCATTTTTTCATCAACAATGTGGTGAAGTTTAATCATATAAATTACACCGACAGTAACTTTTCTATCGAACTTCTCACCAGTTCTACCATCATACAAGTCAATTTGACCAGAAGTTGGAAGACCTGCTAAAGTGAGCATTTCATCGATATCAGCTTCATGTGCACCATCGAATACTGGAGTTGCCATTGGCACACCAGCTTTGAGGTGATCAACCATATCAAGCAATTCATCTTTATCCAAAGCCTTAACGTCACGTTCATATTGTTTTTTACCATAAACGTCACGAAGTTTTGCATTAAGTTCGTCGATTGTTTTTTCACCGGCTTTATATTGTTCAACCATTTCGTTCAATTGACGGCCAAGTTCTTTTGCAGCCCAACCAAGGTGGGTTTCAAGAATCTGACCAACGTTCATACGAGAAGGCACACCAAGTGGGTTAAGCACGATGTCTACAGAAGTACCATCTTCCATGTATGGCATATCTTGAAGAGGCAATACGCGTGAAACCACACCTTTGTTTCCGTGACGTCCAGCGAGTTTATCACCAGGTTGTGTCTTTCTCTTAGTTGCAATAAAGACTTTAACCATTTTAAGAACACCAGGAAGCAAATCGTCACCACGTTGAACTTTTTCAACTTTGTTTTCGAAATGTTTTTGAATTTTTTCAATTCTTGCATCAAATGCCGCAACGAAACCTTCAATGTTAGACATTACAGTTTCATCTTTAACAATGATTTTTCTCCATTGAGCAGAAGGAAGCGTTTCCAAAACATCTAAAGTAACTTTAGAGTTTTTAGCAACACCTTTTGGTCCATCAACAACAGTTTGACCATTGAGCATTGTTTTCAATCTTTCTTCAAAGCTTCTACGAACGATGGCAATTTCATCTTCACGGTCTTTAGCAAGTTGAGAAATTTCTTCTTGTTCAATTGACAATGCACGTTCGTCTTTCTCAACACCACGGCGAGAGAATACGTGAACATCAACAACCACACCTTCAATACCAGGAGCAACACGAAGAGATGTATCTCTTACATCACTAGCCTTTTCACCGAAGATTGCGCGAAGCAATTTTTCTTCAGGCGTAACTGGGCTTTCGCCTTTAGGTGTAACTTTACCAACAAGAATATCACCAGTCTTAACTTCTGCACCAATATAAACGATACCAGCTTCATCCAAGTTGCGAAGCGCTTCTTCACCAACGTTTGGAATATCACGCGTAATTTCTTCTTGACCGAGTTTAGTGTCACGAGCCATAACTTCAAATTCTTCAATGTGAAGAGAAGTCAAAACGTCATCACGAGAAACTCTTTCAGAAAGCAAAATTGAGTCTTCATAGTTATAACCATTCCATGGCATAAATGCAACGAGGAGGTTTTTACCAAGAGCCAATTCACCCATATCAGTACAAGGACCATCTGCAATAATGTCACCAGCTTTCACTTCATCGCCAACTTTCACTAATGGAACTTGGTTGATACAAGTGTTTTGGTTTGAACGACGGAACTTTTGAAGTTTGTAAATTTCAACACCAATGTCTCCAGCATTTCCTGCATGTGAACGAACAACAATACGGTTTGCATCAACTGCATCAACCACACCATCATATTTCACAACAACAGTTGCACCAGAGTCACGAGCTACAACAGCTTCCATACCTGTTCCAACGAGTGGAGCAGAAGAACGGAGCAGAGGAACACCTTGACGTTGCATGTTTGAACCCATTAATGCACGGTTCGCATCGTCATTTTCCAAGAATGGAATCAAAGCAGTTGCCACAGAAACCAATTGTTGTGGAGAGACGTCAATCAAATCAATTTCTTCCGCAGGAGCAAGTTCAAATTCGCCTGCTTTACGGCAAGTGATCAATTCTTCTTCAAAACGACCGTCTGCTTTAACCACAGCATTCGCTTCAGCAATTACATATTTTCCTTCATTATTAGCTGAAAGATAAATAACTTCGTCAGTTACAACACCATTCACAACTTTACGATATGGACATTCAATGAAGCCATATTTGTTGATTCTAGCAAATGTAGAAAGAGAGTTAATTAAACCAATATTTGGACCTTCAGGAGTTTCAATCGGACAAATACGACCATAGTGAGTTGGGTGTACGTCACGAACTTCAAAGCCTGCTCTTTCACGAGAAAGACCACCAGGTCCTAATGCTGAAAGACGACGTTTGTGAGTAATTTCTGAAAGTGGATTGTTTTGATCCATAAATTGTGACAATTGTGAAGAGCCAAAGAATTCACGGATAACAGCAGCAATAGGTTTTGCATTTACCAAATCTTGAGGCTTAACATTAATCAAAGCTTCAGAACTCATTCTTTCACGAATAGCTCTTTCCATTCTGAGCAAGCCCATACGGTATTGGTTTTCCATCAATTCACCAACTGAACGAACACGACGGTTTCCAAGGTGGTCAATATCATCAACTTCACCTTTACCATCACGAAGTTCAACAAGGCGTTTCACGATAAGCAAAATATCTTCTCTACGAAGAATACGCTTTGTATCTGGAGCTTCTTCAAAAGAAACATCAAGTGATGCATTCATTTTCACACGACCTACAGCAGACAAGTCATAACGTTCCATATCAAAGAACAAGTTATTGAACAATTGGTCAGCTGTGTCATAGGTCGGTGGTTCGCCAGGACGCATTACACGATAGATATCAAGCAAAGCTTCTTCACGGCAGCTATTTTTATCAATTTCAAGCGTGTTTCTGATATATGGACCAACGTTCACATTATCAATGTAGCAAGTCTTGATTTCAGTAATTTTTGCTGCTTTAATTTTTTCCAAAACTTCTTTGTTAAGTTCAGCACCTGCATCAGCAAGAACTTCACCTGTTTTCTTGTCAACAATAGCTTTAGACAAGAACTTACCAAACAAATAATCATTTGGAATAACAATTGTCTTAAGACCATCTTCAAACAATTTCAAAGCTGCTCTAGGAGTTAATTTTTTACCAGCAGGAACAGCAACTTCACCTGTTTCAGCATCAACTAAATCGATGTCAAATTTAACACCTTTCATACGTTGATAAGGGAATGCAGTTTTCCAGCCTTTTTTATCAGCAGTCCAAACATCAGTTTCATAGAAGTAAGAAAGAATTTCTTCTCTATCCATGCCTTTGATGTCTGCTGGATTAATTTTTTTGCCTTCTTTTTCAAGTTTTGCAATTTTTTTTGCAGTTTCTTCAGAATACAAAGAATACAAAATTGAAGTCACAGGAATTTTACGGCGACGGTCGATACGAGCATATACCAAATCTTTGGCATCAAACTCGAAATCCAACCATGAACCACGGTAAGGAATGATGCGGGCAGCAAACAAATATTTACCACTAGCCACTGTTTTTCCTTTATCGTGATCAAAGAAAACGCCTGGAGAACGGTGCATTTGGGAAACGACAACACGTTCTGTTCCATTAAACACGAAAGTACCTTTCTTTGTCATCAAAGGAAGGTCGCCCATGTATACATCTTGTTCTTTAATATCATGAATAGATTTTGCACCAGTTGCTTCATCAATGTCCCAAACAACCAAACGAAGTGTAGCTTTTACTGGAGCAGCATAAGTCATACCTCTTTTGATACATTCTTCAACATCGTATTTTGGCTCTTCAAGTTCATAAGAAACGAACTCAAGTTCACCAGAACCGGAATAATCTTTAATAGGGAAGATTGATTTGAAAACTTGTTCAAGACCAAATTCGCAGTCAGTATCCTTATTGATAAAGCTGTCGTACGAACCAGTTTGAACTTCGATTAAGCTTGGCATAGCTGACACGGCGTCAATTTTACCAAAACTTCTTCTTACACGTTTCTTGCTCGTATAAGATTTGTCCATTGTGTTTCATCCTCTTAATTTGAATTCTGCGACTATACTGTTGGAAAACCAAACCCCGTCAACAGAAGGTTTATATTACATAACATGTTAAAATATAAAAGCTCAACCTCAACCACCGTGTCACGTTTAAGACCTATAAGTCAGATTGAATCAAAATAATATCTTCTAGATTTTAGCAAATTAAACGGCCACGATAACTTGCTAAAACCCAAAAGGATTTTTTCTTAATAATTTAAAACTCTAAAAAGGTGCATCAAAAGACCACCTTCTAGAATAACTCACACTCTTATCTCATTGGCAGAAACAATCTGAACTTGAGCCAGAGTGCAATGGGGATTTTAAAAGTTTACAAAACCCCCAAGCAAAACACTCTAGAGTAGATTATTTCAATTCTACTTTAGCGCCAGCAGCTTCTAACTTAGCTTTAATTTCTTCAGCTTCAGCTTTAGGAGCAGCTTCTTTAACAGTTTTAGGTGCGCCATCAACGAGGTCTTTAGCTTCTTTCAAGCCCAAACCAGTAATTGTTCTGATTTCTTTAATTACGTTGATTTTGTTTGCGCCTGCTTCTGCCAAGATTACATCGAATTCATCTTTTTCTTCTTCAGCAGCAACAGCAGCACCACCAGCGGCAACAGCTACAGCAGCAGCTGCAGAAACGCCCCATTTTTCTTCTAACATTTTTGAAAGGTCAGCAGCTTCCATAACTGTAAGTGCTGATAATTCGTCTACCAATTTGGCTAAATCTGCCATTTTTTTTCTCCAATAAAATTAAATTTCACTAAAAATCTAAAAGTCTATAACTCTTAAAAACACAAACTCATCTAAAAAATATTCACAATTTTACTTTTTAGGTTGATGAATAGAGTGATTTTGAAGGGAAGAAAAATTTTAGTGTAGATATAACTACATGAATTTTTCGCCACCGAGCAAAATTGCTCTAGATACAACATAAAAATAAAATTAAGCAGCTTCTTTTTCAGAATAAGCTTTTGTAACTCTTGCAAGTTGAGATGCAGGAGCTTGTAACAAACCAATAAGTTTCGCTCTGAGTTCGTCCATAGATGGGATAGAAGCCAAGTACTTAACTTCATCAGCAGAAAGAACTGCTGCGCCCATTGAACCACCAACAACGATTAGCTTTTCATTTGTTTTTGAAAATTCAACGCAAGCTTTTGCTGCAGATACTGGATCATTAGCAAATGCAATAGCCGTAGGACCAACAAACAAGTCAGCCATATTTTCAAATTTTGTGCCTTTTAGAGCAAGACGTGTAATACGATTTTTGGTAACCTTAAACCCAGCACCAACTTTTCTGATTTCGTTTCTCAATGCAGAAACTTGAGCCACTGTAAGGCCCTTGTAGTGTGATACTACAAGCATTTCTGAACTGTTAAACAATTCATTCAGTTCGCTGAGCAACTGTGCTTTTTCTTCACGGTTCACTTGAGTTATCTCCAAAAAAACATTTGCATTACCTGCAATGTTCAGTTTACACAACCACCAAAAAATTTCAGTGGTACTCTAAAATCTGTCCAGGAGAAAAAAGAAAATCTTTTATACCTACTCCCGTCTATGTAGGAAATTAAGAGCTTTAATTACTTAAAGACCACCTACAGTCTTGGACAGTGTCCCCAAGTAGATTTCAAAGAAACCCCTTGAGGGCGGAGATGAAATATAAAACCTCATCTCCGAATTTTTTTGCCATATGAAAAGAATTATCAAAATTCCAATCATAAGCGAAGCAATCTACTAAAGACTAGTTAAGTCTACTCTAATACCAACACCCATTGTAGAGCTCAAAGAAATCTTTTTCAAATAGTTTCCTTTAAGACCTTGAGGTTTTGCTTTCAAGATAGCATCGATGAAAGTTTTTGCATTTTCTGTAAGTTGTTCAGAAGAAAAACTTGCTTTACCGATACCAGCGTGAATAATACCATTTTTTTCAACACGGTATTGAACTTCACCAGCTTTTGCTTTCTTAACAGCATTAGCAACATCAACAGTAACTGTTCCGAGTTTAGGGTTTGGCATCAAGCCTTTTGGTCCCAAAATTCTAGCTACTTTACCAGCAATACCCATCATGTCAGGCGTTGCAATACATCTATCAAAATCAACTTTTCCAGAAAGGATAGAGTCGATCAAGCTTTCAGCACCAACAACATCTGCACCAGCAGCCTTTGCTTCATCAGCTTTTTCACCTTGAGCAATTACGGCTACGCGAAGAGTTTTACCTGTACCATGAGGAAGAGAGCATACACCTCTAACCATTTGGTCAGCATATTTAGGGTCAACACCCAAGTTCAATGCAATATCAATTGTTTCATCGAATTTTGCAGTCGCATTAGACTTAACAACTTCAACAGCTTCAGTCAAAGCCAAAGCAGCATCTTTGTTAATGTTTTTATATGCGTTTACGATTCTTTTTCCACTCATGTTCTTAGCCCTCTACCTTGATGCCCATAGATCTAGCTTGACCAGCAACCATTTGCATAGCTGATTCAACTGTTGAACAGTTAAGGTCTGGCATTTTAGATTCGGCAATTTCTTTAACTTGAGCAGTAGTAATTTTTCCTGCAACAACTTTACCAGGTTCTTTAGAAGCAGATTTAAGACCTGCAGCTTTCTTAATGTAATAAGATACTGGTGGAAGTTTTGTGATGAAAGTAAAGCTTTTATCTTCAAATGCAGTAATAATTACTGGAACAGGAATACCTGATTCCATTTTTTGAGTTTCTGCATTGAATGCTTTACAAAATTCCATAATATTCAAACCTTTTTGACCCAAAGCTGGACCAACTGGAGGAGAAGGATTAGCCTTTCCTGCAGGGATTTGAAGCTTAATGAAACCTAAAATCTTTTTCTTAGATTTAGCCATTTTTTACCTCTATTTCCTAGGTTTCGTGGTCAACAAGACTATGGCAAATCTCCCACGAAATTATATTAAAAACATACGATTCGCTTAAAAGAAACGGATTCATCCCTTTCAAGAGTCGCGTATGTATAACATAACCGATTCAAAAAGCAAGGATTTTTTGAAAAAAAATTTCACAAAGTTTTCAATATCCAGAGATTTATTATTGACAAAAAAACCACCAAGAACTAAAATTTGAATACGAACTAATTATTTTGGATTTATTCTCTCTACTTCATTGAATTTTATTCAGAGATATCCATAACCCTTAAAAAAGTATAATCAAAAAAATATATAATATTATATGCCTATGAAATTAAGTTTCTCTATTTCATCTAAGTAGTTATTAATATTAAAAAATATAAGACAATGAAAACAAAAAATACTGTAATTCCTATCATTGATCAGGATTACATTAAAAACATAAGTTACGGCAAAAAAGATGAAGCACTTGTGGTCTCAAATGAAGATAACATTCTTGTCTTTCGCCTAAAAGACGCCGGAGCTCTAATTGAAATTGATTATTCAAAAGAAAGTTTCTTCGAAGAAAAATTTCAAAACTTGCTTAAAAGTTTGGTTGAGGAAGACCGAGTGTATGTTCGAATAAGAAAGAGTCATGGTAAAATTATAGAAGCCTTACCATCTCAAATCTTTTTGACATACGAATTTGAAGCCTCAGCTGCTGCTTTTGAAAAAATTCAAAAAACTGTTGAAGGACTCGAAGAGGTTTTACGAAGCAAAAACTTAACTCCAGAAGCTAAAAAAGAAGCAAATGAAGAGTTAAAACACGCTAACAACAACCTTAAGAAGTTCAATCGCAGAATGACAAAAGCTGAGAAGCTTCTCGAGCGCTATGGGCAAACAAAGCCGACAAAGGTAAAAAGAAGCTATAGAAAAAAGTGCAATGCTTTGCTCTATCAGCAGAAAGCTCCTTTGAATATGACAGAACTAGCCAATATCCCGCTTATACCTGCGTGATATTAAAGATTTAAAAGAGGAGCCTTCAAAAGCCCCTCTTTTTTTATTTTCATTATATAAACTCAAACCAAAATCCAAAAAAAAGCGCCCTAGATAAGAGCGCTTTTACAACTTCTAAAAGAAATTAAATTTTTTCAACTTGGCTATATTCTAATTCAACTGGAGTTGAACGTCCAAAGATAGAAACAGAAACTTTCAAACGGGATTTCTCACTATCAATTTCTTCAACCAAACCAATGAACGAAGCAAATGGACCATCTGCCACTCTCACTTCATCACCAATTTCATAAGCCACAACAGTCTTAGGTCTTTCAACTCCTTCTTGCATCTGCATAATGATTTTTTCTGCTTCTTTGTCAGAAATAGGCAATGGTTTATTACGACCACCTAAGAAACCAGAAACTTTTGGAGTGTTTTTGATAACATGCCAAACATCATCATCCATAACCATTTTCACTAAAATATATCCAGGAAAGAATTTTCTTTCAGTGTTAACTTTTGTACCTTTTTTAACTTCAACAACTTCTTCAGTTGGAACAAGAATTTCAATAATTCTTTCTTCCAATTTTTTCAAAACAACTTGTTCTTTGATAGATTCAGCAACTTTCTTTTCTGAACCGGAATAAACTTGTACGACATACCAACGTGCTGACATCTGATTAATCTCCAAAACCTAATATCAAACTAACAACCCAACTAAGAATTTGGTCAACAAAAAAGAAGAATGTTGAAGCAACGGCAACAATGATTGCTACCATAATGAAAGTTTGAACGACTTCTTTTCTAGCCGGCCAAGAAACTTTTTTAACTTCTTGCTTAACTTGTCTCAAAAATTGTATTGGACTAATTTTCATTTAACAAAATCCACTATAAACTGATTAAAAAACAACGGCATTGCAAATAAATTGCAACAAACAATTTGCCCAAAACATAAACCATAATTTCAGACAATGCAACACTATTTTTATCTGATATATTATTTTTATAGATATATCAATAAAAAAGAGAGTGAAACCACTCTCTTTTTTACGCTTTTCAACGAAGGGTTAGAATTTAACCATTGCAGAAATACCTGCTGAGAACTGGTCTTTTTTACCATTTGTTCCATGTTCAAAAATTCTTTCTCCGCCATTACGGTCATAACGAACTTCTGGCTTAATCAACACATATTCCATTGGTTCATAATTAAGAGCCGCTGTCAAAGAATATGCATCCATATTGTCCTTATCCATATTATCATATGAGTGAGTATATTCTGCACGACCACCAACAGCCAGCTTATCATTTAGTTTGTAAATAGCTTCACCACTATAAACATATGCTCTGTTTTCACCTTCATGTTTGAATTTTTGATTTAAGAAAGCAAAAGCACCTTTAACTTCAAGACTTGAATTAACTTTGTAACCAGCACTAAATTTCGTGATAACATTTTCTTCCTCTGGTTTATATTTACGGTCTTTAACTCCCATAACGTCCAAACCTAAATCTGTTTGACTGTTTAATGCATATTTAGCACCTGCAAAAATTGCATTATTCTTAGAGCTGTCAAATGTACTATTTTCACCATTAGACCAACCACCATAAACGCTCATTTTGTCATTCAAGTTATAAGTTCCCATAACACCTGTTTGTGTTGCAGGAGTAATTCCATAGATATTAGAAAGAGAATAGAAAAATCTTTCTGATGCGATGAGGCTTTCCCCACCCATTACGCCAAAGAATTTACCGGCTTTAATCGTGTAATCTTTATTTCCTAGTTCAAGATAAGCTTGAGGAATTGCTGAGAAGTATTCACTACTACCCCATTTACTTTCATCATCTCTAGCTTCAAATCCATTAGATTGAGCCCAGTGAGCATCAGTACCAAACATATAGTCTACACGACCACCAACATCAAAAGATTTTGTTGTATCAATTTTTTTACCAACACCAATGTATGCTTGATTTAATTGACCGTCAGATTTATGATTGTTTAATAAACTTGCATTATCTTTGTTCCAGTATTGATTTTTATAAATACCAGCTTCAACGTTTCCAGTAACATAAAATAATTTATTATCTTTAATTGGATTAATTTCTGCTTTAGCTTCTGGAGCAAATGACATCATAGCTGTCAAAGCAACTGCTGCACAAGAATATTTCAACATAGTCTTTTTCATTATTTTATTCCTTTCTAATGTTTAAGAACAAATTTAGGCTATAAAATAGGAAAAAGAATAACAACCTAACTTTAGTTAGTATTAAGATAACATAATATTTCCATATATTCAGATACTTAGCAATCCCAAAGTTTTTAAGGTCTCTAAAAGAAAATAAAAACGATTCCTCTTAAAAAACTAATCCACAATCTTTCGACTAAAAACAAGAAGATATAGAACAGCTCCTATTAAAACAACAATGGCACCAACTTGAGTCATGAAATAATCAGAAACGACTCCCATAATTACAGGAAAAACTGAACCACCGAAAATCCCCATAACCATCAACCCTGAAAGCTCATTTTCTTTTGATGGCAACCTTTTCATTGCTTGTGCTAAAGAAATAGGGAAAATGTTTGCATTTCCAAATCCAATTAACGCAAAACAAATATAAAGGGCAATTTCATTTTTAATAAAACAAGCTAAAATCATACCCAAGGCCACAATCATCATACTTAAAGTGAAAAACTTTTTCACAGACCATTTGGCAATAATGAAAGCTCCAGAAAAAGATGCAAAAGTTCTAAACAAAAAATATACCATTGTTGCCTTCATTGCTTCATCAACCGTTATACCTGTTTTTTCCTGAAGAAGTTTAGCTGCTGTAATATTTGTACCAACATCTATTCCCACATGACAAATTACTGCCATAAAACACAAAAATACCATTCCATTCTTTAGCAAAGCAAAACAAGCTTTGAAATCAGAATTTTTACTTACTTCTTTTTCTCTCACAATATCTTGTCTCAACAAGGTAAGAAAAGCAATTATGCCTTGAACAAAAAACACAAGATATAAAATTCTCCAGTTTCCAAAATGAACAGCAGAAAAAGATGCAATGAGCGGAGCTGCAAGAGAACAGCAGGCCTTCACAAATTGCCCAAAAGTCATGTAACTTGAAATTTTTTCATTCCCAACAATGTTTGACAGTAATGGATTGATTGAAACTTGCATCAAAACATTACCAATACCTAGCAATGAAAATGAAAAGACCATCAAATATAAATTATAATCAACCAAAGGAATTATCACAGAAACTAATGTCAAAAACAAACTGATTAAAACCGTTTTCTTTCGCCCAATTTTGTTCATCAAAACACCCGTTGGAACAGCAAAAATTAAAAACCAGAAAAACACCATAAACGGAAAAATATTGGCAACCGTATCTGTAAGTTCAAAATCTTTCTTCATATAGTTTGAGGCAACACCAACCAAATCAACAAAACCCATCGCAAAATAAGTCAACATAATTGGCAAAAGTAAGAAGAAGAAATTTTGTTTTTTAATTGTTTTGTCCATAGCCTTTCTCCTTATAATAGGATAACGTCTCTATCATACGTTGGCCAAGCTCCCTGCTTTGTACAGACAAAAGCAGAAACCTTAACTGCATATTCATGAGCTTTCTCAATTGACATCCCTTTAATTATTGCACACAAAAAAGCGCCAGAAAAAGCATCTCCAGCCCCAACCGTATCCACAACCTTGACCTTTGGTGTCTCAAGATAAGACTTTTCTTTTCCAGAATAAACAATGCTATATTTTTCACCTGCTGTGAAAAGAAGAAATTTGAGTTTATATTTCTCTATAAAATATTTACAAATTTCTTCATCTGTTCCTTCAAGCCCAAAGAGTTTCTTTACAACAACCATTTCCTCATCATTAATTTTAAAAACATTTGAATAGCTAAGCAATTCATGAATGAGTTCCTTTGAATAATAGTTAAGTCGTAAGTTTATATCAAAATACTTATAAGCTTTTTCTGACGCAAAGCTCAATAAGGTTAAAATTGTTTTTCTTGAAAAGTCATTTCGAAGTGCAAGTGTTCCATAACAAATCGCATCGGCTCTTTGAACAATCTCAATAGCTTTATCTGTAAGTGGAATATAATCCCAAGCAACATCTTCAACAATTTCATAAGTTGGCATCCCTTTACTATCCAACTTGACATTGACCGTTCCTGTCGGAAAATCAACTTTTTCAAGAAAAGCCAAAATTTTGTTCTTGTGAAGTTCTGAAACTATTTCTTCTCCTAAAGCATCTGAACCTATAGCGCTAATTGCATATCCTTTTGCCCCAAGTTGTGATGCATGATAAACAAAATTTATTGGAGCACCTCCTGCCTTTTTTCCAGTAAGGAAAATATCCCACAGCAATTCTCCCATACCAACGACAACAATTTTCTTAGTCATTTTAGCCTCGCAAATATTTTCTATCTAAATATTATAATCTCAATTACTGATTAAAACCATATTTTCTTGCTAAATTTTATTGACAACAAACATTTATCTTCCATATTATGAACTTTATATATTTCAAAACATTAAGGTCTCAAATTACACCATGGATATAACACAGATAACGCTAAACTTGATTCTTGTTTTTGTTCTTGTTTTAGCAAACGCATTTTTTGTCGTCTCAGAATTTTCAATTGTCAAAATCAGAAGAACAAAACTGACTGAACTTTCCAATTTAGGAAACAAAAAAGCGCAAGTCGCACTAAAAATCACAGGAAAACTTGATACTTATCTTAGTGCCATCCAACTTGGAATTACACTAGCTTCATTGGGGCTTGGTTGGGTTGGCGAACCTGCTGTTTCTAAACTTTTAGAATATTGGTTTGCAAATCTCTTTGCAAATAATCCAGTTTTGCTCCACTCTTTGAGTTTTGGTATTGCCTTTTCTTTCATTACGCTTCTTCACGTTGTTTTGGGAGAACTCATTCCGAAATCACTTGCTATTCACAAAACTGAAACTTTTGTTTTGTTGGTTGCTTATCCACTTTTCTGGTTCAACAAAATTTTCTTCCCTCTCATTGTTATCTTTGACAAACTAGCTGTCTTTTCTCTTAAGCTTATGGGAGTCAAACCAACGAGCGAAAGTGAACTTGCGCACTCAGAAGAAGAAATCAAACTCATTGCCAGTGCTTCCCAACTTGGGGGAGTAATTGATGAAACAGAAAGCGAAATCATCAAAAATGCGGTTGATTTTTCAGATACAGTCGTTAAGGAAATTATGATTCCAAGACAAGATATCCAATTTTTCAACACAACAGATACTTACGAAACTGTTTTGAAGAAGATTAAGAACACCCGTTTGAACAGATATCTTCTCTGTGAAAAAGATAAAAAAAATAATATTGTCGGAATGATTCACGTTCGAGATTTGCTTGGACTCGAAATGGAAGAAAAGTTCAACCTCAAAAATATTGCTCGAGAAATTTTATATGTTCCTGAAAACCAACCAATCTCTCAAACACTCCAAGTTATGATGAGAAAACACATTCACCTTGCTATCATTGTAGATGAATATGGTGAAACTGTTGGTCTAATTACAATGGAAGATATTTTAGAAGAACTTGTTGGTGACATTGCAGATGAACATGATCCCGAGTTTGAAGAAGAAGACATCAAATTTCTCAAAGACGGAAGCTATGAATTTGATGGCATGGTTCTGCTTGAAGATGTTATCGAAATTATGGGCTTACCAGATTTTGACTATGAAGAAAACACAGTTGGAGGACACGTCTTCACACTTTTAGGTCACAAGCCAAAAATTGGAGATAAAACTGAAAATGATCTATGCCAATTTGAAGTTTTAGCAACGAAAAAAATGCGTATCACAAGAGTTAAGGCAATAAAAAAATAGCCCTAAAAAAACCGTTTCATTTAGAAACGGTTTTTTTATTACAAGATATTCAGATTTTATTTCTCAAAATCAACAGCCCACAAACCATGTAAGTTACAATATTCATAAACAGTCACACCACCTTCAGGAATCTCAAATTCTGCTTCAGGTTTTGAATTAATATCTAAATCAATTCTTGTCGTTTTGTTTTTTTCTGCAACAACAATAAATGCAATATGATGCTCAGCTGTCATTGGGTGCTCAACAGAACCCACTTGAACCTTCAATTTTCCATTTTCAATCTTAACTGCTGGCACATGCTTTTCTTGAGAAGCATCAACAGTGTTAACTTTTAAGAGTTCCATTGGATGATTACAACAAGCCAAAGGACCACCTGCACGAACAGTTTCTTCAGTCACATGACCACAAATGTTACACTTATAAAATTTTCTTTCATACTTCATTTTAATTCTCCATATTTATGTTTATTTATTAACTTTTTTCAAAAAAGCATCCATATAAGATGAATAGAATTTCTTACTTCCTTCATCAGAAAATTCTGAGTTTTCTGTTATATCACCTTCTTTATATTTTGCATAAAGCTCTGGTTGCCCCATAACATCCATATTAAAAAATGCTAAAACATTTCTCAAATGAGCTTGAGCAAGAGCTGTTCCAATAGCCCCTAAAGAAACCCCTAAAATTCCTGCAATTTTGTTTGCAAGAGAGATTTGACCGTAAGGACGAGATGACCAATCCAAAGCATTTTTTAACACCCCTGAAACAGAACGGTTATATTCTGGAGTCACAAACAAGATAGCATCTTGTGCTTCAATTTCTTTTTTAAATTTTATAACAGAAGCAGGAAGATCACCTTCGATATCCACAGAAAAGAAAGGTAAATCCTTAATTTCAATAAAAGTAAAATCAGCTTCTTTTTCTTTCAACTTCACGAGCGCTTTTGCAAATTTACGGTTAATCGAACCTTTTGCAATACTTCCCACAATCACACCAATTTTTTTCATCATTTTCTCCTTAATTTATATTAGTTATCTATAATCTATGTTTTTATATCAGCAAATACAAGATGTTCTTTTCATTTAGTTGCCACTTTTGGATAGAAACTTGTTTTTTCTAGACTATTTTAAAATATAGGATATTCTTCTTTTTTTTAACAATTGGAGTGAAATTTTGACAATTAGAAAAAAGCTAAAAAACCTACTTGTAAAACTGCTAGGTTACGAACTTTATTATATCGCCAAACCAATCACAGAACATGACATCAACCGTGCTCAACGTCTTTGGGCGTCTGGCATTTTGAGAATTGGAAGACTTTACAGAAATGGTGAAGATTATGTTAGCAGTGCAGAAAAAATGATTGATAAACTCTATAGCTATGAAGATGGACAAGTCCTTTTCAAACCAACAAATGCTAAAGAAGACCAATTTAGAATAGAATATGAAAATTAACAACATTGAAGTAAATTTTATTTCTGGCGATATTACTAAATTAGTTGTAGATGCCTATATTATTCCTCAGTTTTTTTGTCAAGCATCAACGGCTGGTGTTGGAGGTGCAGTAATGCGTTCTGGAGCACTTGAAGGAATTGAAGCATATCAGAAATATATTGATAAAAATGGCAATCTAAACTTCGGCGAAGGGATTATAACAAAATCTGGAGGAGGAAATTCAAATTTTCTCTTGCATGTTGCCTCCGTTGATTCCGGCAAAGAAAATGAGTTTCAAACAATTCAAAAAGCTATTTATACGGCGCTTTATTTAGCAAACCAACAAAAGCTTTCAACAATTGCAACCCCTGCTCTCGGAACACTTTCCGCTGAACAATCAGCCAAAGCAATATTTTCAGCGATTGACCAGTTTTCAAAAACAGCAAATGGCATAGAAAATATCTCTCTTGTCTTTTTCAATGATCCAACAGCCATTGAAACGTCAAAAAACATCTTACTCAATGACCTGTATCATGTCCAAGCTGAAGAAGGGGCTAAAACCGTAGATTACAACAAAGTCCATGAAGAACTTCTGGAAAATGGTGTCAAAAACGTAGCATTCTTCAATCTAATGGAGTCTTAAAAAACACCCCTAATTCTGGAAACAGATTTAGGGGTGTTCATATTTCTTAATGCTCTCACTCAACAGCAATCCAATATCTTCGACTAGCTTCTTCTATATTTTCTAAAACTCCACCGCATTTTTCAATCGTTTTATAACTTGCACAATTATTATCATTACAGGTGACTAAGACTTTCTCTATTTTCATTTCTTTTGCTTTCTTGAGTGTTTCCAAAAGCAATATTTTTGCATAACCTTTTCCTCTATATTTAGGAGAAAGCCCATAGCCAATGTGCCCACCATGTTTTAATAAGCTAGGGGTTAGAAAGTGACGTAACTTAGAAAATCCAACAGGAACGTCGTCAACAAAAAGAATGTAATATGTTTGAGGAACCTTTCCACTTTGTTCCGTCTTTGACACAGATTCCTCAATAAAACTTGCTATCATCAAGTCAAAACACTCTCTTGAAATACCATTTAACTTATTCATAAAACCATTTTCTTCTTTAGGAATATCATTAAACATTTCAAAAACAGAATCTTCTTCATTATTTTGTATGGATATCAAGATAACTTTCATAAAAAACACCTCCAATAGTACTTTTGTCATCAAATCTAAAATCTTTAAACTTAGCAGAATTTTCAATCTTAACATTTCTAATATATTGATAATACAACAACCAATTTATGAAATCTATTCTTAAATCCACCCATAACCTTATCTATATTTTTAAAACCAGTTTTTAAAATCATTACTTTATCCTTAATATTTATATTTTATTATATGCCAACAACAGTGCTTACTACACCAACAAAGTCAACCTAATTATGCCATCATAAATTCATTTGACAGAGCAATATATAGGAATAAAATCCTTGATATTTTGTTTGGTTTATTGTATATAAGAAAAGTCACTAGGGAGAAGTGTATCTAAAAGATGCACTTCTTTTTTGTTATAACAATAAAATTAGAGTCATTGGTTTTGCCAGTGGCTCTTTTTTAGTTTTAAATATTTAAATATGGAGAAAATAAAATGTTAACGTTGAAAAAAGAGATTTCAAGAACGACAGAGGACATTGACGGAGATGACGTTCTTAATACAAAAAATGAATTAAGTAATATGGGATATTATAAAGCGGATGAAAAAGTTGGAATGAACAAATTTACTGATGAAGGTTTATTCAAAGGAATTAGTAGCTTTCAAAAAGACAACAAGCTTAAAGTTGATGAAGTTATGAAACCAGATGGAGAAACAGAAAGAAAAATTAACGAACTTACTGCAAAATCAAGTTTTAGAAATGATTTTGAAAACAAAAAAGATAATTCTCACAAAAATCACCTTGAAAAAACATATAAAGCACAAAAAGAAGATGAGATGATAAAAAATTTAATTCCGGTAATTCATTCAAAAACACATGAAGATGTAAAATTATTTCCATATCTTGATACAAGAAATAATATTACAGTAGGTGGTGGTAAAAATGTTCAAAGCAGAAAAGAATTTGATAAAATAAAATGGGTAAATAAAGAAGGTGTAGGACATAGCCAAGAAGCTGCATTTAAAGAAAAAGAAAAACTTGAGAAGCTTATTGTAAAAGATAAAATGAATAATTTGCGTGCTGATCATTTTGAAAAAACTACAAATCTAAGAATGAAAAAAGAAGATTTAGAAAAAACAACGTACGAACATATAAAAGCTACTGTGCCCATCATAAAGAAAAAATTTCCAGAATTTGATACCTATCCAAAATCTACTCAAGAAGTGCTTATTGATATGGAATATAACATGGGAGGTAGATTTAATAAGAGTTGGAAAAAATTCTTCAAAGCAATAGAAGCTAGAGATTTTGAACAAGCAGCAAAAGAATCTGAAAGAGGAGCTCTTTCTGCGGAAAGAAATAAATGGACTAGAGAAAAACTGTTAAACCATTAATTTTTTTAGGGGGAATCAAGCCATAACTCCCCCTAAAAAATCTATTTTCCACTTAACAAGCCTTTCAGCTCATCAAATTGTTTCTTAGAAAAATCTGGATTACTGATGCTCTTGTTATTTCTCACTGGATATTCATCTCCCATAATATCTGTTGTGTTTTTAGGTGTGGGGAGGTGATCATTTTTAGACTTTAGAAGTTTTGATTATTTCTTTTAAGAGTGTTTATATTGTTAGGGTTGTGGAATTTTGGTGGCGATTTTTAAAATCGTCTTTTTTAGACTTTTTTGTATTTAAATGATAGTTTTGTGCGATTATTTTTAGACTCTTTTGAGTATTTATTGTTTGCTTATGATCATTTTGAGTTTTCCAACAATGTTAAAATCCTCATCAAGAGAGAAACTCCAGCTTTCATATTCTGGGTTTATGGATTTTACCTTCATTTCTTTGCCAATTCTTTGAAGTTGCTTAATATAACAATGCTTATCATAGTTAAAAGCATATATCCCATCATCTTCAAACTGGTCAACACTTCTGTCTATGATGGCAATGTCGCCATTACTTAGCTTTGGCATCATAGAATCGCCTTTTATATATGCGCCAACGCAATGTGACGATAATTCAAAGGCTTCAACGAGTTCTTTTGATATGGTTATTGTGAATTGAATGTTTTCTTCATCTGCTAGCCAACCATTTCCGGCCGACAATGAAACGTCGTATATACTTATTTTTTGAGAACCTTTTCCAACTTTAACATTGTTTTTTATATATTTTTCACCTTTACCATAAACAAGCCAATCAAGATTGATGCCTTTATAATTAAGTAATTTTATTATTACATCTAATGTAGGGATATATTTTCCATTAAGATAATTTAAAAGAGTATCTTCAGACTTACCAGACACAATGGAAGCCTCTTTCCTATTTGAAAAATCATTATCCAACACATCTCTTAGACGAGTTGAAACTTTTTCGTCGTAAGATTCAACTTTTTCTTTTTTTTCCATATCAAAAAACTTCCCTTGTTTTTCAAACACTTAAAACAAAATACGAGAAAAATAAAGATTCAACTAGAATTCTCTGTTGACACCCGACATTTCTCGGTGTAATGTTAGTTATAACGAAAGAGAAAACTAACACTTAATAGTAATAAAAAACCAGCTGTAACTGGCGATTTATTTATAACAGAGGTTTTAATATGAATAAAAAGGATTTACATCCAGAATATATTAAGTATCTAGTAAGAAGCCAAGGAATGACCCTTGCGGCTCTTGCTAAAAAATACGGCTTCTCATCCTCTACAATTAAAACAGCTCTTAAAAAGCCAATGTTTTTTGGCGAACAAATTATTGCGACGTTCTTGAATATTCATCCCATGAATTTGTGGCCTAGTAGATATGATGAAAAAGGAAACCCTTTACACCCACATGCCTCTGCTAATAACCTTAAACCATTTTGCCCAAAAAATCAAGATGTTAAAAAAGGAGGTCAGAATGATTAAAAGATTTTATTCAATTCAAGAACTTCTAGAGCTTGGAATACCTAAGTTTCCAAAAACTCATTTTGGTATAATAAAAAAAGCAGAAAGAGAAAAATGGGTATTTCAAGAACGCAATAAATTGGGTGGCGGCCGAGAATATTCGTTAGATTCGCTTCCCGTTGAAGCTAAAGAATTTATTTTGAAAACTGAAATGGGAAACTCTCAAGAAGTTATAGAATATCAAAAGCAAGAATTGGCTAATCACAGCAACGTTATTGATGTTAATGAACTCAAGCCTTATCAAAGAGAAGTTATTGATGCTAGAGCTATTATTTTAGCTGAAATTGATAGGTTGGCTCTTATTTATGGTACGAACAAAGCTATTCAAAAATTTGTTGAACTTGTTTTTCAAGGTGATGTTCCTGAAGAAATAAAAAAAGCACTGGTCAAGGCTAATGCTAAATCTGGCGGAAAACCTGTTAAAATTTCACGAGCAACAATTTTTAATTGGAAAAAAGCAATTAAAGAATCAGGAAGCATTGCGGGTCTTGCTCAAAAAGAAATTAGAGAAGCAGACTGGCCAGCATGGGGTGATGCTTTGCTTAAATTGTGGCAAGTACCGGGCAAACCAAGCTTATCAACTGTCTTGGAAAATCTCGTTAAAATACTTCCTGTTTATATTGCTATTCCTAGTTACTCTGCAGCTCAAAGGTTTTTGAAAAAATTGCCGGCACAAGTCTTTAATAAAGGTCGTGTGGGTACTCGTGAGATGAAAAAATACAAGGCCTATGTTGCAAGAAGCACTGCAAATCTTTGGCCGACGGCAGTTTATACTGCGGATGGTCACACCTTTGATGCTGAGATAGAAAACCCATTAACTGGAAAGCTTTTTAGACCAGAAATTACAACGGTTGTTGACGTATATACACGCAAGGTTGTTGGTTGGTCTCTTGATTTGAGTGAAAGAACAAATTCTGTATATATGGCTCTTACAAAATCAATCATTACTCATGGTATTCCTTGTATTTGGTATGTTGATAACGGAAAGGGTTTTAATAACCGTTATTTTGATGATGAGATGGTTGGCTTGTTGGCTCGTCTTAAAATTGAGAAAAAGAATTCAATCGCATATAACTCTCAAGCTCGTGGTATTGCTGAACGTATCCACCAAACAATTTGGGTCAAAGCAGCAAAAAATTTAGCAACCTATATGGGGGCTGATATGGACACTCAAGCTAAGCAGGCTGTTTATAAAAAAACCAGAAAAGATATTAGCGAAAAAGGTCGTTCAGACTTGGTTATGAGTTGGGATAATTTTAAGGAATATTGTACAAAATGTGTTGAGATTTATAATAACACACCTCATAGATCACTGCCAGTGATTGTTGATCAGACTACCTATAAAAAACGTAATATGACACCTTCAGAGTTTTGGAACAAATCTGTTATGGATGGTTTTGAAGCTGAAAAATTGTCTCCTGCAGAAATCAAAGATCTGTATAGATACTATGAAGTTCGCAGAACAAATCGTGGGTTGGTTCAACTCTTTACAAATAGCTATTTTTCACTTGCTTTAGAACCTTATCATGGACGTGATGTTGCTGTTGCTTATGATATTCATGATGCTTCTAAAGTTTGGGTTCGTGAGCTTATGGAACTTGATGGAGAGATGAAAGCAGGTAGACTTATTTGTGAAGCCATCTTTGAAGGCAACTCAAGAGAATATTTCCCAATTAGTAAGATTGAGTTTGAAAATCAAAAACGTGCTGAGGGTCGTGTCAGAAGGCTTAAAGGTCACATGGAAGACGCACTAGATGAAACAAGAGCTAGATTCCTTGATCATCAAATTGATATTGAAGAAATTACGACACCTAAAGAAGTTGAAAAACAAGAAAAACCACTTCTTGCAGAAAGCGACGAAAGACCGTTTTTTGCTGATGATGTGTCATGGGCTAAATGGCTTTTATCACATCCCGATAAAATTACAGATGGAGATGTTGAAAGCTTGATAGCTGCTTTGAAAAGCCCAGAAATGACAATGCTTTTTGAGGCAGAAGACATAAGCCTTTCTAATTTGAAAGAGCTTATAAAAAAAGCGGTCTAGTTACTGCAATAACTAGACCAGAGTATTAAAAAACAACTCATATAACTAGGAGTATATATATGAAAAACGAATTTGTAAAGACAGAAAATGTCAAAACCTTTTTAGAAGCTCTTACAAAGCTCTCTCTGAGAGGTGCTGGTGAAGCTTGTTTGATGGTTGTTGATGGACAACCAGGGTTAGGAAAAACTTGTGCCTTGAACTGGTGGGCAATCAGAAACGAATGTATTTATGTTAGAGCTAAAAAGGAATGGACACCAAATTGGTTGATGAGAGATTTGTTAAATGCTCTTGGTGCAATTCCTGCGAACTCTTTTGAAAAAATGTTTCAGCAAACTCTACAACTTTTGGCTCAAAGATCCAGTGATGCTACGAGGGATGGAAAAGTTTTTGCTGTTATTATTGATGAGGTTGATTATATCTCTCGATCTTCAAAGATTTTGGAATCTTTAAGAGATCTGTCAGATTTCTTAGAAATTCCGTTTGTTTTTGTGGGTATGGGGGTTATTCGTCATAACCTTTCAAAATTTCCTCAGATTGCTAGTCGTATTGGTCAATATGTTGAATTTAAGCCATTGAGCTTAGAGGATACAAAAAACTTGATGAACACACTTTGCGATAAAAAGGTTGAAGAAAAGCTCATTGCCTTCACTCATAAAGTTACTGCTGGTTATGTTAGAGAAATTAAAGAGGCTATTGCTTCAATTGATAGATTTTCAGCTCGTAATAGAAATATTGACACCGTTACTTTTGCTCAAATGGAAGGTCAAGTTTTGATGAACGACCGTAAGAATTCTAAACCTATCTTAGTTAGAGGGTAAATAGATGAATAATACGGCAAAGAATATTAATAAAGTTTTTGCTTTGGTTAGCGAACACCCTATCACACTTGATGAGTTGGATAGCAAAACTACTTTATCTCGTCATTGCATAATTATTGCGATGTCAAAACTTTGTAGCTCTGGATTTGCTGTGAGACTTGAAAACGGCATTTATAAACTATCAAAAAAAGGGAAAAGTCTAAAAACTAGCGAAGAAAAGAATAAAGCACTCTACTTCAAAACGGGTTGCCCAGCAGGAACAAAAATCATTAATCGCGCTCGTGATAAAAATGGATTTAGGGATAGAATTTGGAAAATTGTTCGGTTGCAAAGAAAATTCACAGTTAATGATGTCGTTGCAATGGTTTCTGAAGGAAATGAAAAAGACCCAAGAAGTAATGTTTATAAATATTTACAAGCTTTAATAAAAATTGGTTATGTTTTTGAATTGCCATGCAAGGCTAAAAATGACAGCAAGCTTACTTCAAATGGATTTAAAGTATTTTCCCTTGTTAAAGATACAGGACATATTGCCCCTATTCTAAAGCTTCGCCGAAAAGAAATGTATGATCCTAACACAGGGGAGACTCTGTCATGGTAAGTCGTGCTTATAAGATTGCAAAAGATTTTGCAGATAAAAACACTATCGGTGTATTAGCCAAAAAACTCGGATATGCAAGAAGCTCCACAAACTTATACCTCTTAGGGCAATATAACGGCAATATTAAATACATTGAAAACAAAATATTGACTGTTTTCATCAATAGAATTCATTGCCCATACAGAGATAAGGTTATTTCAAAAGAAGATTGCGAAGATACTTGTAAAAGCACAAACACGAGTAGCCCTGCTCTATTTAAGATGCAGCAATTTTGCAAAACTTGTCCTTTTCAAAACACCACAAAAGAAGAATTTAAAAAACAATTTACAGGAGAAAACTAATGCTTAGTCCAGAATTAGATAGCATTCTTTATGCTATTTCAAAAACCAAAGATATTAACGAACCAAAATTCAGAGAAAGCCTCGTTGCGAGCTTGAGAAGTGCTAGAGACACCGCAAGAGTGTTGGAGGAAAAAATCATTATTCAAACATCACAGGAGAGTGAAAATGTTCAAGTTTTTAATACTACTTCTGCGAATGCAGCAGCCTAAACCCGGAGTGATAATTTTATATCACTCTATGAAAAACGTAACCCCAAAGAAAAGGAAAAGAAGATGGAAAAAGAAATTGATGGAAAAATTTATTTAGAAGATGGTAAGGGAAATTTGACCCCTAAGTCTCAAGTTAAACCAATTGATTTGTTGAGAGATGATGTTGTCTCAGGATTGATTGAAAAAGCAAAAGAAACTTCTGCTCGTATTAAGGAATTTAAAAAACATGCTTTTGAAGAAATTTCAAAATTTATAGAAATTTCGGCAGAACAATACCAAGTTAAGCTTGGCGGAAAGAAAGGCAATGTAACTCTCTTTTCTTATGATGGACGTTTCAAAATTGAAAGAAGATGTGCTGAAAAAATAAATTTCGGAGAGCAACTTCATGCTGCAAAAGCTTTGATTGATGAATGTTTGAGAGAGTGGTCAGCTGGGGCAAATGATAAGCTTATCACTATTGTTAATCAAGCTTTTCAAGTTGATGAAAAAGGCAATATTTCAACTGCAGAAATTTTAGGGCTTAGAAAACATAATTTTACAGAACCAAAATGGCAAGAAGCAATGAAGGCAATTAGTGATGCAATCACAATCGTTTCAAGCAAGGACTATGTCAGACTTTACGAAAGAGTTGGGGAAACTGATTTTTATAGCCCGATTTCATTGGATGTTGCTGCAGATTTTTAGGGAGAAAGAAAGTGCTTAGACTGAAACTTGAAATTAATAAAATTTATGCAGGAGATGCTCAACTCAGAGTTACTGTTGAAGGTAAAGAGGTTAAGCTTTGTGAACTTCAGCAATATGAAAATCATCTCTCTGAAGAGGTTTATAATCATCTCTTCAACTTTGTAACTTGTCATCCAGATATGCATTCGCTTGAATTGAAGCAAGCAATTGCTAGGCACTAATTTTGAAAAGTTAAACTATGGTTCAACAAAGGAAAGGTAGGACACAATGAAGAAATATTAAAAAGAAAGGCTAGCAAGACGAAACAACGGTGGATTTATCCGTTGTCCGGGAGAGATTAACCACTTCCCGCTGATGAGTTAGGTTAAAGGAATTAGAAATGGTAAACAGCTTAATCGCAAAAATTCATATCGCAAAAAATGAACTTGGTCTTGACGATGAAACTTATCGTTCATTGATTTTTCAGGCTACTGGAAAAAAGAGCTGCACTGAGTGTAATCAAAAACAACTTGGTAAAATTTTGGAGCTTATGAAAAGTAAGGGCTGGAAACCATCTAAGCCTAAAAAAGCCTTTAGAAACTCCTCATCAGCATTAATTAGAAAAATCTATGGTTTATGGTCAGAACTTCATTCTGTTGGCAAGATTTCATCGGCTGATAAAACTTCTCTTGATAAGTTTGTTAGTAAACACACCGAAGTTGATAGTGCTCAATGGTTAGATAATTCTCAAGCTGTAAAAATCATAGAAATGCTTAAACAGTGGCTTGCGAGGTAATGATGAATAGTGAAATTAAAAGATATTTTATAGATGAAGTTTCTGACTTAACATCAGTTAATTTCGCTCAAAAATTAGTTGATAATTTCAAAGGGCAAAGAATTTATATACCAACCAAAACCCCTCATGAAAAACATTTTTTATCTAAAGTTTTTAATGAGCAAGAAATTGATGTTTTGATTGAGAATTTCGGGGGTAACCATATTGATGTTCCGATGAGATTGGTTAATGAAGCTCCTTTTCGCAAAGCTAAGATTTTAGAACTTAAGTCAAAAAACTATGGTGTTCAAGAAATCGCTGGTGAAGTTAATTGCACATGGAGATGGGTTCAAAAGATTTTGAGCAACCATAAAAAAAAGCAAGAAATTAATAAAGATCAAGGGTCTTTGTTTTAACAACTGGAGGCTGAAGATGAATAGTCAATGGGATTTTTTTAAGCAACTTCGAAGAGAAAAGGTTTTGAGCATGGCTGAGCAAATTAATGCTGAGCTTGCTTCTAAAGCACAAGAAAAGCTTCAAATTGAAATTCTTGCTCAAAAAGAAGCAAATGAGGGTCGTGTTGCCGCTCATTTTCGCAGCCAAGATTAAGGAAAAAAGAATGAAAAATAAACTAGAAATAGGCGATAAAGTCACTTTCACGGCATTTGATGATGAAAGAGAGTTTAAAACGGAAGGTGTTGTTAGTTCTATTCACCAAGACGGAAGTATAGAAGTTCAAACAATTGATGGTTTGGAAGTCTATCTTTTAGAAAACGATGTTGATGTGATTAAGGTTGATACACACCAACATATAAAAAATGATGGAGCTTGTTTGCCTGAAGGATATGACTGGTCTCAAAGAATGAGAATTGACCAAGCTTTGACTGAAAATTCACAAGTTGAAGCTCTTCTTGAAATAAACAAAGATTTAGAAAATAGGCTTGCTAAGCTTAGGAATGCTTTTGTTGAAGAGATGAAAAAGAATAAAGAGCTTGAAGGTGTTATTTCTTCAGCTCTGACTGAACTTGATAAGGTTGATAATAATCACAAAATCACAGCAGGACAAGATTATTACTTCCCTCGTCAAGCTCTTAATAGAGCAAGAGAAACACTAAGAGTTTATCCGGAGATTGTAAAATGATAGAATGGAAAAAGCCATCTCAACATCCAGAAAGTAATGATAATTGGGGACTTGTTGAAATTGTTTATGTTAATACTAAAGGAAGCTATAGATTGTCCACATATTCAACTAAATCAAAGGATTTTATATATGGTGGATATGACTGGGATTGTGTTGATAAATGGTGTTATTTTAATGAGTTTCTTAACTTAGATTCTCAAATTATAGCCTTAATGAAGGATACAGAAGAGCAAAAAAAGAGAATTAAATATCTCAAAGCTGAAATTGAATTTAATAAGAAACAAATAACCAGACAAGCTGGTAATATGGAGCATTGTTTGGGGTTTTTTAATGGAAAGAAGCCGAAAACATTCTTCAGGAATTATTGGGTAGGAGCGAATGACGATAATGATGAATTATCTGAGCTTGGTTTTATGGAAAAATATGAAACTCTAGGAAAAACAGCTTATAGAGTATTGCCTAAGGGAATTGATTTTCTTTTGGGATATGAATTTTCAAAGAAAAATAAAAAGGTTTTGTTGAAAACTGAAACACTTTATGAAAAAGATTTCGAGGTGCAAAATGGCTAAATATCAAATTCAGCAAGAAGAAACTGCAGGCAGATTGCCATATCCTTTCTTCGTAGATGAAAATGGCGAGGTTGTGGGTAATTTTTTGAAGGCAAAATATAAAAAGGTTGTAGGCTTTTCAAAAACACCTACACCGAGAAATCTTCAAGAATTTTCTTCTCAGATGAAACATCCAGAGAAAAACAAAGGAAAGTATCTTGTCGTTGCTGATCATAATGATGATTGGTTCACATTAATAAATCCAATTTACGAAGTTACAAAGGTAGGTGAATGATGTGTTTTATTGAAGTTACATCTTTTAGTGATGAGGGAAGACACCTTATAAAAATTAAAGATATTGTTTGTGTCTCAGAGAAAGAAATTCATTGTTTACGTAAGGAGGATAGTAAGAATCAAAAAATTTATATTTGTTATATAACTTTATCTTCTGGTGAATTAATAAAGGTTAATGAAAATTATGGGGTTATAACTCAAAAAATATATGGGGCATTAAAAAATGTCTGAAAAACTAAAAATCAAAGATGGTAAAGTTGGAAAAAATGTCGGCTTTGAAAGGATTAGACGGATTACGGGTTATTTGGTTGGCCGTTTAGACCGTTTTAATAACGCAAAAAGGGCTGAGGTTGAGGACAGAGTTAAACATTCTATAAATGAGGAGAAAAGAAGTGAAAAAAGTTTTAAGTGATTTAATAAGTGTTATTTTGAGTTTGTTATTGTTTTTCATTTCCTTGCTTGGATTTGTTTTTCTATCTGATACATCTCACTATATGCTAGGCTTTTCTTTCATATTCTTGTTAGGTTGGTTCGGTGGCTGGATTGATAAAACAAGGGATATGAAGCAAAAGATTTGATAAAAAAGCCGGTTAATTACCGGCTTTTTCTTTATTTAATGCGTCTTGAAAATCTACTAAATTGATAATTTTATCAAAAACAGGACTTAGTTGATAAATGCCAACATGCTGCTTTTGATTTGGAATTATAAATCCTGTTCTTTGTAGCCCGTAAATTAGAGCATTAAATTCATTTATATCACTATATGTTTCTCTTGCTTTTACATAATAAGGACTTGGATCTCGCATCTCTTGTTTAGCAAAAGTTTGAAAGCCCCCTATTTTTTCTTTTTCAGAATCTTTTTTTAGCTTATAAAGAAGTGCTAAAGTTTGAATTTCTTCATAAGAGAGTGTTTCTAAAATTTGAGCATAACGAGAAAATTGACTTGAATATAATCCTTTTTCAAGCTTCCCTCCATTTAATAAAGAGTTTATAAGTTTAGCTAGAAGCCTTAAATTTATTTTTGCATTTCCATTAATGGAAGAGAGCATAAACCTATGAATTATTGATAGTCGTTCATCTGCACCTATACTTGAAAAATCACCTTCTTTTACCTCATCCAACAAGATATCTCTCGCTTTTTCAATTTTTTCTTGTTGGTATGCTTTATATATCTCTGACATAGCTCCTGTCGGAATACCAACAAGGGAAAGCGCATCAGCTATTCCTTCTGTTATTGTTTTAGTTAGTGTATTTTCATTATTTGGCATGACTTACTCCTTTTTATGTTTTTTTTATAAATTTACAGTTTTTAACTGAATATGTAAAATAAAAAAATAAGTTGATTTAAAATTATAAATGAAATAATAATCAATTATTGTTTATTAATATCAACTCTTTGACTGAACAGGTCATCTTAAAATTTTTGAATAATCTATTTACCCTTATAAACTAATAAAGTCGTTTATAAGGGTTTTTTGTTATGACAGATAATTTTTTTGAAAAAGCATTTTCGCAAACATTTAAGACTGAGGGTGGTTATGTTAACAACCCGAATGATAGTGGTGGGCCAACTAAGTATGGGATAACTCTTAAGACTTATCGCCAATATTATCCTTCAGCAACAATCAATACAATAAAAAATTTAACTCCAGAACAAGCCAAAGTCTTTTATCGTGAATATTTCTGGCTCAAAAATGGCTATGATAAAATAAAAATTGAATGTTTTGCTCTTAAAGTTTTTGATGCTTGCGTCAATATGGGGGAGTTTCAAGCTCATCTTTGTCTTCAAAGAGCATTGAATTGTGTGGGTTCAAAATTAAAAGAAGATGGTGTTTTGGGAGAAAACACTCTTAAAGTTCTTAATTTTACAGGTGATCCAACTTGGAACTTTGCAGTCTTATGTTCATACAAATCTGAACTTGCAGGATTTTATAGAGTTTTAATTGCAAAAAAGCCTAAAAATAAAGAGTTTGAAACGGGATGGTTGAAAAGGGCTTATCATGGTTGATGTAGCTGATATTGCGACTGAGCAAATTGAACTCAATAAAGAATTTTCTATAAGAAATTTTAGAAAAAATCTTATGCATCACAAAAAATCACAAAAATTTTGTTTGGAATGTGGAGAAGAAATTCCCTTAGCTCGTCGTAATGCTGTGGCGGGCTGTGAATATTGTATTGATTGTCAGCTTGAAATTGAAAAGGAGTGAAAATGACAAAGGCTAATAGAATGTTAGAAGAAAAAATGGGCTATCTAGTAGGTACGATTGAAGCTATGGATAAGCGATTGCAACGAATGGAAGAAAAACAGGACAAACAGTTGAAAGTTACTGCTGTTAATTCATTTATTTGCTCTTCGGTTGTGGGTGTCGCAACAACTATAGTTATTGCAAAGCTTAAAAATTCTTTAGGAATGATGTAAAGAAAGGTAAGATGATGGCTTATGGTGTTAAACAAAAAAATGAGGTACGGAAGAATTATATTCATAAACTTCTACCGTTAACTCAAGCAGCAAAAATTGCTGGAGTACCAATTGCCACAGCCAGAAGGTGGAAAACACTTTCTTATGAGCAAGGGGATGACTGGGATAAACAAAAAGCAGCATCTTCATTAAGTTCAGGCAGCCGGGATGACTTAGTCAAGGTCTTGGTTAATGATTATGTCATTTTTCATCAATCTGTTATGGAAAGTCTAAAAACTGCAGAAGCAATGACAGCTAAAGAAAAAGTTGATGCTTTAGCATCTCTTGCTGATGCTTTTTCAAAGACGATGAAATCTGCAGGACAAGCAAGCCCAGAGTTATCAAAACTTGCTGTTGCTAATGATATTATTCAGTTGCTTGGTGATTTTATCAAAAATAAATATCCTCAACATATTGTGGCTTTTTTAGAAATTATAGAACCTTTCGGTGAGGAGGTTGCTATTAACTATGGCAAATAAAGTCTCAAAATCAGATTTCAAAAAGACACTTTCAGATTATGCTCTGAATTTTAGAAAGCAAATTGAAAACGCAAATAGCGGTTTTGATGATTCAAAGCAAGCAGCGAATAAGAGAATTGCTGAAGCTTTTGTTGATTTTGAGTTTTTTTCAAGAACTTATTTTCCCCATTATATTAGAGATAAAAAAAATCCTCTCACGCAAATGCTTGAAAGAGTTAAGCCATCTTTGTTGCACAAATGGCTCTATCTTACTTTCCCTAAAATCTTTAAGTCTCCTTTTGGTGTTTCTCAGGCATTAGCCGCACCTCGTGGAGAAGCAAAAACAACTTATGTTATGATCGCAATTATGTATTGTATTGTTTATGATCTAAAACATTATATTTTGTTTATCCAAGATGTTTTTGATAATGCTGCCGTTTTGATTGAGGCAATCAAAGCTGAATTAGAGTATAATCAAAGGCTCAAAAATGACTTCCCTCACGCCTGTGGAAAGAGTAGTATTTGGAAAGAAGGTGTTATTGTTACAAAAAACAATATCAAGATTCATGCACGTGGTGCTGGTCAAAAACTTCGTGGTCTTAAGCATGGGGCTTTTCGTCCTGATCTCGTTATTCTAGATGATATTGAAAATGATGAACTTGTGGTTCGTGTTGAAAATCGTAATAAACTCAATGAATGGCTCAATAAGGCTGTTGAAAACTTGGGTGAAGCCGGTGCAAAATTAGATATTATTTATATTGGAACAATTCTTCACTATGACTCCGTTTTGAACCGCACACTTAATAACCCAATGTGGCAGTCAGTTATTTTTAAGGCAATTGTTGAATGGCCTCATAATATGGCTTTATGGGATAGATGGGAAGAAATTTTAAGAAATACTGATAAGGCAACTGCTCAAGCTGCAGCAGATGAGTTTTATTTTCAAAACAAAGCTCAAATGGATGAGGGAGCTGTCGTTTCGTGGCCTGATAAAAGAGATTTATATTCTTTGATGAAGTTAAGGGTGAAAGTTGGGACTGCATCCTTTGAAGCAGAATATCAAAATGACCCTCTTAGTTCTGAAGACGCAATTTTCACTGACTTTACTTATTGGAATGTTTTGTCTGAAAAATTGATATTCTTTGGTGCCGTTGATCCTTCACTTGGTAAAAAAGGGCAAAATCGTGACCCTTCAGCTATTGTGATTGGTGGAATTAATCGAACAACTATGAAAATGAAGTTGTTTGTTGCCGATATCAAAAAACGTGTTCCTGATAAAATTATTTCAGATATGATTTATTATCAGAAAAAATACAATTGTGTTTTGTGGTTTGTTGAGACTGTCCAGTTCCAAGAATTTCTCAGAACAGAAATCCAAAGAAGAGCTAAGCTGGATAATGTTATTATGCCATGTATTGGTATTAATCAAAATGTTGACAAGGATTTGAGAATCCAAAGTTTGCAGCCTTATGTTAACGGTGGGGATATAGAGTTTGATCCAAGCCATTCAGCTCTTATCAATCAAATGAAACATTGGCCGAAAACTGCACATGATGACGGTGTTGATGCACTGCATATTCTTTGGACTAATGCAGTCAAATATGCCAACAGAACTCAAACCGGTGGTCTTAAAACATTGAGCTCTATTGGGAGTTCATTGTTTAGAAGAAAAGAATGTAGGGTTGGCTTAAATGCGTATAAATAAGGTATATAAAAATGACAAAGTCTAAAAACAATCGCAAAGAAATGAATATTCAGCAAATAGTCAAAAAAGAGCTATCGCCATCCGCCGAATGGTATAAATCTCGGAGTTTTGGTGATGTTATTTATCCAGAAGATGATATTCTAAGGAAAAATGGATATCAAATGAAGATTTATAGAAGCCTTCTTTCTGATGAACAAATTAAAGCTTGCTTTAGTGGTCAGAGGGTTGCTGCTGTGGTTGCTGCCGACTGGGAAATTATTCCAGCAAGTGATAGTTCTCTAGACAAAGAAATAGCTGAATTTGTTTCAAAAAACATTGAGCAATTGATGTTTGATGATAAAAGCAGAAAAATGCTCCATGCTAATTGGTTTGGGTATTCGGTCGCTGAGGTAATCTGGGGTTTAGATGATGATAAGATTATTATTAAAGACTTGAAAATTAGAAGACAGGAAAGATTTTGCTTTGGGGTGAATGGTGATTTATTTCTGAAGAAAAACCTCTTTGAAAAAGAAAGAATGCCAGACAAAAAGTTTTGGGTTCTTAAAGCCAGTGGCGATAATGATGATGATGTCTATGGGCTTGGTTTGGCAAATTCATGTTATTGGCCAGTATATCTAAAAAGAAATGGTTTGAAGTTTTGGTCTGTCTTGGTTGAAAAATTTGCTATTCCGACTGCAGTTGGAAAATATGTCCAAGGGGCTTCTGAAGAAGAAATTAAAGATTTGCTTCAAATGTTAGATGCGATTTCTTCAGAAACTTCAATTGCTGTTCCTGAAGGAACTGATGTTGACTTATTAGAGTCTATAAAGGCTTCTGGTGGTGATCACGAAAAATTCTGCAAATATCTTGACCAAATTATCGCAAAAGCAATTCTTGGACAAGATGGAACTTCAGAAAATGGAAGATATGCTGGAACTGCCGAAGTTCAGGAAAATGTTAAAGATTTGATTGTCAAGTCAGATGCGGACTTGCTTTGTGAAAGTTTTGATGAAGTGATTAAATGGTTGGTTGCTTATAACTGGCCAGATGCAATCGCTCCAAAAATTGTGAGAAAATTTGAGCAAGTTGAAAATCTTAACACAAGTGTTGACCGGGATGTAAAAATTTCTAGTATGGGCTTTATGCCGACTGAAGAATATATCCAAGAGAAATATGGTGGTTCTTGGAAAAAATCTGAAGCAGGTTCTCCTTTATCCAATTTTTCGGAATCAGAAGATGAAGAGGAAAATAATGAAGATGTTTCTGATTGGGAAGAAATTGTTGATCCTATGCTTAAGCCTTTTGAAAAGCTTTTAGAAAATTGTAGTTCTTTTGAAGAACTGAGTTCCCGTCTTTTGGAAACGGTTAATAGTATTGATACTACAAAGCTTGTTGATGAGTTGGCAAAGCAAAATTTTCTCGCTAGAGTTAAGGGGGTTTTAGGGGTTAAAGATGAATAAACCAACTTATACAACAAATTTTACGCCTAAAGAAGTTGTGGATTTCTTCCGTGAGAAGGGGTATAAAATCGGTTTTGATTATAGAGATGTTTGGAAAGAAGAACATGCAATAGCTTTTACAGTTGCTAAAGCAACTAGCATTGATTTACTTCAAGATATTAGAAATTCCATAGATAAAGCAATTTCTGAAGGTTGGTCTTATCAAAAATTTGAAAAAGATTTTAGAAGTGTCTGTCAGAAGAATGGATGGTGGGGCGAAAAGAAAATGGTAGACCCCGTAACCGGTGAAGAAAAAATTATAACTGCTGGTACACCACGTCGTGCAAAAACTATTCTTCGAACGAATAGAAATGCTGCTTATCAAGCAGGGGCTTGGCAAAGAATTGAAGATGCTGCAAAAGCATTTCCAGCACTTCAATATAAAGTTGGCCCATCCAAAGAGCATAGAGAAGATCATCTTCAGTGGAAAGATAGAATATTTGCTTGGGATGACCCTTTTTGGGATTCTTGGTATCCTAAAAATGGTCATGGTTGCGAATGTTGGGTTCGACAAATTTCAAAAAGGGAAATTGATTCGGGAAGTGTTGTTGTGAGTCCTTCACCAAAATTTGAATATGTAAACTATAAAAATAAAAGAACTGGAGAAGTCTCCCGTGTTCCTAAGGGAATCACTCCTGGCTTTGATTTTAATGTTGGAAAAGCTAGAATGAAAGCCTTTACACCGCCACCTTTGGGAAATATTCCTTCTACATTTCAAGATAGAAAGACGGAGCTTCCAGCAATACCATATCCTTCACCGTTGCCTAACAAGTATCTTTTGAAGGAAAATCTTTCAAATGAAGAATATTCAGCTGCTTTTTTAGGTGAGTTTGGTGTGAAAAAAGGGAAAAATCTTTATTTTAAGGATGTAATCGGTGATATCATGCCAATTAATGAAGGTCTTTTTACTGGTTCAGTTACGGGTTATAATAAAATTAATAAAAATGGACGTGGAAAATATGTCAAACTTTTGGCTATGAGTATTAAAGACCCTGATGAAATTTGGTTAAGATGGGAAAAAGACCACTTAGACAAATGGACGCTGAAGAAAAGATATATTAAAATTTGGGAAGAAAAAGATGGTTCTCATTGTTTGAGTGTTTTTGACAAATCTTCCGATGGTTGGAATGGTGTGACAACTTTCCCAGCAAAACAAGCAAAAAGTATGAAGGCAAGAGATGAATATATAAATCAATATAGAGATGGATTTCTTTTGTATAAAAAATAAGCCTCGGTTCAAGTGGCTGCCGAGGCAAGTTTAATAAACAACCGATTCCGCCACCGGATGAGTTTATTGAACTTATGCTCCATATTATAGCTTCTTTTGAAAATAAAATCAATATTTTTATATTTCGTCAAAAAAAGCCCAAGAAACGACAATATATAAAAATATAATAGTCTGACGGTGAAAGCTTAAATACCCCTGTTAGATGTATGTTAGAAGTTGAACAATAGATATGTATATAATAAAAATAAACTTGTTTTTTGAAACTTCTTGACTTTAAAAATATAAAATTTATTAATTGCAATTATATCAAATTCATTTTTTATATGTAATATTAGTATTTTAACTGAATACTTCATCTTAATTTCAATCAAAGTTTTAAGTAAATTACCTCCATGAGCAACGTATTTATCATGGAGGTGTTAACGTGCCAAAATTTTTTGAAATATTTAAACCCGGAAAACATATCGCTTCTGACGGAAGCGAGGTTGAGTTCTCCGCTGCTGATCTTGAAGCAATTGCAAAAAGCTACAATACAGAAAAACATGAAGCCCCAATGGTTGTTGGTCATCCAAAAACCAATAATCCTGCTTATGGTTGGATTAAGAAAGTTATTTTTGATCCAATTTCTCAAAGATTAAAAGTTCTTGGTGATCAAATCAATCCAAGTTTTGCAGAAGCAGTCAAAACCGGTTCTTATAAAAAAGTATCGGCATCCCTTTACTCTCCAACTTCACCTAACAACCCAACACCGGGGCAATATTATCTTCGCCACGTTGGCTTTTTAGGTGCTCAACCACCAGCCATCAAAGGATTGGAAGAAGTTTCTTTTTCCGAAGATGAAGAAACTCTCGATCTTGAAATGGATTTTAATGAAAGCTCATCTCGTGAACTGGCATATAACGACAAAACGGTTGGAAGAGTTTTTCGTAAACTTAAAAATTGGCTAATTGAAAAGTTTTCTAAAGAAGAAGCTGATCAAATCATTGATGAATGGGAATTAGATGCCTTAGGTTTAACTGCTCAAGAAATTCTTGCAAAAGAAAACAATAAGTCATTTTCAGAAAATGATTTTGAAGCGGAAAAACAAAAAAGATTAGCGGCTGAAGAAAAACTTCAAGAATACGAAAAAGCAAAAAAAAGCAAAGAAGATAAGGAATTTTGCGAAGCTCTAATTAAAGAAGGCAAACTTTTGCCAGGCCAAAAAGATAAAGCTCTTTTGCTTATGTCTTGCTTGTCTGAAGATTCCTTAAATTTTGGGGAAAATGAGACTTCTTCACAAATCCAAGTTTTGAAGGACATTCTTTCTTCAAATCCGAAAACTGTGGAATTTGGTGAAGTATCAAAAGAAAAAGATGGAAAAATTTTTGATTTTTCAGACCCTAATATTCTTTCTGCAGAAGCTGTCAAATATCAGGCTAGTGAAGCAGAAAAAGGCAATAACATTTCTATTTCTGAAGCTGTTCGTATTGTTAAGGGGAATAGTTAATGTCTAAAAAAAGTGATGCAGCTCTAAAAATATCAAAAGGGTCAATCTAACTCATCAGGTTTTAGAAGAAATGGTTAGAACGCTTGTTGAGCAAGGAGCTGATCCAAAAGAATTACTTGTAGCGAGTTCAAAGCTCAATGAAGGTATGCTTGCTGTGAGTAATGCAGTGATAAAAATGCAAACAAAAAAAGGAAAAGAAGATGAATAATATCAAAGCATATACTGCTGGAAGCGACATTGAAGGAAATAGATTTATTACCTTTGATACTGCAGAAGGTGTTGTGAAGATGGCAACTGCTTCAAGTGTTGTGATTGGTACAACTGGCTATATTGGGTCAGTGGCAGAAAAGATTGTCGATGTTGATCACAATAGATTAGTTGAAGTTCAAGTTGGCGGCACTGTCGCCGTTGGTGACGGTTTGATTTCAGATGCAAATGGAAAAGCTGTTAAGGCAGGTGAAGGTGTTTCTCCTATCGCTATTGCCTTGGCTTCTGGCACTGCAGATGCAATCATTTTTGTTTTAATGAAATAACAGGAGAGAAAAATGCCTAAATCTGTATTTACACCAGATAATGAGCTGACCGCAATTGCGATTGGTTACAAAAACCCAAAAGAAAATTTTATCGCAGATAAAGTTTTTCCATACGTCCCAGTGGGAACACCTGATTTTGGATATAACACATATCCTTTAGCCGAAGGTTTTACAGTTCCGGATACAAAAGTTGGTCGCACCTCTAAACCAAATTCAGTTGAATTTTCAGCTAAAAGAAAGAATGCGAGTGTTCAAGATTATGGTCTTGAAGTTCCTGTTCCTAACTATGATGTTGCCTATGCCCCTAAAAACTATAATCCAAAAGGCAGAGCAACGGAAGGCGGAACAAATCTAATCTTATTGGATAGAGAGCTTCGCGCTGCTAACTTTTTCAAAAACCCTTTAAACTTTGGATATAAGAAGACACTCGCCGGAAATGATAAAATTTCAAGTGATGATGGAGATCCTATTGAGCTTCTTTTGAAGGCTAAAGATGAAATGATTATGGGTGCAAATACGCTGGTTTTGGGGATGGATGTCTGGACAAAGCTTCGTCTTCATCCAAAAGTTGTTGCGGCAGTTAATAAAAACTCAGGAACATCAGGGGTGGCTTCTCGTCAAGCTGTTGCTGAACTTCTTGAAGTAAATGAAGTTATTGTGGGTAATTCTAAACACAATGTTAGCAAAAAAGGACAAACTGCACAGGTTGCTTCAACTTGGGCTGGAGTTATGTCTTTGCTTCATCTTGATGATACAGCAGATACTGAAAACGGTGTGACTTTTGGCCTGACCGCTCGCTTTGGCGAAAGAATTGCGGGAGAACTTGAAGATCAAGATATGGGTCTTCGTGGTGGAAAGAAAGTTCGTGTTGGAGAGTCTGTAAGAGAACTCGTTGTTGGAGAGCTTTGCGGATATTTGTTTGAAAGTGTTCTTTAAGGAGGTTTTAGATGGTCAGTGTAAAAAACATTCAATCTTATCCTATCCGATATAATGGACAAGATTATCAAACAGAAGAAATCTTTGATGTAGATGAGAAAACAGCTGAAGAACTTCTTTCAAAAAAGAAAGTAGAAAATGTTTCACCTATTGAAACGCTTACTACTGAAGAAAGAAAAGCAAAAATTCTTAAGGCTGTAAAAGAGTTGCTTATTTCAAATCCAGCGAAGCCATCTCCGACAGTCGCAGAAGTTAAGGCAAAAGCAGAACTAAATAGTAATGTTTCTGGAGCTGAAAGAGATGAAGCTTTGGCACACATAAAAGCTGAAGAAGGATTGAAAAACTCTTCTGATAATGGAAAACAAAAAGAAGGTGAGTAGTAAATGGGGCAATATATTCAAATTAACAATCTTTATGAACAGTTTTCAGAGGCTGACATTGAAGGTCTTGCTTACGGAAATGAAGATAAGATAAATGCTGCAATCAACTCTGCTGAAGCGCTGATTAATGGATATATTGCCCCTCGCTACACACTACCTTTGAAAAACAGCCATGAGATTATCAACGATATTGCTTGTGATATAGCTAGATATAAATTGGCTGATATTGAACCGACAGAGGCAATGCAAAAAAGATATGATGATGCTGTGTCAACTTTGGGAAAAATTTCAAAAGGAACGATTGTTCTTTCAGAGCCAAAGACAGGAAAAGAGCCTTCAGCTAATAAAAAAAATTATGTGAAAGCTAAAAGACGCCGTTTCTTAATGGATATGTACTGAGATGGCTGGAGTGTTTCTTAAATATGAAGTTCAAGGCTTAAAGAGACTTCAGGAGTATGCAAAAAAACTTTCTCAATTCGGTCCAGAAAAGAAAAAAGAGCTAAATGCGGAAATATCAAGTTTTTTGGTTCGCCAAACGCAGGATAGGTTTGAAAGTAAGTTAACCCCAACGGGTCGTGCTTGGACAAGTTCTTTATATCGAAGTGGTGATCTCTTTGGATCTATTGCAGACAGTTATAATGAGCATGAAGCAATCGCCGGGACAAATATTGAATATGCAGCAATTCACCAATTTGGAGGAGAAGCTGGAAGAAACAAATCAGTAAAAATTGCAGCAAATCCATTCTTTGGACTTAGCACGGAAGATGAAGAAGAAATTGTTAATGTGGTTCATGATTTTTTGGAGAGAGAGGTTTTAGATGCTTAGTCAAATTGAGCAGTCAATTTTAGACTTATTGAAAAGCTATAATACCGAAGAAAAGCTCGGATATAAGATTGATAAGATTGACTCTTACAAAGGTGAATTGAAGAACTTCAAAGAATTAATAAGCAATTCATCAAGTGCAGTTTTACTTTCTTTCTATAAAAAAAAGCCAGTTGATAGATGGAATGTTGAAGCAACATATATTGCTCTTGTTTATTTCAGGGGGTTTACAAGAAACCAGAGAGATACACGGTTTGGTAAAGATGGCGGGGTTGGTGCTTATCAGATTTTATCGGACATAGAAATAATTTTAGAAGATGAAAGCTTAGGTTTTCTTGTTGAGCCAATTGAAATTGTTGAAACTAAAACCTTGCTACATGACAGTGTTTCAAACTTTCATACGGCACTTTATGAAATTGAGTTCACGTTAACCTACAAAAAGAATTTCTTCATTTCTTCAGAACAGAAAAAAGAATTGAAAAAATTCAAAGAACTGTCGACGACTTGGGAGATTGGAGAAAATACCCAGTTTGAGACATTAGTTAAATTACCGCAAACAGAGAAGGAGAATTCAGATGGCGGAGAATAAATTTTTTGTTAAGCCTGCTCGCGAAAATGGGTATGTCTTAAAGCCGAATGGTTTGAGACTAAAACCTTCTGGCGAGTGGATATATGGCGATGTTGAGTTTTGGCATCGCAGACTTAAAGATGGTGATGTTGTGGGTGATACAAAAGCAAAAGCGCCTGCAGAAACAAAAGCAGAGGCAACAACTCCTGCGCCAGCATCTTCTGTTTCAACTTCTAAAAAAGAAGGAATTAAATAAAAATGGTTGATTTTAAGGAAATTCCAAACGGATATAAAGTTCCGGGTGTTTATCAAGAAGTTGATAACTCTCTCGCAAATATCGGTTTGACAGGAAAAGAAAGTGTTGGCTTGATTATTGGTCAAAAACTTTCAACAGGAACAGGCGAATTTAACACTTGCTATCTAGCTGAAAATATTAATAGAGTTGCTGAGCTTGCTGGGGTTGGTTCTGACGTTCATAGAATGGCAGAAAAGTTTGAAAAAAATAATAAATACAATGCGTTCAAAGTGATTTTTGTTGAACAAACTGAAGGTGTTGCAGCAACCTACACAATTGAAGCAACGGCGACAGATGTTCAAAATGGTAGTGCTGACCTTTTGTTGGCTGGCACACTTATTCAGTCTGTTGTTTACAAGGGTCAAACTGCTTCAGAAATTTTGGAAGCGCTTGTTGATGCTATTAATGAAGAAACAATGATTCCTGTGACTGCCGCACTTGTTGAAGGAAAGATTGTATTAACGGCAAAACATAAAGGTTTAGCTGGGAACAATGTCGACATACAATTCAACTACTACAACAATCAGAAAACACCTAAAGGGTTGACTTTTACAGTTGCTCAAACTGTAGAAGGTGTCGGAAATGCTTCTATTGCAGATGTTTTGGCGGCACTTACTCCGGAATATTTCACAGATGGTGTAACATCATACACAGATGAACCAAATTTACTAAAATTGAGAAGTTTTCTAAATGACCGATTTGGCGCTATGGTTCAAAATGAAGGTAATTTTCATATTTGTATCAATGGTACTCATTCTGAGCTTTTGACTTTAGCGGCGACCTTGAATTGCCCTCATATTAACTTGATTGAGAACTATAAAACACCAAATATGCCTGAAGAAAGAGCGGCTCGTGTTGCTGGTATTGTTGCTTTCAAATCACAACAAGATCCTGCGCGTCAATATCGTACGGCTGTGTTGGTTGGAGATTTGCCTTCTAAGACACCATTTGACGACAAGGAAAGAAATTTGCTTCTTAAAGGTGGTGTTTCTACGGTTGTGACAAATGCTTCTGGTAATGTAGCTATTGAAAGAGTTGTTACGACTTATCGTAAAAATACGCTTGGGGTTTATGATGAAAGTTATTTTGATTTAACAATCATTAAAACAATCATCTATCTTCGCTGGTCTTATGTGAACTGGTTCTTGACGAAATATCCAGATTATAAGTTGGCTAAAAATGGTCACCCTATCGGTGTTGGTCAAGCAATCGTTACGCCTGATGTGATTGAGTCAGAAGCTATCTCATGGGCAAATATGATGCTTAAAGCAGGTCTTATTGAAGATATTGAGGGCTTTGTTGAAGCAATTCATACAGAAATCAATGCTTCTGACCCTGACCGTGTTGACCAAATCATCAGACCAGACATCATAAACAACTTTATGATTTTGGCTTCTAAAATGCAATTTAAGAGATAAGGAAAAAGAAAATGTCAAAAAGTCCAAATGAAAGATTGGGTTATTGCGATGTCAAAATCAATGGTACAGATTATGAACTTCGTGAAGTAGTTCGTAAACTTCCTGGTATTCGTCGTGATGATATTGATGAGGGCAATGCTTTTGCTCCTGTCAAAGAAGGTGGCTTTATCAAAGGTAAAGCTTATTTGAAACGTGGACAAAGTATTCAAAAAATTAATGAGTTGGACAATGCTACGGTTTCAACCACAGATAATCTTGGTAATGCAATCACTTTTGCAAATGGTTGGGTTAAAAACAATCCAGAAGTTTCTAAAGATGGTTTCGACCTTGAAATTGGTGTCGCTTATGGCGATTGTACGGAGGTGACAGGTGGCTAATATTATCCTATTGAACAAAGGTTTGAAAGCAAATGGAGAGCCTCAGTTAGATGTTGAATTTAAAGATTTGACAGCAGGTGACGTAATGGCCGCTCGTGAACAAGCAGAGAAAGCATATTTTATGCCAGATGGATCTGTTCAGGTAGCAACCTCACCAAATCTTGCCGGAAAATATATTCTTTTGAAAAGAATTGTCAGAATTGGCACAATCTCGCCAGTTACTGAACAGCATATTTCTATGTTGTCATATGAAGACTATGACCACTTGGTTGATGCAATCAATATCTTTGATAAGGCTTCTAAAGAGGTAGAACAGCAGGGGCGAGATTATACGTCACTATGATGAGGTCTTAGAGATCATAGTGGCGTTAAGCCAATATGCTCACTTTAGTGAGCATGAAATCAAACAAATGCCTCTCAGTCGAATAAAGAAATACTGCGAGGCATATACAAAAATCAATAAAAGAGAAAGTAGCAATGGTTAAAAAACTGGAAACATCAGTCATTTTGAATTTAGGCGGCAATCTTGCACAGATGGCAGCCAAATATGGTAATTCAATGGCTAAAATGTCAAATGTTGGTGTTTCCAGTTTTGCCAAGCTTTCTAAAGGCATCCAGTGGTCTGGGAATCAAATTGACAGATTGGCCAATCGATATACTGGAGCTATTTCTGCCGTTGCTGGCACGGTAGCTGTTCGTAATGTTGCTAATCTTCAAGAACGATTGGAAAGATTAGGCATTATCGCTGATAAGTCTTCAGATGAAATGAAGAAAATTAATGACAGAATTTATCAAGTTTCTCAAATGCGAAACATCAATGTTGCGCCAGACCAACTGACTGCAGCAATTGAAAAAATGGCGGCAATGACTGGTGATGTTGATTTTGCTGTTGCTAATATGGAAAATTTAGGCATGGCAATTTCTGCAACTGGTGCAGCTGGTGAAGACATCGGTGCCATGGTTGGAAATATGTTCCAGAAATTTAATATTAAATCTGCAGATGAAATCCTTCAGGTCTTAGATATTTTTGCAAACCAGGCGAATGAAGGTTCGTTTGAGCTAAAAGACCTTGCAACGCAAGGCGAAAGAATTATGGCCGCATACGCCACACTTGGCCGTAGTGGTGCGATTGCTAACCGAGAAATGGGTGCTTTAATGCAAATTTCTCGTATGGGAACAGGATCGGCAGAGCAAGCCGCAACTGCTTTTGAAGCTATGGTTATGACTTTTTCAGATCCAGCTAAAATAAAGCTCTTAAAATCTGCAGGGATTGCAGTTAAGGATAATGCTGGTCAGATGCGAGCAATTCCAGATATTTTGAAAGATATTATCGTTAAAACTAAAGGTGATGCAACACAGCTCAATCAAGTTTTTGATAGATTTGCTTTCCGTGGCATCTCCACCCTTGCAATTGAGTTTCAAAATGCCATGAAACAAGGAAAATCGGTTGATGAGGCTTTTTCCAGCTTTCAAAAATTTTATAATGTTCAAGCTTCAGGCCAAACAATTATGAGAGATAGCAAAAGGATGGCAGATACATTCAACGCGTCTGTTGTTAGTTTAAAAACTGCCGTGATGCAATTTTCACAAACTCATTTGACAGCTCCAATTGAAAAGATGGCAAAAGCTCTAAATTCGTTAGATCCTGTCCGAGTTCAAAAATATTTTGATTATGCTGTTAAAGGCGCTGCTGGTCTGGCAACAATATGGGCGGCAGGTAAAGCTTTAGATTATGGTGGCCGTGCAGTTAGTTTCTTCAGAAATAGAAAAAAAGGTGGGGCGCTTGGGGGTGTTGGTGATGGGCTAATGGCTGGAGCAACACCTGTTTATGTTGTCAATATGGGTGCCGCTGGTCTTGGTGGTGGTCTTGCAGATGTTGCTGGACTTGGTGGTGGAAAATATGGTGCTTTGCTCAAAAAGGCGGGCATTGTTGGTGCAGTTGCTTATGGTGCTTATGAAGTTGGTGGCGGAATTGCAGCGCTTTCTTCTGGCCAATATGAAGATGCCGGCGAAAAACTTGGTGGTGCGATTGGTATGGCACTTGGGGCTTTTGGTGGCCCATTTGGCATGATTATTGGCAACCAAGTCGGCAAATTTGCAGGCGGTTGGCTTGGTCGTTGGGTTCAAGACACGAAAAAAGAAACTGAAGCGGCCGACAAAGCGAGAGAGCAAAGAATTAAAAATTTTGAAAAAAACAAGAACCAAACAGTGATTTTGAAAAATGAAAACAATTTCAAGGTGATTTCTGATGAAAAAGGGGTGCGTGTGATTGATGCGAACCCAGTTCAACAAACTAAAATCCCTCTTGATACTGGCTATACAAGGATTTACTAAAAAATGTTTGTAAATGAAGTAAAATATAATGGCATCTTATTTTGGACTGAAGACCACGATTGGGGACGTTCTGTTCATGAAGCTGAGTCTGAACCTGTCTTAGGACAAGTTGAAGCTGAAGGAAGTAAGGAATATAAACTAAATCCTTATGATATTGTCATTAATGGCTATGTTTATGGTGCTGATGCTGAAGAAAAAATTGCACAACTTAATGAATATTTAGGCTCTGAACAACCAGGATGGTTGGAGCTTCCTCGTTTGGGCAAAATCAAGGTCAAGTTCAAAGGGCAAGGTTTTCGCTTTAAGTTCGAAGGCAGAAAAGAATGCTACGGCAAAATCACTCTTGAGCTAGAAAAATATACTGACAGTGGTTTGAAGATTGTTCAGGTTCAAGAAGATACGGCTAGTCAAATTGATGATATTTTAACTGAAGCTGAAGCGAGCTTTTTAGAAAAGTTTGATGAAAACTTTTCTTTAGATGGTTTTCCGGAATTTGTCAAAATGGGAAGTTTTGATACTTTCACCTCAATTTCAAGCAAGATTTCAAAACTATCTTCAGCGAACCTTGTTTCATCAGTGCTTGACCCAATCACTGGTTCTGTTTCCATTTTAACCTCTGGGTCTGATGGAATTTTAGGAACATTTAAGTCCTATTTGAACTTTGATGGCTCAAGCTATAAGAATCAAATTAAAGCTTTGTTGGGAATTGCCAAGTCAAAATCAAGCTATAAGGCAGCAACGAGTTCGAAGAACGATTTGCAAATTCTTTCAAATTCTGTGGCTCTGGATGATTTGAGCAAAGAAGTTGCCATCAGCAACATTGCTGACATTGTGGCAAAGAATGATGTCTTTGAAACAACAACTGAAGCAAATGATTTTATTGATGAAATCACAGAGGTTGCGAACGATTTTACGGCTGATGTTGACGATTATGCAGTTCAAACAAACATCTTCAAAATGGTTAATGTGATTGTGAATAAGGTTAAATTTGATAAAAATTTAGCTATTTCTAAGAGAATTAAGATTAATCAAGTCATGCCTGCTTCTGTCGTTGCTTATCAAAATGCGGTTGATAGCGATAAGCTTGTTCGATTGAACAAGGTTAAACATCCTTTATTCGTTCCGGCTGGAACGGAATTGGAGGCCTAAATGGAACTTAGTCTAAAAACGAACGGTTTTGAAATTTCGCTTGATAACTTGATGTATTTTTCTTCAGTTGAGCATTTGGCCAGATTTTGCCAAATTCAATTTTTGAATAAAAATGCTGAAGATTTAAGCTTTCTTAAATCAACATTAAAAGACGATTTAACGGCAAGCTTGTTTTTAGATAGAAACAAGGTTTTTTCGGGCTTGGTAAAAGTTTCTTCTGATTTTGTCGGTCAAAAACCTTTAATTTATCTTCAGGTTATCTCGCCGATTTATAAATATTGTGGCAAACAAATTGGTCAAGGCAAGCACTATATTGACCAAAAAGCGAGCGAGATTATCAAAGCACTTTGCCCAGACATTGAGCTTGAAATTGAAAAAGATGTTCAACTGAAGGATTTTATTTCGTTCTCTTCGGAATCTGTTGACCAGATAATTGCAAGACTGGCAGTTCAATCAAACCTTTTGATTTATTCTTCTGCTGAAGGAAGTCTAAAATTGACCGAGTACAAATATTCTTCAAGAGCTGTTGGGGTTTTGGAAGAAAACATTCTCACAATTGGCGCCATTGAAAAAGACGAAGAAGGCTTGGAGATTATAGGCCAGAACTGTCTGGATGATAGTTTGAGCTTAGATGAAATTATCAAACCTCGTTTGACCATTGCTGGCAAAAATAAGAGATGCCTCGTTGTTGATGATGTTTCTCCATCAACTTTGAATAAGCTTTATCGCAACAAAAAAGAAATCCCTCTCAAAATCAAAGATTGGTTTGACCATGAAGGTGATTTGCTCGAAATAAATGAGATTGTTAGAGTCGTTCGTCCGTGGATTGGGGTTGATGAAAACTGCTTAATTCAAAGTTTGAGCTTAAATCTTTCTGGCAGAGGTTCTTTTTCTGCAGATCTAGTCGTGGAGGCAAAAAATGTTTAACGAAGAACAAATTAGGCAAATTGCTGAAATCTGCAAGAAGGCAACTAAGCCTTTAGACGACAGACTTAAAAATCTTGTTCGTTTGGGTGCTGTGAAACTCGTAAAAGGTGGCAAGACACAAAGCCTTCAGTTGGAAACAATGGGTGCTGAAGTTTTGGATAATGCTAAATTTTTAGAACCTTATGGGCTCACGGTTAGTCCACTCCCTGGTTCTGAGAGCTTGGTCGTGAATGTCACTGGCAATCCTTTTAACAATGTGGTTTTGGTGGTTGGTAATCGTGAAGTTCGCCTGAAAGATTTAGGAGCTGGACAAGTCGCTTTATATGATGCGAGCGGAACAAATATTCTTCTAGGAAATGATAACTCAATAACTGTTACGGCTTCAAAGAAAGTTAAAATCATAACCAAAGCAGCTGAAATTGAGGCTGAAACGGCAAAAATAACAGCTCAAACGTTCACGGCTGAAGCGACAACTGCGAACATAAAAGCAACTGCAATCAATCTCGCTGAAGGCGGGTTGCCTGTTGCGAGGTTGGGTGATGAGGTGGAAGTTGATCCTGTAAGTCATAAAGGAAAAATCACTACGGCTTCAACGATTGTAAAGGCGGGGTAAGATGAAAAAGATTGTTGATATAAGAGACATAGACTTAACGGCTATCAAAGACGACAAACTGAAGGCGATTTTAATTTGCATTTACACCAATGCCAAAGTTGATGAAGTTGAGCTTCCTTTTGCAGGTAGCCCTAACGGGGGTTGGTGGGGTGATGCTTTTGAAATCAAGGTTGCGGGTAGAAAGATAAAATACACCTTAGGGTCTAAGCTCTGGACATTAATGACTGGCAAGTTGAATGATGAAATTGCTGAAGAAGTTAGGGGTTATGTCAAAACATCTTTAAGTGTCCTGGTCTCTGCCAAAGTCATCTCTGCGCCAACTGTGGTGGTTGAAAGAATTGATAATCGTGTCAATCTTTTGCTTATTTTTGAAAATGAAACAATATCTTTAGAAGGTTGGGAATAATGGCTTTTGTAGTAGATGACTTAAAAACTTTAATCACAAATATTGAGCTTGCTTATGAAAACAAGATGAAAGATAAGATGCCGATTGCTGAACAAAAAGTCAATGCGCGTATCTTGGCGAATGCTTGTAATGCACTCAATCATTTCATTGCTTATAATGCTCAGCAGATCTTGCCAACAACGGCCGACTATGAACATTTAGTTGAGCATTGTGCTGCTAAAGGCATTTATCCAAAGCGAAAAACAAAAGCGAGCGGTCGTTATAAGGTAAAAGGCACAGTTGGTGCGACGGTGCTTGTTGGCCAAGTTCTGAATCGTAAAAAAGACAATTTAGAATATATCGTTGATAGTTCAGTGATTTTGTCAGCTGAAGAGCAAGAAATTCAAATAACTTGTAAAACTGCGGGTGTGATTGGAAATTGCACGGCTGGTGAAAAAATGAGCTTTGCTCAAGCCATTGCGGGTGTCGAAACTGAAGGTGAAGTTGTGTCATTTGGTGCTGGCGCTGATGATGAAAGTCCAGAGGAATTATTAGCTAGATATCTTCAGGTTGTGCAAAATCCTGACAATGGGGGAAATCCACAAGACTATGTTCGTTGGGCTTTGCAGGTTGAAGGTGTTTCTAAAGCTTGGGCATATCCCCACGAAGCTGGCACAGGTAGTATAGTAATTAGAATTTGGACACCATCTGGACCAGCTGATGCCGAACTAAGGGAAAAAGTAAAAGAATATATTAAAACCGTTTGTCCAGCAGATGTTAAAAGAATTGTTGTCTTAACTCTAATTCAAGAATCTGTTGATGTTGTCGCAACGATTGTTCCTAACACACCAGAAGTTCATGAAGCTGCCGAAGGCGAATTAAAATCATTGTTCTTGCGTAAAATTGAACCAGGAATGAAAATCGTTCTTTCAAAAATCAATGAAGCAATCTCTATTGCTGATGGTGAAGAAGACCATACTTTGATTTCGCCAACTTCAGATGTTGAAGCTTCTCCTGGTGCAATTCTTGTTTTAGGAGTTGTCACATGGAGTTAGAGCAACTTATTGCGCAATATAAACAAGCTTTGATTTTGCTTCGCCCACAAGGAGAAATATGGAAAGTAAAAGTAGGAAGCTTGACAGATTTAGAACTTGATATTTGGGCAGAACAATTAGCAAAAGTTCATCAAACCGCAGAAAAACTGACAAAAGAATCAATCGTTTCAGATACTGAGGAACTCTTAAATGAATATGAAAATCTTTATGAATTACCTCACGAAGGTTCTTATAATGAACGAATTGCGGCGCTCTTAGAAGCTGGAATGCCTAAAACTTCTCATTCTAAAAGTTACTATGAAAGCATTGCAAATATGTTGGGGATTGAAATCAATATTGTCGCACATGTGCCTTTTATGTTCGGACTTTCAGAATGTGGACACCCAGATAACGACGAGCTGGGAAGTGAAGATATGGTTTATTTTTGGGAAATTGAAATCCTCTCAAGTCAGTCTGAAGAAAAACTTGAAAAATATAAAAAACTAACTTTAGCCCATGCTAGAGCTCATAAAAAACTAACTTTTATTGATAAAAGGAATTAGATATGGAATATGAAAAACCAACAAACCATAATGTATGGGGAGATGATAAATATCATGAATATGATTCTGTTACTAAAAAAGCAGGGTCAACTCCTCCAGCAATAGCATTTGAGATGTTACTTCGAGAAATGCACAATTTTATTGAGGCTTGTGGTTTAAAGCCATCAAAATCAGATAATACCCAACTTTATCAAGCTCTAATGAAGAAGCTTTCTTTTCTGTCTGAGATATCACAGAAATATACATATCTTATAGATAATAATATTATTTTATCAGAAGAAAAATCAATTTATATAAAAAATATTAGTTCATCTGAAGAGATAAGTTTTTCAATTGATGCTTCAAAAATCGATAGTGATAAAATTATAACCTTTGAATTGCTTTTAGATCTATCTATGACTGAAGAAGTTCCAGTAATAAATTTTATAGATACTGTTGAATGGTTGAATCTAGAAATTCCAGAACTTTCAGAAACTAAGAAATATCTATTGGTTTTTAGAAAATTCCCAGATTTTTCATTCTGGCTAGGCAATCTTCAAGGAGAGTTTTAGCATGGGTATAAAAACAAATTTTCAACCTCTCGGAGGTGGTTTATCATTAAAACCTTTCAAAAAAGTTTTTAATTATACTGGAGAATTTATTGTTTTTAGAGTTCCAGCAAAAACTTATGAAATATTGGTAGAATGCTTTGGCTCTCAGGGGTTTAATGGGGCAAAGGGTGGAAAAGTAAGTTGTTCTTTGAAAGTTACACCAGGACAAAGTCTATACATATATGTTGGTGGTTATGCAACCTCTGCAGATAATTTAATTTATAACGCTTCTGACATTAGGCTTAGCAATGAAGGGGTTGTAGAGAATACTTCATTGTCAAACCGACTTGTTGTTGCAGGAGCTGGTGGTGCTTATCGAGGTGGATATACTGCCGGTGTTGGTGGTGGGATAACAGGTGGTACAGGTTCTCAAGATATTATCCACGGAGGAAGAGGTGGAACTCAAACGGCTGGTGGTGCTAGGTCTGGTAATATCAGGGGTTCTGTTCAAGGTACAGCAAACTGGGGCAATAATGGAGAGTTTGGTCTAGGTGGTTATGGTGTTGCTTGTGGTGGTTCAGGGTGGTTTGGTGGTGGAACTTGTTACGTTTCCAAAGCTGGAACTCAAAATTCTGGCGGTGGCGGAGGTAGTTCTTATACTGATGCAACGCTTTGCACGGACGTGGTTCATACACAAGGGGTAAATAGTGGTGCTGGTTCAGTAATAATAAAATCATTAGATTATATTGGAGAATAAAATGAATAAATATGCAAAAATTCTTAATGGAAGAGTAATCTATCCTCCTAAAACTCAGAAAACAGAAAGTAGAACAATTATCAATTATGATAAAAACTATGATCAGTTGAAAATTGATGGCTGGAAAATTTTTGAAGAAAAAGTACTAGATTTTTCAGGCGCTTTTGAAGTTTTTTATGAAGAAACAACGGATAAAATTATCAAAAAATATATCAAAATTGTAAAATCTATTGAGCAAGCAAAATCTGATAAGCTTTCAGAAATCAAAACAGTGTTTAATCATGAGCAAGAAAATGGACATTGCGCATCTTCTCTTGGCTTTGAAATTGATGCAACGAGACTTTCAAAAGATGATATCGAAAGCCTGCTTTATGTAGATCTGTTTCCTATAAAATTTAGAGATCATGATAATGACTTTCATGATTTGACTAAAGAACAAGCAGAAACTTTAAAAAAAGAAATCATTGCTTATGGCTTGGCAGTCTACCAAAAGAAATGGGAGCTTGAGGAAGCAATTAAGAATGCAACAACAATTGAAGACGTTGAGGCTGTGTCATGGGAATAGCTCTTGTAATCAAAGATAGGCTTGAGGAAGAGCATTATAATAATATTTATAAAGCTTCCAATAACAAGCTCAGAATCAAACGTCCAATGATTTATAAAGACATAACAGTTTGGGCAAGTTTCAAATTTGATGGCGCTTCAATTCCGTGGCCTGTGATGTTTCTTTTTACAAAGAATGACATTGCAAAAGGTGATGTTGCTGCTTGTTTCCACGACTGGATGTGTGAGCATAAGCATCTTTATAAAAGAAAATATGCAACTCATATTTTGCTGAAACTTTGGAAAATGGCAGGCTTGCCAAGTTGGAAAGCTGGCATCATCTATGCTTGTGTTGAGGCTTATCAAATGACACAGAAAGGCTGGAAAGAATGAAATGGTTCGAAAAACTAAAGGCTCACTATCAGCTCATTTTAATCATCATCGCAATGGCATTTGTGATTGCTTTGATAGATGTGAGACTTGAAATTAGACAAGGCTTTATGACAATAGTGGTAAAAACAGTGGAGGCAATATGCAATACCTTGCAGTGGCAAAATATGGGCTGATGATCACAGCTTTCCTTCTTTATTCTTGGCTGTGTTATGAGCTCGGCAAATCAAATAAAGAAGTTCAAATTAAAACTAAAGAAGTTGAAGTTATCAGAGAGGTTATCAAATATGAGAAACAAACAATGTCTAAGATTATTTCTAAGCCTAACCTTGCTGACGACGACATTAGCCAGCTGTTCAACGAAGGCAAATTATAATCCTTCGGCTGAAGAGTGTTTAGAGTTTCCAAAAGGCGGAAAGCCCGTCGGAGAAGTCTATAAAAAACTCGATGCTGAAGACAAAAAAGTGATGAACGAATATTTCAATAGAATCTATAAGTTCAGCCAACTTCCTATTATTTGTAAATAAATATTATTAAAATTAGGGACGGAGTGTTGCCGCACTCCGCCTACAGAAGTTCGGATTCTGCAAGAGAAAGCCCCACGTGGCGGTCTTCCTACTCACTAATACATTAACGTAAATGCATAAAAGGAGTAGAATAAAATGAGAACAGAGTCAAACGAAAAAATAAAAACATACAAAGTTTTGAATCTTTATGCCGGCATTGGTGGAAATCGCAAGCTTTGGCCAGAATATGTAAATGGTCGTAAAGTTGAGGTTACCGCTGTTGAGTATGATCCTCTAACTGCTAAAGTTTATAAAGATTTTTTCCCTGAAGATGTTGTTGTTATTGATGATGCACACAAGTATTTGCTTGAACATTATCAAGAGTTTGATTTCATTTGGGCTTCCACACCCTGCCAGAGCCACTCTAAGCTTAGGTACTATTTAGGGGTTAAAGGAAAAACAGCCGATGCAATCTATCCGGACTTCACCTTATATCAAGAAATAACATTCTTAAAATTTCATTCGCCTTGCGATTGGGTCGTTGAGAATGTTGTTCCTTATTATAAGCCGTTAATTCCTGCTGATTTTGTCATTCAAAGGCATTGTTTCTGGTCTAATAAGTTTATCTTTTCTACAAATTTCAAAAGTGATGGTATCAGAGATTCTTCTATCGAAGAGCTGAGCCAACATCATGGATTTGATTTGACAGGAAAGAAGCTGAAGAACAAAGCTCAAACGCTCAGAAATTGTGTTGCTCCTGAACTTGGTCTTTACGTTTTTGAAAAAATCATAAACGCTAAGTAAATTAAGGAAAAATACAAATGAATAACGAACTAAAAACAGTAAAACCGTGCAATCCTATCGCTCCATATCTTGGTGGAAAGCGAGGTCTGGCAAAGACAATCACACCTTTGTTAGATAAAATACCTCATAAGCTATATGCTGAGCCGTTTGTTGGCATGGGTGGTGTTTTTTTCAGAAGAACATCTAAGCCTAAAGCTGAGGTCATAAATGATATAAGCTATGATATTTCTAATCTCTTTAGGATAATTGAACGTTTTCCTGTTTATTTTCAACACATGCTTGAGTTTAAAGTCTGTTCAAGATTAGAGTTTCAAAGGCTTTTAGAAACTCCAGCATCTCTTTTGACGGACTTCGAGCGAGCAGTTAGGTTTTTATACCTTCAGAAAAATGCCTTTGGCGGGAAGAGTGTCGGTCAGAGCTTCGGTGTAGCAACTGAGCGACCAGCGAGGTTCAATGCACTGAAGGTTGTTGATGAGATTGAAAAGTTACATCACAGGCTTTCTGATGTTGTGATAGAGAACCTACCATATCAAGAGCTTATCAGAAGATATGACAGGGAATATGCTTTGTTTTATCTAGACCCACCATACTGGGGCTGTGAGAATGATTATGGTAAGAATATCTTTGAAAGAGCAGACTTTGAAAATCTGGCAAAATTGCTAGGAGAGATTAAAGGTAAGTTTGTGATGTCAATTAATGACGTGCCTGAGATTAGGGAAATCTTTAAGAAGTTCCATATTATGGATGTCACAACGACATATTCAATCTGCACTAATAACCTCAAACAAGGCAAAGAAGCAAAAGAACTCCTAATCAGTAATGTTGATTTAAAAGGTCTTTAATAGGGTATTAAATAAAAATTAAAGGGGCAATGTCGCCCCTTTAATAGGTCTAAAAACTATCGCATTTAAAAAGCCTTAATTTTTGCTTAAAATATAAAAAAAAGACCCTAAATAGAGTCTAAAAACAATCGTGCAAGTCTAAAAAGAAGCGGTTAAAAGTCTAAAAACCCCCGCCGAGCAACATTTATAAAGAAAAAACAGCCTTCTGAATGAAGACTGTTTGATATGGCAGGGGCGGCAGGATTCGAACCCGCGACATTCGGTTTTGGAGACCGACGCTCTACCAACTGAACTACACCCCTATTAGTAAATCGAATTCTTTGATACACTACAAGACACAATAAATCAAGTGTTTTTTTAATTATTAAAAAATATTACTAACTTATATTACAAGCTTCTATATTAAACAAAAAACATCAAGCTATATGGTGCCAACTTAATTATTTGAATTGAAAGTTTTTATACAATTTTCATTATAAGGTATTACAACCAGTCCAACTAAAGAAAGAGGGTGCTTCGTTTGAAGAACCCTCTTTTTATCTTAGACTAAAATACGAAGCTTTAGACTATTTCAAGATTTTAGCAACCACACCGGCACCAACAGTTCTACCACCTTCACGGATCGCAAAACGAAGACCTTCGTCCATAGCAATTGGGTGAATCAAGTTTACTGTAATTGTTACGTTGTCACCAGGCATTACCATTTCTGTTCCTGCTGGAAGTTCAATCGCGCCAGTTACGTCTGTTGTTCTGAAGTAGAATTGTGGACGGTAGTTACCGAAGAATG
>JBKEEF010000004.1:0-142053 GCA_047975765.1 Alphaproteobacteria bacterium
ATGGCAAAAAATATTTATATCTTCAGACATGGGGAAACGGATTATACTCATCGCAGGATATGGTAAGTGCAAAAAATTGACATAGAGATTATAGCAATAGGAGTTGAGCAATCTTATGAATTGGCGGAACGTCTAACAGATAAGAAAATAGAAATCATCTATACAAGTACATAAAAACGTGACAATCAAACAGCAGAAATATTAGCTCAAAAGATAGATAGACCCAAATTTATAATAGATAATCTCAAAGAAGCAAATTTGGGGGCTGATGAAGGGCATAGCAAAGAAGAAAATATCATTAAATTTCCAGAGCAAGTGCAGGATTGGTATGAGTCTGAAAAATGGGAAAGTGGTTTTCCTGAAGGTGAAACGAAGCGAGAAATTGCTGAAAGATTTATGTTTGTTCTTAATCGTTTGGCGAAGGAAGATGATCATAAGGTGATAGCTCTTTCAACACATGGCGCAATGATGCGTTGTCTCTTTTTGCATTTTGGATTTGGGATAGAGAAAATCCCCAATACAGCTGTTTATCATTTGAGATATGAAAATGAAAAGTGGGATTTAGTGTCATAAAGTTTGACAAAAAGAAGTTTTTTGTATAAAATTGGTCCTAATATAAAATTATTAATTTAACTATTTTGCCTTATGGAAAAAAATGAAATCCCTTTGTCTTTTGAAGAGATAAAAAGTAGAGATTCTTTTGTTTGGAATTTTATTCTGTTTATTTATTTTATTTTGGCGGGTGTTGCTCTGGTTTTTGCATCGTTGCTTGCTTTTACACTCTGGAGTATCAAGAAAGCTAAGAGTTTTGTAAATGCTCAATGGTGTACGGTTTATCTCAGAAATTATGATGTTGTAACTGTGATTTCGAGAGATTTTTACATTGTTAAAAATGTAAAAAGTGGCAAATATGGGCTTTGCAAAAATGGTTTTTTTATTTTTCAGCCAAGATACGAAAAGATTTCAATTCAACCCAATTATGTTCTCTCTTTTGTTCCCGTGAACGCAAGAGCATATTCTGTTCCTTTTGAACGAATTGCAAGAGATGTGGCATAGTATTAGAACTAAAAAAACCAAGATTTAAAGTCTTGGTTTTTTGTTTTTAAATTTTGTAATTCGTTAGTCTAAATTTACAAGAATTCCTTTTGTTAGGACAAACTTAGGCGTTTTTCCTGCAAAAGTGTTGAGCTTTTTAGAAAGGTAATAAGCCTCTCCATCATAGTTGTTTTTTTGATTTTGTTGTTTTTGTGGAGCCTTGTTTTCAGAAGGTTCTGTATTTTCAGTAACTTCTTTAGCTTCTTTATTTTCTCTTCTGTCGCGATTGTTACGATCGTTTTTATTGTTTCGATTGTTTCTATTATCTCTGTTGTTTTGCTTGTTTCTGTTTTCTTTATTCTCTTCTTTCACTTCAACAGCAGCAACTTCAATTTTTTGTTCAGCAATTTCTGCTTCTTGTTCTTTGTCTTTGTCGATTTTGATTTCTTCAGGGGCTTTCAAAATTTTATCAAGAATACTTTGGGTTTCTTTTGAACGACGATTTGTGTAAACAATATTTTGTTTTTCGCTTGGTAAAATCTCAAGAACTTTTTCAAGATTTTCGAGTTGTTTTTGTTTTTTAATGAGATTGATGTCATCAACCACCAAAATGTTAATATTAGAAAGATCAATTTTATTTTCATCAATCAGTTCAAGGAGTAAGTCTGGAGAACCAATGATAACATTTGCTTCATTGTCAATATCTTCGTCACCTTCAGTGATTGTCGTTTCGTTGATTTCGTGATATTTGTTGAAGACAGCAAAACGGTCTGAAACTACAACAGAATCTTCTGAAGAAGGTGTGATGATGAGAATGTTTTGTTTGTCATGTTTACTGATAACATCAATCAAAGGGAAAACATAAGAGGTGGTTTTGCCACATTTTTGCGGTGCAATTGTGAAAACGTCGCGCCCTTGGAGAATTGAAGGGATAACATCTGTTTGAACAGTTGTTGGTTTTTTGATACCAAATTCTTTGATTGCTTTTACTGTTTTTTCACTTAAACCTAATTCGTTAAAATTCATTTCTTTCCCTTAGAATACTTGTTTTATAATTTTCACTTACTTTATTGATTTTATCTAAGATAGTCAATAAATAAAAAGCCCTTTGTTTGTATTTCAAAGGGCTTATTTTTTTAGACTCTGTTGTAAATATCTTCATAGCGGATGATATCACTTTCATCCAAAGTGTCTCCTGTTTGAATTTCAATGAATTCAACATCAGATGAAGAATTGTTTTGAATTCTGTGTTTTACAGTGACAGGAATGTAAATTGATTCATTTGCTTTTTTGATAATTTTTTCTTCACCCAAAGTGACAATTGCTTCACCTTTAACAATAATCCAATGTTCTGAACGAAAATTATGACTTTGAAGAGAAAGAATTCCACCAGGAATTACCTTAATTCTTTTCACACAAAATTTTTCTTCAGAATCTAAAACTTCCCAAGTTCCCCAAGGACGTGTATCTTTATCGCCTCTTTTGTATGTGTTTTTCATATTATCCTCTTTAATTTGTTATAAGTTGATATTATTTCTTGATGAAAATTAATATAGGCAATATAACTAAAATCGCAAGGTAAAAATTTTTAGGTCTGATAAATGGGAACGGCATCAATTGACAAGACAGTTGTGGTGATTAAATCTATAAGAAGTTTTATAGAGAGCAAAGATGCTGTCCAAAATAAATTTGAAAAAATTGTCGGATTGATTGCAGAAGTTTTAAAGGTAGAAGCTGCAACTTGTTATGTTGGTTTTGATGATTCATACTTGGAACTATTTGGTGAATTTGGTTTCAAAAAAGACGCACTTAACAAGGTAACTCTCAGATATGGAGAAGGTATAGTTGGTGATGTTGCAAAGTTCAAAAGAACAATCTCTCTTGCTGATGTTTGGAAATATCCAAACTTTTCCTATAAGCCAGAAATTGGTGAAGAAAATTACAAATCTTTTCTAGGTGTTCCCCTTATCCGCTGGGATAGAGCAATAGGTGTTTTGACTGTTCAGAAAAAAGAAATTTATGAATTTTCTGACAAAGAAATTGATTTTCTAGAAACTGTTGCAATGATTATTTCTGAATTTGTTGTTTCGGATGAAGTCAATGACTACAAAAGAAAAGTCAGCGAAGAAAAAGGTGCAATTCTTAAGGATAAAATCAGAGGCACGAGTCTGAGCAAAGGTTATGGTATTGGAAACGTTGTTGTTCATAAAAGACGTAGTGCAATCACTAAAATCTTTGCGGAAAATAAAGAATATGAGTTAGAACGTTTGAAAGAAGCTCATACTCGAATGAATGAAGATTTGGATAATAAATTCAAAAATACTCAACTTGGAATTGGGCAGCATGTTGACATTTTAGATGCTTATATGATGTTTGCCAAAGATAAGGGGTGGTATCGTAAAATTGAAAGCAATGTTATGAGCGGAATGACGGCAGAGGCTGCCGTTGAACGTGCCTATGAAGATATGTGGAATAGGCTTTCTGCGACAACAGATACTTATTTGAGAGAAAGACTTCATGACTTGAGAGATGTGGCAGATAGATTGCAATCTTATCTTCGTGGAGATTTCAGAGAACAACAAGAAATTGATAGTCATGACTTAATCGTTGTAGCTAAGGTTATGGGTCCAGCAGACTTAATGGACTATGACTACACAAAAATTCGTGGTCTGATTATTGAAGATGGTACGCCAACAATGCATGTGGCAATTGTTGCTAAGGCTCTTGGAATTCCTGTTATTGCTAAGATTAAAGGAATTTATGACGAAATAAAATCTGGCGAACTTGTTGGTATTGATGGTGAAGAAGGATATGTTTATATCAATCCTTCAGATGACGTCAAAAACAAGATGAAGAAAAAAATTCAAGAGCGTAAAAAGCAACTTGAAAAATTGGCTGAGCTTAAAGATTTGCCTGCAAAAAGTTTGGATGATGTTGGTTTCCATATGTATATTAATATTGGTTTGGCTTTTGATTTAGATTATCTTGAAACAACAAATTGTGAAGGTGTGGGACTTTATCGAACAGAAATTCCTTTTATGTCCGCAGCTTCCATGCCAAGTGTTGAAGAACAACTTGTTTTCTATAAGGAACTTATGGATAGAGTTGGCGATAAAAAAGCAGCGTTTAGAAGCTTAGATGTAGGTTCGGATAAGCTTCTTCCTTATTGGTCAGGAGTGGTTGAAGAAAACCCTGCAATTGGCTGGCGTTCTATTCGTATTACCCTTGATAGGCGTGCTATTCTCAGAAAGCAGTTGCGTGCTTTTTTGAAAGCGGCAGCAGGGAAAGAAATTAGTATTATGTTTCCAATGATTGCGGATTTGGATGAGTTTTTAGAAGCCAAGGAAACTTTGAATATTGAACTTGAAAAAGGAAAGAAAAAAGGGCTTCCAATGCCGAAAAAAGTTAGCATTGGTTTGATGATTGAAGTGCCTTCTGTTGTCTTTCAACTTGAAGAAATTTTGAAACATGCTGATTTTATTTCTATCGGAACAAATGATCTTTTTCAGTTTATTTTTGCTTCGGATAGAGGAAATGCAAGATTAAATGATAGATATGATGTTCTTTCGGCTCCTTTCTTAAGAGTTTTGAAAAAAATTATTGATAAGGCAAATGAGGCTGGTGTTCTATGTTCCGTTTGTGGGGAAATGGCAAGCAACCCAATTGAAGCTTTGGCTTTGGTTGGTTTAGGTTTTAGACATCTGTCTTGTTCGGGCTCAACTTTTGGAAAAGTCAAAAGTATGATTAGGACAATGAGAGTGGACGAGGTTGAAGATTATATCAATTCTCTCCTTAAATCTTCTCAAAAAACAATGCGTCCGCAATTAATTTCTTATGCCTATGATCATGGTATTGAAATTTATTAATAACTATGATAAATATACAAAAAATTGTGAAAAATAAAGGAATTTTACTGTGAAAAAAGAGACTAAAGAAGTTAAAGAAACAGAAGGTGTTAAAGTAGAAAAAAATGTTTCTCAACCTATTGAAGAAGTAACAAAAGTTATAAAAGTTGGAGATTTGATTTCTGAGGCGAGAAAAGCAAAAAAATTGGATATTTCTGAAGTCTCTGAAAAATTGAGAATCAGACGAATCTATTTGGAAGCGATTGAAAATAATGATTACGAAACTTTGCCAAGTTTTCCTTATGGGGTTGGTTTCGTTCGTTCCTATGCAGATTTTTTGGGTCTAGATGGTTCTTCTCTTGCAGATGTTTATAAAAAAGAAACGAATTTAAAAGAAAAAACAAATCTTCGTGTAATTGATAGTGGAGATATTGTGAATGATTCTACAATTCCAAGCCAAACTTATTTGGTTTTGAGTATTGTTGCTGTTTTGGTTGTTTATTTTGGTTGGTTGTTCATCAATAAGTATTATGCAGAAGCACCAGCTGTTGATGCAAATGAAGATGTTTTGACTACAGAAGTTCCACAGACAGATTTTTCTTTGAGTGTTGATGAAGTGGTCACTAACCAAGAGCAACCTGAACTTCAGGTAATTGATACTACTGTTCAAAATCCAACAGAAAGTAGTCAAATTACGATTGAAACAGGAAATTATGAAGGTACATTACCTCAACAACCAGCTCCAACAACAGTAGCTCCTGAAGTGAAAGTTGAGCCTAAGGCGGAAGAAGTTAAAACAAAAGTTCAAGATAGTAAAACAAAAATTACTGGACAAGGTGTTGAAGTTTTAATTAAAAAAGAAACTTGGTTTGAAGCGAAAGATGGAAATAAGCTTTATGTGAGTAAAGAATTTAAACAAGGTGATTACTATAAAGTTCCTGAATTTCCGAATATGATTGTTTCTACTGGTCGTCCTAATTCTGTCGAAGTTTATGTAAACGGAAAGTTGACACCCGTCTTCACACCGTACAAAAAAATGAATGTTAATTTGGATAAGTTTTTAGATAAAGCTGAGCATTAAAAGATATTGAAATTTTCAGAAAATAGCAGGTTGTTTCTACTTGCTATTTTCTTTTGTTTTTATATATTTGAAAAAAAGAGATAGGGAATTAAAAAAATGAGTAAGTTACAAGCAGCTAGAGGAACAAGGGACTTATATGGTCAAGATAAACTTAAGATGAAAAAAGTTGTTGAGGTTGGGTCTCGTGTTGTTGAAAGGTATGGATTTGAAGAAATTGAAACACCAATCTTTGAATTTACGGAGGTCTTCGCTAGAAACATTGGTGAAACAACAGATATTGTTTCTAAAGAAATGTATAGCTTTCAAAAAAGTGAAGATAATTTGACGCTCCGCCCTGAAGGAACAGCTGGTGTGGTTCGTGCTTTTGTTTCTAATGGTATGCAGAGACAACTCCCTCTAAAATTCTACTACCATGGGCCAATGTTCAGATATGAACGTCCACAAAAAGGTCGTTATCGTCAACTTACTCAGTTTGGTGTTGAGCTTTTAGGTGTTGAAAGTCCGCAAGTTGATGTGGAAGTGATTGCAATGGCTTATAACTTTCTCGAAGAACTTGGCTTGTCAGGTAAAGTTGTTGTTGAAATCAACTCTCTTGGAGATACGGAAAGTCGTGATATTTACCGTGAAAAATTGGTAACCTATTTGAAAGGTCATTATGATAATCTTTCTGAAGATAGTAAAAATAGGCTAGAAAAAAATCCACTCCGTGTTTTGGATTCAAAAGAAGATTGTGATAAAGAAATTGTAGCTAATGCACCACTTTATAGTGAAAGTTTAAACGAAGCTTCCAAAGAATTTTTTGCAAATGTAATTAAAGGCTTAGATAATTTAGGTATAAAATATCGCGTGAATGATAGGCTTGTTCGTGGTTTGGATTATTATAATCACACCGTTTTTGAACTTGTTACTGACAAACTAGGTGCTCAAGGAACTGTTCTAGCAGGCGGCCGCTATAATGGTCTTGTTGCTCAAATGGGCGGTGGTGATGTTGCCGGAATTGGTTGGGCAGGTGGTGTGGATAGACTTGCACTTCTTCTTGATGAAGATGTTGAAGTGGCACGTCCAATTGCACTTATTCCAACAGGTGATGATGTCTATGAAAAAGCTATGGAAATTGCTTATAATTTGCGCAAGGCTGGTTTTAAAGTTGAACATTCTTATTCAGGAAATTTCAAAAAACGTTTTGAAAAAGCAAATAAAGCAAACGCATATAAAGCCATCATTTTGGGTGCTGATGAACTTGGAAAAGGTGAAGTTGTCGTTAAGGATTTAGATAGTGGGGCGCAAAAAAATGTTGCTCTTGAAAAGTTAGTTGAGGAATTGAATTAATATGAATTTTGTAGAAAAATTATCCCAAGTTGTTAGCCGTTTTGAAGAGCTGAATGCGCTTTTATCATCTCCAAATATCAACTCTGATGATATGGTCAAGATGAACAAAGAACTTTCAAATTTGACACCAATTGTTGAAGCTATCAAAGAATATCAAAGCATGGAAAAAAATATGAAAGATGCTGAATCTATGATGCATGATGCTTCAATGGATAAGGAATTTAAAGAACTTGCAGAAGTTGAATATTATGATTTGAGAGATCAACTTCCAGAAAAAGAAAAAGAGATTAAAATTCTACTTCTTCCAAAGGATGAAGAAGATGAAAAGAACGCAATTCTTGAAGTTCGTGCTGGAACGGGGGGTGATGAAGCAGCTCTGTTTGCAGCGGTTCTTTTTGAGATGTATCAGAGATATGCGCAGCTTCAAGGCTGGAAATTTGAAACTCTTGATGTGAATGAAAATGGCATTGGTGGATATAAAGAAGCATCTGCAAGTATCACTGGAAAAGACGTTTTCTCAAAGCTCAAATTTGAATCTGGTGCACATCGTGTTCAACGTGTTCCTGTGACAGAATCTCAAGGACGTGTTCATACATCAGCAGCAACAGTTGCCGTTTTGCCAGAAGTTGAAGAAGTGGATTTATATATCAATCCAGCAGATTTGAAAATTGATGTTTATCGTGCTTCTGGTGCGGGTGGTCAGCACGTTAACAAAACAGAATCTGCAGTTCGTATTACGCACTTGCCAACAAATACTGTTGTTCAATGCCAAGATGGTCGTTCACAGTTCAAAAACAAAGAAAGTGCAATGCGTCAGCTTCGTGCAAAACTTTATGATAACCAAAAAGCAACGAAGGATGCTGTTTATTCAGAACGTCGTAAACTTCAGGTTGGAAGTGGTGACAGAAGTGAGCGAATCAGAACTTATAACTACCCTCAAGGTCGTGTGACAGACCATAGAATCAATCTCACCCTTTATAAGCTTGAAGATGTTGTTAGTGGTGATTCTTTATACGAACTTATTGATGCACTTGTGTCAGAGGATCAGGCTGAACGTCTTCTTGAACTCAACTAAAAAAATATGTGTATAATGGAGAGCTAATGCAGAAATCTCAGATAAAAATTTTAGTCAAGGACTTGTGTGTCCGTTCAAAAATTTTTTCCTCATTTCTTATTATCTCTCTCATTCTCCACATATTTACAAAAACTTGTACACTCGTTCATAAAATCCTTCAATTCTTATCACTCGCCTTATATACAAGGTTTTTACGTTCTCTCAAGAAATGTTCTGCTGTCATACTTGAACTCTTTTTTAGTGTCATACTCGGGCTTGACCCGAGTATCCACAATGTGCTGAGGTTTGTAAATATGGATTCCCGATTTCTCGGGAATGACAGGATGGGGCTAGGAATGACAGACAGATAGATTCCCAGTCAAGCTGGGAATGACGCCACACTTTTATTCTGGTTAAGCCTAAAATATGAAGGATAAAAATATCTAGTAAATCTTTTTCTCACTTTACTTTGTTCTTGTTTTGTTCTATATCTTCTATGTGATTATGGAGGGTGGAATGAGTGGATTGAAGTTGAGTTCTTTAGAGGTTAAGTCAGAAATTGAATTACCTTTTGCTGAACAAGGGGTTAGAGCTGGTTTTCCGAGTCCGGCACAAGACTTTATGGAAAATTCTATTGATTTGAACAGAGAGCTTATCAAGCATCCAGCAAGCACATTTTTTGCCAGAGTTTGTGGTAAAAGTATGATTGATTCTGGTGTTGATGAAGGAGATATTTTAGTTATTGATAAGTCTTTAGAACCTAAAAATGGAGATATGGCAGTATGTTATGTTGATGGAGAATTTACACTCAAATATATTAAAATCTCTAAAAATGAAATATGGTTAATGCCAGCGAATCGAGAATTTTCTCCAATTCAAATTACCTCTGAAAACGAATTTATGATTTGGGGTGTGGTGACTTATTCCATCAAGAATCAAAACTGAGCATAAAAATGTATGGGCTTTTAGATTGTAATAATTTCTTTGTAAGTTGTGAACGGGCTTTTAATCTATCACTAAGAGGAAAAGCCATTGGTGTTTTGAGTAACAACGATGGTTGTATTGTGGCTCGTTCTAATGAGCTAAAAGCACTGGGTATTAAAATGGGAACGCCAATGTATCAAATTAAAAATTTGATAGATCGAGGAGATGTGAAAGTTCTTTCTTCTAATTATACGCTCTATGGAGATATGTCGGCTCGAGTGATGCGAGTTTTGGGAGAAAATGTTCCAAGTCTTGAAATTTATTCTATTGATGAAGCTTTCTTCAAAGTTGGTGCGTTGGAAGACAGAGAAAAGTTTGTGAGAGATGTTGCTCGTAAAGTGAGTAAGTCAACAGGAATCCCTGTTTCTGTTGGGGTGGCGGAAACAAAAACTTTAGCAAAAATAGCGAATCATTTTGCAAAGAAATATAAGCGTTATAATCAGGTTTGCTTTATGGATACTCCTGAAAAAAGAGAAAAAGCATTGAAACTTACCCCAATAGGAGATGTTTGGGGAATTGGACGTAAAACACTTGAAAAAATGAAGTTTGAAGGAATTTTTACGGCTTATGATTTTGTTCAAAGAGATCGTGCTTGGGTCAGAAAAAATTTTATGTTGGGTGGAGAAAAAACATGGCGAGAACTTCAAGGTGAAGTCTGTGTTGATATGGATAATATTGAAGGAAAAAAGCAAATTTGTACTTCAAGAAGTTTTGGAGAGATGATTGAAGATTTAGACACTATGTCTCAAGCGGTTTCTTCTTTTGCTTCAGATTGTGCCTATAAGCTTCGTTGTCAAAAAACTTGTGCTCATGCTGTTTCTGTCTTTATTTATACAAATCGTTTTCGAACAGATTTGCCACAATATATGCAAAGTAAGGTCATCACTTTTCCTGTGGCAACCTCTGATACGATTGAAATTGTAAATGCTTCTCTTCAAGCATTAAAAAAAATATTTATAGGTGGATTTAAATATAAAAAAGCAGGTGTTGTAGTGATGGATGTGGTTCCTGAATCGGCTGTTCAGCAAAATCTTTTTGATGCGAAGAATCGGAAAAAATCTGAAAAACTGATGCAAATGGTGGATAAGATAAATAATGAATATCATTCAGGTGTTGTGAAATTGGCAGTTCAAGGTTTTGTTGGGGAATGGTTGTTGAAAAGAGAAAATCTTTCTCCAAACTACACTACAAAACTTGCGGATATTATCAAAGTCAAAATTTAAGCACCAAAAACCAGAAGGTTTAAGGTGCTTAAAAAATTAGATTTTGAAAAGAGGATTTTTCAATCCTGCCGGAAGCTCATCTCTTGAAAAGTTATATTTTTCCGTGTCGGCTGGATGAATTAAGTTTTCATCTTTTGAGAGAAAAAATTTGGCTCCTTTCACGAGTTTGTCATCAATAATTTTTCCGAGGCACATGTGAGAGACAGGAGAAAGAAAAATCTCTTTGCCAATGCAAGGAAATTTCTCTAAGTCGACAAGTCTGTGTAAGTAAAAAGGAGGATTGATAGAATAAATCAAAATTTTCTCACCTTCACTTTCAGCTTTCAACATGGCGTCATATAATTCTTCATTAAATTCACCGCTGAAGCTTAAAAGAGTTCCCATAACATTTACCAAAGAATAATCAATGATAACAATGTCTTCGTCTTCTTTCAAAATTTTTTTGTAGTCCATAGGAATAATAAAATTAAAAATTAAAAAAATAATATTTTGCTCTTTCATTTTAACATCTGGAATTTTGAGTTTCAAGCAGATTAAAATGAAGGATTTGTTTCAGAATAACTTTTCTTTTGTTGTTGTATAAGTTTCTTAATCTCGCTATGATGTCAGACATAAGTTTTTAAGGAAAACAATGTCAGAACCTAAATTTGTACATCTTCGCGTTCATAGTGCCTATTCATTGTCTGAAGGAGCAATGAAGATTAAGTCTTTATTGCCAAAGGCGAAAGCTTTGGGTTATTCAGCCCTCGCAATTACAGATACGGCAAATATGTTTGGAGCAAAAGAATTTTCCTCAGTAGCTTCAAAAGAAGGTGTTAAGCCTCTCTTAGGTTGCCAATTCAATCTCAGAAATGCGGATGCTGATGACCCTTTCAAATCCAAAGGAATGGTCGTTGAGCCTGATAAAATTGTTCTTTTGGTACAAAATCAAGAGGGCTATCAAAATATTATGCATTTGATGAAAGTGTCTTATTTGGATAATATGGGATATGCTGAAAAACCTCAGCTTTTGCTTTCAGATTTAGAAACATATGGCAAAGGGCTTATCTTTTTGAGTGGTGGCTTCGAAGGTCCTATTGGCAGATTGTATCTTGATAATCGTGCTCAAGAGGCAGAAGAACTTGCTGTTAAATTCAAAGAGATTTTCGATAATAGATTTTATATGGAAATTTCTCGTGTGGGTTATGAGAATGAGAAAAAAACAGAAGATTTCTTTCTTGATATTGCCTATAAGTATAATATTCCTTTAGTGGCAACAAACGAAGCTTTTTTCTTCACTGCTGAAATGTATGAAGCTCATGATGCTCTTGTGTGTATTGCACAAGGTGAATATGTTGCCAATGATAATCGTAAAAAGTTTTCTCCAAATAATCGTTTGCGTTTTCCAGAAGAAATGGTGGACTTATTCAGAGATTTGCCAGAAGCAGTTCAAAACACTGTTGCAATTGCAAAACGTTGTAGTTTTATGTCTGAATTTGTTTCTCCACTTCTACCTCACTTTGATTGTGGTGAGATGTCAGCAGATGATTTTATCCGTGAAGAATCACTAAAAGGTTTAGCACAAAGGATGAAAGATCATGTTTATAAAGAAGACATGACGGACGAAGAAAAAAAAGCTAAAGACGATGTTTATTATGCACGTTTGGATTATGAGCTTGGTGTGATTAAAGGAATGGGGTTTGCTGGATACTTTCTCATCGTGTCAGACTTCATTCGTTGGTCAAAAAATAATGGCGTTCCTGTTGGTCCGGGACGTGGTTCTGGTGCAGGTTCTATTGTGGCTTGGTCGCTTGAAATTACCAACTTAGATCCAATTCACTATGATTTGCTCTTCGAAAGATTTCTAAATCCAGATCGTATTTCCATGCCGGACTTTGACGTTGACTTTTGCCAAGAAAAACGTGAAAAAACCATAGAATATGTAAAAAATAAATATGGTGCTGAAAATGTGGCACAAATTATTACTTATGGTAAATTGCAGTCGAAGGCTGTTATTCGAGATGTAGCCCGTGTTTTACAGATGCCTTATTCTCAGGCTGACAAAATAAGTAAAATGATTCCTGCTGGGAATCAGGGAAAAAATCCAACTTTACCAGAAGCATTAGAACAAGTTCCTGAGCTTGAAGAAATGCGTGTCAATGACCCTCAAATCAATAAGCTTTTTGATATTGCGATGAAATTAGAAGGGCTTTATCGTCATTCAGGGGTTCATGCTGCAGGTGTGGTGATTGGTGACAGGTCTTTAGAACAACTTGTACCACTTTATAAAGATCCTCGTGCTGAAATGCCAGTAACTCAATTTGATATGAAGTTTGTGGAAGAATCTGGTTTGATTAAGTTCGACTTCTTAGGCTTGAAAACCTTAACTGTTATCAAAAAGGCTTTGGAGTTAGTCAAAAAAAATTATAATGTTGATATAGATATAGATAAAATCCCTATCGATGATAAGGCTTCTTATGAACTTTTACAAAGAGGGGATACTTCTGCTGTGTTCCAATTTGAATCGGCAGGCATGAAAGATGTTCATAAGCAAATCAGACCAGATAGATTTGAAGACCTTATTGCGATTGTGTCTTTGTATCGTCCTGGTCCAATGGATAATATTCCAAGCTATATTAAGAGAAAACATGGTGAAGAAAAAGTTGAATATCTTCATCCGATGTTAGAATCTATTCTTTCTGAAACATATGGTATTATGATTTATCAAGAGCAGGTGATGAGAATTTCTCAAAAACTTGCGAATTATACCCAAGGTGAAGCAGATACACTTCGTAAGATTATGGGTAAGAAGATGATGGATAAAATGCCAGCTCAAAAAGACAAATTTGTTCAAGGATCAGTGCAAAATGGAATTGCCCAAGATGTTGCAGAAACGATTTTTGAACAAATGGCAAAATTTGCTTCTTATGGGTTTAACAAATCTCATGCGGCAGCATATTCACTTATTTCATATCAAACTGCTTATTTGAAAGCCCATTATCCAGTTGAGTTTATGTGTGCAGTGATGAGTTTGGATATTACGAATACAGATAAACTACTTTTCTTCAAAGATGAAGTGAAGCAAATGGGGATTCCTGTTTTGACACCAAATATCAATAAGTCAGGTGTGGAATTTACGGTTGAAGGAAAAAGTATTCGCTATGCACTTGCTGCTATCAAAGGCGTTGGTGAGGCAAGTATGAGAGCAATTGTTGAAGAACGTGAAAAAAATGGTGTTTATAAGGATATTTCGGATTTTATCCATCGAACAGATTTCAAACAAATCAATCGACGTCAACTTGAACAATTGGCAAAATCTGGTGCTTTTGATGATTTAGAAAAAAACAGAGCTAAACTTTTTGAAAATACTGAAACAATTATTAGACATATCTATGCAGCAACTGAAGTCAAAACAAGTGCTCAAACAACTTTGTTTGGAAGTGTTGAGCTTCAAACTGAAGTGAAGTTGGAAGATAAACCAGAATGGCCAGAATTAGAAAAACTTAGAAATGAGGCAGAGGCAATTGGTTTTTATCTTTCTGCTCATCCTTTAGATATTTATGGTAAAGGTATGGAAAGATTGAGCGTCAAAAAAAGCAGTCAGGTTTTTGGAAATGTTAAAGTTGGAGATACCATCAAGGCAAAGCTTGCAGGTTGTGTGAATAGCTTTAAGAAAAGATTGAGTAAAAATGGAAATAAATATGCTTTTCTTGAAATGTCTGATTTGGAAGGAAAGTTTGAGGGATTGATGTTTTCAGAAGCAATTGCAAGATACGAAGAAATTATAAATTCGGGTCTTCCTTTGTTGGTTAGTATGACAGTTGACCGCCAAACAGAAGAGGGAAGTCCTCGAGTACTGATTAATATCGTGGAAACGCTGGATAAAGCAATTGCAGATGTTGCCACAGGTTTTAATGTTTTTGTATCTAGCCAAAGTGCTATTAGAGAATTAAAAGAAATTCTGGCTCAGGATAAAAAAGGCAGAAATAAGATATATATTATACCTGATGATAAAAATTGGGATGTGAGAATTGAACTACCATATGGCTATGCTTTTGAAAATAGCGATGCCTTGACTAAAATTAGAAGTATTCACGGTGTAACCTCTGTTCAGGAGATATAAAAATGAGTGATTTTATTAAAAGAGTGATAGGTGAAAAAGATGATTTCACGGTGGAAAATGTGAAGATGCCATTCTTTGGATTGATATTTTCACCTTTTAATTATTTCATAGATAACCTAAAAGGATTCTTTCTTTCCGCAGCGATTTATTCTGTCGTTCTTACGATCGCGGCTTGTGCACTTGGAACATTTTTTCTGTGTGGCGTTGAAGGGGCAAGAGAAAATATTTTTTGTTCAAGTTCCGATTTAAGTAGTATATCTTATTTGGCTATCAAAGGTTTCATCATGCTTTTGTTCTGCATCTTCTTTTATGAATTGCTTTCAAAAAGGGCATTTTCTTGGAAGAATTTATTCGTTTTAAATCATAGAATGTTTAAACTTTTTATAGCTTTTTTTGTTGCATTTTTATTGATATTGCTTCCAATAATTTCTTTTTATACCCTTTATGTTAGAGAGCCTAATCCGGATTGGCTTATTGAGATTTCATTCTTCGCATTTGTTTCAATTGGTTTCTTTTCTCCATTTTTGATTTTGAGATTTTTCTCAGTTTTTGGTTTGATTGTTGAAGAAAGAGAAATTCCTTCTTTGATTGCACTTTGGCGTCGTTCAGCTGATAATATGTTCAAAATCATTACATCAATCTTTTTTATTATGGCATTTCTTTTGGTTTTGGTTATGAATTTTTATTATAATTTTGTGGGCTATACAGCGGAAAATTTTGCTGTCGTTTTGCTCATTGAATTTTTTTATAATATTATTTTCTTTCTCCTTGTTTCCTTGTTTGTTGGGCATGTGAAAGCACAGACATTTTATTTGTTTGGAGAAATTGAAGACTAATAAAAAAAGCACCGAAAACGGTGCTTTTTTTATTTTATCTAGATATTACGGATGATATCATTTACAATCTTCAGCTTGTTGTCTTCTTTGTCACCAACAGATTCATTGTAAGTTTCTGTGAGTTCAAAGGCAAAGATAGCAGGTTGTTGTGTGCTAAAAAGTCTATCTGAGCTATTTTCAGAAATGTTTTTGTTCAAATTTTCACGCAATTGTCGTGCTTCTGAAATATTGTTTTTAATAAGTCCATTTTGCCCAGAGAAAAGATTTGTGAAAGCAAAAATAGTGATGATTGCTACAACATTCAAAATAGCAGAAGTGGTACTGACAATAATACCAAACAAAACCAAACATATAGTGATGGCGATGACAGCAATTGGTTTGTAGGTATATTGCCAAAAAGATTTTGTTTTATACATTGCTATTGTCAGAGCAACAGCAATGATACTATCTAGAACAATCATAAACAGAAAGTTGTTAAGAGGATTGTAGCTTAAAAGTGCTGTGCCTAATTGTACTAAGAGAAGCATCAAAATACTAAATCCAATATACCCACTATTCGTCATTAAGATGAATTTTTTAATTTTGCTTTTTGTATCCATACTACTAGCTTTATAAGCACGGCTAATTTTTAACACATTGTTTCTGTTTACTTCTAAATAAGATTCTTTGTTTGGAAATAAGTTATGAATTGCTGTAGCTTCAAGCTTTGACAAACCAGAAGTGCTATCTGAAAGTTTGATGAGATATATCTTTCCATCTTCTTGTTTAATGTTGATTATTCGTTTTTTGTATAGCTCAAGAAGGAAGGCACCAAATGATATCTTATCAAAACCATTTTTTACAAGATATCTCAAAATTGGTCCTGTTTTAGAAATTGAATATTGTTTTTTTGTTTTTGTGTTGTTAGAAATGAAAATCCAAGAAACAAAATATCCTCCGACAATTGCAATCAAACCAAGGATAGATAAGATAATATCTCCATAATCATTGATAAGACGATATGATGTGTTGTTTTGAGTTTTTAAGAAGTTTTCTTTTGGAATAGAAAGAACGGTTTGTAATGACTCGCCTACAAAAATTGGGCCAATTGAAGCAACACCAACTGCATTGTTTTCCATTTCGAAAGTTCTAACATTAACAAAATCGGCTCTACCAAAACTCATGATAAATCCAGCTTTTCCCAGAACAGGATCACTTCCTGGAATTTTTATGATAGCTCCAGCACGTGCAATGATGAGGTTCCAATAGTTTCCTGTGATATTCCAGTAAAACTCATCAAAATCTTCATAGACCCAAAGTTGACGATTGACAATATATTCAAAGTCATAGGTATATACACCTGGTTGAAGTTCGTATTCATATTTTGGTTTAAAATAGATTGTGTTACCAATTTCTTCAATTTTATAGTCAAATTCTTGTCCGTCGATTTTGACACTAATGAGGTTAATATCAATTTTATTACTTGTACCATCTCGAGAAACAGAAAATTTAGGTAGTGCTTTTGATAGTCCATGTTTGAGTTTTTCTCCATTTGCCACCACAATAACTTTTTCACTGATTTTTGCTGCCCCATTGGAAAGTAAATCAATATCTGTCAACAAATATGAAATGTGCTCAATTGCTGGAGCAAGGATTTTTGTACCAGTTGGAAGAGAAACACTTACTGTTTGATAATTTGGTTTTTCCCATGTTTCTTGCTGATTTTTAACTTGTTGAGCTTGGGGTTGACCTTGTCCTTGAAGAACGTTTTGTGAATATGTTGGTTCTTTAGATGTTGCTCTTGATACCGCATTTTCATATATTTTCTGAAAGAATGATTTGTTTTTATCTTCCATCATTTGAGCATGTTCAGGGCTTAGAACACTGCTTTGTGACATTGAGTTATTAACTTCATCGTCAGGAATTGCTGTAACAATTGATTTGCCCGCACGATCCTCTAAAAGATCTGTTAAGGTCTTATATTTTGGGCTTGTTTTTGCAGTTACTGGCACATTTTTTTTGTTTTTACTATATTGTTCAGCTTCTGTTGGATCAGCAAATGAATGAATCTTGGCTTGAACCTGAGTCGTCATGAAAAGGATAGGAATGAAATATAATGCAAGAAAAAGTTTTTTCATAAAACTTACACCTTTGTTAACAAATAAAATATAATTTTATACTATATATGATAGATATTAAAAAAAGAATAAACAAACAAGGAGAACTTTAGTTATGACAAAAGAAAGAATTGCAGCGATAGTTTTAGGTGCAGGAAAAGGAAGCAGAATGAAGTCTGATCTTCCAAAGGTTATGATGCCGGTTAAAGGCAAGTCCATGATTAAGAGAATTATCGAAACTTTAGAACAACTTCCAGCAGATGAAATTGTTACAGTTATTGCTCCAGATGGACAAATCGTGGCTAAAGAAGTAGCTCCTTATAAAACATCCATTCAATATAAACAATTAGGAACAGGAAATGCTGTTCTTGCTGCCAAAGAACATCTCAATAAGTTTGATGGTTCTGTTGTGATGATTTTTGGTGATACGCCAATTGTAACTGCTGAAACAGTTAAAAAAGCTGTTCAAAAAAGATTGGAAGGCAATTACGCAGTTGTTGTGGTTGGAATTAGGCCTGAAACTTGCCCTCCGCATGGTAGACTTGTGATGAAGGGTGATAAACTTGAAAAAATCGTAGAGTTTAAAGATGCAACTGATGAAGAAAGAAAAATCAATTTCCTTAATTCGGGAATGATGATATTTGACGGAAGAGTCTTATTTGATTTATTAGAGCAAATTGGAAATAATAATGTTGCTGGTGAATATTACTTAACTGATGTTGTTGAAATTGCTATTAAAAATGGATTTTCTTGTTCAACAATTGAAGCAAACCCTGAGGAAGTTGCAAGTGCAAATACATTAGAAGAACTTGCTCAATTGGAAACATATTTAGATAAGAGAAAATAATGACATTCATTAAAAATCATTGGTTTGGGTTTTTGCTTAGTCTTTTTGTGAGTTTCTTTATCTTGGTTTTTGTTTTGGTTCTTATATCTCCCAAACAAGATGTACAAAAAAGAGGTTTCACGATTTGTTCAGAAAATTTTGTGGATGAAGTAAGCCTCTGTCAAAAGTCATATGGTTGTGTGTTGAAAGCTGTTCTTGGGCATGGTTATTGTACAGCAAAAACGGTGGTTGTTGGAGCCGAAAATTGGATTTTAGGAGAACAACAAACGCCATGGGGAAACTATATGTTCAGCCCACAGTCATTGGCTAATGAAGAAATGGATGAAGAGCTAAAATTGTTTTATCATGAAAACCCAAATTTAGCAGAGCAAATGAATGATTTTAGAAAGAAGAATAAGGAGTTGAAAATTGATGAAGAAGAGTGAACTCCCTGCATGGGATTTGTCAGATCTATATGCGGGTCTCAAAGACAAAAAAATCAATGAAGATTTGGAAAAATATAAATTTTTGAACCAAAAACTTGAGCAAGAATATAAAGGAAAAATAGCAAGATTATCTTCAAAGAATTTTGCGGAAGCTTTGAAAGTTTATGAGGATATTGTTGTTATTGGTCATTTTCTTGGTGGTTTTGGGTATTTGAATATGTGCACTCAAATGGACAATAAGGATGCAACTATATTCTTTCAAAATTTGAGCGAAAAATTGACTGACTATAGCAAATGCAGTGTATTTTTCTCTTTGGAAATTAATCAACTTTCTGATGAAAAAATTAGTGAACTTTTGAAAGATGAAAAAGTTGCAGTTTATAAACCATGGCTGGATAGACTTCGTTTGTTCAAGAAATATGAACTTTCAGAAGATTTAGAAGGAATGCTACTTGAAAAAAGTGTTACATCGGGTAGTGCGTGGGTTCTTTTGTATGATGAATATTCATCAGAGCTTAAGTATATTGTTGATGGCAAAGAATATAATGATTCTGGAATCAGTAAGCTCACTCAAGATAAAAATGCAGAAATTCGTCACAAAGCTGGAAAAGAAATTAATCGTGTCTGCAAAGAAAATGATAATCTTTTCACTTTCATTTATAATATGGTGGTTAAAGATAAAGCGATTGAAGATGAAAAAAGAGGTTTCAAAACACCTATTGCTTCTCAAAATCTAGCAAATAATGTTGAAGGTGAAGTTGTTGAAAGTTTGGTTGCTTCTGTGACAGCAAATTACACAAACATAGCTCACCGTTTTTATAAACTTAAGGCAAAATGGCTAGGTGTCGACAAGCTTAGCTATTGGGATCGCAACGCACCTCTTCCATTCGAAAAAGATGTTGATTATTCTTGGGATGAGGCAGTTAAAATTGTTTTAGATGCTTATCAATCTTTTTCACCAAAACTGTATGAACTTGCGCAAGATTTTTTCACAAAAAATTGGATTGATGTACCTGTTAGAAATGGAAAAAGAAGTGGAGCTTTTGCTCATCCTGTTTCTAGTCATGCTCATCCGTATCTGTTTTTGAATTTTACTGGTAAACTCAGAGATGTTTTGACTTTAGCTCATGAGCTTGGGCATGGTTGTCACATGCGTCTTAGTGGCAAACAAGGAGAGCTTCAGGATGATACGCCTTTGACCTTGGCAGAAGTTGCTTCTGTTTTTGCAGAATCACTTACATTTAAAAGTCTACTAGAAAATATTGATGATGATATGACAAAGCTTTGTTTGATTGCAAGCAAAGTGAACGATATGATAAATACTGCCATTCGTCAGATTGCTTTCCATAATTTTGAAACCAAAGTTCACAATGAACGTCGAGAAGGTGAAGTTTCCTCCGTTAGACTTGTTGAAATTTGGAAAGAAGAAATGAAAGAAAGCTTAGGTTCTTCTGTGGAGGTTGGTGAAGATAGTGAATATATTTGGTCTCAAGTGAGCCATTTTTATCACCTTCCATTTTATGTTTATGCCTATTCTTTTGCAGACTGCGTCGTCAATTCGCTTTATAGTGTTTATCGCCATAATAAAGTTGAAAATTTTGCTGATAAATATTTACATATGCTTTCAGAAACTGGGGTTAAGAAATATGATGAGCTTTTGCAACCTTTTGGACTTGATGCAAAAGATGAAAAGTTTTGGAATCTCGGTCTTGGTGTAATTTCTGAATATATTGACGAACTAGAAAGACTAACCAAAAAACTTGGGCTTTAAGCTAAAAAAACTCCTTCTTCTGAAGGAGTTTTTTATTTGTCTTTTTAATAAATTTTGTAATAGTCAACGGTTGTTTTTTTGATATGTTCTAAGTAACTCGCAGGACTTCCTGGTCTGCCCACATATCCAAGAGAATAGTTGGTTATTCTAAAACCAAAAGGGTTGATAATAGCTGTTGATCTTTTGAGATCAGTTTGTCTTACAAAAGCAACTCTAATGGTTGCGCGCCAGATGTTTACGTCTGGATTAGGAAAATTAGGGAGGTAGTCCATTGTTCTGAATTGAACTTGCCACAGATTTCTTCCAATTGAACGAACCCAATCAATATCGACATCTCTTTGCATATTTTTTTCTCTAAACATCGAAATGTTTAATTTGGCATCATATGCCGTGAATTCTTCAAAAACAGCAGGAGAGGAATACCAATATACAATTCCGCCTTTTTCCCAACGGGTCATCAATTCATCATAGTCTCTAGTGATGATATATCTGTACATAATATATTGAGAGATATACTGCTCTGCGACCATAGAAGCTGCGGGAACAATAATTTCATCTGGCTGCAGCCTCTCTAGAACACTGAAATACTTGTTAATATATAAGAGACGTGGAAGTGCATCTCTTTGTGGGAGCATAAGATATATAGTGCTTGAGAGCATCATATTAATGCAAATGCTAATGCAAGCAACAATCACTAAAACTCGAGATGTCCAAAGATATCTTCTTTCTGGCATCGCAGAAACATCAAGAAGTTCTGGATATTTTCCAAGAACATCAGGACTTTCTTTTTCTTTATATTTAAAAATTGTTCGAAAAATGCCAAACATAATAAAAAATTGCCTTTGCTACGTATATTAACATATATTTTATCTTTATTGTATAACATGAAAGTTGAATAAAAGTAAATAAATACTGTTCAGATTAAAAATATTGATATATTTATATATAAATACAAAGATTTATATGAAGGGCCTTGATAATGAAGAAAGTATTGTTGTCAATTGTTGCAGGTGTTGTTTTCTTGGTTGGTTGCGCATCTGAAGAAAGCAAACAAGTAATTAAAGACGAAAAAGCAGCTGCATATTACTCTGACTGGGATAGAGCGGTTAGAGCTGACGTTGATATGCAGAATATGTTTGTCAGTACACCTAAAAAAATTGAAAAGCCAATTGATGTGTATATGGCAATGGCTTTGGCTGTGAAATATAACTATTCAGGCCGTATGGTTAGATATGAAAAAGCTATTGTTGATGCTGGAAAAGTTCCTGTCAATAGGCTTCCTGAAGTTTTGAGTAAGGCTGGTTATGTGAATACTGATTCAATTGAGAGCACAAACTCTGACTTGAAAGCAACATGGAACATCTTGGACCTTTCAACTGTTTATTATCAGACAACCACAAAAGAATATCAATCTGCAATTGCTTACGAACAAAGTCGCAAAGTAATTCATAATATTTTGCAAGAAACGAGAAATTTATATTGGAAAGCATTGATGGCTCAAAAACTTCTGCCAACAATGGATGATATGACAGAGTTTATGACTTTGCAAGTTGATGAAATGAACATTGCTGCTAAAGAATATGCAAAAATGGGCAAAACAGTTCCAGTTGAAGAATTGCAGAAAAAAAGAAAGTATATGGAAGATATCAAAAAACTTTCAGCTCTCAAACGTGATGTAGAAACTTCAGAAGCACGTTTGGCAGCTTTCATGGGTTTCCACCCTTCAACAGAATTTAAGCTTGTTGGAAAAGAATATGGCAACTTTGCACTTCCTGAAATGAAAACAGATTTGAGTGGTCTGGAATGGTTAGCTTTGACAAATCGCCCAGAAATCCGCGTACATGATACATTTGTCAAAAAAGAAGATTTGAAAATTATTGTCAAAGAATTTCAAACTCCAAACGAAAAAGGTTATGAAAATGACCCTAAATACTATAATCGCTTGTGGGCGAAAAAAGGTAAAGAAGTTGGTTTGAGTGTTTTTGAAGATATCAAACGACCAAATCGTCAAGATCTTGAAACACTTCGTCGTCAGAGAATGTCTATCCTTGTTTTGAGCCAAGTTTATGTTTCTTGGGCAAGATATGAATCTTCTGTAGAAGACTACCAAATTAATATGGAAATTGCAGGTATTTCAGAAGATATTGCTGAAGATACAACTTATGCAAAAGGATATAAAGATTCTAAAAGTCATCTAGAATCAGCTCGTGCGATTGAAGATGAGGCAAAGGCTTATCGTTCATATATTGAAGTTCAAGACTCTTTAGGCAACTTATATTCAACAATTGGTTTAGATGCTTTGCCATACTATATGGTTAATGAAAAACTTTCAAAAATTGCATTCCAATTGAGAGAAACAATGGAAAAATGGAGAAAAGGAGAGTTTATTCCTGATAGTCGTCCATATTTATTGAATATTCCAAGCAAACGTCCTCCAATTAATTTGTCATCTGTCAATTTGATTCCGGACATCAATACAGAAACTGGAAAAAGAGTCACTTTCCAAATTCCGATGGCTGCTTTGGCAAAAATTGAATTTCGTGGAAAAATTACATCCAAAGCAGGGCTTGTTGGTGATCAACCACTTCCATCTTGGTTGAAGTATAATGAAAAAACTTTTACATTTGATGGTATTGCAATGCCTTCAGAAGTTGGAACATATCCAATTAAGGTATATTTTACGGATCAATTTAGCAATGTGGGTTATTTGACATTTAACATTAATGTTCTGGATGTTTATGTTCCATCGATGCGTGTTCAGGGTTTGACAGAAGGAAGTAAAGCAACAGTTCTCAAACGTTGTATTGGTTCTCAATGTAAAGACGATTATATTGAAAAGACAGTGATTGGAACAGAAGTCGAAGTTGTTAGATAAGAGAATCTATATAATTGAAAATAACTTGCAACTTTTTCACTCGTGTAGTGAAGTTTACACGTCGCTCAAAACTTGTCTGCACTCTTTTCTAATTTTCTAGATTCTTAACGTGAAATAATTGAAAATAGCTTGCAAATTTATATAACAACAAAAAAGAGATTTCCAAAAGAGTCTCTTTTTTTTATTAAGAATCTTATCTAATATTCATTAACTTTAGTTAATGAGGTTATCCACTTTTTCAAAAAAATAATATGTATAAAAAATAAGAAGATAGAAGATTTTAAAATATTTTTTTGTTTTATATGTTGTGATAAAAATTTTAATAATTCATACTAGTTTTCATAGAATTTTCAAATTCTTTTAGTTTTAATCTTTTAAATAAACATACAAGATGTAGTTGTTTTAAATTTTTGTTAAACTATATCTTGTATATTATTGAATTAATAGCCAACGAATATAATAATGGGGGATACTATTAGATATGTCAGATGTAAGTTCAGATACCAAAGTTTTAGATTTTGAGAAAGTTCCTTTTGAAAACATCTTGAAAAGAGATGGAACTCTTTCTCCATTCGATAGTCATAGAATTTTTAATGCCATTCTCAGAGCTGGAACTTCCACATCTGAATTTGCAGAACAAGAAGCATGGTTGTTGACGGCTCAAGTTTTAAAAGTTTTAAAGCACAAATTTGCTGAAACTTTACCAACGATTGAACAAGTTCAAGATGTTGTTGAACAAGTTATCATCTCTGCGAATCACTTTTTAACAGCTAAGGCGTATATCTTATATCGTGATCAAAGAAGCAGAACGAGAAGTGATCGCAAAGTGATGGTTGATGTTGAAAGTTCAATTAATGAATATTTAGAAAGATTAGATTGGCGTGTGAATGCAAATGCGAATCAGGGCTATTCAAATGGTGGTTTGATTTTGAATGTTTCTGGTAAGGTCACTGCAAATTACTGGCTCAGCCATGTTTATCCTGCGGAAATTGGTGAAGCTCACAGAAATGGTGATATGCATATTCACGATTTGGATATGTTGGCAGCCTATTGTGCTGGCTGGTCTTTGAAAAATTTGCTTCACGAAGGATTTAATGGTGTTTCAGGAAAGGCTGAAGCTGGTCCAGCAAAGCATCTTTCTGCGGCAGTTGGTCAAATGGTCAATTTTATGGGAACGCTTCAAAATGAATGGGCAGGGGCACAAGCTTTTTCTTCTGTGGATACCTATCTTGCACCATATGTCCGTAGAGACAATCTTTCTTACGACCAAGTTTTGCAACAAATTCAGGAACTCATTTATAACTTGAACATTCCTTCTCGTTGGGGTTCTCAAACACCTTTCACAAACTTCACATTTGACTGGGTTTGCCCAGAAGATTTATGTGATAAACACCCAATTATTGCGGGAGAAGAACAATCTTTCACTTATGGTGATTTAAAACCTGAAATGGATATGATTAATAAGTCCTATATCACAGTGATGATGGGGGGAGATATTAAGGGACGTCCATTTACATTCCCAATCCCAACTTATAATATGACGCCAGATTTTCCTTGGGAAGATGAAAATACAGAACTTCTTTTTGAAATGACCGCAAAATATGGTTTGCCATATTTCCAAAACTTTATAAATTCTGTTTTGAAACCTGGTCAAATTCGTTCAATGTGTTGTCGTTTGCAACTTGATTTGCGAGAACTTTTGGCGAGAGGAAATGGTTTGTTTGGTTCTGCTGAACAAACAGGTTCTGTTGGGGTTGTCACTTTTAACTGCGCAAGACTAGGCTTTGTATATAAGGGCAATGAGGCTGGACTTTTTGGTCGTGTTGATGAGTTGATGCAAATTGCTAAAACAAGTTTGGAAATCAAAAGAAAAGTCATTACACGCTTGATTGATAATGGTCTTTTCCCATATACAAAACGTTATTTAGGAACTTTACGCAACCACTTCTCAACAATTGGTGTGAATGGTATTAACGAAATGATTTTGAACTACACAGATGGCAAATATGACATTGCTTCCGCTTATGGTCAACAATTTGCTGAAAAGTTCTTAGATTATATCCGTGCAAAGATGGTTAAAATTCAAGAAGACACGGGACATATGTATAATCTTGAAGCAACTCCTGCCGAAAGTGCAACATATCGTTTTGCACGTGAAGACAAGAAAAGATTTAATGGAATTATCCAAGCGGGAACGCAAGAGAATCCATACTATACAAATTCTTCTCAACTTCCTGTCGGCTACACAGATGATCCATTTGAGGCTTTAGATTTGCAATCTACTTTGCAATCCAAATATACGGGTGGAACGGTGCTTCACCTTTATATGAGCCAAAGACTATCTTCTGCAAAAGTTTGTCGTGACCTCGTCAAAAGGGTGCTCACAAACTATCGCCTGCCATATGTGACAATTACACCAACATTTTCTGTGTGTCCAAAACATGGATATTTGTCTGGTGAACATAAATATTGTCCAATTTGTGACGAAGAGAAAAAAGCTGAAAAATTGAGAGTTTTAGAAAACAAAAAAGAGATTGCATAAATATATATTTATAAGGGGGATAAAACAATGAACGTAATTAATTTTAGTGAAATTAAATTGAGTGATGAAGAAAGACAACCTTGCGAAGTTTGGACAAGAGTAATGGGCTATTGCCGTCCTGTTTCAGAATTCAACAAAGGTAAAAAATCTGAATTTTATTCAAGAGTTTGTTTCACAGAAGAAAAGGCTATGATTAGAATTACAGAGGAAAATGCACTTGCTTGTGCAGCAGAGTAAAATTCCTTTGCTTTTATAAAATTTTCATATAAAGTTGGGGTTGCATGTAATGTCATCAGTAGTAGAATTTAATAATAAATGTTCTGAACCTGATGAGAAGGCATGCAGCTCTATTTTTATTGGCGGAATTGAAAAGTTTAGTGTTGTTGACTATCCTGGAAAAATTTCCGCCGTTGTTTTTTTAAAGGGTTGTCCTTGGCGTTGTCCATTTTGCTATAACACGCATCTACAAAAGCTAGATAATGAAACAAATTTTTTCTGGCATCAGTTTAAAAATTTTTTAGAAAAAAGAAAGGGCATCTTAGACGCTGTTGTTTTTAGTGGTGGCGAGCCTTTGATGCAGAAAAAAATCGTTGGAGCTATTCAAGAAGTTAAAGCATTAGGGTTTCAAATAGGGGTTCACACTGGTGGCTATTACCCTGAAACTTTGAAAGAAATTATCCCTCTCGTTGACTGGGTTGGTTTTGATGTCAAAGCTCCATTTGAAAAAGAACGTTACAAAAAGTCGGTGGGAGGTGTCGAGAGCCTTGATAAAACTATACAAAGCCTTCAAGTGTTGTTGGATAGTAAAGTCAATTTTGAAACGAGAACAACCTGTGATCCTCGAATTTTGAGCATTGAAGATATTTATACAATTGCGAAAGATTTGAAATTACGTGGTGTTAGGAAATATAATCTACAAAGATATCGTCAAGTCCAAGGAGATAATACTCCAGATGAAGAATGTGAAAAATTTTTCAATGATGAAAAACTTAGAGATTTTTTAGAAGCTAGTTTTGAAGTTGTAGAATTTAGAAGATAAATCAAAGGAAATCGTAATGACTGGAAAATTAAGACCAATTGCTGTGGCTTTATTGAGGCACGGTAATAAACTTTTGGCAATGAAAGGCTATGACAAAGTTAAAGATGAAGTTTTCTACCGCCTTCTTGGTGGTGGAATTGAATTTGGAGAAACTTCAAGAGAAACAATTCAAAGAGAATTTATGGAAGAACTTGCTGTTGAAGTAGAGGTTCAAGAAAGACTTGATGTTGAAGAAAATATTTTCACATTCAATGGTAAACAAGGACATGAAATTGTGTTTTTATATAATGCCAAATTCAAAGATAAATCTCTTTATGAAAAGACTGACTTTGACTTTGTAGAAGAAGGAAAGACAACAGAAACGGTTGGTTGGGTAAAGATAAATGATGATGCGATTATCTATCCTGAAATCGCAAAGAAATATTTGTAGTAAAAAAGGCTCTCAATTGAGAGCCTTTTTTTGTGTTAAATCAATTTCAAAGTTATTATTAATTAACACATTTTCCACCGGCATCACCAGTTATTCCTTTGCTAGCATCTGTAGCTGTAATGCATCTGACGCAATTTAATTTCCAGCCATTTGGTGCTGCGTAATCTGCAGAGGTTAGCAACGATCTGCCTGAAGCATAACATTTTTGGTAAGAGCCAGTGTATATTTTAACAGCAGCAGGGCAGTCATTCTTAGTTCTAGTATCACCATTTGTTCCTGAAATATATTTACTTCCTTTCCACTCAGAACCCAGAGTTCTACAATCACCTAGTCTTATACATTTATAAGTGCAACTGTCATATTCAGCACATTCTGTATAGTCTTCAGGGAAAACTTCTGTATTATTTGAAACACAAGTACATTTTGAATATTTATCACCACCTAAAGTGTTTTTAGATGATGGGCAATTTATTGAATCATATTTGTAAATGTTTGCATCGCATATTTCTCCGCAGAAAAACTTTGTTTCATCTGTTGGGCAAGCAACTTTATTTTTGCCTGCACAAGCTGCTGCAGTATTCGTATATCCAAGTGTTGAACAGCTTGGTGCTGTTTGTGCATTTGCATTGCCCACTGAAAAAGCCAAGAATGCAAAAGCTGTAAGGGTAATTATTTTTTTCATTTTATCTCTCCAAACTTTTTATTAAAATTACTGTTAGTCGCCATTACATTCAAGACAGCAGCGGTGCCATGAGTCAACATCACAAGCTCCTGTTCCTTCTCCAACAGCTCCATTATGATAGCATTGATTTCCTAATTCGTTGTATCTTGCATGACATTGTTGACCAGTTTGATATGCACTGAATTCTGAACATGAACGATTTTTATAGTATCCATATTCATTTGAACAAGATGATTTTGTGGTGTTTGATGGTGTATAACAACTTGTGTAACATGTTTTTCCATAATAAGACACGGAAGTACATGTTTGTCCGCTTGGAATTGAACTTTGATATCCACCGAGAGCACAGGTTACAGTTACACAATCTTTGTAACATGATTTTCCTTCATAAAAAACTCCATTACAGATCTTTCCACTTGGAACACTATCTACATATCCGCCATCTTCACAAGTTATCTCTTTCTTATCTGCTAAACAAAATTCTTTTGTTGTATCAAAAGGACATTTGATAGAAGAATGACCTGAAAATTCATGTTGAATCCAAGTTCTGAACACGTAGGAATGATAACACAGGTTTTTGTTCCGGCTGTTGAATGTTTTCTCTTGTTAACATCAAGGAAATATTTCAAATCTCCATTTGCCCAATATGTATTCAAATCTACAGTTCCAGAAGGACAAGTTGGCTCTTCACAACTCGTATATTTTGTTCCAGAACTATCTGTACAAGATTGTGAACCAGTAGCTCCTTTGCCTGTTGAACATTTTTTATAGATTGACGGGTCACAAACGCATTCTTTATATTTTCCGTCACAAGATTCACCAGAACCAATCATTCCTGCTGGACAGGTTTTGAATGTGTCTGGACATTTACATTCAGGATAGTGCGTGTTGTTACAATTTGTAGAACCAGCTAAAATCTTAGGGCTTTCACAATTGTCCTTTGTGTATGGGAATTTTGTTTCATTACAACCACATTCAGTATATTGTGTGTTATTACAAATTTCACCACCCAGCATGTCAGCTGAGCAGTTTCCAATATGAAATTTATATTTGTTTATATCGCATCGACAACTTCTCCAATAGTTTCCATTAGGACATTTGTCATAGAGTGTTCGATTGAGTGTGCAGTCAGAACTTCTGATGGTGTAACAAGGTTTTTGATTAGGGTCACCATAAGCATCGTCTTTCTTTTCAATGAAATGGACAGCTGCATTTGCGTGGCTCATGGTAACAGCACATAATATCATAACTGCTAATGTGAGCATAATTCCTTTATAATTTTTCATTTGCATAACAGCCTCCTACATAAATATATTCTTATCTTAATTTTGAGGTATGGAGCCACTTTTAACAACCCTATCTTTCGTTATGGAGAAATTTTCCATAAAAAAGCGAGGTTTAATTATTTATTTATAAAAAAAGTGCATTATAGTTATTGCTAAAGATAATCTCAGATATTATCTTTTAAATAGCTTGATAAAAAGCTTGTAAAAGTTTTTAGATTTGCTAAAACTTATGTTTAGTTTAAATTTTGATTGTTAGATATAAAGGTTGTTATTGATGTCTTCAAATGAAAAACGTGCGAATAAAAAACGTTTGATAAAAAAACTTATTTCTTGGGCAAGTTGGTTTTTCTTTGCTCTTGCTGCATATATGATTTATCGTCAGCTCTCTAAATATCATTTGGAAGATATTAAAAATGCTTTGATGAGTATCCCAACACATAATTTGATTTTTGCATGTCTTGCTTCTTTCTTTGGTTATGTGGCGTTATCTCTTTATGATTTTTTAGCAATAACTTATATCAAAAGAAAACTAGAAGCTTGGAAGTGGATTTTAGCTGGATTTGTTGGTTTTTCAATCAGCAATAATGCTGGACATGCTATTATATCTGGTGGCTCTGTTCGTTATCGTTTTTACACACGTTGGAAATTTCAAGGAACAGAAATTATCAGAATGGTAACTTTTTCAGGATTCACATATCTTTGGGCTTGCTTCTTTTTGATTATTTTAGGTTACCTTCTTACGCCTGATCATGCTTTTGGTGATGGTTCAGTTTCAAGAATGACAACCACTGTTACAGCACTTGTTGCTGCTATTGGTCTTGTCCTCTATTTCTCTGCTGTTATCTTTTATAAGAAACCCATTTTTATTAAGGGTGTGGAATTTACCATGCCAAGTTTGAAAATGGCTTTGGCGCAGGTCTTTATTGGTGGTGCAGATATTTTATTAGCTTCGTTAGTGCTTTATTTTGTGTTGACACCATTTGTAGAAATTCCATTCCAAACTTTTATAGGTGTTTATTTAATTGCACAGGTTCTCGGTGTATTTAGCCAAGTTCCGGGTGGATTAGGGATTTTTGAAAGTTTATTCTTATATATCATTCCAGGTGACCACAATCAAGCAGTTCTGTTTGGTGCATTGATTGCTTATAGAATTATCTATTATCTCTTGCCGCTTGTGGTTTCTGCTATTTTGGTTATTTTATATGAAAGACATTTGTCTAGTTTGAAAGCAAAATTGCTTGTCAAGAAAAATGAAATTCTTGAGAAAATCAAAGATAAAGATATTAAATTCCGTAAGAAAAATAAAGCTTAATTATATTTTCTCAGAAGACCAGAAAGAACACCTTGAATTTTCACTCTTGATGAGTGAAAGTGTCTTGTTTCATAATCTTTATTTTGTGGAATAAGATAAACTTCGTCACCTTCTTGTTTGAATATTTTGAGGGTTGCTTCACTATCGTCAACTAGTGCAACAACTGTTTCACCATTGCGCGCTACTTGTGCTTTTTTAATAATAACCGTATCGCCATCCAAAATTCCACCCTCAATCATTGAATCTCCTTCAATGTTGAGCGCGTAATATAAGCCGTGGGTTACCATTTCAAAAGGAACAGAAACAACTTCATTATCATCAGCAATCGCTTCAATAGGTGTTCCTGCTGCAATTTTACCATAAAGAGGAATTTGAGCAGCAGCATTTTGAAGTGCTTCATCTCTTTTCTTTTCTTCTTCAATGATGGCAGAAGGTTTAAGTTTTGGAAGACGAACAATTTCCAAAGCACGAGCTCGATGAGGGAGCTTTTTTATGAAATTTCTTTCAATTAAAGCTTCTAATAGCGAGTGAACACCAGATTTTGATTTTAGTCCGACAGCATCTTTCATTTCTTCAAAAGAAGGGCAACAACCGTTTTCTTTCAGAGATTTATTGATGAAGAGGAGTAGATTATATTGACGTGGTGTTAACATGATTTGTTCCTTGAAAATTTATTCTCTCTAAATGTTCTACTTTAGTTCTTTTGAAAAGTCAAACTGATTTTGCAGTTTTCTAAAATAGCGGTTGAAAAATAAAAAGGATAGAAGTATATTTGAGACGAATTTTAAATATGTTATCAGAAATGATTGGAAGAAAGATTATGACAACAGAAACAACAGCTAAAGAAAGTAATAACGTTCATAGAGACTCCCGCATCGTAAAGCTTAAAGCGTTGCAAGAAAAAGGCTATAACCCTTATCCTTATTGTTTTAAACCAAATGCTTTTGCAAATGACTTGCAAGAAAAATATAAAGATTTGGAAGCTGGAACAGATACTGAGGACAGATATGTTATTGCTGGACGTGCCATGGCTGTTCGTAATAGTGGAATGTTCATTGATTTAAAGGATGAAAGCGGAAAAATTCAAGTTTTTTGTCATAAGAATCACTTGTCAGAAGAAAATTTTGAACTTCTTAAAAATCTTGATTTTGGTGACATTGTTGGTGTTATGGGATATATCAGAAGAACCCCACGAGGAGAACTTTCTTTGGCGGCAGAAAAACTTGATATTATCTCTAAGGCTCTTTTGCCTCTTCCTGAAAAATTTCATGGGTTGACAGATATGGAAGCAAGATATCGCCAACGTTATGTTGACTTTATCGTGAATGATGATGCAAAAGATATCTTCAAAAAAAGATGTCAGGTTGTTTCTGCAGTTCGTAGATATCTTGATAAAAGCGGTTTTTTGGAAGTTGAAACACCAATGTTACACCCGATTATGGGTGGAGCGAATGCAAAGCCTTTTGTAACACATCATAATTCTTTAGATATGGATTTATTTTTGAGAATTGCACCAGAATTATATTTGAAAAAATTAGTGGTTGGTGGTTTCGATCGTGTTTTTGAAATTGGTAGAAATTTCAGAAATGAAGGTGTTGATAAAACTCATAATCCAGAATTTACTGGGATGGAGCTTTATCAAGCTTATGCTGACTATAATGATATGGCAGATTTGATTTCAAACATATTTTCTTCTGTTGTGGAAACTGTTCTGGGAACAAACACTTTTGAAGTTCAAGGACAAACCATTGATGCATCAAAACCATTTGTTAGAAAATCCATTATTGATTTAATTAAAGAATATGCAGGTATTGATTTGCTTGAAGCTGAAGATTTAGAAACAGCTAAAAAAATGGCAAAAACTGTCGGTGTAGATGCTGATGAATGCATCTCTTGGGGTAAGGTTGTTCAAGAAGTGTTTGATGAAAAAGTTGAAGCACATCTTATTCAACCAACTTTAGTGATGGATATGCCTAGAGATATCTCACCTCTTGCAAAAACGCATAGGAACAATCCACGTTTGGTTGAACACTGGGATGCTTATGTTGGTGGTATGGAACTTGGTTGTGCTTATTCAGAACTTTCAAATCCATTAGAGCAAAGAGAAAGATTTGAAGCTCAAGGTGTCGATCGTGAGGCAGGAGATGATGAAGCTCAGATGCTTGATGAAGATTTCTTAACGGCTTTGGAAATTGGAATTCCTCCAACCGGTGGTATGGGAATTGGGATGGATAGACTTGCTATTTTGTTAAGTGGTGCAGACACTATTCGTGATGTTATTGCTTTCCCAACACTTCGTAAAAGAGATTAATTCAATTTGTACTAAAACATTAAGTGAGCTGAGATGATAGCGAGAATTTTAAGAGAGCTTTTGATTTTTACCAAGCATATAGTAATTTTTGCTTTCTTCTTGGCTCTTACTTTTGTTATTTTAGAATATGTGAAGGCTTTTGAGCGAGGTGATAAATTCAAAATGGCGGAAGTCGTTATTGAATTACCTGGTGAAGAGCAAAGTCAAGAATATCAAAATCTGAATGCTTTTGAAAGTTTTATAGACGACTCTCAAATGTTTTTAGGTGAAAAAGATGTACCTGATGTTATAACTCTAAGTGAAGAACCAGAAATAATTTCAGAAAAAGAAGACCAAGCAGAATATGATCTTTATGAGGAAGAGCTCCCTCATGATATCGTTTTAGATGTCCTTCCTGTTGAAAAACAGGAAGTTCTTTCAAGTAAAGATGGAAAAGATATCAAAGATATTGCTATTCAAGTGGTGAAAAAACCTTCACATTTTGAAGATGCTCCTGTTATTGCAATTGTCATTGATGATATGGGGATTAGCAAGAGAAGAACTAAAGACATCAATCAACTCAACTTCCCAATTACATCTTCTTTTTTAACTTATGGAACTGCATTGGATTCACAAGTGGAAGATTCAATTAAAGCTGGACATGAAGTGATTGCCCATATTCCAATGGAAGCTAGTAAAAATATTGACACAGCACCAGATGTTTTGAAGGTGGCAATGTCTGATGATGAAGTTATAAAATCGTTTAACGCTATGCTTAATAAGTTTCATGGAATAAAGGGTATAAATAATCACATGGGAAGCAAGTTCACTGAAAGTGAAACAAAAATGGAAATAGTGATGAAAATTTTGAAAGAAAGAGACTTATTCTTTCTTGATTCTCGCACTTCCAATAAATCTGTTGGAAAGACAGTCGCTAATAAATTTGATGTGAAATATGTGAACCGTAATATTTTCTTAGACAATGTAAATGAATATAATTATATCATGGGGCAATTGGAAGCAAGTGAGAAGGTCGCGCGTAAAAAAGGCTATGCTATTGCAATTGGTCACCCTAAGTCTCAAACGTATCTTGCACTTAAAGATTGGTTGCCTAAAGCTTCTCAAAAAGGCTTTAAATTGGTTCATTTGAGTGAAATTGTTGACGTTTTGAATAAATAATAAAAAATTCTGAAAAATCTTCAAAAAAATGCTTGACCTCTCGATTTTTTGCCTGTATACACATCACGAGCAGAGAGAAAAGCCTTTGCAGATATTGGTCCCATCGTCTAGAGGCCTAGGACACGTCCCTTTCACGGATGAGACACGAGTTCGAATCTCGTTGGGATCACCATTAAAATAAAAATACGCCTTTATGGCGTTATTTTTATTTTAAAAGTAATTTTAGTTTGATTAGAACTCGAGGAAAGAGTTCGACTACCAGCGGGAGGCAGACGAAAGTATGCCGGTGAGACCGAGCGTTGGTCGCGAGGGCGAATGAGCGCCAGTAGCAACTCGACTGAAAGGAGAGTAATCTCGTTGTCGTTGTGTAGCAACGAATGATTTATCCGGCACCCTTTTATGGGTGTTTTTGTTATTGGAAGTTTAACAGGATTTGAACTCGTGTCTCACGAGTTTGAAATAGGATTAATAAGCAAAATAGCCTCCTCATTTGAGAAGGCTATAAATTTTTTTGAAAGCTTATAGATTATTAAAAATAAATTTTTTGGCTGTTGGGGCATCAAAAATATCATATGTTGTATTTTCCCAGACATAATAGTTATCAATTGGGATTGCATCTCCGCCGAAACGTTTTGCCAAAGCTTTTGCGGTGTCACGGTTGCCAATATATAGGCAAGGATGAATGTCTGTCTCATGAGAAACAAAAATTTTGGTTTTTTAACTCCAAGAATTGAACAGGAACTACTAATATAGCCAATTAAGAGTGCTGCTTCTTGCATGAGATCTAGCGGATTGCTCTTTTCTCTCAAATCTGGTCTTATCAGGAAAATGATGCTTTTTTCTTCATTCACTGATGAGAACAATCTTTCTAAAAGTTTAAATAAAGTTTCCATAAAATGATATTTTAGTAATTAGTAAATAATTTGATTTGAAATCTACTATACATAGTTTTTTTTGCTTTGCAATAAAATTCAATACGTTAAATGTATAAAGCACCCTTTTGAGGTGCTTTATGAGATTTTTTAGGAATTTATAATCCGAGTTCTTTCAGAGAATAAACATAGAGAACATTTTCTATCTCTCTGAAAGGAGCGCATTCAATGATGGATTCATCTTGATTGTTCCAACTCGTACAAAGACCTCTTCCGCCAATTTTATGTCTGAGCCAAAAAGATTGACTGCTGACAACATAAAGGCTTTCATCGAGAGATTTGGTTTCAAGAATTTGATTGAACTCATCTACAGATAGAAGGCGCTTTTCTGGATTGTTATTTTCCATTGCGCTATGCCAGTCAGTGCTTGTTTCAATTTCAATGGAACAGGCGAGATTTTTTTCAGCATCAAAGATAATAGCAATAGTGTGTTCATTTTCACGATTTTCACTGATGTAATATTTGCCATCTTTAAAATTTAGGAAATTTCCAATTTTCATAATGATATTTTTTAAGAGATTAATAATTTGATTTGAAGTTTGACCATAACATGTTTAGACAAAAAAACAAGATACTTTTGTTGTTGGTTATAGAAAGTTAGGTTTTGATGTGTTATTATTTGATAATCTGGAATTTGGGATATTTTTTAGAAAACAATTCTTAAAAAGGTGTGTTCAATGTTTAGTTATAAAATTGATAAATTGTCGCTATGTCACTTGAATGATGCACTAGAACTTATTTGGTCAGTCTTTCTTAAGTGTGATGCTCCTGATTATTCTGAAGAAGGGATTGAAACTTTTAAAAAGGTAATAGATAGACAGTCTGTTGAAGCAAAATTTATAAATGGAGAAATTGATGTTATTGGTTGCTGGGATGGAGATAAGCTTGTTGGTGTTTTAGCGATTAGAAAACCTTCTCATGTTTGGTTAATGTTTGTGGCTGAAAAATATCATAGACAAGGGGTTGCAAAAAATATGTTTTTTGAATTTTTGCTAAATATTTCTGAAGAAAAGATTACGGTTAATTCCACTCCATATGCTGTTAAAACTTATGAAAAATTAGGATTTGTAGCTCAAACAGATGAGCAACTTTCAAATGGAATTAGGTTTGTACCAATGCTAATGATTAAGTGATACTGCTTTAAATATTTTCTTTCAATATTTTGACTAAACGTAAAAAAAAGAGGTATAAGACCTCTTTTTTTGCATAAAAATTGTGAAGATTTTATTTCTAGCGTTTGTACCTAGGTGCACGAAAACGTGATGTCCATGAGTACCAGATGATGCTTATAATAAAACCCGCTACAGCAGTGACTATCCACAAAGGAATCTCTGTTTCGGTTAGCCATTTGGTTAAAAGTCCATATCTTGCAAGCGCAGCAGTTGAATCTGTGTCAAATGAGGCTTGTGCATACAATCCGGATAAAGCTCCAAACAATGGAAATAGAATAAACATGCCCTTTCCGTAAATTAAAGCAAATAAAGATTTTTTCATAAAATTAAAATTTAGAGATTAATAATTAATATAATTTTTTATACATTAAGCTGTTCAAACAAATGTGAAATTTTGTCTCTAGCATATGTTTCAAATTCTTCAAACAAAGAGGAAAATTTGCTGTTTGATTGATAATGTGTTACTTGCCGATGTTTGTCATAATAAGCGGCTTGTACGACTGCTTCCAATTTATCGAGTTGTTTAACAAATTTTGCTTCTTCAGTTTTTTGTTTTTCAAATTCAATAAAAAGTCCAATCAGTTCCGGTTTTTGAAGTTTATAAGAAATTTCTTTAACTGCCACCAATTCAGCTTCGTATTTTTCTTTCTCGGAAATATTCTCGTCAGGCGTATGGTCACCAGTGATGATTTCCACAATATCGTGTATGATAGCCATTTCCAAACAACGAAGTTTGTTTAGGTGAGAAGGACAAAGAAGAATTACTAACATAGCAACACCCCAAGAGTGACTTGGAATATTTTCAGGATTTTCAATGTTTCTTTTAACCCAACCGCTTCGTTTTAAATCTTTTGCAAGACCAAGAATCTCTGAAATTTCATCAAATTTTTTCATAAGGTTTATAATGATTGAGTGTTAATAATTTCATTTTCATTATTTTTTTAACACATTTAGACAAAAAAGTAAATAGAGATTAAAATTTTTTTATCTCTATTTAATAAATTGTTTGGTATCTTATCTATTTAAGTGCATGTTAATTTATGGAGAAAGATATGTCAGAAAATAGCGATGTTCAAATCACCAAAGAAAACAAGGAAGATTTAATATATAAAACAGGCTGGCTTACTGTTCTGCCATTTGGAATTTGGTATGTTTTTCACTATCTTTTCAATGTGGGAGCTTTAAGTTTTTATGGGATTGTTTCAGGCTATTCTAATATGAAAGTGGAAGTTGATTTTGTTTCAACACTTTTTATTGGTGGTTTGTTTTTTGCTTGTCTTATTCTCATTTATAATTTGATTCAAGAAAAAATTCGTCTTTACAAGCTTCTTGTCATTTCCAGTATGTTTTTTATTGATATTGTCTTATTTTTAATCAGCTGGGTTGTAGGGCTTTTGGTTGCTATTTGTTTGGGTTTGAGTTTATCATGTTTGCTCAAAAAGAATGTGTTGAGAGGGATGTCTCAATATAGAAAAAATATCATTATCATTACCTCTTTTTTAGCTTTATTTGTTTTTTCTTTTGGTTCAGGATATTTTTATTCTAAGAAATATTCAGATTATTACTGTATAGAAAATGAAAATTCAAAAGACGAAGGAAAACTTGTCCTTGTTGCTAGGATTATAGAGCATAGTGGTGTTTTTGTGTCTTCCAAAGATATTCATAATAACTTCTTCAATAAAAATAAATACTATATCAAAAGTTTGATTGATCAGGAATTTAAACGTTGTGATTTTGATGAAGAAGATTAAGATTTAGCTTTAGTTTCTAGACTGGAACCTTGAGAACAACTTTCAAAACATCTTTTGGAAAAGCAAGAGCAAGTCCAGGTTTGTGTGCTTCTTCAGGGTAAAGAACACAAAAAGTTCCTTCTAACATTTTGAGAAGAGTGCTTTGCTTTTTATTACCATCATGGTAAAAAAATAGGTCTTTTTCAGCATCATACGGTGCTTCTTCTTTTAGTCCTTCAACAGGGGTAATCTCGATAATTTCTTCTCCAGATAAAACGCATTGAATATCAATGTATTTTCTGTGAGATTCAAATCTGCACTGCATAGAGTCTTTGGGACGATATTTGCTGACAGAAGCATAGACGCCATTTTCAAGTTTATATCTACCTTCTGTGAGATCAGTTCTTTTTAGAAAGTTGAGAATGTCAGGTGTGATAATTTCATATTTGGAAAGGTTTTTTAAATAGTCATAAATCATTTTTGCTTCTTTCATAAGTTTTTTGTTGAGTTGATTTAATATCAGAATGTAAAAAGTATCAAGGAGTTTTTAGCTTTGGAAGAGTTTTAATACAGATTGCGCCGCTTGAGATGCTAAAGAAAGAGCATTGATATTAAGTTTCTGTCTGGTTTGTAGCGCGAGAATGTTTGCAGATTCTTCGTTCATATCAGCAAGTGTCAGCTCATCCGCGCCGTCTTCTAGCACAACAATCAAGTTTTCTGTGAAGTTTTCTCGGTTTGAGATAATGCCATAATAACTACTTAAGCCTTCAGAGATTGTGCGAAGCTTTTTAATTGCTGCATCAATGTTGCTGATTGTTTGTTCTGTGTTTTTAGGGAAAATCCAGTCAACTTCTTCTAATCCAATTCCTCGAGATGTGGCATCTGTTCCTTTGACTTCAATTTTGGAAGAATTTTTTTCATTGAATTGAACGGATAGATTTTGATTGAGGAGTAAATTGACCCCCTTGTAACTTCCATCAGAAATGAGCATATCATATTGTCTTAGCAACTCATTGTATTGTTTTGAAAATTGGGGTGAAATCACATAGTCATTCGTGATTGAAAATTCATGCTTCTCTATTTCTTCCATAAGTTTTTCATATGTTATAGTTTGAAGAAGATGCTGCACTAATACCATCTAAATTATCAGTGTTTGCTGTGATGTTTATTGCGCTATTTGTGTTATAAACTTTATAGTTATAAGCAGTTGTACTATTTTTGAAACCAATTATGACACCTGATTGAACGTTAATTGATGAGGCTTCAAGTGCTGTCCAGTCACTGTTAATCATGACTTTGCTTCCTGAAAGGATATCTAAGCCTCCTCTAATGCCTCTTGAAAAAGCACCCGTTGTCTCGATGTTGATATTTCCTTTGAGACTACCACTATTGACGAAATCAATACCATGAGAAAGAGCTCCTTTTGTTTTAATGTTAATTGTCCCTTGAGAGAATACATTTCCAAATCTCAGTGCTGAAGATGATGCTCCGTTGGTTTCTATATTTACAATAGCATCTGCAGTTATGTTTAAAGTAGGATGACTGTAATATCCATTATGGTAAACTCCTTGAATAGAGCCTCCTTTAGATTTGATGTTTATTATACCGCTCAGTTCAAGAGAAGAATTTGTTTTGTTAGCAATAGCTCCAATGTAGTTTAATTGGTTATTTGTACGATTACTTGTTAATTCAACACTAACATTATGAAGTTTGACGCCTGTTTTGTTATTGACATATACGGTTGCTATGTCATCACCGGTATATTCAGTTTTCATAGAGACACTTAAATTTTCAAGTGTTGAGTTATTTCCCATAATGACACCACTTTTATACTGTGTTCCCATATCAAAATTTATAGATGAGGCATTGCTAGCATCAAAGTCTGAGCTGTAGCCATTTTCTTCGAGATATGTTTGAATTCCTGCTAGTTTGACTCCATTTTTAATAGTTAATGAATCATCTCCCATGTCAATGTTTCCAAATAGATAAATTGTATCACCAGAGTTTGCGGAAGCAAGTTTGGAGATAAGGGATGCTTTGTCTGTAGCAATATGTTGCATATTGATTTCGTTATCTGTAAACCATTTTTCAGTAATTTGAGTTTTATCAATTGTACTTTGAAGAGATGCAGTTGCAATAGATTTCATTTGTTGCAAAATTTTGCTACCGCTTTCAAGGGTTTTAGAGGAAGTTTCAATTGTTTTAGAACCTTGTTCCATGGCATCGAGAAGCTCTGATAAATCTGAAGCCCGATTATTTAGGTTTGCTGCTGTAAAATAAGCTGAAGGATTACTTATAGCCGTGGAAACTTTTAGTCCTGTTGAAAGTTTGTTTTGAGTAATAGAAAATAAGTCTGTTGTTTTCTTATTTGCCAACAGATTATTGCGCATTGCCGATGTCAAAACGATATTACTTATCTAGTTCTCCTTAGTTCCTTGTTATAATAATATTTTATTCTATTATAAGTATAGCATATTTTCATAAAAATAAAGCATAGTTATGAGTTTTGAGATGCTTTTGTATTGGTTTAAAAAATAATCTCAAAAATAATTACTTCTTTATATGTTGACAAATAAAAAATAGAATATATATTGAAAAGTTCGAAACAAATTATTATTAACTTATTAAAACATTAAATTTATGACAAACAAAACGTTCAGTAGAATTGTATGTGGTTTTTTTGTTGTCTTGTTTCTTCTTGCTTGGATAATAGCATTTAGTGGGAATAAAACAAGCTTAACATCTAATAAAGTGAGCAATTTTTCTGCAGAAAATGATTTAGTTCATCGTCCTTGAAAAAGTTTTTTATCTAAAACTTTTACTTTGAATCCTTTCGGATTCAAAGTTTTTTTGTTTTTAAATGTAGTGAAAATATGTTTTTTATGTTATCTTCATTATCAAGTTTAGGGGATAAGTATATGTCAAATTCTAATTTAAAACACAATCCTTGTGTTCTATGTCTGCTTGAGAAGGGAAATCAAATTTTGATGATAAAAAATTTGAGAGGTGTTCAACAAGGTTTTTATAGCTTTCCTGGGGGCAAACTTGAAGAAGGTGAAAGTCTTTCAGATTGTGTTTATCGCGAAGTTAAAGAAGAAACAGGATATTCTCTCAAAAAAGCTACTTGTTTGGGAAGGTTTGACATTGAGGATATTAAAAATGCAGAAAATCCGGACAGGTTTTCTGTGTCTGATAATACACATATTTACGTTTTTATTTCTAAAGAATTTTCAGGAGAACTTCGCCCAGCAGAAGGAGAAGTTGAAGCTTTTTGGATTGATAAAGATAAAATTCCTTATGAAAAAATGCGAGACAATGATAAAGCATGGCTTCCACAAGCTTTGTTGGAAGAAAAGTTTCATAAACGTTTTTTGAAAAACAAAGAAGGAAAACTTGAACTGATTGAGCATGATGATAAAGATGTTGAAGGCTTGTTGAATGTGCGTCTTAAACAATATGAAATGATGAGAAATTTAAAATCCAGATAAGTTTTTCGGTCGTAAAGTTATTTATTTAAAAATAAAAAAGGTGCCCAATTTTGAAAGCACCTTTTTTTGAAATCTTTTAGTCAAGGTTTAGCCTATAAGATTTTGTTTAATTTCATAGGCTAAAGTTGACATTTTTAACTCGAACCACACTTTGGTTTAATGCAAAGTTGGGGACCAAGCAGGATCTGAAGCATCAGAAGGTGTGAGAACTTGTCTCTCATTATACCCCGTCACGTCAATCGTATAAAGCTTGACTGAAGAACTACGGAATCTTCCTCCTTTTTCTTGTCTAAAGAACATAAGGACACGTCCATTTGGAGACCAAACCGGAGCTTCTACTAAGTAGCCACTGGCGATTTGTCTCTCTCCTGAACCATCAGGATACATAACACCAATGAAGAATTGACCTCCAGCCATCTTTGTGAAGGCAATGTAATCTCCACGAGGAGACCATCTCGGTGTTGCATAACGTCCATTTCCAAAACTGATTCTTCGAACATTGCTGCCATCAGCATCCATGATATATAGTTGTTGATTACCGCCGCGATCGGAATTGAATACAATCTTTGAGCCATCTGGTGAATAGCTTGGAGATGTATCAATGGCAGGACTGTTCGTCAGTTGTTTGATTCTTTTTGTTCTCAAATCCATTTCGTATATATTAGTTCTTCCCTTGTTGGCGTAGCTTAACAGGAGTTTATTACCATCAGGAGAAAAGACTGGTGCAAAAGTCATGCCTGGAAATTGTCCGACAAGCTCTTGACGACCAGTTTCAATGTCCAAAAGATATACTTTTGGAGTTGAACCTGCATAAGACATATATGTAATTTTTTGCATACTAGGAGAAAAACGAGGTGTCAAAGCCATAGCTGATCCTGATGTGAGGTACTTATGGTTTTCACCGTCTTGGTCCATAATTGCAAGTCTTTTAACTCTTTTTGTTGCTGCACCACTTTCTGCAACATACACGATTCTTGTATCGAAATAGCCTTTTTCACCAGTCAATCTTTCATAAATTGCATCAGCGATAATATGAGCTACTCTTCTCCAGTTGTTTTTTGGAGTTGTGAAAGTTTGAGCGAAAAGTTCTTTGCCGGCAGGGATATCCCAGAGGCGAATATTGACACGATAGCTACCGCCTGTTTCTGAAATTGATCCCTGAATGAGCGCATGAACTTTAATTGCACGCCAGTCAACGAAGTTTGGCTGCTCATTAATATTGGAAAATGTTTGGATGTAGCTGTCTTCATTTACTTTTCTGAATAAGCCAGAGCGTTCCAAATCGGCAACAACGACGTCTCTAATTTTATCACCTTGCATGCCAAGAAGAAAACCTTCTTTAGGCATTGAAGGAAAAGCTATCGGCATTGGTTCACTTTGAGCGCCGACAACATCAATGGTAAGTTCTGCTTTACTTATTGTTGGTATCAAACAAAGTAAAAGTGTCAGAATATATTTTATTTTCATTTTGGTTTTATCCTTAAAAAAGAATCCACGAGTTATAGAAAATCATATAGAAAAAGTATTAAAAATAGATTAGTGTTTAGGAAAATGGACATGAAAGGAAATAAAAATTTTGGAAATTTTGGAATTTAAAGAAAGTTTGAAAAAACATAGTGCCATATTAGGTTTTGATTATGGCTCAAAGAGACTAGGTGTTGCAGTTTCAGATTTGCTCAGAATTATTGCGACGTCTTACAAAACAATTTATCGAAATGATTTTGAAAAAGACATTCAAGAAATTAAAAAAATTATTGAAGAAAAAGAAATTGGAGGAATCGTTTATGGTCTCCCACTTCAGATGAATGGTGAAGAGGGAGATATTGCAAAAGAAGTTCGTGCTTTTGCCGAGAAAATTTATGAAGCAACAAATCTACCCTATGCTTTTTGGGATGAGCGACTTTCTTCTTCTGCTATGGAGAATTTCTTGATTAAAGAAGTGGATATGAACCGCAAACGTCGTAAAGAGGTTTTAGATTCTTCAGCAGCCTCTTTTATCTTGCAAGGTTTTTTAGATAGACTAAGTTTTATTTAGTAAATGTATATTGATAAGCAACTGCTTTTAGGGTTTTGATAAAATCATTTCCCTTAAGCAGTTCTTTTTTACCTGTAGGATAAACATTATCTATAAGATGCGTTACATTCTGTTCAATTGCAATTTCCTTAGGCATGAATCTTCGGCGAAAAGCATAAGCAGAAGCAATTGTTGATTCCTCATCTCTGGTATCATAGCCAATGATTTCAAGAAGCTCAGAGACATCTTCATCAAAAATGTTTTCAGAATCCTTTAGGTTATACCATAATCCCAATCTTTCATTAGCCAATTTTTGCCAAGGAAAAGTAATTCCAGGGTCTGGTTTACGAAGTGGCGCAATGTCTGAATGAGCCACAATATTTTGAGGCTTAATATGATATTTTTTTATGAGTTCTTTAAGAAGTTCGGACAGGACTTCAATCTGTTTTTCGGAATATGCTGTTTGTCCTAAAGTTTCATTTGAAAGTTCAATTCCAATAGAACGGTCATTGATATTTGTTTTTTCATTCCAGAAACTGATGCCGGCATGCCAAGCTTTTTTGTCTTCTTCAATGGTTTGAATGAGTTCTCCCTCATAGCCGATGATGTAGTGTGAACTCAATTTTCTTTCATCAAGGACATCAATCATTTCTTTGCTGTTTAATGCTGAACAATGAAGGACAATCATGTCTATTTGAGAATTTCTTTCGCTGAAATGAGAAAGAGGATGTTTTATAATTTTCATAAAAGTTCTCTTATATAATCAATTCTATCGCTACGATTGGCGATGGTGTAGTCAGTAAATAAGCTCTCTGCCAATCTTTTCAATGCTATCTTATCTTTTAAATATTCAAAAAGGATTAATGTTTGTCTTTGAATGTTGATTTTATTAGTTTGATTATATGTATTCCAAATATATTGGCTGAATTTTGAAAAAGATTCAGAAGTATCAGATTCAGTTTTCAATAAGTGTTTCATGGTATTTGAAAATTTTCCACTATTGTAAAATATGTCAAAATATCTGGCAAAGCGTTTTAAGTCTTGAAGCTCAAGATAGTTGAGATCTTTTGTCTGCATCACTTCATAAGGAGGGTGTTTGGAATAAATCATCTTGCAATCGGTTGTGTGGCGATCAATTGGAGCACCACGGAGTCTTTTTAAAATGCCAATTTGAAGTTCTTGAGGATCACTTTGCATAATTTTATTGAAGTCATCTTTGAAGGTTTCAAGTGTAGCATAAGGAAGTCCAACAACTAAATCGGAATGGATAATTGCTCCGGTTTCTTTAGTGATAAACTCTAAATTTTTGAGTGTCTTTTCTTCATTTTGGGAGCGAGAAATGGCTTTGAGATATCTCAGGCCAAAAGAAGTATGTGAGTAGCGGGCATTGATGGTTGAAAGCAAAATTTTCATTTCTGATTTCTTTGTTTCATAATTTGCTGATAGGCTTCGTTGATTTCTGCCATACGCATATTACTCATTGCAACGTCATATTCACTTCCGCCCTTGGCAATGACTAAGTCAGGATGGTTTGCGGTGGTCAATTCTCGCCAAGCAATACGAATGTCGTTGTTGCTGGCAGCATAAGAGACACCCAAGATTTTATAATAGTCTTTATATTCACTATTTGAAGTGTTTTTGATTTCATATCTCTTACGAATTGCTTCAAAATTGCCTTCAGGAAGTTCAATGATTTTTGCAATGTTTTTGAGCATATTTAATTCTTCAATGGTAATATTCCCATCTGAAATGCTCAGCTTGAACAAGTTGTCTATAACGTCTTCTTGTTGATCGAGATCGTCTTTGATGATATTTTTGATTTGCTTAGCATAAGGTTCATATCCTTCAGCATTATCCTGAGCTTCTTCAAAAATTTTCTTGAGTTTATGGTCATCTGAAGAAATGAAGAAAAGTTTTTTGAAGGTATTAATCTCATTCTTGCTGACAACACCATCTGCTCTGGAGAGTTTGGCAGCCAAAACGGTCATGGCTTGAATGAACGCCACTTTTTTTGCTTCATTGGAATGAATTGCCATTTTGAGGATGTTGGTACGAGGCCATAAGATGTTGAGTGGCTTAATGCGACTAACAAGTCCATGGTCTGAACGAATGAAGTCGATGAAAAATCCAATGATAATTCCTGTGAAAAGAAGGATTTTGCTATGTAAGCTGTAACCAAGTGTAAACCCTATGATTTTGAAAAGGTTTTGATCAAAAAGCTCCTTGAGTTTACATTTGAAATGTTTGATTTTTTCATTGTCCTGCATATCAAAAATGATATGTCCAACAATTGCAAATAAAATGGCTGAAATCCATCCAAAAGTGACAAAACCGAGAACTAGTCCCCAGACTTTTCCAAAAAAATGCGAAATGAATTTGTCATATAAATTGTAATATTTATATGGAAGCATCAGGCGCATATTATCATCCAGATTGTTCAGTTTGTGGAAGAGAAATTTGAGTATCACTGTTCGGTCAAGCAATATATGTCCAAGACATAATCCCCAAAGAAAACCGGAAATTCCAAAAAGCTTCAAACCGATAATAGAAAATGTTAATTTACCCAAGGGCGACATAAAATCCTCGAAGAATATTTATCAATGGGCAGATTTTACTCTCTTTAAACTTAAAAACAAAGTATTTTATAGTTTAATGGTTGATAACTGTGTCGGAAAGTCATTTTGTTGCTTAATTTCTTGGTTATGACCACTGCGACGATAACTGAAATAGTTTTTGTCTGTGTAGGTGTCAATGTCAGAAAAAGTTGTTGATTTGAGAGGGTATTTTTTAAGAACATCCAAAATGAAGCTTTTGCTGTCAAATTTGAATTTGTCTTGAAATGGTTTGAAATATTTGACAAAGTCTGCATTTTTTTCTGCAAATTGATCAACCATATCTTGTCCAGCATCAAAAGACTTTTCAAGCAAGCAAGGACCAACTGCAGCGGAAATATTTTCTATTTTTGCTCCTTTTTCAATCATTAAATTAATTGTGTTTTCAATTACGCCACGTAAAGCTCCACGCCAACCCGCATGAGCTGCTCCGACAATGCCATTTTCCCAATCAGCAAGTAGGACAGGGGCACAGTCAGCAGTCCTCAGGCAAAGAATGACATTTTTTTTATCTGTAACTAAGCCATCACCAGTCGTTTGGTAAAAACCTGTTTCTGTCACATAGTTTGCAATGTTGGAAACACCTTGTCTTTGAAGACACAAATTTTCTTTGGATAAACCCAAGTGTTCACCAATGATTTGATAGTTTTTGGAAACGTTGTTTTTATCATCCAAACTAAAATCATTTGTATTTAGGCTTGTGTAAGTCCCTGTTGAAACACCACCATTTGAGCCGAAAAACGCGTGTTTATCTTGAGGTAAATTTTGAGCTTTATATATCATAGAAAAGATTTTCCTGTTTTGAATGGTTCTAATTTGAAATAGGCTGCAATTGTTTGAGCAATATCAGCAAAAGTGTCACGTTGTCCGATATCTTGAATTTTGACTTTATGACCAAACATAATTACAGGAACTTGTTCTCTAGTGTGATCTGTGCCAACATAAGAAGGGTCACAACCATGGTCAGCAGTGATGAAAACAAGGTCATCTTCTTTGAGCAAAGGTTCAATTTCAGGAAGACGTTTGTCAAAATATTCCAGGCCTTTCGCATAACCTTCGACATATCTTCTGTGCCCCCACATCATGTCAAAATCCACAAAATTTGTGAAGATAATAGAGTTGTCTGGAGCTGTTTTGACTTCTTCTAAAGTCACATCCCAAAGTTCTTCCAAGCCACTTGCTTTGCGCGCTTTAGTGATTCCACAGTTGGCATAAATATCAGCAATTTTGCCAATGGAAATAACATTGCCACCACTGTCTTTGAGTTTATCCAAAACCGTCGGAGCAGGTGGGGTAACAGAATAATCATGACGATTTTTGGTGCGAACAAATTCACCTTTCTTTTCACCAGAAAAAGGACGAGCAATAATACGTGCCACATTATATGGTTTTGCAAGTTCAAAAGTGATTTCACAAAGTTTGTAGAGATTTTCTAGCCCGAATTTTTCTTCATGAACAGCAATTTGAATCACACTATCTGCAGAAGTATAGAAAATTGGCTTTCCAGTTTTGAGATGTTCTTCACCTAGTTCATTTATGATTTCTGTTCCTGAAGCTGCTTTGTTGCCCAAAATACCTTCAATATTAGCTTGTTTGCAAATTTTATTTACCAAGCTTTCAGGAAAAGAAGGAAATTCTTTTGGAAAATAGCCCCATTCCCTGAGAACAGGAACGCCAGCCATTTCCCAGTGGCCAGATGAAGTATCTTTTGCAACACTCAATTCGCTCATATGTCCAAATTTTGCAGGAAGCGTGATTCTTGGGGCTATATCTTGAACACCAAGAACAGGGTAAAGTCCACAAGCACCTTTTGCTGCTTGGGCTAGACCGAGTTTTTGTAAGTTTGGAATTTGAAGTCCACCACTAAGATTAGCGATATGCCCGAAAGTGTTGGCTGTCAAATCTCCAAATTTTTCAGCATCTTTCGCACCACCAATACCAAAACTGTCCATCATCAAAATCACAACACGTCCCATTTTTCTTCCTTTCTTTTTTCAAGTTTAATAAGATTCTAATCGCGAGGCAGATAAATTTCAAGAGATATATTGCTTTTCTTGTTTGATTATTGTATGTTGTCGCAAGTTATTAATTATTATAAAATTTTTGTGGTATGGGATTTGAACGAAACGTTTTTAATTCGGATTCAAGTATTAATGTTTTACCATATGATTGGACAGACATTAAAGACATTCTTAGAAAAGCGGACATCAGAACACTAGGTGAGTATATGGCTTTGGGTGAAGAAGGTTTGCGTAAAAGAAAAGTGAAACTTGGAATTATTAAGATGAAAAAAATTTCAGATTATCTTGAAGAAGAAGGTATGGATTTTTCTTCTTTTTATATTTCAAAATCTGAAACAGTTTCTCTTAGTGATAGCGTTTATGCTTTGTCCAAAAATTCAAATTATGGAATTAGGGTGAAGAATACGCTTTATGATAGTGGCGTAAAAACAATTGGCGATTTCCTTCAAAAAGGAGGAAAAGTTTTATTGGAAAAAAGGGTTGCCACTGAAAAGACATTGTCAAAAATGTTTCAAGAAGTTCATGAAAGATTAGAAAAAGAGGAAGTTTGTTAAAACTTCCTCTTTTTCTTTGGGAAAAAAATTATTATTTTATTTCTTCCAAGATTGCTGATTTTGGTTTGACTTTCTTTGTGCCAAGGTGAACTAAAAGTTTGAGTTCTTCTTCGGCTTGTTTAAATTGCTCTTCTGTTTGAGCATGAATTGTTGCAATTGGCTTTCCTTTTGGAAGAGCATTTCCAATTTGGCAAAAATCACTATATCCTGTTGCAAAATCCAGTTTTTGGTCAGGGTGGCTTCGTCCACCTTTCATACCAACAATGCTCATACCAATATGATATGTATCCATTTCTTCAATATAGCCTTCAACATTATCGAATACAGGACGGATGATTTTTGCTTTTGGTAAATAGGTTTCATATTTTTCAACAAAATCAGTTGGTCCACCAAGAGCAGAAACCATCTTTGCAAAAATTTCTAATGCAGCACCAGAATCAATCGATTTTTGAAGTTTTTCTTTTGCTTCTTTTTCATTTTTAGCAAGTTTTGAGGCAACTAATAAATTTGCACAAAGTCCAAGTGTAATTTCGTGAAGTCTTGGGTCTACTTTTTCCCCTTTAAGATATTCAATTGTTTCAGCAACTTCTAGAGCATTTCCAACATTGCGGCCAAGAACTTGATTCATATCTGTGATAATTGCTTGTGTTGGCATACCTGCACCAGTTCCCACACGAGCAATAGATTTTGCGAGTGTTCTTGCATCATCAATATTTTTCATAAATGCGCCATTGCCACATTTCAAGTCCATAACCAAATGTTGAAGACCAGCCGCTAATTTTTTAGAAGTGATAGACGCTGTAATTAATGGAATTGATTCAACTGTTCCGCAAACATCACGGATGGCATAAATCTTTTTATCAGCAGGTGCAAGATTGCCAGTTTGTCCAATAATGGCACAGCCAATTTCTTTGACAACTTGTTTGAATTTTTCATTATCAGGAAGTGTATTATAGTTTGGAATAGCTTCCAATTTGTCAACAGTTCCTCCTGTGTGACCAAGTCCACGCCCCGCAATCATTGGAACATATCCACCGCATGCAGCAAGCATTGGCGCAAGCATAAGACTCACTTTGTCGCCGACACCACCAGATGAATGTTTGTCAATAATAGGTCTGTCCGAGAGGTCTGACCAATTCATAATATCTCCAGAATCTCTCATTGCTAGTGCAAGGTTGACAGTTTCGTCATCATTAAAGCCATTGATGAAAATTGCCATTGTCAAAGCAGCAACTTGGCTGTCTGCAATATCACCAGAAGTGATTCCTTTAATGAAAAAATCAATTTCTTCTTTTTTTAGAGCATTTTTATTTCTTTTGTTGATAATAACTTCTTGAGGAAACATTTTTTATACTCCTGTCTCAATGGTTTTGATAAGGTCATCCAAGACAGAACTTGCCCCAAGTCTTAAATTTTTAGGTGAAATCCATCTTGTTCCCATAATAGAATTAGCAAGGATGAGATATTTTTTTGCATCATAAGCAGTCTTTATCCCGCCACTTGCTTTGAAGCCAACTGGTTTTTTGCCAGAAAGAATAGTTTCTAAGATAAGATTAGCAACTTCGGGAGTGGCTGAAACTTCTGTTTTTCCTGTCGATGTCTTGATAAAGCTAACTCCAGCATCAATACACATTTTACAAGCACTGGTGATGAGCGAATTTTTCTTCAATTCTCCAGTTTCTAAAATTATTTTTGAAGTGTGTTTTTTACCACATTCTTCTGTAATCATTTTTAAGAAATCTTGGCAAAAGCTAATGTCTCCTGCCATAAATTTTTGGTATGGGAAAACGGCATCAATTTCGTCTGCTCCAAAATTGATGGCTTTTTTAATTTCTTTTTGAACTTCTTCAAGACTTGAATTTCCTTCTGGAAAATTGACAACCGTTGCCGTTTTAATGTTAGTTCCTTTGAGATATTCAATGGCAAAAGGGATAAAACGAGGGTAAACACAAACCGCAGCAACATTGCCGTAAGGTGTTGTTGCCCTTTTGCATAAAGCTTCAATTCTTGCTTCGTTATCATCTTTGTTCAGAGACGTTAAATCAAGAAGTCGAATTGCAAGTTTGGCAGCAGTAATATCGTCCATTTTTAGATTTCCTTAAAGCAAGACTTGAGAAGTTTGATGAGGTTTTGAGAAGCTTTTTGACCTTCTGAAATCGTTTCATTATGGCTTTGTGCTTGTTTTTGTAAGCCTGTTCCTAAATTTGTAATCACGGAAAATCCAAGAACTTTCATTCCAGAATGAACCGCAGAAAGAACTTCAGGGACAGTTGACATTCCAACAGCATCAGCACCCAAAACTTTGAAAGCTCTGATTTCGGCAGCCGTTTCAAAGTTTGGTCCTAAAACCATAAGGTAAACCCCTTCATAAAGTTTGATACCTTCTTTTTGAGCAATCTCTTTTGCTTTTGCACGAATGTCTCGGTCATAAGCATTACTTACATCAGGAAATCTTGGTCCTAAACCGTCATTATTCACACCAATAAGAGGGTTCTTACCACTGAAGTTGATGTGGTCAGAAATCATCATAATACTTCCTGCTGGCATATCTAAATTGAGAGAACCAGCGGCATTGGTCACAATGAGTTTTTCAATGCCAAGTTTTTTGAAAGATTTAATGATTAGATCAATTTTTTGAGGTTCATGTCCTTCGTAAAGGTGAATTCTGCCTTGCATGCAAAGAACTTCTTTACCTTCAAAAGTTCCTATAATTAGTTTTCCTGCGTGTCCACTAACAGTACTTCTCGGAAAGCCTTCAATATCTTCATATTTTATGGTGACTGCATTTTCGATTTCTTCACCAATTTGTCCTAATCCACTTCCAAGAATAATGGCAATTTTTGGTTTTCTATTTCCAATTTTGGCTTGAATTTGTGAGGTAATTTTTTCAATCATAAACGAAGCTCCTTTTCGTCAAAAGCAAGAGGGAGAAAATCTGAAATTTTGAGAGATTTTTGAATGCCAGAATGGTTGGCAAGATGAATGATTGTTTCTTCATCTGAAAATTCTTTAATTCTTTGCAAACAAGCTCCGCACGGTGAAATGAGGCTGTTGCTATCAGCAATGATTAGAATTTCTAAAATTTTACTTCCACCATTTGCAATCATTTCCGAAATAACACCAGCTTCAGCACACGTTCCACAAGGAAAAGATACATTTTCGACATTACAAGAAGCATAGTATTCTTGATTGTTGGCATAAATGGCAGCTCCAACTTTGAACTTTGAATAAGGTGAATAGGCGTTTTTTCTAGCATTTTCGGCCAAATTAAACAATTTTTCCGCGATTTTCATAATTGCTTTTTTTCCTTAAAAGTTTTATTAATGAATTATGTTTTATAATATATTGATTAATATATGATTTAGCAAAGATTATTTTGAGTCTTTACAAAGGAGAGAGAACTTGAAAAAAGTTATTTTAGCAGTTATTGGAGCTTTAGTTATTGGAGCTGCGTCATTTTTTCTATATGTTTCCATGATAGACTGGAATTTACATAAAGATAAAATTGCTAATCAGTTTTCAAATGTCACTGGCAAAAAGGTCGTTTTTAGCGGTCCAGTGAGTTTTAATGTATTTCCTTCTCCTTATTTGACGGCTTCAAATGTCAAAATATATAATGATTCAGCAGATATGTCTGCACCACCACTTGCTACAATTAATGAACTTGTTGCTGAACTTTCTCTCTTTCCTCTGTTACATGGCAATTTTGATGTCAAAAAAATGTTTCTTCGCGAACCAGAAATGTTTGTTGAAGTTTTACCTGAAGGAAAAATCAACTGGCAAAGCAATCTTCCTGTGAATTATGATGCTCCAAAAGAAAGAATTGAAGTTGCTTTAGATAGTGTGATGATCGAAAAAGCAAAACTTAATATTGTTTCAAAAGAGCTCGGACTTAATCTTTCTTTTGATAATTTGAATGCTGAAATTATTGCAGATAGTATTTTTGGTCCATACCGTATTGAGGGAAGTTATATTAATGATAATAACCCAGAAGGTTTTGCACTTTCACTTGGGCAGTTTTCAGAAAGTTTTGCTACCTCTCTCAATTTTGTTATTCGTCACCCAAAATCCGATTCATACCTACGTTTTGATGGTTCATTTTTCCTTAAAAATAGTGCTGTTAATGGAAGTGTTGTTGTTGAATCTGCACGTTTGACAGATTTTGTAAATTCATATTTCCCTCGTTTTACATTTGATAAAAAATATGAGTTTCCTTTGGCAATGTCAATGGAAGTCAACACGAATCGTACAAAGATTGATGTTTCGAACTTTGTTGTGAAATATGGTGGTACGGCTGGTGCTGGAAATATTTTAATTCCGCTTAAGGCAGATGAATTTAATACAAATGATAGTGAAACGGTTGAGAGAAAGAAAGTTGAAGTCGCTTTCAATATGACAGATTTAGATTTAAATCCATTTATTATGGCAATTAACGACAGTTACAAAGATTCAAAAGATTATAAATTGGATTTAGGTTATGATATTCTTTTCGATTTGAAATCTGTTAAAACAGTTTATAAAGACCAAAATATCAGAGATTTTGTTTTGAGTTTTGATCTCCTTGATAAGTCGCTCAATCTTCATTCTCTTGGTGGCATATTCCCTGGCGAAACAACACTGACAACACAAGGAAATATTTTTTCCAAAGATGAAAAGCTTTCTTATAATTTTGATATCACAGCAAATAGTTTGGATTTTCTAAAACTTTCTTCTTGGTTGGGATATAATTTGCCAGCAGTTAACAACACAACTTACAGAAATTTTGAAATTTCTACAGGAGTTTCAGGAAACAATGAAGTGACTAAAATTGCTCCTTTGAAGGTTAAGGTAGATAAAACAAATTTCAGTGGAGAGATGGGAATTGTTTGGGGTGATAGACCAAATATTTATGCAAATATGGATATTGATGCTATAAATTTTGATAATTATTTTGAAAAAATCCCTGATGAAGTTTCTGCAAAAGGTTGGGGAGAGACATTTAAATATGCAGCTTCAAAACTGGGTATAATAAACGATTATGAGATAAAATTTGACACAAACTTATTGCTCGGAATTTATAATTCTGTACCATTTGAAAATACTGAAATTGCTTTCTCCGCTGATAAAGGTGTTGTGAATTTGGAAAAATTGAATATCACAAGTGTAAAAAATTCCACAATGGATTTTACTGGAACTTTACAAGGTTTTGGCACAAGCAATCCATCTTTTTCAAATATTAAATATAATGTGTCAACACAAGACTTTTATTCTCTTTTTTCAAATGACAATCTTCCAACATTTATGAAACAGGCGAATGATTTCAAAAAGTTTGAAGCAAAAGGAATCATTACTGGTAATTTTGATAAATATGTGACTAAAACAGTTTTCAAACTAGATGATATTAATGCTGTCTATTCTGGTGAAGTTAGTAAAATCAATAATGAACAAGCTTTTAATGGGAAACTTGACCTTAGAACGCCAGATTTTGTTAAGTTTGTAAATAAGTTTGGCGTGAATTATGCTCCAACAGCTCTTTCTATGGGCGTTTTGAGAATTGGCACAAATATTTCAGGTAGTGACAAGAAGTTTTCGCTAAAAGATATGGAGCTTTTCATTGGTCCAAACACATTTAAAGGAAGCTTAGATTATAGCAAAGTTGAGGACAAAAATAATATATCCTTTGATTTGGCAATTAATCGTTTTGAGCTAGATAGGTTTTTCTATAATAAGGGTGCACAAGCAAATTCTGGTGCGAAATTTTCAGTTGAAAATGCAGCAGGTGCAGATTTCTTGACAAAGCCATTTTGGGATAAAACGGCTTATGATTATACACCTTTCCAAAAATATACAATCAACGGCAAAGTTGCGGTTGAAACTTTGACTTATGGAAGTGAAGATATTTCTGGTGCGACATTTGCTTTGTCTCTTGATAATCAATTGCTTCGTATTCAAAACTTGAGTGGTAAATACCACAATGGAGCGATTACTTCAGCATTGATTGAGCTTGGGATGTTTGGTTCTACTTATATTAAAGGAGATATCAATTTAGCCAATTCTACACTTGATTCGAAATATTTTTCAGGTTTGAAATATGGGTTGTTGTCAGGTTCATTAAATATGAATGCTGTCTTTAACACAGCTGCTACTTCATTCTTTGATATGATGACTAATTTAACAGGTGAAATTAAATTTAATATTTCTAACCCTGTGTTGAAGGGATGGGATTTAGATGAAATTGAAATTGATTTAGAAAAAAGAACTGTGTCAGAAGGATTGACAGCATTCTTGCAAGCAAATTTACAGACTGGAAAAACAGAGTTTGATGATTTTTCAGGTAGGGTCACTTTTAATATGGCAGCCTTTCAATTTTTTGAAACAAAATTTTCTAAGGATAATGTTGGCGTTGGCGTTGTGGCAAATGGAGATATTGGTTTGTGGGACATGAAAACAAACTATGTCGCAGATTATTTTAATACAAAATCAAAATTCAAACTCAATTATAGTTTGTCTGGTCCAATTTCGACACCAAGTTTGTTTGTTGATGCTACAAATATTGCTGCTATCTATGACAATAAAAACAGGCAAATTGCAGAAGAACAAAAGGAAAAAGCAAAACGCAGAAGTGAGAATTTGATTTTTGAAGTAGATAAAGAAAGAGAAAGAAGTGCTATTCTTAATCGTAAGATTGATGAGAAAATTCGTTTTATTATGGGACGTTTAGAATCGGTCACAAATGAAACAGTTAAACAAGAATATTCTCAGATTATGCACTCTCTACAAGTTCAAGAATCTGAAATCGCGGGAATGCTTGGTGAAACCCAAAATCCGCAAAATCTGGATTTGAATGAAGACTATATAAAAAATATGAACCGCAAAAATGATAATTATGAAAAAACAGTTTCTGATCTTTTGGTGGGGGTTGATGGAATTTATTATAGAGATATTAAAGAGGCTCTAAATTCCAAATATAACTCACTTGCTGATAAGTATGGTCGCAGTCGTCAGAATGTTGTGAAGTATCGTGATGAATTTGTAAAATATCCCGTAAGAATGGCAGTAATGGGTAAAGTTTTTGTTTTGGATAATGATGCAAAAATCACCGAACTTAAATCTAAAATTGAAAGCGGTTTTTCAGCAATGGATAATATTAACACAGAGGCAAGTCAGGAATATATTGTTGCTCAAGCTTTGAACAATCTAGATGAAATTAAGGCTTATGATGCTCAAGTTGATCGCTCATTGGTGGAAGTTGATGCTCGTGCAAAAGAAATTGACGAAACAATTGTTGAGCTAAACGAATATACAGAGGCACTCGTGACAGCTCAAGAAGAAGCTTATGATGCTCAAGTTAAAGATACAGAAGTTAAAAATAAACTTGATGCAAACAAAGGGTCGATTTCTGCAAATGGAAAAGTGACAACTTTAGTCCGCGATATCAGCGAAATAAAAAAGTCTGAAGAGGCTGTTGCTGGAGAGGGTGTGAAGGTTCTTGATTTCTCTAAAATTGACTCTAAGGTTGAGGAGGTGAAACCTGCTCAAAAAGTCATTTCTAGAGAAGAGGTTAATAGAATTATCACAGAAAAAACAGAAGGTATTTTGAGCAAAAAAGAGGGCTCTGAAAAATCTTCTGTTAGTGGTGTTATTATCAAGAAATAACTCTTGAGAATAAATCCTTTTATGATATAAGACTTCTATAACAATTGTATTATTAATAGGAGTTTTATATCATGAAAAAGAGACCAGAGGTTTGCATTCTTCCTGTTGCCGGACTTTCTACTAGAAATCTTCCGTCTACCAAAGCTCTCCACAAAGGTTTTTTAACACTTAACAGCAAACCAATAATTCAATATGCGGTTGATGCTTGTGCCGAAATTGGCGTCAAAGAAATTGTGTTCATTTATAGTGACCAATCTTGTAAACATCTTTTTGAAACTCACTATTCCAAAAATGAATGGTTGGAAGAACATCTTCTCGAAAAAAATAAATTAGATATCTTAAAAACATTGCGTGAAATTGTCCCTGAAGGTATGAAGTTTTCTTTTGCTGAGCAAAAAGAACCAAAAGGAAATGGTCATGCTGTTTTAATGGCGAAAGAAATTGTTGGGGATAGAGATTTTATCGTGATGTGGCCAGATGATGTTTATGTGGCTAAAAAAGGTTCTGAAGGTATTTTGAAACAACTTCTTCATGTTTATGATGAGTTTGGTGGTGTTGTTCAAAATACTGGTGTGTTTCCTGATAGTGAAATTGTTCGTTATGGTGTTTTAGAAGGTGCAAGAAGAGAAGGTAATATCATTCATGCGAATGGTTTGATTGAAAAGCCGGCTGCTGATAAAATTCCATCAAACTTTGGCGTGTTGGGACCATACTTGTTGCCAAATGAAATTATGAAAATTTTGCCTGAAGTTTCTAAAGGAACAAATGGAGAAATCAATCTTGCAGATGCTATTGGTTTAGCTGCCAAACGTGGTATGAAAATGACAGGTGTTATTTGTGATGCAATGCGCATGGATTGTGGTACAAATGAGGAACTTGCAAAGGCAAATATTAAGTTGTCTCTCATTCAGAATGAAGATTTGCGTCATTATGCAAAAGAACTTTTGAAAGAGTTAGAAGCGTAATTATGTTTCAAGTCGTTTTAACAACAGCCAAAGATAAAATTGAAGCTGAAGTTATTGCTAAGACTTTATTGGAAGAAAAGTTGTGTGCTTGCATACAACTTTTTCCAATTTCAAGTTACTATCATTGGGAAGGTAAATTTGAAAATTCGTCAGAGCTTTTGCTTTTGATAAAAACTAGAAAAGAGTTGTATTCTGAAGTCGAGAAACGAATTTTGGAACTTCATTCTTATGATGTTCCTGAAATTATCTCTTTACCAATTGAAAATGGTTTTTCTGGTTATTTAGATTGGATTAAAAAAGAAACAAAATAAAAAGGTTTGTTCTAATGAACAAACCTTTTTTGTAATCTGCGAGAAATTACGCGATTTTTTTGTGCTTTTTATGAGTTTGGTATGAATAACCATTTTTTATCCTCATTTGATTGGCAGCAGTTTTGTTCTTTTGGAACATAGCTTGCGTAAAACTGGATTTTGTTTTCCTAACTCCCATAGCTTTTCTAATTTTTTTAATAGATTATCTTTTTTGAGAGCGAAATATTCGTTTTCCCTGATTGATGATTTTTTTATCTCCAATTGTTTTTGGAACAGGGATCGTTGTCGCTTTTCTTTGAGGAATGAAAAAATTTCTCATAACATTTTAATTTTAATAATTAGTAATAAATAATTGAGTTGAACATCCTTTATAATATATATGGACAAAAAAATCAACAAAAAAAGCTCCAAAAATTTTTTGGAGCTTTTTAGATGTCATAAAGCATAAAGTAAGGTGAATTATTTCACTTCGCCAATATACATTCCAACAGCTTGAGCAGCTTTCACATAGTCACTGTTTACGTTAAGGAGTGTTGTACCTTCTTTGACAACATCTTCAATTTTGTACGCGTCAACTTTACCATTTTTCCAAACAACCATTTTGTGGTTTTCGCCGTTTTCCAAAAGTTCAATTGCTTTTGCACCAAAAAGAGTGCCTAAAAGTCTGTCAGAAGCTGTTGGGTGACCAGAACGTTGAATGTGTCCTAGTGTTGTAACGCGAGTTTGGAATTCTTTATATTTTGAGTTGATTTCAGCACTCAAATATTCGCCAACACCACCGTATACAGCTTCGCCAACAAGATTTTGTTTATGGCTTATATGTCCGCCATTTTCAGTTTTCACACCTTCCGAAACAACGATGATTGCATGGTTGCGACCAGTTGCTTTAACTTCTTTCATTTTTTTGATGATAGAATCGATAGAATATGGGATTTCTGGGATGATGCAAACATCAGCGAATCCTGCAACAGCTGAATGGAGAGCAAGGTGACCAGCATCACGACCCATTACTTCAACAATCAAGGCACGGTTGTGTGAACGTGCTGTGAGTTCTAGGCTATCAATGGCATCTGTACAAACTTGGCAGGCAGTTTCAAAGCCAACAGAAGATTCTGTGATAGGTGTGTCATTATCAATTGTCTTAGGAACGCCAACAACTTTAACATCAGTTCCTTTGCAATAGTTACTTGTGATGTTCATAGAACCGTCGCCACCAATGACAACAATTGCATCAAGACCCAAATCTTTAACGCCTTTTGCGAATCTCTTTGTCATTTCTTCAAGCGAATCCATCTTAACACCTTTGTTAAGAGAACCTAAATAGGAGCCACTTAGTCTTGGCCATGGTGTTGTTGAGAAATTGTCAACTGTCAAAACCTCATAGCTATGTGGTTCTTCTGTGATGCCATCAGTTCCATTTTTAATTCCATATACTTCCCAACCTTTTTGAGTAGCCGAATTAACAACAGATCTGATGATTGCATTAAGCCCAGCACAGTCACCACCACTTGTTAAAACACCAATTCTTTTTATCTTTGTCATTAAGTACTCCTATATTTTGTTGATACTTGTTTTATTTTGTTGTATACTAATACAAATTTTATTTAATAGTTATTACTATAAATTAAAATTTATATATCTTTTTTTATTAAAAGGGTCAACAAGAATGAATAATAAAGATAGTTTAAACAAGTTGCAACTGCATTTGTGTGAGCTCAAGCTTGAAGAGAGAAGAGTCAACTTTGAGATTAAGGATATGCTTAAAAAAAGCAACATGGTAGACTTTTTTCAAGCTCAACAGCTTAACTCAACTAGGGTTGGGATAAAAAATAAAATTAAGACCGTAGAATCTAGCATCATGCCAAATATTATTGCCTAAGAAAGAAGTTTTTTCTTGCAATCTATTTGATGCTGTGATAATCAAAACGGGAATTTATAATTCAAAAACAATAACAAACTAAAATTGAAAAGGTGGTGATTTAAGTGGTTCAAGTTACTGTTATCGGTAATGATGTAGGGCAATCTTTGAAAGTTTTGAAAAAGAAAATGCAAAGAGAAGGCGTTTTCCGCGAGATGAAATTAAGACGTCATCATGAAAAATCTTCTGAGAAAAAAGCTCGTCGCCAAGCGGAAGCTGTTAGACGTGCTCGTAAGCAACTACGTAAACGCTTAGAGACTGAAGGATTTTAGAATTTATTTTCTAAATGAAAAGAAAGGCTTAGATGTAAATCTAGGCCTTTTTTGTTTTTTTGTGTATTATTTTTCTTGCATGTTATCTTTTTTAATTATACCTTATACCCCTATAAGGTATTTAACTGTTAATTAATTATGGAGATTCGAAATGAAAAAATTTGGATATGTCGTTTTAACAATTGCAGCATTTTTATTTTCAGCTGTGAGTATCAATAAGGCTCAAGCAGAAGATGTGAAAACATATAGCCTTAAATATGAATGGCCAGAAAAACCAAAAGTGGGTGACCATGTTCTGAAAGTTAGGGTTTTTGAAGACAAAGAAATGGTGAGTGATGTTGATGTCTTGGTTAGCTATGATATGCCTTCGATGAGAGGTCATCATGACACGACAGCAAAAATGTTGAAAAATAAAAAAGGTGAATTTTTGCTCCCAATTAATTTTGCGATGAGAGGTGGTTGGGAAATTATTCTAACTGCACAAAAAGATGGTAAAGAAGTCGCAAAAGAAACAATTTTATTGGATATCTAGTCTATGAAAAAACTGTTTTATACATTATTGGGGTTGAGTTTCTTGACCCCAACTTATGCAAGAGCTTCGAACAGTTTGCTTTTTCTTGAAGCTCAAGGTGTGATGGGTTATTCCACAATGGATAAAGGCATTATCTATCGTTCAGGACATACGCATGACACAATGCAAAAAAATGGTGTTGGTTTTGATTATCTTCACAAGTTTTCTGGAGATTATGGTGACACTGGTACAGGTGCTTTACAAATGCGTATGGTTTGGGATGATGATAGGCAAAAATTTCAGCTCCAAACATATAATGCTTATCTGAAAGCAAAGACAGAACTGGCAGATGTTTGGGCAGGACATAACCGAATCGCTTATGGCTTAAGTTCTTATTGGGATACACATGCCGACTTGTTGCAACCACTTTCAATGAATGGTTTTGGAGAAGATAGAGATTGGGGGGTGGGGCTTAGTCGAGATTTTGAAAAAAGTGATTTGGCGTTTGCTTTGACTACAGGTTCGGGAATGGGACTTCGCACAAAAGGAAACTGGCTTGCTACATCAAGGGGTTCTTATGGGGTTTTGTCTCAGGACAATTATAATATTGGTTTGTCGGCAATGGTTGGCGAGAAGCTTGAAACGATGGGCTATAAAGTGATGGATCCTGATCCTCAAAATGTAGCACTTGGTGCACTGGATTTTTCTTATAATCACAACAGGTTTGAACATAAATTTGAAGTCGATTATGGGCAGAAATCTTCGAGGCAAGCTTATGCAGGGTTTTATCGTCTGGGGATTAATTTTCTTGATGAGAATCGTCTAAAACTGGAAGGGCAATATGCTTATACACATGAAAAGGGTAAAGCAAATCAAATCCTAAGTGCAGGAACAACCTATAAAATCAATGCCGATTTAACAACGCGTTTGATGTATCAAAAAGAAAGAGAAATGAATAATGAAACAGTGGTTTTACAACTCTACTACTATTTTCGGTATTAAGGAGGAATGATGAAAAAAATATTTCTAACACTAGTTTTGCTCTTGGGCTTTCAAGTAGATGTTTTTGCAGCGGTGGGGTGCGATTTGAATGATCCTGACCGTGATGTGAAAAGACTTTTCCCAACGTCAACGGGCTATAAAACAGACTATAAGTCTTTAGATAGAATGGGCGGAGAGGCAACACTTTTAGATGTTGAAAACCAACTTGGTGATAAATTCACAGGCATTTATGAAACAATTGATGTGCCATACACTGTTTATACTGTTTTCAAAGGTAAAGAAGTTATTGGCTATATTCACGGTATTAATCAAAAAGGAAAATATGGTGGACTTCAAGTTTTTTTGGCTTTGAATCCTCAAGGTAAAATTGAAGATTTCTACTATCAGAAACTCACAAGCCGTGAGGCAGAACAAATGAGATCAAAGGAATTTGCGAATCAGTTTAAAAACATGACTTTTTCAGATTTCCAAAACTATGATCCAAACACAAAAGCAAATATTCCGAATTCAGTTTCTAAGATAGAAGATGTTGATTTCTATTCTACCCTTCGTGCCATTAAGAAAAATTTGATTCTGATGAATATCTTTGTTTTTAATCAAAAGGAAAAATAAGATGAACGTTTTTCAACTCTCATATAAAAATTTATTCAGACGTAAAGTGAGAACTTTATTCACGATTATAGGTATAACCCTTTCAACTTGGGTTTTGGTAACGCTTCTTGGCTTTAATAAGGGATATGAACACTCACTCAATGATAACATTGAGGGAATGGGCTTTCAGATTGTTCTAACGGCTAAGGGTTGTCCTTATGAAGCAGCAACTTTGATGCTTAAAGGCGGAACAGGGCTTCGTTATATGCCAGAAGAAATGGTGGCAGATGTTGCAAGCAGAAAAGAAGTGGCTCAGGCAACGGCTCAGTTGATGCATGTTGAATTTGATCCAAATAAGGGTGAAAATGGTGGTTCCGTGGTTTATTTAGGAATTGACCCAAAAACTTTTTCAGAAATGAAGCCATATTTAGAATTCACTCAAGGTAAATGGTTTGATGAACAAACAGGAAATGTTGTGGTGCTTGGTTATGAAGCAGCTGAATTGGAACAAAGAGAAGTTGGCGATTTAATGCTTCTTCCAGGAAGTGATGCGGAATATGAAGTTGTTGGTGTTTTGAAAAGAACAGGAACACAAGATGATGGAATGATTTTTTTGCCACTGCAAACAGCCCAAAAAGCTTTTAATAAAGAAAACGAACTAACCATGCTTGGCATTAGATTGAATAAAGATGTAAATCAAACAGCTTTTGAAGAAGAGCTTTATAAGTTACCCGATGTTCAAGTTGTTTCTATGGCACAGGTTAAAAATACGATTATGGGGTTGGTTTCCAGTGCGAAAGTGATTGTCCTTTCAATTGCTTTCATTGCTTTCATCATTGCAATGTTTGGGGTTTTGAATACGGTTTTGATGAGTGTTTTTGAAAGATATCAAGAAATTGGCATTTTGAAAAGTATGGGCGCAATGCCAGTTGATATTTTTAAAATGATTTTAATTGAAACAACGATTTTGTGTTCTGCAGGTGGACTTTTAGGAATTGGTTTTTCTTATGTGTTCTCAGGAATTTCAGAAATTGCAATCAGGTATTTCTTGCCTTTCGCACCAAGTGGAAAACTCATTTTGATTGATAGCCAAATTGCTTTGTTTGCATTTGTTTCAATCACCTTAATCGGCATTGTCGGTGGAATGTATCCAGCTTGGAGAGCTTCCAAAGTCAGACCACTAGATAGCATTAGGAGTGAATAGAATGAATAGTATTATTTCTGTAAAAAACTTGACTAAGATTTATGAAAGAGGTTCTGAAAAAATCCGAGCTGTTGATGGTGTGAATCTCGAAATCAATCAAGGAGATATTGTTTCTGTGATTGGTGAGTCTGGAAGCGGAAAGACAACTTTGGTCAATTTGATTGGTTGTTTGGACAATCCTACTAGCGGTGAACTTCATCTTGATGGGAAACAAATCTTTGCTCAAGGTATTGAGTTGAGTGAAAGTAAATTGACAAGAATTAGAAGCGAATTTTTTGGATATGTTTTCCAAAAATTCTTTCTTATTCCGACGTTGACAGTTAAAGAGAATATTCTCCTTCCAAGTATATTCCAGTCAAAAGTTAAAACTTCTGAAAAAGAACTCGATGAAATTATGGAATTGCTCGGAATTTTGAAGCGAAAGAACCATCTTCCAAGTGAGCTTTCAGGTGGAGAAATGCAACGTGTGGCGATTGCTAGAGCATTGGTAGGTAAGCCCAAAATTTTGATTGCTGATGAGCCAACTGGAAATTTGGATAGCAAAAGAAGCCAGGAAATTAAAGCGTTGTTACTTAAGCTCAATAAAGAATTTGGCATTACAATCATTATGGTGACACATAGTCCTGATTTGGCAAAAATTGGCAATCGTGTGATTGAAATTAAAGACGGAAAAATAAGTTAGTTCTTTCTAAGAATAAACCCCCGAGAGGAAGTTGGCTCGGGGGTTTGTGTTTTCTAAAACAGAGGAGAAGTTTTAGATTTAGAAATTATATTGGAACTGAACACCATAAATATTGCTATAACTCTTTGAACTAGACTTGAGTGTTGAAGCAAGAGCGGGGTTAGAAGGGTGATCAGAGTTATCAATGCTTGCCCCTCTCATAAAGAGGTGAGCATAACCAACATCAAAAGTCATTTGTTTATATTTGTAAGATGCTCCTAAGCTGACCCATTTTCTGTCCGTGTCAGGAATTCTGGCAGTTCTAAGTTCAGCATTTGGAATTGGTGTTGGATCTTCAGAAATACCTGTTCTGAATGTCCAAGCATCATTATGGTAATAGTCTAAACCGAGCGCAAATGTCCAAACATTTTTCCATTGTTCAGGAATAACAGTTGTTGTGCCACCGGCATATGAAGATTCAAGAACAAAATTATCAAAAATGTTCCACTTAGTCCAGCGAGCGCTACCAGATAACCCAAATTTTTCGTTCAAACGGTGGTAGCCGGAGATTGTGAGTTGATTTGGAAGAGTCATTTGGCTTCTGCCATCATATGTACCATCCATAGCGGGGTTTGTTCTATAAATCGTGTGTTTTCCTTTAACAGTATGAGCAGAATTTAGACGGTAGGCAACTCCAAGTCTGGTGTTTTGGGTGAATTCATACATCAATCCGAAGTTATAAGCTGTTCCCCAACCGTCTAAATCCATACGATTCCTAGAACCAGGAATAAGGTAAGTAGTTTCATTAATTAAGTCACCATGCACATAGCGTGCGATGATGGTTGCTCCAGCAGTTAATTTGTTCGTCAATCGATAAGCACCACCAGCAGCAAAATCAATCACTTCAAGTTCAGTTTTAACCCCATGAGAAGCACCAAACCAGTCGCCATTATATACGGACGCAAGACCAAAAGGTGTGTACATTCCAAATCCAACAACAGCATCATCATCATTTATTTTGTATTGGCTGAAAGCATGAGGAAGCGTGGCATAGTATCTGATTTTTCCTTTAGGTTTATCACCAAGAAAAGCACCATCGGCTTTACGATAAAGTCCACCTTCAGTGTTAGAATGCATTTCAACTTCTGAAATACCAACTTGTGCTCCAGTTCCTTTCAAAACCATTCCTGCAGGGTTAAAGGCAATTGCAGAATAGTCATCTCCAACAACACCTGTTCCAGCAAAAGAACGTCCTAAGTTTGTTGCAGAAAATTCGTTCAAGTTATATCCACTTGCTTTTGCATTTGTTGAACCGAGGCAAATTGCAGAGAGTGTTAAGAGTGTTAATTGTAGTTTTTTAGTCATTATCAAGCCTTTTGTTAGGATAATTTGCAAAATATGTTGCTAAAAATATACACTTATATTACTTTAGTAAAGTAGGTACTTTAGAGGTGCCTAGTATCCAAAAGAAACTAACGTAGCTTTTTGTAGAGGTTGAGAGAACTCAAAATGTTGGATAAAAATTTAAATATAATTGATGATTTGATTATGGAGCTTATGGGGAATCGGTGGAAGCTGATTATCATTAAGAATCTTATGGACGGAACGAAGCGTTTCGGTGAGTTGAAACAACAAATTGGTGATATCACTCAGAAGGTTTTGACTGAGAATTTGAAGATTTTAGAAAAACATGGGCTTTTGGTTAGAGAGGTTTATGCCCAAATTCCACCTCGAGTGGATTATACTCTGACGACGGTTGGAGAAAGCCTTAAACCGATTATAGATGCTCTTGTTGACTGGGCAATGGACTATAAATCAAAAATCATGGGACTACAACAAGCATAATATAACTAAAAGAGAGTTGAATAACTCTCTTTTATTGTTTTTGATATAGCTTGAATAAGGTAAAATTCATTTTTTAATTATTAATAACAGGAGAAAAGATTATGGAAGGTGGAACGCTCATAGTGGTTGTGCTGATTGTGTTGGCACTAGCAATTGTGAAAAAAGGAATCATCATGGTACAACAAGGAACGGAGTGTACAATTGAAAGATTTGGTGAATATTATGCAACCTTGAAACCAGGACTTCATTTTGTTTTGCCTTTTTTCTATTCCATTGGTGCGAAAATCAATGTGAAAGAACAAGTTCTAGATGTTCCTTCACAAGAAGTAATTACGCGTGATAATGCAATGGTCAAGGTTGACGGTGTTGTGTTCTTCCAAGTTCTTAATCCAGTTAAAGCTGCTTATGAAATTACGAATCTTGAAGTTGCTCTGCTTAATTTAGTCACAACAAACATTCGTACGGTTATGGGCGGAATGGAAATGGATGAGCTTTTATCTCAACGTGACCATATTAATGTTAGACTATTAGGTGTGGTTGATGATGCCACTGGTCCTTGGGGTGTTAAAATTACACGTGTGGAAATTAAAGATATTTCTCCTCCACGCGATTTGGTTGATGCAATGGCTCGCCAGATGAAAGCAGAACGTGACAAACGTGCTCAAATTTTGGAGGCTGAAGGTTTAAAACAAGCTGAGATCTTGCGTGCAGATGGTATGAAACAATCTGCAATTTTGAAAGCTGAGGGCGAAAAAGAAGCTGCTTTTAGAGCTGCTGAAGCTCGTGAACGTTCAGCACAAGCTGAAGCAAAAGCAACAGAAATGGTTTCTCAAGCTGTTGAAAATGGTAGTGTACAGGCTCTTAACTATTTTATCGGCACAAAATATGTCGAAGCTTTACAATCTATCGCCAGTGCAAATAATCAAAAAGTGATTATGTTACCACTGGAAGCAACAAATATGCTTGGTTCAATTGCGGGTATTGGTGAAATTGCTAAAGAAGCTTTTTCAAAAGCTGAAGAAAAAAAGATAACTCATAAAGCTTCTGCATCAACAACACGTTCTAAAGGCGAAAAGATTTGGGAGTAGAAACAATGATAGATATAACTTATTGGCATTGGATTTCATTCGGCTTATTTATGATTTTCTCCGAATTGGTAACACCCGGTTTCTATTTCTTATGGATCGGTTTGGCTGCCGTCTTATCAGGTGTTGTAAGCTATATTTTCCCTGAACTTGACTTTGTGGTTATTGGAAGCATTTTTGCAATTTCTTCAGTGGTCTTTTGTTATCTTGGAAAAATTTCTCTTTATAAAAAAGTTTCTAATGAAGCAAGTTCTTCTTTGAATAATCGTGCAGCACAAAATATTGGTCTAACAGTGGTTGTATTTGAAGAAATTGTCAATGGGGCTGGAAAAGTGAAAGTTGGTGACAGTGTTTGGCCTGCAAAATCTAAAGAAGACAAAAAAGTGGGTGATGCTGTGAAGATAGTTGATGTTGATGGGATTAGCTTTATCGTTGAATAGTATCTTTTAATGTTGATAAAAGACAGCCCATTTGGGCTGTCTTTTTGGGTGTTAGTTATTACCTGTCTAAGATGAAGTATTTTGAAATAGAAATCATCTCTCTTAAATATGTTCCAGGTCTGAGATATAATTCAAGAGGAGCAGAAAGTGTTGAAACATTTAAACCTTTATCATTTGCCACAGACTTAGCTCTAAAAATGTGAAAATCAGTAGTAATGAGAACAATTTTGTCTTTTTCATAATCTATAAAATTATTTTCCAGAAGCTCTTTGGAAAAAGTTAAGTTTTCAATAGTGTTTCTTGCTTTAGTTTCTTTAATAATGTTTGATTTGGGAACACCACATTCTGAAAGGTATTTAGCCATAGCTTTTGCTTCAGAAATATCTTCTCCTCTTCCCTGTCCACCTGAAACAAGAAAAATGATGTTGGGATTATGTTTATGATATTCAAGTGCTTTATCTAATCTTGCCTTGAGCATTGGTGTGAGTTTTTCACCACGAATGCCTGAACCAAGAATAATTGCAAATCTTTCGTTGTAGTCTACTTCGTTTTGAACACCATGAAAAATAATAACATTGAGGAAAATAGTCAGAATAACGAATCCACTGAGGAAAGAGAAAGATATTATATTTTTAAGAAGCGGTGAGACTTTCGAGTAGCTGTAACCAATCCCCCACAATACAGTTCCTAGAAGAAATGAAAGCGTGTTGTTTACAGAAAAACCATAAATTAGTGTAAGAACAATACTTAAAATTATAAGAAAAACTCCTATAAAAATAAGTAGTTTCTCTAAAAGTCTTGCTGTTTTTTCCATGTTCAATTTTCTCCGCTAAAAAATGGCACCTTTTCAGATGCCATTCTTTATATTTTTTTAACTCAATGCAATACTAACTATTGATATCTTGTAGAGTCATTCTTAAAATTTGATCCTTTTGTTTAAGCTTTTCTCTTTTCAATTCTTCAATCTTTGCAAGGTTTTTCCAAATATGAGTTTCCTCTTCTTTGATTGATGCATCGAGCAAGGCATGCTTAACTCTTAAAGTCTCAATCGTTAGTTCATGTTCCATACCCATACACTCCTTATTGTTAAATTGCAACCATGAGCCTATTATAATATGAAAATGATTTAAAAGCTATATCCTTTTTATTGTTTAAAACTAAAGTATTGTATTTTATATATTTTTTATGGCCACTGGATATATCCATAAGAGATAAGTAGGAGGAAACTACCTAATGCAACACGATAGATTACAAAAGGTAAGAAGGTGGATTTTTTGAGCCACCACATCATCGCATAAATTGCAGTGATGGAGGCAATGAACGAATATGTAATGCCATCAATCGCATAAATAACGCCAGACAGATTATCATTTTTCCAAAGTTCATATGCCACAAGCAATCCTGCACCAAAAATTGTAGGGATAGAAAGAAGCATTGAAAACTTTGCTGCTTCTCTTCTTTCAAGCCCAAGGATGCGTCCAACGGTCATTGTGATACCAGAGCGGCTTGTTCCTGGAATAAGGGCAAAACATTGTGCAATACCAATCATAAGGGCATCTGAAATGGTGAGGTGATCAGTTTTTTTAATTGTCATTCCATATTTGTCAGCCAAGAAAAGTACAATTCCGAAAGAAAGGATTGTCCAACCAATTAGTTTTGTGTTTCTGACAAATTCTGTTCCATATTCGTGGAACGCAAGTCCTGCAAAAACAGCTGGAACAGTCGCAATGATGATGAGATAGAAAAGCTTATTGCCAGCATTTTTGAAATTAGGCAAGAAAAAGCTTTTCAGAAGACCAATAAGCATTTTATATATTTCTTCAGAAAAATATATCATCACAGCGAGAATAGAGCCGACATGGACGGCAATATCCATATCAATTCCTTGGTCAGGAAAAGATGTGAATTTTGAGAAAAGAATCAGGTGACCAGACGAACTTACTGGCAAAAATTCTGTGATTCCTTGTAGAATTGCAATAAAAATTATGTTTAAAGTAGTCACTTCTTATTTTCCTTGGCTTATGTTGAGTGCGTTCATAATGCGTTTTTTTAGGAGAAGAGGCGAAATTGGTTTTACCAAATAATCGCAAATTCCCAGTTTCTTAGCATTCTTAACAGTGTTTTCTCTTGTGTCAATTGATATCATAATTATTGGAGTGTTTTTTAGAGCAACATCCGTAGATGTTCGAATATCTTTGATAAATTCTATCCCTTTGACGTCTGGCATTTCTTGATCCAAAAGGATAATATCCATTCTGTTTGTTTGTAGAATTTCAAGAGCTTCTTTTGCATTTTCTGCTTCTTTTATATTTCGTACACCAATTCTTAGAAGAGCTGTTTTAATAAATGTTCTTGAAAATTTGTCATCATCAAGAATAAGACAGTTTATAGTATTTAGTTCGTTTGATTTCCTCATGGTTTCAAGCATCTAAAAATCCTTCCAAAGATAAATTTGGTTCATATCTTATTACAAAAAAGAACAATAGTCATCCTTATAATTCAGCGAGTTAGGGTCGAATCTGATTCCATCATGAGAGGCTCCCCAATGAAGATGAGGACCGGTTGATCTGCCTGTCGTTCCCACGGTTCCAATCACATCACCTTTCTTTACTTTGTCACCAACTTTCATTTTTGTGTCTGTCAGATGTGCATAAATCGTGAAAAGTTTATAACCATGATCAATAATAACCACATTTCCTGAATAGAAAAAATTATTCTTTCCGCTTAAAGTGATGATACCGTCATTAGGCGCTTTCACTGGAGTTCCTTTGGGCGCAGCAATGTCCATTCCTTGATGTGGGTTCATCTTCTTGCCATTCATAATTCTCTGACCACCATAATTTCCGCTAGTCCTACCTTTAAGAGGCATTTCTATTTTATTTTGCCAGAAGATTTCTTCTCTATCTTCTGTCATAGCGTTACGAATAGCCTTTCTCTCTCTTTCAATTTCTTTCACTTCTTTTTGTGAAGGTTCAACTTTTTTGGGTTCAATTCCTTTAATGTTTTGGATATCCCACTTTGTCGCAGAAATTGGAAAGTCATATATTTGGGTTTCGCCATTAAAATCTGTTGCAGAAATTTTGTGGTTAAGCTTATCATCCCTTTCAAATGCAAAGATGAATTTTCCATTGGAAGCAATGTCAATTTTTCTTCCGTCAACAGAGAGTGTTTCAATGTTTGTTGCAATACCACTTAATATTTGACCTTGAGCTCTTTTGCCACAAATTTGAATGCTACTTTCGTTTGCATATGAGACACTACTTATCAAACACAAACTAAAAATTAAATAAATCGCCTTGAATTTCATCTTTTTTTGACACCACTTTTGTTTTGATTTCACCATCTATGAATTTAATCTCTAAAAACTGACTCTTTTTTGCCTCTTCAACATTATATATTGTTTTGTTCTTGTTTTTAATCCATGCAAAACCTCTGTTGAGGACAGAATCTATTGAAACATTATCTAAACGTATCATCAAATTGTTTAAATTTTCCTTTTTCTTTTCGAAAATATTTGAAATATAATAAGGACTTAGCCTCGTTTGGATAATCAGATTTTGTTTTTGGTTGAGAAAATTTCGGAAGGCGTTTTTAAGACGTTCACTTCTATCATCCAGTTTTTGATTTGCTTCAAATAAAATTTGTGAGAGATTAGGGATACCTCGGCTTAAAGCTTCCAGATATGTTTTCTTTTCCATAAAAAAACGGTGAGAAGCATTTTTCAGCCTGTTTTGAAGATTGCTTACTTGTAGGAGAAGTTCATTTCTGACAGGAACGGCAAATTCTGCGGCACCAGTTGGTGTTGGAGCGCGTAAATCTGAAACATAGTCAATGAGCATTGTATCCGTTTCATGGCCCACTGCAGAAATGATAGGAATTTCTGAATTAAAAACAGCTCGAATAACAATTTCTTCATTGAAAGGCCATAAATCTTCTAAGCTTCCACCACCACGTGCAACAATCAAGACATCAGGTTTATGACTTGAAGGAAGTTTATTAAATCCCTCAACAGCGGCAGCAATTTTTTCGGCAGCTCCTTCTCCTTGAACAGGCGTTGGCCAGAGCAAAATATGGCTAGGGAAACGGTCTGTGACTCGATGAATGATATCTCGAATAACCGCTCCGCTTGCACTGGTAATTACCCCAATTTTTTCGGGAAGAAATGGAATCTTCTTTTTATGTCTTTGATCAAACAAACCTTCTGCCATAAATTTTTGTTTGCGTTCTTCAAGGAGTTTAAGTAAAGCTCCTGTTCCAGCAACTTCCATTGTCTCAATAATGATTTGGTAAGAGGATTTTCCGGCAAAGGTTGTGATCTTTCCAGTGACAATCACTTCCATTCCGTCTTCAGGTTTGAAGGGAAGGCGTATCATTGTGCCTTTCCAGCAGACGGCTGAAAGCGTTGCATTTTCATCTTTTAAGGAAAGATAATAGTGTCCTGAATCAGCAAGTTTTCCGCCGAAAATTTCTCCTTTAACACGAACACGGTTAAAGGTGTTTTCGACAAATCTTTTAATTTCAAAAGAAATTTCACTTACAGTGAATTCTTTAGGTTGTATATTGTTTTCTATCATTTTTTCCTCAAAATATATCTTTTTGAATTTTAGTTGAAATTTCTAGCCTTGTTAAGGGAAAAAACGCTTTTATGCCTTGGTTTTTATGTTTGACCTTTGAAAGCGATATCTCATTTAAAAATACTGAAATTTTCAAGTTTGAAAAGTAAACAAATTCCTAAGATTTCTTGTAATATTTTGAGATTTTATGTTAATTGCGACTCTTCATATTTTTGATATTATATAGTTGTTGGAAGAAATTATCAAATTATGGAGGAAGGTTTTATGACAACAGAAATTATCCTAAAAAAACTTCTTCTTCTTATGGAAGACACATTCATAGCTAGCATATTTGCTACTGTGGTTATAGCTCTATTCTTGCCTTTTTGTGCTTATCACCTCTATCGTGTTCTTTTGAAAAAGACAGATAAGCTTATCTATAAGAACTCCTAAAGACCGATTAGATTTTTAGAGAAATCCGTTGCGGAGAAATCTCTTAAGTCTTCGATTTTTTCACCAACACCGATGTAATATATTGGTGTTTTTGTTTCTTCAGCAATTGCAATGACAACTCCACCTTTGGAAGTTCCATCTAACTTTGTGATAACAAGTCCAGAGACATTGAGCGTTTCTCCAAAAACTTTCGTTTGTTCCAAAGCATTTTGCCCTGTCGTTGAATCAAGAGTAAGTAATGTTGTGTGAGGCGCTTCAGGAATGAGCTTTTTGATTGTCTTGTCTAGTTTTACAAGTTCGTCCATCAAATGTGTCTTATTTTGGAGTCTTCCTGCAGTATCAATGAAAACAACGTCATCTTTTTCTTTTATAGCCACATTGATACCGTCGTAGGCAAGGCCAGCAGAATTACATCCATCGGGGCCAGAGAAAACCCTAATGTTATTTCTTTCACCCCAAATTTTGAGTTGTTCAACAGCTGCAGCTCGGAAGGTATCTCCCGCAATGAGTGAAACTTTCAAGCCTTGTGCTTTTAATTTCGAAGCTAGTTTGCCGATTGTTGTGGTTTTTCCGGCACCATTAACCCCAATCATCAAAATCACATAAGGTTTTTTTGTTGCGTCAATTTCAAATTTATGTTCACAAGGTTTGAGAATTTGCTCAATTTTTTTTGCAAGTTCTCTTTTGATTTCTTCATCAGTTGCTGATTTATCTTGTTTTGCCTGAGAAAAGCTTTCAATGATTTTTGAAGAAGCTTTAGTGCCGACATCAGACATAATCAAAGTTTCTTCTAAATCATCTAGTGTTTGTTCGGAGAGTTTTTTTTGAGTGAAAATAGATTTGATGAAACCCGTTTTTTTTTCAGTTTCTTCAACTTTAACTTCAACTTTTTCTTCTCTATTTTTTTTGAAAAAACCAAACATTCTATTCTTCTCTCATTTCTCTTAAAATTTTTGCTCTTCTTTTTCTGTCTTCGACAGGAACTTGAGGCATTAAGCTTGCTGGTGTTCCTGAGCGTTCAGAATATGGGAAGACGTGGAGTTTGTCAATTCCTGCTTCTTCAACAAGTTTGCAGGTGTTTTCAAAAGCTTCTTCGGTTTCTGTTGGAAAACCACAAATAAAATCTGAACCAAAAGTCGCTTGAGGACGAATTTTACGAATATTATTACATAAATTAATCACATCATTTCTTAAATGACGCCTTCTCATTCTTTTCAAAATCAGATCATCACCAGCTTGAATAGAGAGGTGATAGTGGTCTGGCATTCTTGAATCAGAAGTTAGTTGAATGAATTTTTCATCAATTGCCGCTGGATCAAGAGAACCAAATTGAAGGTGAGGAAGCTCAGGAATTTCAGCCAGAATGCTTTCCACTAAATCACTAAATGAGGGTTGGTAAGAGCAAATATCAACACCAGTAAGGCAAATTTCCTCAAATCCATTATTCAAAAGCTCACGAATCTGGTTGATGATACTTTCTTTTTCAACTGAACGATTGTTTCCTCTAGCGTAAGGAATGATACAATAGGTACAACGGTGGTCACAGCCTTGTTGGATTTGTACAAAAGCTTTTTGTCGGCCTTCAAAAGCAGTAATGATATATTTATCATAATCATCGTAAGAAAAAATATCACCAACAACTGATTTTTCAGAAATTTCTCCATTGATATATTTTTCAATTTCAGTTTTTTCTTTGTTGCCTAAAACAAGGTCAACTTCATCCATTGCAGCATATTTCTGTGGTGCAATTTGAGCTGCGCAACCTGTAACAATAATTTTTGCTTTAGGGTTTTCCTTACGAAGTTTGCGAATCGTTTGGCGGCACTGCCTTTCAGCTTCTCCAGTCACTGCACAAGTGTTGACAATGATAACATCGTCAAGATGTGCAAGTTTTTCTTTGAAAATTTCGGACTCAAAAGTATTGATACGACAGCCTAGTGTTACGACATTTACCATATTGCTTCCTATTTAATCACATTCAAAGCAATGTCAGTATTTTCTTTGATAGCTTCAATACTTTTTTTCAATGTTTCTTTTTCAGACGCAGAAAGTTTAGGAATAAAAATTTCTCCAACCCCGTTTCTATTGATTTTTGTTGGGTAAGAAACAAAAACATCTTTGATTCCTTCTGCTTCTTTTTGAAGAGAAGCAACATTCAAAATCACATCTTCATCGTTTCTGATTGCCAAGCAAATTCGGGCTAGGCAAGATGCAACACCATAAAAAGTGGCGCCTTTGCCTTCAATGATTTTTTTGCCACCAAAACGAACTTCTTCATCAACTTCTTTCATCAATTCTGGGGTGATTTTGCTTGAATTTAGATTAGACCAAATGAGAGCTTGACTATCACCATGTTCACCCAAAACATCTGCTTTGATATCTTGAGGGGCAAGGTTGAGGTGACGGCTAAGAATCGATTGAAAACGAGATGTATCGAGCAATGTTCCACTGCTGATTACTCTTTCTTTAGGAAATCCAGAAAGTTTGAGTGTGACATGTGCCATCACATCTACAGGATTTGAAGCGACAACAATAATGCAGTTAGGTGCATATTTGACAATTTCAGGAACAATGCTTGCAAATATTTTAGCATTAATTTCGAGAAGATCAGTTCTGGTTTGTCCTGGTTTGCGGTTTGAACCAGCTGTGATGACAACAATGTTGGCATCTTTCAGGTCTTCATAACCACCTGCACGAACTTTTGTTGCATAAGAAGCAGGTGTTGCGTGCAAGATGTCGTTTGCTTCAGCAACAGCTTTAGCATTGTTATAATCAACAAGAACAATTTCTTGTGCAATATTTCTGACAACGAGGGTATAAGCTGTTGCGCTACCAACGTTTCCAGCTCCAATAATTCCTATTTTCATATTTAAGTTCCTTTTTATCAATTAGCTTTTGTGAACAATTGCCAAAGCTTCAACAGAATTATCTTTGATTGTTGCAATACTCTTTTTAAGGCGTTTATGTTCATCAGCTGAAAGTTCTGGATGAATAACGGTTTCAATACCATGTTTACCAATAACAGTTGGGTAAGAGGTGAAAACATCTTTAATGCCTTCTACATCTTTTTGAAGAGAAGAAACAGTGAATATCGCTCTTTCATCTTTACCAATAGCACGGCAAATTCTGGATAAACAGCCAGCGATTCCATAGAAAGTTGAGCCTTTACCATTGATAATTTTATATGCAGCATTCACGACATCGTTTTCCATTTGTGCAATGAACTTTTCATCAATTGGTTTATTTATGTCTTTTGCAAATTGCATTACATTAACAGCAGCTGCTTCAGCATTAGACCAAACGAGAACTTCACTGTCTCCATGTTCGCCCAAGACACTTGCGTGGACAGATTGAGGGGAAACACCTAAATATTCTCCCATAAGTGCACGGAAACGAGATGTGTCAAGAACAGTTCCGCTACCAATCACTCTTTCTTTAGGGAAACCAGAAAGCTCAAGTGTGACATGAGCCATCACATCTACAGGGTTTGAAGCCACAATGATAATGCAGTTCGGTGCATATTTTACAATTTCAGAGAGGATCGTTTTGAAAATTTTAACGTTAATTTCGAGGAGGTCTGTTCTAGTTTGTCCTGGTTTTTGGTTTGCACCAGCTGTAATGATGACAATGTTGGCATCTTTGAGATCAGCATACTCGCCTGCAGTGATTCTGCTTGCATTTGAAAAAGTTGTTGCATGAGCAATATCAGCAGCTTCTGCTTCTGCTCTAGCTTTGTTCAAATCTACCAAGACAATTTCACCCGCAACGCCTCTCATCATCAAAGCAAAAGCTGTCGCACTTCCGACGCCACCGGCACCAACAATCCCAATTTTCATTTTAGTTTCTCCTCAAAAATCATTTTTCTACCTTATTTATAAAGTAGGTTTTTATTATAATAAAACAAGCTTTCAACACAATAAAAAAAGCTATTAGATAAAATAGCTTTTTTTATTAATATTACTTTGTAACTTAAGCTATTCAGCAACGATTGTTTCGTCGTCGTCTGCAGTAAACTCAGGGTTTTCTTCAACAACGTCACCACCGGATTGTGTTGTAGAATCAAGAACCATTCCGTCGCCATTGTCACCAACTTCATCAATCACTGCTGCAGATGGGTTAGAACCATCATCAGCAATTGGTTGAATTTCAGCTTCAAGATCGTCAGTTACAACTGTGTCAGGAGAAATCGCAACTTCTTCTTCACTAAGTGTTACATTTTCAACAACTGGAGTTTCAGCTTGTTTTTCTTTGACGAATTTTCCGACCAAAGCGAGAACAGCTACAACAAGGATAATATAAAACAGCTTTTTCATTTTTTTTGCCCTTAAAATATGTTATTTAATCTACTCAACAACCTATTGCGATATTTGCAAAATGTCAATTTTAAACTGCTATCTAACCCCAAATTTATTGCCTGATGAATATCTTTTCAGCCCACTATAAAAGAACCATACGGAGAAAGTTGAAATAGAAATGGTGAAGCTAAGTAAAATCAATAGGTTCGTCCATTTAAAATTAGTAATAATTTCGACAGGGAATAAAGAAATGAATCCTGCAGGAATAACTGTTAAATAGAGAACTTTATACCATCCTGTGAAAACAGAGGCTGGTTGAGATGAAAAAATCAGAAAAGACATAAAGATATTATGACCTAACCGTTCAATATCATTTTTATAAAAAGAAAATGTGGAAAGAATAAGTCTGAAGCTGATAAAAATTGAAGCAACAATAATTGTTAAGGCTATAAATATAAAAATATTTTGAATATCAATATAATAACCAGAAATCGTAAAAAGGACAATACCAGTGATGATGTCTCCCCAATTTGCAAAAGTGCTTTCTGAAGTCAATACTAGGAATAGGCTATTGCGTGGAGAAGTAATGTAATTTTCCAAACTACCGTTTTCAATATACTGAGAGATTTCTTCACACCCTCTGAAGAAAACAGCATAGATACCAAAGCCAAAATTATTTATTCCATGCATCAGATAGAGGTGTTGCATAGTCCAACCATTGATTGACCCTCTGTTTTGTAAAAGTGCCCACCACATAAAGACGAATATTAAATTATTAATGAGCATGAGTAATATATTGGTCCAAGCATCAGATTTTGAAGTAAAAGCAGACTTGAAATTGTTTTTTTGAATCGTCAAAAAGAGACTGAAGTTACTAACCGCCATAAATTTGTATCCTTTTCCCTAGTTTTCGATAGGCAACAAAGATAATTGTACAAAGCAAACTTAGCCAAAATATATTTAAAGTAATGGCTAGCAATAAATTTTGCCACGAAAAATCATAAACAAGTCTCAAGGAGAGGTAATAAAAAGAATAAAATGGTGTATATTTTGCAATTTCAATAAACCACTCAGGATAAATTGAAAGAGGAATGATTGCTCCACCAAAAACGAATCCGAGTCTATCAATGACCATGTTTAAATATCTTGTTGAATTAAGCCAAATTGCGGACATACCGCAAGCGCATTTAATGAATAGATTAATGAGACAAGAAAAATAGCACATTGCCAAGATGATAGGTAGGTGTTGCCATTGAAAAGGTACGTCATCAGTTATAATTAATGTTAGAATACCACCAAACGTGATGAAAACAATAAAAGAAGATGTTATTTCTCCTAAAGCTTCAAAAAATCGTATAAAGAAGAATGAAACTGGTTTGTTGATGAAATATGCCATGTTTCCACTTCTAATATCCTCATTGAAAATACGTTCAAGACGCGGGGGAGAAAGAATGATTGTTTCTGCCAAGAGTAGATACCAAATAAAAGAATGGTTGATTGTGCTGTTGGATTCTTTCCCAATTACTACCCATAACTGATTATAGGTTAAAAGAAGAATAGACAGAATCACTAACATTCCACTAATGAGAGGTAAGTTTTTACTTTTTTCACGAAAAGAAATCTTTGTAAAAGCTAGATATTTTGACAGAGTTTTATACATCTCTATTATATATCTCCTTGATAATCTCTTCCATAGGTGGATTCTCAATTGTGAAATCTATAATACTATTTTGCTTAAGAATCCTATCAATTGCTTTTTGAATAGGTTCTTTTTGTGTATTAACCTCGGTCGAGATTTTTTCTCCACTTTCAAGCGTAGCTTTAATATATTTTTTATTGAGATGTTGTTCTTTTAAGTGGTTGATTGAGTTGTTAAAAATCAATTTACCTTTATTGATAATGATAACTCTATCACAAACTTTTTCCATGTCGTCCGTATCATGAGAAGTCAGAAGAAGTGTTGTTTCTTCATCAAGCGTTTGTTTTTTGATTAAGTCTCTGATAATGGCTTTTGCTGTGATATCCAAGCCTATTGTTGGCTCATCAAGAAATAAAATTTTAGGATTATGTATAAGAGAAGCAACAATTTCACAACGCATTCTTTGTCCCAAAGAGAGAGACTTCGTTGGATGGCTTAATAAATCTCTAATTTCAAATAGTTTAACCAGTTTTGAGATACGTCTTTTTAACTTGATTTCATCAATGTCATAAATTTTGCCAATTAAATAGAGACTGTCTTTGACAGGAAGGTTGTACCAGAGTTGAGAACGTTGACCAAAAACTGTTCCAATGTCATAGGCAAGTTTTTGTCTGTCTTCCCATGGCGTTAGTCCTAGTATCTTTGCATTTCCAGATGTAGGGTGCAAAATTGAAGAAAGCATTTTAATTGTTGTTGATTTTCCAGCACCTTTTGGTCCGATAAAAGCGACACGTTCACCTTTTTTTATGTCAAAAGAAACAGAATTTACAGCATTAATCGTTTTATATTCGTTGTTAAATAAACTAAAAAGTGATTTTTTTTGGCTTTTTTATGAGAAATTTTTTGCTCAGTTTATCAACTTCAATGATGTTATTCATATTTTTTTCCATTTTATACAAAAAAATCGATACTGCTGAAAGTCTTATAATATAAGATGTTATAATCGATTTTGAATGTGCCTTTAGCACTTTTTTGAAAATAGTTCTTGTCAAAATATATAAAATTATGCTAACTAGTCAATCACAGATTTAAAACATCTGATGGTTTTATTTTAATTTTAAGAGGTTTATCATATGACTGATACAGCTAACCGCGTTAAGAAAATTGTTGCAGAACACCTTGGCGTTGAAGAATCAAAAGTAACAGAAACAGCTAGTTTCATCGACGATCTAGGCGCAGACAGCTTGGACACTGTTGAACTCGTAATGGCTTTTGAAGAAGAATTTGGTTGCGAAATCCCTGATGAAGCAGCAGAAAAAATTCTCACTGTTAAAGATGCTATCGACTATCTTTCTAAAAATGCTTAATTTTTAGTATAGTCTGGTATGGATATGATGAAACTCGCTTGACAATAAGCGAGTTTTTTCATATAAAACAATGAATTTTATAAACTTTAATGAGGTAGATACATGAGAAGAGTGGTTATTACCGGTTTGGGTATGCTTACTCCTTTTGGAAGAGGCGTTGAACATGGCTGGAAAAACATAATAGCGGGAAAATCCGGTATTAAGAAACTTCAAGGAATTGATCTTAAAGATGTCTCAACTTCCATTGGTGGACAAGTTGTCTACGGTGAAGGTGAAAATGAATTTAATCCTGATACAGTCTTAGAACCAAAAGAACAAAAAAGAGTAGATAAGTTTATTCTGTTTGGTTTGGCAGCAGGTAAAGATGCTGTCGAAGATTCTGGATGGAAACCACAAACAGAAGAAGAAAAAGGCCGTTCGGGTGTGATGATGGGTGCTGGTATTGGTGGACTCCAAACGATTTATGAAAACTCTGTAATTTTTCACGAATCCGGAAGTCGCAAAATGTCTCCGTTTTTCATCCCAGCATCTTTAATTAATTTGGTTTCTGGTCATCTTTCTATTGAATATGGCTACAAAGGTCCAAACCATGCTTGCGTGACAGCTTGCTCAACAGGAACACACGCAATTGGTGATGCTGCAGCAATTATTGCTCGTGATGATGCCGATGTTATGGTTGCAGGTGGTTCCGAGTCTGCAATTAATTCTTTAGGACTTGCTGGTTTCTCCAGACTTAAAGCAATTGCATCTAACTTTAATGACAATCCAGAGGCTGCTTCTCGTCCGTGGGACAAAGATCGTAGTGGTTTTGTTATGGGTGAAGGCGCTGGTGCGGTTGTTCTTGAAGAACTTGAGCATGCTAAAGCACGTGGTGCAAAAATTTATGCTGAAGTTGTTGGCTATGGAATGAGTGGTGACGCTTATCATATCACAGCTCCGGCTTCTGATGGTGATGGTGCATATCGTGCAATGAAAATGGCTGTTAGAAATGCAGAAAGAGATCATGGTCTTAAGCTTGAAGATATTGGTTATATCAATGCACATGGGACTTCAACACCTGTTGGTGATCCACAAGAGATTAAAGCTGTTAAAAGACTTTTTGAAGATAAAATTGATGGTGTTTCAATTTCTTCAACAAAATCTGCTATTGGTCACTTGCTTGGTGCTGCTGGTGCAGTTGAAGCTATTTTCGCAATCAAGGCAATTAACGAAGGTATTTGTCCTCCAACTTTGAACTTAGAAAATCCTGATGAAGAATTTGAAGGTTTGGATTTGGTTCCTTTGAAGGCAAAAAAGAAAGAATTGAAGGCTGCTATGTCAAACTCGTTTGGGTTTGGTGGTACAAACTCTTCAATCATTCTTAAAAAATACGAAGACTAAACAAAATTCACTGAGGGGCTGAAAAGTCCCTCAGTTAGTTTTAGGGGTTATATCTTGAAAAAAATATTTATCTTATTTCTACTCATTTGTGTTTCTGCCTCTGGAATTGTCTATCGCTGGGTGACTGAAAATGGTCCTTCTGAAGTTGAAAGCAGTATTGTTGTTTCTCGCGGGGAGAGTGTGAAATCTGTTGCTCAAGATATGAAGGCAGCAAGAATCATTGATAAGCCTTGGCTTTTTGTTTTGAGTGCACGTTTAAAAAAAATTGACCGTCGTCTTCGAGCAGGAGAGTATCTTTTTCCTAAACAAATCTCTTTACTTGGAGCTTTGGAAAAAATTGCTAAAGGGGATGTTTATTATCGAAAAGTGACCCTTTCTGATGGTCTCACAGTTAAGCAGATGTATGATATTATTAATAGTAATGAATATTTAACAGGTGAAATAACTGTTCCTGCAAAAGAAGGCTCAATGCTTCCTGAAACTTATAGCTTTATCCGAGGTGATACAAGAAATAGCGTGGTTATTCAGGCTAAGAAAGCAATGAAAAAAGTTGTTGATGAAGCTTGGGAATATAATCTAAATCCTTCTCTCAAAAATAAAAAAGATATTTTGATTTTGGCATCTATCATTGAGAAAGAAACGAGTATTGCAGATGAACGTCGAATTGTTTCATCTGTTTTTTCAAATCGTCTTAAAAAAGGGATGCGCCTACAAGCCGATCCAACAATCATCTATGCAATTACAGATGGTTATGGTGTATTGGGTAGAAAGCTTACAAAACCAGATATGAAGATGGAGAGTCCATATAATTCTTATCTTTATGCAGGGCTTCCGCCAACCCCAATTTGCAATCCAGGAAAAGCTTCCATTGAAGCAGCGACAAATCCTGAGGACACAAAATTTCTCTATTTTGTTGCAGATGGAGAAGGAGGACACAGTTTCTCTCAAGATTATGGTAAGCATCAGGAAAATATAAAGACGTGGGTCAAAAAAATCCGCTCTAAATAAAACTAATACAGATTTTTCAAGTCAAAATTTTAGTCACGGACTTATATGTCCGCTCAAAAATTTTGCTCTCAAATTTTATTATTTTTTATATATATCGGATTTTTTACAAAAATCCGCTCTACGAAATAAAAACTTATTCTGTGGACGATTGATACAGAATTTTCAGATATTTTATTCGGTCACGTACTTATGTGTACGCTCCTTCATAAAATCCCTCAATTCTTATCACTCGTCTCACATACCAAGTTTTTAAATGTTTCACTCAAAAAAATTTTTCTTCATTTCTTATTATTAGCCCCATTCTTCAAATTTTTGGAGTATGCGGTTCATAATTCTAAATCTGTTATTTCTAACTGTCATTCCCAGCTTCAAATCTTTCATTTCCAACTTGATTGGAATTGATAATGATTAGTTGTTACTTTTCTTATTGATTGACAAGTTTAGTGAAAAATGATATTTTTGTCCAAACAATCATTATTAATCAAATTATTTAAGGTATCGCTTATGAAAGTAACTATTCTTGGTTCTGGTTCTGCCTATGGCACGCCGATGGCTTTTAATAATTGGGGAGGGATTATCAACAAAGAAAATCCTAAAAACCAAAGAACTCGAGCTTCTGTTCTATTGGAAACAGAAGGTAAGACATTCTTGTTTGATATGGGTCCAGATTTTCGCCAACAAATGAATCAAAATAATGTTCAGACGTTGGATTCAATCTTCATTACTCATCCTCATTATGACCATATTGGCGGTTTGGGTGATTTATGGAGAGCGGCGCATCTTTTGAAAAAGATTCTCTTTGTAAATTGCTCTAAGAAAACGTTGGATGTGATTAAGAAAAATAATGCTTATATGTTCGATCATAGCTATGAAGATGGGAGTAATCATGTCTTCTGGTCAACGATTAAACAATATCAAAGCTTCATCACTCATGATGTTTCTTTTTTACCTTTTCCAGCCAAACACAAAGAAATGACAAGCACAGGTTTTCGCCACAGAGGTTTTGCTTATCTGACAGATTGGGAGGAGTTGAATCTTAAATCTAGGTCTTTACTGAAGAATTTGGATTTCCTTGTCCTTGAATGTAATAACGGAACTCAAAAATTGCAAAATGGGCATTCAAATCTTAATTTATGTTTAGAGTTGATTGCTGAAGTTAAGCCAAAAAGAACGGTGCTCACGCACATTTCAGCAAGAGTTGATCATGATGAATTATCTTCAATGCTTCCGGATGATGTTGAAGTAGGCTATGATGGGATGGTCATTGAATTTTAATTCAATTAAATGAACAAAAAGAGTGCTATATAACACTCTTTTTTTTATGCCATGCCAACAGTTACCATATTCATCGGGTAAAGTGCTTGTTCGGGTTCAATCCCTTTGGTTAAAACAGCTTTGAAAATAGGATGCATTCTTTCGCACTCTTTAATGGCAATGTTGATGATTTGAGAAATCTTATCTGGGCTTATATCTTCGTTTTTATCAAGCAAAATAGAATGTTTAAAAACAGGCATATTCTGCTCTTTCCAATATGAAAAATGACCAAGCCACAAATCTTCATTTGCAAGAGCAAGAAGTTCAAAAACTTTTCCGTTGTGAGGTGCTACATTTTCAACGTCCATTAGGCAAGAAAGGTGAAGACACTTGATGTGCTCTTCCCAAGCAAAAAATAGGAGCATATTATCCCATTTGCCTTGAACTTCGACAGCAATCTCATTAATACCCCTTCTTTCTAGCTCATATGACTGAGTGTTGAAGATGTCTTCGACAAGGTCAATTGGGTTAGATTTTAGAGCATAAGCCAATTCCATAAGTTTTTCCGTAAATCAACAATAAAAATTACAACTTGAAATAACATAGCAGTGTGATGACTCTTAAGACAACATTCTTCACAAAGTTTTCCACTTTATTTTTATTAAATATTTTTATATTTAAAAAAGATATTGAAAATCAATATGTTAGTTTTTTGCTGACAAATGTCTATTTTTTATGTGTGGATTATTTTTTATAATTTTATATACTGTCGATAATTTTGGTTTTGAAATAAGGGTAAAGAAAATGATAGGTTTAGATTTTCCTCAGATATCTCCAATAATGTTTTCCATTGGACCTCTTGCAATTAGATGGTATTCAATGGCATATTTGGCTGGGATTTTGATTGGCTGGTTCATTGTGAGTAAATATGTGAAGAAATATGACATTGGCTTCACAAAGACTGATTTGGAAGACTTGGCTTTTTATGTGACTTTGGGTGTGGTCTTGGGCGGCAGACTTGGTTATGTATTCTTTTATGGTGGTGAAGAAAATCTTTTCTTTAAAAACCCTCTTCATATTTTTGAAATTTGGAAAGGTGGGATGTCTTTCCACGGAGGTATCATAGGCGTGATTACTGCGATTTATATTTATGCTAGAAACCGTAAATTTTCTTTTTTCAAAGTTTCAGATTTAGTTTGTTTAGTTGTTCCAATTGGTATTTTGTTTGGAAGAATTGCAAACTTCATCAATGATGAACTATGGGGAAGAGTTACAAACGTGGCATGGGCAGTTAAATTTCCTAATGGTGGATATTTACCTCGTCACCCTTCACAACTCTATGAATCGTTCCTTGAAGGCTTTGTAATGCTCATTGTACTTAATTTGCTTTGGAGAAAACAATATATTCGTGAGAGACACGGAATTATCTCTGCCTTATTTGTTCTTCTCTACGCTTTGTTTAGAGCTTTTGTTGAGCAATATCGTGAACCAGATGCACAAATTGGCTTTTTGTTTGGACATATCACCATGGGCCAACTTTTATCTGTTCCATTTGTTTTAGTTGGTCTTTATGTGATTTATAAAAAAACTAGGCCTTTGAAGTGATATTTTGAGAAAACTTATTTGTTTGTTCCAATGCCTTGCGAGTTCTGACTAAAACTTCATAGGCATTGGCATCACTTCTTTTTTTCTCTGAAATGCCGGCAGAAACAGTGAGCTTAATTGGTTTCTTTCTTTGGCTCAAAATAAACTCAGCTCCTGCAATTTTTCTGCGAATGTCTTCAATTTTATTGAATGCTTCGTCTTTTGTTTCATTCTTAAAAACGATAACAAATTCATCAACAGCATAACGATAAATTTCGTTTTCAGTGTCTGCTTCATCAATTAGTTGACTTATCATCATAATTAAATCTTTGACTTCATGTCTTCTAAAAATTTTATTCATTCTTAAGAAATCATCAATGCAGATAATGCCAATGCAATATTTGAGAGGAAGGTGTTTTGAATTGATGATGAAGGAGTTTCGGCTTAGAAGTTCAGTGAGGTCATCGTAATATGTCGTGTGAAAAATTTCATAGCAAACAGCAACAAAGATAGATATAACTGCTGCAAAAAACATCATTGTTAAAGCAGAAGAATTATCAGAATATATTAATCCAAAAACAACTTCAATATATGCAAAAAGCAAGTAAGAAGGAATGATTTTTCCATCCGTAGATGCTTTGAAAAGGATTATAATTCCACAGACAAGGCTGATAAGAAAACTCATATCAGAATAAGTTAGTGTTGCTGATGAGATATAGTTCCAGCTTAGGCTATGATTATTGGAGAAATGTTCAAATAAGCTGAGTTCAACAAGAAAGCCCAGTAAAACATATAAGTTTTCTTTAGAGAAAAATTTGCGTGGTGGTAAAAGATAGAAAATAAGTAAATTGACAGGAAGTAAAACACAAATATTTTGGTAAGTGAAATCATAAACATATTCGCCCACCCCAATTCTTTTGAGATTATTGATAATCATATAAGACATCAGAATGCTGATGATAAAAAAGAGTGGTTTATTTCGGTTGAAATAGCCTAAAACCATGATAGAGATAAAACCAAGAACATAGATACTCCAGTGAAAAATTTCCATATAAAAAGGCGAAATTGTTTCCAAGATATAATAGCTGATAATAGAAAAAACCATAATCAGGCATGGGATTATGGAATGTGCCGTCAATGGCAGAATGTTGGCCAAATTTTTAAAAAATTGTAGCAATTGAAAAGTCTCCTCAAAAAATTAGGGAGAGCATAGCATGAAATTGTTAAATTTTATTTACGCATTTCAAGATAGAGCTATCGCCATAAGAATAAAAACGGTATTTATGTGTCATGGCATATTCATAGGCTTTTTTCATACGTTCTGTTCCCGCAACAGCACTCACCAACATAAATAATGTCGATTTTGGTAAGTGGAAGTTGGTTATCATCATATCAATTGCTCTAAACTTATAGCCAGGCGTGATAAAAATTCCAGTGTCATCTGCAAACGGGTGAATGGTTCCTGTTTCATCCGTAGCTGTTTCAAGAAGTCTGAGAGATGTTGTGCCAACAGCAATGATACGACGTCCCTCTCTTTTCGCTTTGTTGATGATTTCACAAGCTTTTTTGGTCACAATGCCATATTCTTTGTGCATTTTGTGATCTTCAGTATTTTGAACTTTAACAGGTAAGAAAGTTCCTGCACCGACATGGAGTGTTAAGAAAACTTTTTCAATGCCTTTGTCATCTAATTCTTTCATCACTTTGTCTGTGAAGTGAAGGCCTGCTGTTGGAGCTGCCACAGCCCCTTCATGCTTTGCATAAACAGTTTGATAGCTTTCTTTGTCGTTTCTATCTTCAAGCTTATCTCTTTTGATGTATGGTGGAAGAGGCATTGAACCATAGTCATTTAAAAATGGTTGAAGTTCTTCAGGAGAACAATTGAATCTCAAAAGGATTCCTTCTTCGCCTTGTTTCTCAATGACATCTGCAGAAAATTTTGAATTTTCAATGTCAATGTTATGTGCGTAGAAAACAATTGTATCATTTTCATGAAGTCTTTTAGCATTTTTGATGAATGCCCACCAATTGAGAGCGTCAATAGGGCGATATAGAGTGACTTCAACTTGGGCATTGCCACGGGCTGCATAAAGCTTTGCAGGAATAACTTTTGTATCATTAAAAACCAAGACATCACCTTTGTGTAAAAGAGATGGAAGGTCATAGAAGTGTCTATCCGCTATTGTATCTTCTTCTGAGAGGTCTAAAAGTTTGGATGTGTCGCGGGGGTTTGCTGGCTCACGAGCAATTAAATCTCTGTCTAAATCAAAGTCAAAAATATCAACGTTCATTTCAAAATTCCCTTTATTTTATAGCTGTTATAATATATAGATTGTTTAATCTCAATAAGTTTTTTAAGGAAAGTTTATCATGACACTAAAAATTGCATATCAAGGCGTTTCAGGAGCATATTCTCATATTTCATCTATGAATGTTTTTCCAAATCAAGAATATGTACCGTGCGATACTTTTGAAATTGCAATGGATTTAGTGCAAAAAAATGTGGTTGATTATGCTGTTATTCCTGTTGAAAATTCAAATGCTGGTCGTGTAGCCGACGTTCACTTTTTGCTTCCAACGATGGGTATCTTTATTGTCGGGGAATATTTTTTACGTGTTGAACATCAGCTTTTAGTTTATCCAGGAAGAAAACTTTCCGATATTGAATATGCTGTTTCACATCCTCAAGCTTTAGCTCAGTGTTCAGAGTTTTTGAAAAAACATAATATCAAAGCTGTTGCCAGAATCGATACTGCAAAATCTTGTGAAAATATTGTTGAAGAAGCTTCAAAGAACAAGGCAGCAATTGCTTCTAAACTTGCAGGTGAGCTCTATGGTTTGGAAATTGCCGCTTCAAATATTGAGAATGACAACAATAACACAACACGTTTTTTGATTATGGCAAAGAGCGAAAAAATTCCGGAATATGATCGTAAATCAAAATATATTACTTCTTTTATTTTCAGAGTTCGTAATATTCCAGCTGCCCTTTATAAGGCTTTGGGTGGATTTGCAACGAATGGAATTAATATGAATAAAATTGAAAGCTATCTTTTGGATGGGAAGTTTGTTTCTGCTCAGTTTTATGTTGAGATTGAAGGGCATCCTGCACAAAAATCTTTTCAAAATGCTTTTGAGGAATTGAAATTTTATTCAGAAGAAGTTTCTGTTTTGGGAACATATCAAGAAAATCCTTTTAGGAATTTGTAGATGAAAAAAGAATTTATCATTTTTGATACGGAATTTACTACTTGGGAAGGCTGTATTGTTCATGGCTGGAATGACTGGAAAAAGAGGGAAGTTGTGCAGATTTCAGCTTTGAAAGTTGATGCTGAAACACTAGAAGTTATTGAAGAATTTAATGCTTATGTTAAACCACAAATCAACCCGATTTTGTCTGATTACTTCGTTGAATTGACAGGGCTTACGAATGAATTGATACAAGAACAAGGCATTCCTTTTGAGCAAATGTATTGGCAGTTCAGAACTTTTGTCGGAGATTCAATTTGTTATTCTCATGCATGGGGAAGCAATGATATGTCAGATATTGCGGATGGTTCAGTAATGCGAGAAAACTTGTGTTTATTCGGTCTGAAAGATGAAAATGAGCCTAAATATGCAAATATTGTTCCTTGGTTTAAGAAAATGTATTTTGAGAATAAAATCGAGATTAAAACGCAAAATTCTGGTGCAATTGCAAAATTGCTCGGTATTGAAAATGAACTTAAAAGTCTAAATCTTGATGAGCATAATGCGATTTATGATTGCTACTCAATTTTGTTAGGAATTAAATTTTTTAAAGCAAAAGACTTAAAAAAATAACTTTAAGCTTGTTGATTTTTTGTTCTCCTTATGGTATTTTTGAGCCAAATATAATCATTAATACATTATTTTATGAAAAAATTAGAACTTCATGTGAATTCGTTTGATGTTGATAACAACTTGCAAACAGCTTTTTATGAAGACTTATATGTTGGATTGAAAAGTGTATATTCTGGGAAAGTTTCTTTTTCAGAAGTCTATGCGGGAAATCGTCTGGTTGGTTTTTCTCTTTCCAGTGATCAATCTTTTGACAGTGCTATAACACCTAGAAGTCTTTTTAATAAAGAAAATGTTGGGTATATTCCTATAGAGGCAGCATTGATAATGTTTTCTTGGGATGTTTTGAGAGATTTTGTTTTTCTTGATAATTCCAAAAAGCGTCGTGTCTTTGTCAAAGGAAAGCAATTTAAAGAAGTTTCTCTGATTGATAAGCATAAAAACCAAATTGGTTTTGCTCTTTATCGAAGGAGATGCTTTGTTGTTTGGGAGATGTGCGCGACTTATGTACGTTAAGAATGCACATTAAGAAATGAAAAAAAATGAGTTGGATTTCCAACTCATTTTTTTAGGCTTGTAAGATATTCAATGGACTTATCAATCAACTTTTCTTGATTTTTGCCTGAGAGACTTTCAATGATTGCTTTTTTCACGGTTTGAATCGTTTTTTCGCTCAAATAATTACTAATTTCTTTCTCTGCTTGAGAACTTGAAGCGTGTATCATCTGTTCTGCATCAGAGTGTCTTTGTTTGATTTCTTCATTAAGCTTTTCAAGGCTTGCTTTTTTGATATATTCAATTTCATTATTGGATTTTTCGATAATTTTTGCCGTTTCAGTTTCAATTTTTGAAACTTTATTTTCATATTCTTTGAGTAGATTTTGAGCATCGACTTCAAGTTGCTTCACTTCGGCAATTTGATCTTTAATGCTCTGAATTTTCTTTTTCATCATTCCTGAAATGATTTTTGAAAGAGGTTTTGCTAGAACAGCAACCACCAAAATAAAACTCAATCCAACCCAAAAAGCGGGGTTGTCATAGAAATGTTCATAATGATGTCCATCGTGATGAACAGCTTCTGTTTGCTCTGTTGTTGCAATGTATTCTTCTGTCTGATTTGTCATAATGTTCTTATCCTAAACAGATCTTTCGATTTCTTTTTCAGAAATATCATCAATTCCGATTTTTTTAATAACACTCAAAGCCAATGTGACGGAAACACTATCTGCTTCTTTGATTGCTTTGATTTTGCTCATCTCTACTTTTTTTTGTGTTTGAGAAATTTGTGCAGCAAGGTCTTCATGAAGTTTTCTTTCCTTGTCACCCACAAATTCTTTAAGATCTGCAATTGCGTCCGCAATTTTCAAATTTGCTTCTTCATTTGCTTTGCTAAGTGCTTCATTATAGTCGTGTAGAGCTTTTTCAGCCTTTTTTTTCATCGCATTTGCTTTAAAGATGTAGTCATCGATAAGTTTCTTTCTTTCTTCCAAAATTTCAGAAGTTTTTGGAACAGCAAAAGTTGAGAGAAAGATATATAAAACTGTAAAGCAAAGAATTGCCCAGAAAATTTGGGTTGCAAAAGTCGAAACGTCTAAATGAGGCATCTTATTATCCTTTCCAGAAAATTTATTGGGGCTTTCAGTCTTACTTTAAGCCCCAGAAATATTTATATCTGATTAGTTTCCAGTAAGCATAACAAGAGCGATAACGAGTGCATAAAGTGCAATCGCTTCAACAGCCGCAAAACCTGCCCAACCATAAACGTCGACATCTTTTTTAACTTGTGGGTTGCGACCAACTGTAGAGATAATTGTTGTCCAAATTTGAGACACACCCCAAGCAGCTGCCATCATAGAAATCGCACACATACCAGCACCAATATATAACATAGAATCCATTTTAAATACTCCTTAAATTGTTTTTAATTTTAATAATAATTGAAGTTAGTGACCATTTACAGCATCACTGAGATATATACAGCTCAATACTGTATAGATATATGCCTGTAGCAATGAAATGAAAATTTCAAAGACCACAATCATGGAACTGAAAAGCAATGGAACAACGCCACCAATTCCAAGAACGACCACAAAGCCAGCAATAATTTTGAGCATAATATGACCAACCGTCATATTCGCAACCAAACGTACGGTGAGACTAAATGGTTTTGAGAGAAGAGAAATCATTTCAATTGGGACAATCAGTGGGGCAAGTGCCAACGGAATTCCTTTCGGTAGAAATGTTCTCAAATAGCCAAGTTTTTTAGTTTTAATGCCAATCACAATATTTGCAATAAAGGCAAGGCAAGAAATTGCTCCAACTGCAGCAGGGAGTGCTGTGAAAGTGAAAGAATATGGCAAAAGTCCGAGCATATTACCAAAAGCAACAAAGAGGAAAATTGTGAAGATGAAAGGAAGGTATTTCAAACCTTTTTCGCCAGCATTTTCTCTGATTGTACTACTGATAAAATTATATAAACTTTCAGGAATAACCTGCGCCATTGATGGAATGATGTTTCTTTTTCTCAACGTTAGGACAAAGACTAAAATTGAGATGGTCACTGCTAAGACCATAAATAATGAAGAATTTGTGAAAGAGACGTCAAAACCACCTAATTTGATAGGATATATAGGTTTAACCGTAAATTGTTCCATTGGGTTAGCCAATTTTATATCTCCCTTTCTTCATCTTGGTGTCTCAGAAAACGGTATATATTCAAGAAACCGGCAGCGGCACCACATAATAGCAAAAATATAAGCATAAAAGGTTTGGTATCAAGAACGTTGTCTAAAAAATATCCCATACAGCCACCAATGATGACAGCAGAGACAAGGTCAACAACAACTCGAAGTCCTTTTTCTGCAGAATGAGACAATTCCGATTTCTTTCTCAGTGCTTTTGGAGTTGCTTTTTCTTCAGCTTTCTTAATTCTCTCTTCAAGCGCTTTGATGTCTTCCGGAATATTGCTCATTTGCTACATTACCTATAAACAATTTAATAAAGTTATAATTTTTTGTTGTTTTCAATTATTTTTTTAACATTGAATTGATGACTTCGCTCATCGCTTCAAACTCTGGTGCACCTTGCATGAGTTCTTGTTGTAAGCCATTTGTCACGAGAAACGCAGGTGTTCCTTGAATGTTAAGTTCTTTAATTGCATTTTGACGTTTGCTCATGATTTCTGTTTGGATGTCTTCGTTTTTCAAACAAGCTTGAGCTTTTTCTTTGCTCACACCAAAAAGACCTGCATATTCAATGAAGTTCTTTTCAGGATTGAAGCCCATAGACCATTCTCTTTGTTTTTTGAAAATGAGTGTTAAATAGTCAAAATAGTCATTTGCAGGGATACAATATGAAAGGAGAGAGGCTTGCATTGATCTTTTGTCGAGTGGAAAGTCAACAAAAATGAGCTTTACTTTACCTGTATCAATGAAATCTTTTTTGATGTATGGCAAAGTGAAAACATGGAAAGCGGCACAGTGTGAACATCCAAATGAAGAATATTCATAGATTGTCACAGGGGCATCTGGATTTCCGAGAACATGTTGTTTCTCATTATTAATTACAACATTTAATGGTTTTTCTGCTTTTGCTTCTGTCTTAGCCTCAGGTTCAGCAATCGCTTCATTAACTAGGGCAATTTTGCCATCTGGAGACATCTCAAAACCTTTAAGGGAAAGATATGTGCCGGAAGCTAGGAAAAATATAATAAAAGCAGCTGCAAAGCCACTGATTCTCTTAATGTTGCGTTCAAAACTCATCTTTTTTCTCTTCTTTCTTATTAAAATTAAAAATACTATATCCGAGCTTGGTTAATACTTCCTTTAATTTCGGATTATCGACCTCTTCGGTTATCTCGTTAATATAAGTTTCTTCTTCTGCAGTGACAAGGCTTTTTTTGAATTTTTGAAGAGGTTCTTCAAAAGTATTTTCGATTCCCATGTTCATATTCTGAGAAATAGTCAGTCTTGAAACGGCTTGATATCCAAAATAGGTGTTGATTTTTTCTAGGATAATTCGTTCTTTGTGCTTAATTTCTAGGGCAAAAGCTCCGCTTATAACTTGGATATGTAAATTTCCATTCGTTCTTTCATCTCTAACAAAATCAATTTTTTGAGGGAGGGAATATTGAGAAAGGTCCTTACCAACAATTTTGTCCCAGTTGACAATGATATCAATTTCAATAAAGCCTCTCTTTTTGATGCTTTGACGCGCAAAAGGTGTGATGATATCAGCGATTGAACTGAGTCCTTTGGTTTTTCTTTCTTCCGCCATTTTTGTTCCTTTAATTATATAATTTTAAGAAATATCATATCTCTTTAGAAATATCAACAAAGCACTATCTGTTTAATTGACTTATATACCAAAAAAAGAATATTATTCAGAAACTAAATTTAGAGAGTTTTATGAATAATGGAATGGTCACTCGTTTTTAAATCTGTTTTTTCCCTCATGTTTGTTTTGGGGCTTTTGTTTCTTTGTATCTGGATAATTAAATATTTTCAGTCAAATGTTTCAAAAAGTTCTCTTTTGAAAAAAATGAAACTCAGATCAAGAATTAGAGTTTTGGAAAATAAACGCATTGATATTAGAAATTCTGTTGTTCTTATTGAAGCTGATGATGCTGAATATTTGGTTTTGTTGTCACCTTCACAACCAGTTGTTTTAAGTACAAAGCAAATTTTGAATAAGGAAACTATTGATGAAACTTAAAAAAACATTTCTCTTTTCTTCTGCCTTTTTGGCTTTTGCTTTTTTGATGATGCCTGAAGCTTTTGCTCAAGCGATTACAGTGAGTGCTGGTGAAAATATGACTGGAACAGCAACTGGCAGAATTTTCAATATGATTGCTTTGATTACGGTTCTTTCCATTGCACCAAGCATCTTGATTATGACAACTTCTTTCACCAGAATTATTGTTGTGTTTTCCATTGCACGAAGTGCTTTGGCAACAAATGCGACTCCGCCAAATATGGTTTTGATTTCTCTGGCACTTTTTCTCACATTGTTTATTATGACACCAACAATGGAAAAGGCTTGGGAAGCAGGTATTAAACCAATGTATGAAGATAAAATGGATATCACTGAAGGTCTAGATAAAGCTAGTGTTCCTGTGAAAGAATTTATGGTGCGTAATACACGTGAAAAAGATCTTCTTCTGTTTGCAGATTTAGCAGAAGTAAAAGATGTGAAATCAATAGAATCTCTTCCTTTGAAGGTCGCTGTTCCAGCTTTTATGATTAGTGAACTTAGGCGAGCCTTCGAAATTGGTTTTCTTATCTTTATTCCGTTTCTCATCATTGATATGGTTATCGCTTCTATTCTTATGTCGATGGGTATGATGATGTTGCCGCCTACGGTTTTAGCACTTCCATTTAAGATTATATTCTTTGTTCTTGTTGACGGGTGGTATATGTTGGCGGGGTCTTTGGTTCGCTCCTTCAGTTAAAAAGTTCATATAATGGACTATCAATACAGAAATTTCGGATAGAAATTTTTATCACATACTAAAGTGTATGCTCAAAAAAGTTTCTTCCTCATTTCTTATTGCTAGCCTCATTCTCTGAGCTTTTAACGAGAAAAACTCGTATAATGGTCTGCTAATGCAGAAATCTTGGATATTTTATTCGCTCACGTACTAGAGTGTATGTTCAAAACACTGTCATTCCCAACTTGATTGGGAATCTATCATAAACAAGGCTCAAAATTTAATATTTGAATTTTAAATAAGAATATGTTACTAGTGCGAACATATTCTTATTTTTATTTATATAATTGTTTCACTTAAACTTTTTTATCATGGTATATAACAAAACAACTTTAAATGCCTACATTCAAGCACAGCTTAATGGTGGGGCAGGTGTCTATCGTTCTGGTAACAGTCCAATAGAATTTGTGAAAGTTGGTTCATCACTTCTTTTTGAAGATGCTGGTGTGTCCAAAGAAATTGCTGCTGGTTCTTTCGTTTCAACGGATGGAGATTGCACAGTCTATGTTTCAAATATGATGACATTTGTTGGAAGAAAGCAAATTGTTGGCTATGTATAATTGACTAAATCTTATAAAAAAACCTCCGTCAAGACTGACCGAGGTTTTTTCTTTTTCTGTATCTTCTAATCTTAGAAGACGTAACGCAAACCACCATAAATTTCGTGAGCATGGATGCTTGCTTTTTCAATTTTACCCATATCAAAGTAACGGTAACCTACATCAACATTGAATCTGCTGGTAACTTTTGCAGATAAACCACCACCGAGAGCCCATGTGAAGTTTGTGTCATCATAGCTGATTGTGTCAGCAGGAGGGTTTTTCAAGCTATAAGTCATATCACTAATACCCACACCTGCCATTAAGTATGGTGTGAACATTGTGTATGGTGAAAGATCCCAAAATACGTTGAACATGTATGATTTTGACTCAAATTCAGCTGTTGCAGTATCGCCCGCAACATCATATTTCTTTTCAGCATCACCACGGAGAATTGCTTCAAGCTCAGCACGGAAATATTCATAGCGGTATCCGATAGCTCCACTTACAGTATAAACATATTCAGCGATATCATATCTTGCGCCAGTACCTGTTGTTTTGTTGCTGTTACCAAGATTTGCTTTAAAAGCACCACCACGAACACCTAAATATATACCATCACAATCCGCCTTTGCAGAGTCAGCAAAGAAAAGAGACAGCATTGCCGCAGAAAGAACGGTCATTATTTTTTTTGTCATCAAAATTCTCCTAAAGAATCGGTTTAATGTTTTGTTCTTATTATCGTATTTTTTTATTAATATCAAATTAAAAATGATAAAAATTGCTATTTTATAGTGTTTTTAACGCCGTCAACAACCTCTTTAACAGTGATTCCAAAGTAATCGAAGAGTTTATCTGCAGGACCAGATGCACCGAATCCATCCATACCAATAATATCACCACTTCGACCAACATACTTTTCCCAGCCAAATTTTGATGCTGCTTCAACAGCCACAATTGGAGCAGTTCCAAGAACTTCTTCTTGATATTTTGGTTCTTGTTTTTCAAAAAGTTCCATACATGGCATTGAAATAACAGCAACTTCAATTTTTTCTTCTTTAAGTTCCGATTGAGCTTTGAGCGCAAGAGAAACTTCTGAACCTGTTGCAATAATTGTTGCCTTACGTTTTTTGCCTTTAGATACGTCAGAAAGCACATAAGCACCTTTAGAAGTTAGATTTTCTTTCGAATCGGTTCTGACCAACTCTAGGTTTTGGCGAGTTAATGCTAAAATACTAGGTGTTTTTTCTTCTGTAAGCGCAATTTCCCATGCTTCAGCTGTTTCAATCACGTCGCAAGGACGGAAAGTAAGGATATTTGGCATTGCTCTGAATGAGGCTAAGTGTTCAATTGGCTGATGTGTTGGACCATCTTCACCAACACCAATCGAATCGTGTGTCATCACATAAATAACACGTTGTTCCATAAGTGCAGCAAGTCTCATCGCTGGTCTGAGATAATCACTGAAAACAAAGAATGTACCACCATATGGGACAATACCTCCATGAAGTGTCATGCCATTCATAATTGCACCCATAGCATGTTCTCTGATACCATAATTAATTTGATTTCCAGAAAAATCCTCAGCATTAATTGATTTCATGCCTTTGACAGAAGTTTGGTTTGGACCAGTTAAATCTGCTGAACCACCAATAATTTGTGGAATGTTTGGCACTATCGCTTCAAGACACATATTAGATGCTTTACGAGTTGCAACTTTGGTTTTTTCTGCAATGGCTTGTTTTTTGAGTTTTTCTAAGTCTTTATTCCAACCTTTAGGAAATTTTCCAGCAATGACATCATTGAATTCTTTACCTTTTGCTTTAGCGTTTTCTTTCCAGAGTGCAAATTCTTTTTCAGCTTTTTTGCCAGCTTCTTTCCAAAGACCAAGAATTTCATCAGGAACTTCAAAAGCAGGTGCATCCCACTTCAAGTTTTTGCGAAGTGCTGCAAGTTCTTCTGCACCCAAAGGAGCACCATGGACATCGCTAGTGTTTTGTTTTTTAGGAGCACCATAGCCAATGGTTGTTTTGCAAGCAATCATTGTTGGTTTTTTAGCATTTTGAGCTTTTTTAATCGCTTTTTCAATTGCTTTTTCACTATGTCCATTAATAGAAATTGTGTTCCAACCGTTTGCTTCAAACCTTTTGATTTGGTTTGTTGAACTGGCAAGGCTTACTTTTCCATCAATAGTGATATTGTTATTATCCCATAATACAATGAGTTTGTTCAATTTGAGGTGACCTGCTAAAGAAATTGCTTCTTCAGAAATTCCTTCCATAAGACAACCATCACCCACAAGTGTATAAGTGAAATGATTGCACACATCATTGCCGAATTTAGCATTTAAATGTCTTTCAGCAATTGCCATACCTACTGCAGTTGTAATCCCTTGTCCAAGAGGTCCTGTTGTGGTGTCAATACCTTCAAGATGACCAAATTCTGGGTGACCTGCAGTCTTTGCTCCAATTTGTCTGAAGTTTTTAATGTCTTCAATGGAGATGTCTTTGTACCCAATGAGATAGAGGAGAGAATAGAGCATTGCAGACCCATGTCCAGCAGATAAAACGAATCTGTCACGATCGAACCATTTAGGGTTTTTGGGATCTATTTTGAGAAATTTGCTAAAAAGAACGGTTGCAACATCTGCGGCACCAAGTGGAAGTCCTGGGTGACCTGATTTTGCTTTTTCAATGGCTTCAACTGAAAGCATTCTAACAGCATTTGCCATTTTATCATGAGCGGCACTATTTCTACAAAAACACATATTTTATTCTCCAAAATCTAAATTAGTATCAAATGTTCTGTCATTATATATTCTGTCGGATTGAGAAAGATTTAGTCCGAGGAAAATATCAAATTCATATTTCATATTTGGTGGAATTCTGATTTCCACTGGTTTTGCTTTATATTCAACTTCTTTTTCATCAACAGGGATGAGCACTTTTGCAAAATATGTTTTCTTGCCTAAGTATGCAGGAGGTCCTTTGACTGTTTCTGTATAATATGAGAAATGGACATCTGAGACATCATTTGGGTGAATTCTTTTGATTTTGAATACAGGGGTGATGACAGCTTTGTCATGCTTAATTCTTCTGTCAAAGAAGCAGTAACCCTCATAACCTGTTAGCTCAATCATAAATTCTTCAGAAACATTACTTGTTTGTACAATATAAGCATTTGTTCTTTTGATTTGAACACGAGGACAGAAATCGCCTTCATCATAAAGACCACAAGAAGCCAAAAGGGGTAGAAGAGCTAGGATGAAAAATTTTTTGAACATTTTTAGTGATTCTCCTTAAATATTATATCGCTAACTATACTTGTCTATTTCTTTTTTGTAAACAGGGCAACGAGCTCAAAATGTGTTGAATAAGTGAACTGATCAACAAAGGTGAGTTTTTCAATTTGATATGACGAATCACATAAAACATCAGCATCTCGAACAAAACTATTAGGATTGCACGAAACATAGATAATCTTTTTGATGTTTTCGACATTAGCAATTTTTTGAACCTGTTCATAAGCTCCAGCACGAGGTGGGTCGAGAATAATGATATTAAAATTTTTTAACTCATCTTCGTATAAAGGATATTTGAAAAGATTTTTTTGTATGATTTCAATATTAGGAATGATATTTTTATTGATCGAATTTTGAAATCCTTCAAGAAGTTCCTGTGAAGAATCTATTGCTGTGATTTTGTTGTTGATGTTACGAGAAAGTGGGTAAGAGAAAGTTCCAATTCCGCAGAATAAGTCTGCAATCTTTCCTTCATCATTTTCTAGATATTTTGTTGCTGTTTCAAGAAGTGCTTTTTCACCTTCTTTTGAAGCTTGTAGGAAAGTTCCCGCAGAAATATATACCTTAATACCTGCAATTTCGATATAAGGTTTGATTTTTTCTGCAATAATTTCTCCAGAATCAAAATTGTTCTTGCGATGAGAAATGCGAATAATATCATTTCCTTTTTGGGAAACTTCTGAAATGATGAGTCTGTGTTCAAGGCTTAAATTGCTATCAAATTCTAAGACAATATCAAGTCCATTATCAGCTTCGCAAACAAGAATGTCACCGCTATTTATATTTGTCGTTTTGAATTTCCCTTTTTTGAGTTTTTCAGTAAGAGGGTTTTGGCAAATTTCAGAAATCAATTCTCGAATAAGAGGAAGGTTTTGGTTTATTTTATCTGTCAAAAGTGGGCAAAAATCAATATCTACTAGATTCTTACTTGCTTTTTCATTGAATCCTAACGTGAGTTTCTTTTTTGAATATGAAAAGGCGAATGCAGCTCTTCTGCGTGTTCCATCCTTGATGAAGATAGGTTCTTCAAGAGGGGCTTCTTGTTTGCAAGTGGAAATTATTTTTTTGAAATTAGCATACTTTTGCTCTCTATAAACTTTTTCATCTAAGTTTATAAAGGCACAACCTCCGCAAACTTCTGCATATTTACAATTCATTTAATCTTCTTTCTTATCACTTGAGAAATTATAGATATCTTCATTCTCAATGCTGTTATTGTTACTGATGATGTGGTTTGCTTCAACACCATCAAGAAGTGAAATTTCTTGATTTTCTTCTTTTTCAAAAAGAGGGTGAAGCGTGTCAGAGCAGTGGCTTTTGTTTGCCATTTCGGTGTCAAAAAACTCCGTTCTATTTCTTCCATTGTTTTTAGCTTTATAGAGTGCTGTATCTGCCATTTTAATAAGCGTTGCCATATCCTTAGAAACTTGAGAAGTGGCAATGCCAATGCTAATTGTGACGCTGATGAATTCTCCTTCGTTATCTGTCGGGATTTTCAAGCCTGCAATTGTCTCTCTTAGTCTTTCCGCAACAGCACGTGCTTTTTCTTTATCTGCAACATTGAGGAAAACCACAAATTCTTCACCACCATATCTAGCAATGATATCATTATTGCGAAGTGCATTTACTGTTGTGTTTGCAATTTCAATTAGCACTGTATCACCAACTTTATGACCATAAGTATCGTTTACTTTTTTGAAGCGGTCAACGTCGAGCATAAAAACAGCAAAATATGAATCATTTGCAATACTCTTACTAATTCTTTGCTTAACTTCTTCTTCAAAATAACGACGGTTGAAAAGTGAAGTTAAAGGATCTCTGGTCGCTTGGTTTTTAAGTAAAATTTCCCTGTTTTTTCGAGAAGTGATATCTTGAAAAGCAAGATAAACCGCAATATCATGGTTATAGTCAATGGTGTTGGCTGAAGTTAAAAGCCAGAAAGGCGTGTTGCCTGTTGCAGTCTTAACTAAGATTTCAAAATCTTTCACTTCACCTTTATGTTCAAGTGTTTCATTTAATTTTTTTCGATTTTCCATATCAATGAAAAAGTCTTTGAGTTTATATCTTTCAAGTTCATGTTCTTGAATTCCGAAAAGTTTAATTGCATTGTTATTTGCCACTAAAATTTTATCATCACTGAGTTTAGAAATGATAATTGGAAATGGAGATGATTTGATAATTGTTTCAATTTGAATTCTACTGTTCTCAATTTTTTTGTTACTTTCTTTGAATTTATGAGTGATGTAGTCAGCCTTAATAATGAGTAAGGCAATTGTTAAGCTTAAGTATAAAGCCATACCAATATACCATCTATAACTTATAAAGCTTTCGATGTTAGCAATTTCAAGAATAATATTTAAGCTGACAAGAGAGGTAATTATTGCTGCAAGCTTAAATCCAATACCAAATTTTGCTTTTGAATAAAGTGCCACAGAAATAAAGAGAAAGCCAACTAGCGGAAAAACATATCTCATATTATTTACCATGGTGCCATTAGGCATGATGAACACGAAATAAGCAATTGAAATGAGAATAAAGCCAGAAAAAGCAAGAACGATGTTATTACTTTTTGTTTTCTCTAATAAAATGTTTAAAGCTGCTGTTCCCATTAAAGCTAAAGAAATGAGGAATAAAATGAGTTCAATAAAGACTAAGAAATTGAAATATCCTTGTTTATGGTAAGGAGCAATTCCATAACCATACCAAGAAGCAACAAATTCCATGGCGATTCCGAAAAACAAAAACCAAAGACTTTTTCCATATTTGTTGGAAATCCCGCAGTAAAATGTTGCAGCAAAGTAAATAAACAGAGCAAATAAATTGAGCTCAAAGTAGGTGCTGTTGCTAAAAACATCGATGCTGTTCATCTTATTTTTTCCTTTATTGTTTTATTTAAGACAATATTAGTCATAATTTGTTAATATAAACTAAAATTTGTGATATCTCAAAAAAAAGAGATGAAAATTTGTTTTAAATATAATATGATTATGCAGGTTGGGGAATTTTGGGGAGAACTTAAGAATGAATTGCAAAAATAATAATCACTTCAGCAATAATTTTGAATTAAATATCTCTAAATTGCCGACCAAAAGAACAGATCGTGCGTCTTTTTCTCTTTTCCTTCCAAACTTATTCTTCGCTGTCTTATTAATTGCTATTGGTGTTTATGAACTTTTTAATGGGTTTAATTCTTCGGCAAGTGTTTTTGATGATGTTAATCGTGAGATTGAATATACTTCTTTAATGGTCAGCCCTGTAATTTTCGATTTAGTGCTTATAACCGTTGGTTTTTGGATTGTTTGGTCTTTGTATTCTTCTTTTGTTCGATACAAAAAAGTTTTTTTTGATGGTCATGTTTTCACTATCACACACCGTCCAACTTGGGGTGCAAAAAAGGTCTTTCGTGAATCTGCTGCAAATTATGAAGGTGTACGTTTCAGAACGGCATATTATCAGCATGGTTTGTTCAATCGTAACAAATATATTATTGAACTTTATCACGAAGATGAGTGCAAAACGGTTCCTTTGTTTATCACAACGAAAGATATCAGATTTGGAGATGTTATTTCAAAGTATGCAAAATATTTTAATAAGTCGATTATTTATGTGACAAGTGAAGGAGTTATTCATCGCAAACTTGAAGATTTTGGAAAGCCTTTGATGGGAAATAAGAAAAAAGCCTATGCAGAACTTTCTGAAAATGTTTCTGAACCACGTTATATTCGTGTGAAAGATGTTGATGATAAAATCATAATTAAGGTTAAGAAAGCCCTTTTTGATGTCTATAATATCATTGCATTTGGTATTCTTTTCTCTTTGGGAAGCTTGGTGTTTTTTCTTTCAACACTTGATTATGAAAGAACACAACAAACAGATGCTTTGTTTGTTTTTTCTATCGTTGGGATTTTTCTTTGTTTCTTTGCTTTGTTTAGAAGAGATAAAATTGTCATCAAAAAAGATAAAATTATTGTTGTTCACAAATTTTGGCTTTTCTCTAAAAAATATGATGAAATGAAGAAATCTGATATTGTTTGGATTTCCATTGCATATAATCCTGCTCTGGAGAGAAACTATTTGATTATTTATTCCATGAAAGAAAGTATGGTTTTTGGAAAAAAACTTCCACTCAACGATTTGAAGTGGGTAAAAAACCTTCTCATTGAGGAAATCGTTAAATAAGTTGGTGATTTTTTATCATAATAATTTGCTTAATAATTAAATTAAGCTATAAAGTCTGTATGTCTTAATATTTGTATAAGAGAGATTAAAATGAAGAAACCTATTAAAAACACAAACAATCTTCCTGATGGCGATGCTCAGGATAAACTTCTTCGTGAAGTTGATGAGGATTTAAGAAGCGATAGTATTACTGCTTTTTGGAAGATATATGGACTTTACATAATCATTTTTGTCGTTTTAGTTCTTTCTTTCACTGTGAGTTTTGAAACATTCAAAGCTTGGCACCAAAAGAAAAATCAAACTTGGTCAGATGCTTATGCTTATGCACTTAACTTGCAAATTCAGGGTAAATATGATGATAGTTTGAAAGTTTTGAATGATATTGTTGCGGAAGATCACGATATTTATGCTGATTTAGCTAAAGTTCAAATTTCAAATGTTTTGTTTGAACAAGGTAAAACAAAGGAAGCAACAGTCGCTCTTGAAAAAATTATCAATGAAGGTAATTTAAATCCTAAAATGAAAGATGTTTCAATCATTAAACTTGCAACTTATAAGCTTGACGAAGCTCCAAAGGAAGAAATCGTTGCTCTTTTGTCTCCACTTGCAACTACAAACAATAGCTGGACTAATGTAGCAAAAGAAATGTTGGCAATGTTGGAAATTCGCGAAGGAAACATTGAAGAAGCAAGAAAAATTTATGCGGAAATTTTAGAATCATCAGACTTATCTGAAAGTTTGAGAGCAAGAGTTCAAGATATGTTGTCTGTTCTGGGCGATGTTGAAAAATAAAAATTGGAGTGATTAATGACTTCTAGAAAAATAAAATTAGTTGTTGCTGGGGCAAGTATGTTTCTTGCCTCTTGCAGTCTTTTTTCAAGTGATAAAACTCCGCTTGAGGGAAAAAGAATTGAAGCTTTAGACGGGGAAACCTACGTTAAGCCAGATTTTGTTGGTGGTTTTCAAATTAAACTTCCTCCCGAAATTGAAAATATTGGCTGGTATCAAAGCGGTGGTAGTTCTGAACACAAAATGCCTCATTTGAAAAGTGATGGAGAATTCAAAAAGAAATGGGATGCGAGTTTTGGTGACGGCACCTCAAAAGGTGAATATCTTCTTGCCTCTCCAGTTGTAGCTGGCAGAGTTGTTTTTGTTATTGATTCAGAAGGTTTAGTTAGTGCGTTCAGAATTGATGACGGCAAAAGAGTTTGGAAGAAAAAAATGACCCCTAGCGAAAAGTCTTTGAAAGATGTTTCGATGAAGGGTGCGGGAATTGCTGTTTCTTTAGCTCAAAAAAGGGTTTTTGTAACAACGGGTTATGGCAGTGTTTATGCACTTGATATCTATACAGGTAAAAAGATTTGGCGTTATGATGGTGAAGCTCCAATCAGAATTTCACCAACAATTGGTGGCGGCATGGTTATTTTCCAAACCATTGACAATAATTTGATTGCACTTGATTCTATGAGTGGAAAAGAATTGTGGAACTTCAAAACAGTTGGTGAATCTACTGTTTTAGTTGGTGGTGCAAGCCCCGCTTATAATCTAAGTAGAGATGTCTTGATTGCTGCTTTCTCAACAGGAGAAGTTAAGGCTTTTAAGGCAAGTACAGGTTCTCCACTTTGGAGTGATTATCTGATTTCAAGGAACAGAGTAAACACGAATGCAAATATAAATTCTATCAATTCTAATCCAATTATCGATGAAGATGTGATTTATGCTGTTGGTAGTAATAATGTTTTGGTTGCACTTGATTTGAGAACTGGTACTAGAATTTGGGAAAAAGAAATTGGTTCAACGAACCCAATGTATGTTGCTGGAAATGCGCTTTATGTTCTTTCAAACAAACTAGAACTTGTTGCTTTGAATAAGCATAATGGTGAAATTGTTTGGAGCACAAGAATTTCTGCTGGTAAAAAACTTGAAAAGAAAGTGGGTGCTTTTGCAGCAGGTCCAATTTTAATTGATAATAAATTGATTGTAGCAACATCAAATGGCTATGTTTTTTCAATAAATCCATATAATGGAAAAATTGAAGCATCGACAGAGCTTGGTGATGGAGTTGAAATCTCTCCTGTGGTTGCTCATGGATATGTTATTTTCACAACCAGTGATGCAGATTTGATTGCTTATAGATAAAGGTTAAAAAAGAATGTTAAAAGTTGCCATTGTTGGCCGTCCGAATGTTGGAAAATCTACATTATTCAATCGTCTTGTTGGAAAAAGATTGGCAATCGTTCATGATACACCTGGAGTTACAAGAGATAGAAAAGAAGCTCCAGCCAGACTTCGTGATCTTAAAATGATAATTGTTGATACTGCAGGGTATGAATATTCCAACAAAGACACACTTGAGCAAAGAATGTGGAAGCAAACAAAATATGCTGTTGATGAATGTGATGTTTGTTTATTTGTCTTTGATGCGAGAGAGGGGGTTCATCCTTATGATGAACATTTTGCCGCTCTCATTCGTCAAAGTGGAAAACCAGTTATTCTTATTGCAAACAAATGTGAGGGAAGACTTCAAGAAGATAGTATTTATGAGGCGCACAGACTTGGATTAGGAAGTCCAATTCCTTTTTCTGCAGAACATGGATTAGGTCTTGATTTACTCTATGATGCACTTAGTGAATATAAGGCTAAGGAAGAGGAAGCTGTTGCAGATGAAGAAATTGAAATTGAAGCAGTAAAGTCAGAAAAAGTTGATATGGAATCTTTAGAAGATTTTTTTGAAGATGATGAACTTCCAGAAGAAACTGAGGAAGAAAAAGCTCGCCCAATTCAAATTGCGATTGTGGGCCGTCCCAATGTTGGAAAGTCTACACTTGTTAACGCTCTTTTAAAAGATGATAGAATGCTTACAGGTCCTGAAGCAGGGGTCACTCGTGACTCAATCACTGTTCCTTGGGAATGGAAAGGCAGACAAGTGAAACTTGTTGATACTGCAGGGCTTCGTCGCCAGTCTCGTGTAAATGACTCATTAGAGAAGTTGTCTGCGTATAGCACAAAATATGCACTTGATATGGCACAAGTTGTGATTTTGGTTTTGGATGCTGATGCTGTTTTAGATAAGCAAGACTTAACCATTGCGCGTCGTGTGGTTGAAGAAGGTCGTGCTTTGGTGATTGCTGTCAATAAATGGGATGTAGCAAACCGTGCAGAAGCTTTAGAGAAGCTGAACTACAAACTGATGACATCTCTGACGCAAGTTGAAGGTGTGCCAACAGTGACTATTTCTGCGCTTAAGAAAGAAGGTTTAGATAAATTGATGAGTGCTGTTTTCAAGGTTTATGATCGTTGGAATAAGCGTATTAAAACTTCAGTTCTCAACCGTTGGTTTGCGGATGCTTTAGACGCAAATACACCTCCCTTGGGTAAGAATAAGAGAAGAATTAAATTGAGATATGTGACACAGGCAAAAACTCGTCCACCAGCATTTTTCATTTCTTCAAGTAATCCTGAAGGGCTTCCTGATAGTTATTTGAGATATTTGACGAATAGCTTAAGAGAAAATTTCGATTTAGGTGGAATTCCAATTAGAATTATGGTTCGAAAAACTGGAAATCCATACGCGGATAAAGACTAATAATAAAAAAGAGGAAATTATGTTTCCTCTTTTTTATTATTGACAAGAAAAAATGATGGGAATAAAATTTTTATAAATTGATATTATTAATTAAAATTATTGAACTATGAGAAGATTTTATTTAATCAGACCTGCTCTGCTGGCTGTAAAACTTCGAAATTATCGCAAGTTTGATGTGATTGGCTATAAACCCTTTTATGATCATTTAAGTTCAAAAGTTTTTTGGATATTAACATTAAGAGATATTTTAGGCTTCAATCGTAAGGATATTTATTTATATGTTCCTTTTTCTTGTGAATTTGTTGAACAGATTATTTATGAACTCCAATGTGGAAATGATGAACTTTTAAGGTTTGTTAGAACAGAAGATTTTGAAGATGCTCATGAAGTAAAAGTTTCCGAAATAAACCCGACTAAACCTTTGGAAGAGAAGGGTAATAGTTATCAGGTGAACTCCGCACCAGACAAGATATATGTTTTTACGTTTGAAGCGGTGAAGTTTGCCCTACACTGGTTTGCTGGTGAGCTTGTGGTTTCTTTTATTTCTGCAGATGAGGATGAAGCGTTTGGTCTTGCTTATGCAAATTTTTTAGCTATAGAAAATGAAAAATTTGAGTAATGACTATAGAAGGAAACAGTTATGTAATCTTTATTGATTCATAACTGATTTTTTTTATTTAATTGACTTTGATTTTTCCATATGTTATTTTTAGACAAAATTTATTATTGTCTAATTTTATTATTATATTTATGAAAAAATTCTATTTATGCTATCCTAATTTTCTTAATAAAATTTTCAAAAAGTACAAAAACCTAGATGTTCTAAAATGTCATTTCTTTTACGATGAAATAACAAAAGGATATTTTTGGGTTTTTGAGGTGAATTACGATGTCGCGCCTTCAAAGAATTCTTTGTTTTACAAAGTTCCTTTTGTGTGGCAACGAGTCGAAGATCTGATTTTGGATATCAAGAGTGAGAGCGGAAAGAAAATTAGAATAGCATCTGTTGTTGAAGTGGCTTCTTTGGAAGATGTTCTATATCTTGATGCAGAAGGGGTTGCGAATAAAAAAGCTGTTGCAACACTTTTAGCTTTTTCTCCAAAAAATGAAAGTCATAAGTTTTTTGTGGTTGATGAAACAGAGTTTATTTTAGTCAAAGAAGAGCATTTCTTTGTCTCTCTTTTGCAATCTCCTGAAGATCAGATTGATATTTATGAAGAGCATTTAGTGTTTGTCTAGATTTGTTGCATGAAAAGGTTTTGAAATATATTTCAAAACCTTTTTTATTTGATTGACAATGAATTTATTTAAGATAAGAATGGCGAGTTATTTTTAATTATTAATCAATATTATTCGACATGAGTAAGAAACAAACAAGTCGTTTATTAACTTATCAAGAAGCCTCAAATATTTTGTTACCAGAAAGTGTAAACAAAATGTACATAGGGGAGGTTGATGGACGATATTACTGGATAAAGCAAAATTCTATAAGCTATATTGCTCTGAATTTATCGGGAGGAAAACCTTTTCCAGTTCGAGGCTTTATGACCAGAGTTCCTATTGGGTCAGTAATCGAGTATGAAGACGTGTCATATCTTGTTTCTCATTGTGAAACATCGCACATTGTTTTAAAAAAACAATCGGCACAAATAAAAAAGGCTGTTTAATCAAACAGCCTTTTTTTTAGTTTTATTTTTGTTCACATTTCTTTTTTGCATTTAGAAAAGCAACAACACCAACAGGGATTGAAACTGCATACAAAAGAACAGAAACCCCCAAAGTAATCCATGGTTGGCTGATAATGAAGCTCACGAAGAGTGCAACCATAATCATCAAAGGAATGAACAAATATGTTGGGACTTTTAATTTCTTTGTCGAAACAGTTGGAATTCTGCTGACCATCAAAAGCGCTACAACCAACATTACAAGAGCCATGAAAATATTTGAACGCAAGAAAGCAAGTTCAGGAAAATCAAAGCTAATCATAATAGGGGTGATTGCTAAAGCAGCAGCTGCAGGTGCAGGTACACCAACAAAGAAATTATGCCAATATTCAGGTTGTGGTTCTTGATCAAGCATTGTGTTGAAACGAGCTAATCTCATTGCCATTCCAATCACAAAAAGAAGGCAGAAAAACCAACCAAATCTTGGAAAATCAAATAATGTCCATTGATAAATCAAAATTGCAGGAGCAACACCAAAGCTGACAAAGTCTGAAAGAGAATCAAGCTCTGCACCAAATTTGCTTGATGCTTTGAGCATTCTAGCAACTCTACCATCCAACATATCAAAGAAAGCTGCTAAAAAGATACAAATGATAGCTTTCGACCATTCTTCTTGAATAGCATAGCGAATCGAAGTAACTCCAGCACAAAGGGCAAGCATTGTCACAAGATTTGGAGCGATTTTTCTAAAAGGCAAAGATTTAAGTTTTTGCTTAGAAATGAGTATCTTTTTAATGTTTTCCATTATTTTATGTTTCCTTTAACTGGAGCTGCGTTACTGCTGAGATTAGCAAGAATTGTTTCACCGGCAATCATTGTTTGACCAAGGCAAACTTGAGGCTCAACACCTTCTGGAAGATAAACATCAAGACGAGAACCAAAACGGATAAGACCGAATCTGTCACCTGTTTTATATTCTTGACCTTCTGTTGCTTCACAAAGAATTCTACGAGCAACAAGACCTGCAATTTGAACAAAAGCAATATCGCTACCATTTTTTGTTTTGAGAGATAAAAGTTGTCTTTCGTTGTCTTTGCTTGCTTTGTCAAGTGTTGCATTGAGAAATTTACCAGGAACATAAATTGCTTTAGTGATTTTTCCTTCAGCAGGGCAACGATTAACGTGGACATTGAATACGCTCATAAAAACACTGACACGAGTAAATTTTTGTTTTTCCAAACCAAGTTCTTCTGGTCCATTGACTTTTGCAATCATTTGCACAATGCCGTCAGCAGGAGAAACAATAACATCTTTAATTTCAGGAACAACACGTTCAGGATCTCTGAAGAAAAAATAGCACCAAACAGTGAGAACGATGCCAACAACACCAAGCGGTTTCCACAAGAGTGTGAGAACAGCAGTGATGAGTGCAAATGCACAAACAAATTTCCAGCCTTCACTATGAATTTTAGGCAAAACATATCGACGCCAAGAAATTTCAAAAGTTTTAATCATATCTAGATCCTTTTATAATTATTGATGTTCAGAGAATAAATAAGCATATTTTCTTAAAATAGACAAGATATATGTTCGACATACTCTCAATTTTTGTTAAATTTGGGATAAATATATTTTTTTCAAATTTGATATTGCATTTATATAAAAATCTCTGTATATATTGGCGTGTAAGAAAAACAATAAGGGATTGTTGTTTTATCCTTAGCCTTATAAACTTAGGTTTGTTTCGGTTGCTGTCGCTTCCCTCACGCACCAATGTTTATAAGACCTTGCAGATAAAAAATATCTGCAAGACATTTTTTACTTAGCGGTTGTGGCGGAATGGTAGACGCTGCAGACTTAAAATCTGTTGTCCGCAAGGGCGTGTGGGTTCAAGTCCCACCATCCGCACCATTAAAAACTCTGGAATTTTGGTTCCAGAGTTTTTTTATTGTTTCATGGTTTTTTTATTTTTAAGCTGAATGAAAAACAAGAACCTGATTTTCCGTCGCTTTCGATTTCAATCTTGCTGTTGTGAAGATTTATTATCTCATATGCAATTGAAAGTCCAAGTCCAGAGCCTCCGATGTTCCTTGATCTCGCTTTATTAACTCTATAAAAACGGGTGAATATTTGTTTTTGTTCTTCTTTTGAAATGCCTATTCCTTCATCTTTGATTTTGAAAGTAACATTGTTTTTTTGTTGCTCTAATGAAATGTAGATGTTTTTATCTGTATTGCTATATTTTATGGCATTATCAAGAAAAATATAAATAACTTGGCGAATCTTATTTTCATCTGCATTCACGTAAATTGTTGAGCTATATGTCTGGAAGTGAATTTTTATATTTTTTTCATGTGCAATGAATTGGATTTTTTCACAAGTCTCTTTGACAACATGAGCAAAGTTGAAAAAATCAATCTTAATTTGTTTTTTATTGAGGTCAAATCTAGCCAAGTCTAAAAGTTCTGAGACAAGTTCTCTCATATTCAGAATTTCATTTTTAATGGTGTTTTTAATTTCAATGTTTTTTTTAGATGTTGTTTGAAATAAGTCAATTGAAGAAAGCATCACACTCAAAGGAGTTCTCATTTCATGGCTTGCATCTGCTACGAAACAATTTTGTTTGTTCAATGCTTCTGCAATGGGAATCATTGCTTTTTTTGCCATGTGGTTAGCAAGATAAAATGTTAATCCAATCATTGTTAGAATTAAGATGACAACAAAAGAGAAATATTCTTCCATGATTAGATTGATAAAAGTAATGTTTTTTCCAACGAAAACACGTCCTATGTATTTACCATCTTTGTATATTTTTTTTGAAGCCATTAAGAACATCAAATTATTGCCTGAGGCATTTTTAACCTCAAATTCGATGAGTTCATGATCTTGATGTTTCCAATTGAGCATAATTTCTTTTTTTTCTTCAATCAAGTTTTCACTTAATCCAGAAGCAAAAATTATATTGTCTTTGTTGTCAAGCCACGCACAAAAAATATTCATCAAATATTCTTCACTGTTTGTATAATTGATTTCAAGAGATGGTTCTGCGTTGTTTTGATGTTGTAACAAATAAGGTAAAGATTCGTCAGCTTCTTCTTGTAAATATTCTTCAAGAGAAGATATTTTGGTTTGGTCAAGTATTTTGACAATAACAAAATAATTCCCAAGAAAAACAATAACGAGAATGAACAACATGATGAGTGTATATTTTATGACGAGAGCTTTTTTTATGTTATCAATCATTTTTAGTTTCCAGTGTATATCCATAGTCTTTGTGGAGAGAAATGCTTAAGTTAGATTCTATTTTTTTGAGCTTTTTTCTCAAAATATAAATATATGAATCGATACTTGCTTGAGAAATATTTTCCTCTAAACTCCAGACATTTTCAAGGATGCACAATCGACTTACAAGTTTGTTCTTGTTGTTGAATAGAAGGTCAAAAAGCAAAAATTCAGTTCTACTGAGTCCAACTTCTTTTTTGTTGACACTGAGTAAATGTTCTGTTTTGTTCAAAAGAGTGTTTCCAAATTTTTCTAGATTTCCATTATATTGTTTTGCTTTTCTTCGGCTGACAGAATTTATTCTGGCAATGAGTTCTACATTTTCAAATGGTTTGACGACATAATCATCTGCTCCAACATCAAGACCTTTAACGATATCATTGATATCATCTTTCGCAGTGAGAAAAATAATGCCATTTTGAAAATTATATTTTTCTTCAAGTCTTAGTTCCTGACATATTTCATCGCCATTTTTTTGGGGAAGCATCCAGTCGAGAAGAATGATGTCATAGATATTTTCTTTATTGTAATCTATGTATTCAAAACATTCTTCAGCATTTTTTGCCCAGTCGACAAAGTAATTTTGTTTTTTTAGAACTTTGATGATGACTTCACCAAGTTTGTTGTCATCTTCAACCAGTAAAATTTTCATTTTTTAGTCTGTCCTATAAAAGCGTTAGGATGATTCCAACTGTCAGTGTGACTGACAAATTGTCGTCAAGTTTTAGTTTTTTACTATAAATTTCCAGAATTGTTGCCAAAAGGCAAGCCAGAATAACAGAATAGCTAAAAGGAATTAATTTATCAAGAAACATACTTGAAATTATTGCACTTGTGAAAAAAGCAAGGCTTCCTTCAAGAGATTTTTTATCATAAATTTTGGTCTTACCAAAAGCCTTTCCAAAAAGAGCTGCTGCTGTGTCTGAAATGAGCATGATATAAACAGAAAAAGCAGCAATTTCTTTAGTGAATAAAATCACCGAAAGAAGAGAAGCTAACAAGACAAACACGGAACCACTGAATCTTATATTACATTTTTTGAGTTCAAAACTTCTGGAAAGTTTGCAAATAAAATAGCCTAAATATTTTCTGATGATACCTTGTCTTTTATAATTTGAATATTCTATGGCGATATTACCAATTAATAGTACAGAAAGGGTCGCAATGACAATAATCTGGTTTGCAAAATAGATGAAGAAAGGAATCCATAAAGAGCTTAGGTGAAGAAGTTTTCTATATATTTCTTTTTTATATTTTTTATCCGAGAGGAAAACTTGTGATTTAATCATTGTTTAAGCATCCTTTAAAAATGTCTAGTGTTGAATCATATTCTTTTGTATTAATTCCGCTCAAAGCTAGAACAGAATGGAAGATATAGTCCTGAGAAATTTCTTGACTGAGTTTGCTTTTTAAACATTCTTTGTTAAGTCCTAGATTTTTGCTTGTTTCATCATTCATCCAGACAAAAAATGGAACATGAGTTTGTTCTTTGGGTGCAAAAATATATGGTGCACCATGAAGATATAGACCTTTTTCTCCCAAAGATTCCCCATGGTCAGAGACATAGAAAAGTACAATGTTATATTTGTCTGAAAACTTCTCCAAAGTTTTGATGTTTTCTGCCAAATTGTGGCTTGTATAATACAGGGTGTTATCATAGACGTTCATAATTTCTTTATCAGAACAATCGCTTAATATTTCAGTCTTGCAATAAGGTTTGAACTTTTCAAACTCTTTAGGAAATCTTTTATAATATGTTGGTCCGTGACTGCCGAGCTGGTGTAGAACGATAAAGCGATTATTGTTATCCCCTTGGGAAATTTTATCTTCAAGAATTTTATTCATCACTTCGTCATTGCATTTCCCCATTATTTCGCATGCTTTGATGGTTTCAATTCTGTCACAGTTTTTTTTGCAACTGCTATTGTTTTCTACCCATGTTGTTTGGTAGCCAGATTTTGAAAGAATATCTAGAAGGTTTTCAGTATATTGTGCACTGCCATTTTTATAGTTTTCTCGTGTGTCTCTTGAGAATATACAAGGTACAGAAACAGCTGTAGCTGTGCCACAAGAAGAGGTGTTGTTGAAATATTGGATGTTTTCCTTATACTCATCTAAAGGCTCATTGGTTGGTTGAGAATAGCCTCCAAGAGAAAAATCCTGAGCTCTTGCTGTTTCTCCAACAACAAAAACAAATAGATTTTTTTTGTTATTTTTCCAATAAGGTGTGAGCTTAGCATCTTCTCCAATTTTAATAAGTTCTCTTTTTGGTTTTAGTTCATTTTTAACGATGGAAAAAGTACCTGACAGGTAGTTTAATGGGATTAAAATATATCTAATGTCTTTATTGTTTCTAACAAATTGTGAGGTCATCTTATAGTTTGGAAAAATAATGATTGATGCTAGTAAAAGTGCAATAAGAATATTTAATGCCTTAATACGAAGAAGTTTTGAAAATTTTGGATAAACAATATCTGTTCTATATATTAGAAAAATGGGAAATAGAATGAAAAATACAAGATATATTATCATCTTTAGGCTCAATAAATCTAAAATTTCTTGAGGTTGAGTTTCAAGTGTATTTAGAATCATTACTTTATCTATTAAAATATTATATGTATTGATGAAGTAAAGAGCAAAGCCATTAATGATGATTAGGAGAGAGGCTATGATTTTTGTACTTTTTTTCCAAAAGAAAAAAGAGTTAAGTATGAAAAGCAGCAAGAGACTAATAAATGTGACAGATGCTAAAAAAAGTAAACTTGAATCAAATGTTTGAAGCTTTTTTAGGTAGGGGATGTTGTAAAGTATAAAGGATGTAATTGTGTATATTACAGTAAAAGAAGTGTAGTTGATTTTTTTCATTATATTATCTATCCGTTTTTATTTTTTATTTCTTGAAGATTAAGCTTTCAATCTGAAAATAATCTGAAAAAAAATTGAAAAATGTTGTCTTGTATAATTAAATAATTAGTTGTATGTTGTTTTCAACATTCTTATAGCAATATTTTACGGAGTTTTTATATGTCCAAAATTACTTGGAAATCAGGAACAATGATTTCCCCACTTCCTGTTGTTTTAGTTTCTTCAGGAACAGTTGAAAAACCAAATGTTATGACGGTTGCTTGGACAGGAATTATCAATTCCGACCCGACGATTACGTTCGTCTCTATCAGACCTTCCAGATATTCTCACGAAATCATTTCAAAATCCAAAGAGTTTGTTATCAATCTAACAAATCTTGCTTTGGCAGAAGCAACAGACTATTGCGGTGTGAGATCTGGTCGTGATGAGGATAAATTTAAAAAAATGAATCTTACAGCAGCAAAATGTGAACATGTTTCTGCTCCTCAGATTGAAGAAAGTCCTGTTTCAATTGAGTGCCGTGTGATTGAAGTTAAAAAATATGGCACACATGATATGTTTATTGCTGAAGTTTTAGCAGTGAATGTTGATGATAAATATGTTGATGAACAAGGTCGTTTGGCTTTGGAAAAGGCAGGTTTAATTGCTTATGTTCACGGTGAATATTATACTTTAGGTAGAAAATTGGGTGGTTTCGGTTTCTCAGTAAACAAAAAAAGAATTGCAAAAGAAATGCAAAAGGAAATTGAAAAAGAGGCTCCTAAAGCTCCTAAAATTGAAAAAACGGATAGACCAGAGAGAAGTGAAAGAAGAGAAGGTTCATTCTCAAGAAGCGATAGACCTGCTCGTCCAAGAAGAGACGAGAATGGTTCTAGACCAGAAAGAAGCGAGAGAAGAGAAAGCTCATTCTCAAGAAGCGATAGACCTGCTCGTCCAAGAAGATATGAAAATGGTTCTAGACCAGAAAGAAGTGAGAGAAGAGAAAATTCATTCTCAAGAAGTGACAGACCAGCTCGTCCAAGAAGAGATGAAAATGATTCTAGACCAAGACCAGAAAAAACATTTACTAATGATCAAGAAAAAGTTAAAAAGAAAAAGTATGGTAAGATAAATAAAAACAAATAAACTACAATAAGGAGTTAAAATGATGTCAAAAATTGTTTTGAAAATTATGGTAGCTTCATTATTTTTGTTGTTATGCAGTTTTAATGCCTCAGCAAAAATCTATGCTGTGGATGATGATGCGGCAATGGCAGCACTTGAATCATCTCATGCCATTGTTATCAAAGATTGTTCAGTACTTGGTTATCACAAGACTTCTTGCCCAAGTGGAAGAGTTCCAGCAAAGCGTTGTCCATATAATTCAGCGTACTTTACTTATTGTGACTGTGATAGAACAGTTTATAAGTATTCAGAAAAAAACTGTGATCTTACAAAAGATGAATTAACTGGAAAATCTTGTCTTTATGCAGGAAAATTACGTTATACAGCTTGTACAGCGATTGTAGTGAAATAGATTAAGAGATATTCATGAGAAAAACAGGAATATATTTAATTGTAGAATTTGTGCTATTTTTTGTAAGTTTTGATGCTTTGGCTGATGTTGGAATGATTTCTGATATGGATACTTCAAATGGTGGCGTTGTTTCTTCTTCTCCTACTCAAAAACCATGTCCTCTCAGAGGGTATAGGAGAACATCTTGTCCAGTTGGTCAGGTTGCTCAGAATTTTTGTCCTGAAAATGAACAATATTTTTCTTCTTGTGGATGTGATTTAAACTATTATCAGTTTTCGGAACAAAACTGTAATTTGGATAAGCAAGAATTAAGTGGTTCGACATGTGTTTCAGAAAATAATATTAAGCTTTATAAAAGTTGTTCTTGTAAGTCTAGTTTTAAGTTTTGCAAAGAAGGGGCGTTCAAAACATCAACTTCGTGTGAAGATAGTTCTGGTGTAAAATATGCAATTTGTAATGAGGACATTCCTAGTTGTGAAAGTATTGGACACCTTTCTTCTGTTCCAGTTGGCTATAAATGTAATGAGATTAGTAATGAATATATGAAATGCTATGTTTCAAGCACCTGTACTAAGATATAATTCTTAAAAAAAGTCCTTTAAAAGGACTTTTTTTAATTCTATTTTCCAGCATCTTTTGGCGTGAACACAAAACTGATTGCGGAAAGCATCGTGAAAATTCCTAAAGAAACAAATGAATAGTGAAAAATTTCAAGAATGCCTTTATCTGGAAAGCTTTCTTTAAAAATAGTGACCACAGAAGCACCACAGCTTACACCAAGAACCAAGCCTACTTGAATGATGACAGAGAGTAGTGAATTTCCGTCATTAGCATAGTTTTTAGGAAGGTCAACCAAAGTGAGCGTGTTCATTGCAGTAAATTGGATTGAGTTTGTAAAACCTAAGCAAAAAAGAAGAAATATAATTTCAATTTCCCCTGTTGTTTCCCTTACAAAAGCAAAAAGACAAATGATGAAGCCAATGATAAATGTGTTGAAAACAAGCAGAAATCTATATCCAACACTTTCAATCATCTTGTTGACGCAAAGTTTGCCTACAATACTGGAAATTCCTAGGGAGAGCATAATTGTTCCCGATTTTGATGGAGACATTTTCAGTGGAACTTGCATCATCAATGGAGCAAGTAAGGGCATAGCACTAAAGCCAATTCTGGAAAGAATGTTGCCAATAATACCAACATTAAATGATTTAATTTCAAAAATCTTTGGGTTAAATAGAGGTGCTTTTGACGTTTTAATGTGAATCCAGAAAACGATAAGCAAAAGGACAGAAAAAATCGTTGTGAATATTTTTAAGTTTTCAGAGATATTTATTAATCTTGTTCTATCTGTTAAAATACAGATAAAGACAACCGAAAAGGAAAGCGTAAAAAATCCAAACCAATCTAATTTTGTTTCTACATTTTTGCTGATTTTCGGCATTTTATAATAAGAAACAATAGCAAGAAAAATTCCAATAGGAAAATTGAACCAAAAAGTCCATTGCCATGAAAAATATTCCACAATGAAGCCTCCAGCAGGAGGTCCAAGAATTGGTCCTAAAAGTGCAGGAAGCATTACAAAGCTCAAAGCTCGCACGAATCTTTCTTTTGGAAAAACTTTGAGAATTATCAATCTGCCGATTGGTGCCATCATTGAGCCTCCAAAGCCTTGAATGACACGCGCAATGAGAAGGGTTTCTAAACTTTCACAAAAACCACAAAGAACAGATGTAAAAGAAAACAATATAATAGAATAAATAAAAACTCTTTTTGCTCCCAGTTTATCGGCTAACCATCCAGACATTGGTAGAAAAAAGGCAACACTAAGAAGGTATACGACGACAATAGATTGAACTTTTAATGTTGGAACATTAAGTTCTTTGGCAATTGCTGGAAGGGCTGTGTTTAAGATTGTTCCATTTATCATGATGATGAAAAAAGCTGCAGATACAAGCCAAGAGATGATGAAAAACTCTTTTTCACTAAGTGTTTCGTTTTCAAAATTGTTATTTGTTATGTTTTTTTTCATAAAATTTCCATTATTTATTTAATTTCAACACTCTAAAGAATCTAATCATTTATTTAGAATTATCAATATAAATATCCTTTGTTAACAAACAAGAAAAAAATTGAAAAACTAATTTTTAATGGTATTTTGTGTCCATAATAAAATTGTTAATTAGGGAGATTTTTATGACAATTAATATTAGATCAAAAGATAATTGTAAATGGGATCAAGTTTCTTTGGGTGAAGTTATGCTTCGTTTTGATCCAGGTGAAACAAGAGTTAAAGTCGCAAGAAGTTTTAATGTTTCTGAAGGTGGCGGAGAATATAATGTGGCTCGTGGTTTGAAAAGATGTTTCAAACTTGATACAGCTGTCGTAACTGCTAACGTAGAAAACGAAGTTGGTTATTTGCTTCAAGACTTGATTTATCAAGGAGGCGTAGACCAATCTCACGTTAAATGGTTCCCATATGATGGTATTGGTAAAAAAGCACGTCTTGGCCTGAATTTCACAGAACGTGGTTTTGGTGTTCGTGGTGCCGTTGGTGTTTCTGATAGAGGACATACAGCCGTTTCTCTTTTGAAAGAAGGCGATATTAACTGGAACAAAGTTTTTAAAGAAGAAGGTGCTAGATGGTTCCACACTGGTGGAATTTTTGCTGCTCTTTCTGCAACAACTCCAGGCGTTGTAATCGAAGCTTTGAAAGCTGCTAAAGAAAATGGCGTAATCACAAGTTATGACCTCAACTATCGTCCTTCTCTTTGGAAAGATATTGGTGGACAAGCAAAAGCTCAAGAAGTTAACCGTGAAATTGCAAAATATGTTGACGTCATGATTGGTAACGAAGAAGACTTCCATGCTTCTCTCGGTTTTGAAATTGAAGGCGTTGAAGGCGACTTCGGCAATATTAAATTAGATAGCTACAAGCAAATGATTAGAAAAGTTTGTGAAACATATCCAAACTTCAAGGCTGTTGCAACAACACTTAGAAATGCAAAAACAGCAACAGTTAATGACTGGGGTGCTATTTTGTATCATGAAGGCGAATTTTATGAGGCAATCAACCGTGAAAATCTAGAAATTTTTGACCGTGTTGGTGGTGGTGATAGCTTTGCTTCTGGTCTGATTTATGGATTTTTGTCTGGTAAGACTCCTCTTGAAGCTGTGAACTATGGTGCAGCACATGGAGCTTTGGCAATGACAACTCCTGGCGATACAACAATGGCTTCTCTCAAAGAAGTTGAAAGCTTGGTTAAGGGTGGAAATGCCCGCGTTCAAAGATAATTTGAAAAAAAGGAAATATAAATAATGTCTAGATATTCTCGTATGCAAACTTTGAGTTTGATGAAAGAAATTGGAATGATTCCAGTTTTTTATGAAAGTGACCTTGAAGTTGCGAAAGAAGTGATGAAGGCTTGTGTCAAAGGTGGTGCAAGAGTGATTGAATTCACTAACCGTGGTGATTTTGCTCATGAAGTTTTTGCTGAACTTGAAAAATTTGCTCGCAAAGAACTTCCTGAAGCTGTTTTAGGTGTTGGTTCTATTGTTGAACCATATACTGCTATGCTTTACATTCAAAGTGGTGCTAATTTCATTGTTGGACCAACTTTCAATGAAGAAGTTGCAATACTTTGTAATCGTCGTGGTGTGCCATATTCTCCTGGTTGTGGTAGCGCAACAGAAGTTTCTAATGCTTTGGCAACGGGTGTTGAAATTGTGAAAGTATTCCCTGGTAAAGAAGTTGGTGGGCCTGGATTTGTTAAATCTGTTAAAGGACCAATGCCTTGGACTTCTATTATGCCTACTGGCGGTGTTTCTCCAACAAGAGAATCTTTGACAGAATGGTTCAAAGCAGGTGTTTCTTGTGTGGGTATTGGTTCAAACCTTATCACTAAAGAAATCTTAAAAGCAAAAGATTATAAAGCTTTGGAAAATAATGTTCGTGAAACATTGAAGATTGTTCAAGAAGTTAAATAAGTTTTTTGAAAAAATAAAAAGACCTGAAACAAATGTTTCGGGTCTTTTTATTTTGTAATCATTACGCTTTAGAATAATCAGAATTATTGTAAAGTTGCTCAAGGAAACCTAGAGTTATTTGGCTGTCACTTTCCTTTTCAATGAGCTTTTTACAAGTGGCATAAAAGTTTTCAAAATTTTCTTGATAGCTTTTTTTGCAGTTGTATGAAGTGATTTCTTCATTAAAAAGTTTTTTTAGTGCCTTGGCAAAATCATTATGAGAATTTTTGCTGTTTTCCTGTATTGCATAGAACTTGATATAGCTGATGTCTTTTGTTTTACTCAAAAGAAATAAGTTAATTAAGGCAGACCTCAATTCCCACTCATAATGTCCAGTTTTTGCAGTATCCGTTAATTGATCAAACAGTCTTTTACCTTCTTTTTCATGTTTTGCTTTGGTACAAAGATATTGTTCAGTAAAGCCTGGAAGGTTTTGATAAAGTTCGAGATCATCTGCAACAGGAATTGTTTTTTGCAACAAAACTTTTTTGTAACTTTTCAACAAAGTCTCAATTTCTATGACTTTTTCTTGTAGAACATAAATTTTGCGAAAAGCAAAATAGACACCAGCCAAAGTCAAAGCGAGCAATGAAGAGAGGATAATAATCAGAATTGTTTCCATAAGATTTGATTTTATAATTTTATTAATAATTAATTTTGAAAATGAGAATAACATAAAGATTAAATTGCGTCTACATTTTTTAGACAAAAAACCTCTCCGAAGAGAGGTTTTTGTAAAATTGTTTTTTTCTTAAAGTTTTTCGCAGAATTTTTTGAGTCTTTGAACAGCTTTTCTAATGTTTTCTTCTGAACAAGCATAACTCAAACGAATTGTTCCTTCGGCTCCAAAGCTTTCACCTGGAACAGCTGCAACATATTCTTCATCTAAAAGTCTGAGAGCAAATTCATTGTCGTTTAGTCCAAATTTTGAAATATCACAAAGCACGTAGAAAGCTCCGTTTGGACGAACAAAAGAAAGATTAGGAATTTCACTTAAAAGATCACAAATTAAATCTTTTCTTTTTGCGAATGAGTTTCTCATTTCAATGATTTCTTTGTCAGCGACACCTTGAAGTGCAGCTAAAGCACCATATTGTGCAAAAGAAGTTGGATTACTTGTCGTGTGGCTTTGGAGTGCTGAAATTTTCTTAATCAACCAAAGTGGAGCTGTTAGATAACCTAATCTCCAGCCAGTCATAGCATAAGCCTTGCTAAATCCATTAACAGTGATGGTGAGATCTGCTATTTTATCATTTAGACTACCAATACTAATGTGTGGGAATTGGTTGTCATAAATGAGTTCTTCATAAATTTCATCAGAAAGAACCATCACATTGTGTTTTATGAGAATTTCAGCAATTTTTTCTAATGTCTCTTTCTTGTAAACACTACCAGTTGGATTGGATGGAGAGTTCAAAATGAGAAGTTTAGTCCTTGGTGTGATTGCTTTTTCAAGTTGCTCTGCTGTTAGTTCATAATTATTTTCAGGAAGTGTTTTGACTTCAATTGGTTTTGCACTAGAGGCTTTGACCATTTCTGGGTAGCTCACCCAATATGGCGCAGGAATGATCACTTCATCACCTTCACCACACAAAGCACAAACTGCGGAAAAAACAGAAAACTTTGCACCTGGTGCAACAATTACTCTGTCTGGAGATGTTTTGATATTATTTTTTGCAAATTTTTTAACAATTTCTTGTTTGAGTTCAGGAATACCACTTGCAGGCGTGTAGCGGACTTTTCCTTCATTGATTGCTTTGATGCAAGCGTCTTTGATGCCTTGAGGCGTATCAAAATCTGGTTCACCAGCAGACATTGAACAAACATCAAAACCGTTTGTTTTCATTTCTTTGGCTTTGTTTGAAATGGTAAGTGTTGCAGAAGGTGCAAGGTTTCCCATAAATCCTGTTGTGTTTTGCAAGTCGCTCATAAAAATCTCCTTAATTAAACATTATGATGATTGATTTGAAAGTTTTCTTTATCATCCTTTATTGCCATATCTGTTAAGTATGTCATTTCAATGCTGTTTTTCCAAAGAATGTAGAAAAGACTGAGTTGATCTCTTTGGGAATAGTTTTCTAACATTTCCCACCATTGTTGCATAATTTTGATGCAAGAAGGATCATTGTGTTTCCGATAGATGACGTTGTTTTCGGTCAGACCATTTTGTTTCGGGTATCCCTCTTTTAGTAAAAATTCTCTATGTTTTTCAAGTCGTTCTTTTTTATCTTTTTCTGTTCTAAGACAAAGGTCAATTTCGTCATAAATGCAACTTCTTCTGCGGTGTTGGGGAATTGAAAGAATAACAGATGTATGGCTCAAAGCCTCTGCGGATTCAAAAAGTTTTGAGGTTAAAACAACAATATTCGCATCAATATAGATACTTTCTTGATATTCAGGAAAAAGCAAATTTGGAAAAAATTTGTGATAGCGGTTGTTCTTATGATTTCCCATATTATCAAAAATAAGAGGACGAATTTTCCATGGACCAACAGTTTTTCTTTTGATCAAATCTTGGTTATCTGTGAAAAAAACATATTCATATTCTGGGTCTAAGAATTCGTTGATATTTATTGAATCATAATCCTTACCTGTTGAACAAGTATAGATAATTTTACTAGGTTTGTTTTTGCTAATTTCTTTATGGTATTTCTTTATCTTATTTCTAAGTATAAGAGAATAGTATATTTCTTTAAGTTTTCCTTTAAGAATTCTTCTTTTTCTTCTGAGCAACATTCTCAAATTATTCCTAATTTTTGCAAAAATTTATCAACCAATTGTTTTCTTGTTCTGTCAAGAAAGGAGAAAGAGCAACACAAACTTTTTGCTGGTAGTTATTGAGCCATTCCTTTTCTTTGTTGGAAAGCATTTTATCGTCAATTCCTTTGATGTCAAATGGAATTAGGGTTAGGCTCTCAAAACTTAGAATTGTTTTCTCAAAATTTTTATCTTCAATTTTAACAACACGATATAAGTTTTCATGACGAATACCATATTTTCCTTCAAGATAGTATCCAGGTTCAATTGAGATAACAACATTTTCCTTCATTGGTGCATATCTGTAAACAGAAGAAATGGACTGAGGTCCTTCGTGAACGTTGAGGAAAAATCCAACGCCGTGACCTGTCCCGTGTTTATAGTCTTTTCCTTCTGCCCATAAAGGTTCTCTGGCAAGAGCATCTATTGTTCCGCCGTTAATTTTTTCAGGAAAACTTGCTGTTGCCAGGGCGATGTGAGATTTTAAGACAAGAGTGTAGTCGTGTTTCATTTCTTCGTTAATCTCACCAACTACGATTGTTCTGGTCACATCTGTTGTGCCATCAAAATATTGTCCCCCGCTATCAAGTAAGAAAAGATTGTTGTTTTCAATTTTTTTGTTACTCTTTGGAGTGGGTTGATAGTGAACAATTGCTCCATTTGAACCAAAAGCTGCAATCGTTTCAAAGCTATTGGAGAAAAATAAATCTTGTTGTTTTCTAAATTCATAAAGTTTTTCAACAATATCTAGTTCCGTTTTACCAAGCGCATTTTTTTCAAACCAATATAAAAATTTGGTAACAGCCACACCGTCTTTGAGGTGAGCTTTTTGTGTGCTTTTTATTTCTACTTCATTTTTCTGAGATTTTAGTTCTGCAATATAGTCATATCCATTTTTTGTGGAAATGCGGTTCTTTTCAAAAACAGATTTAAGAAAATATGGTGTGCTTTCTTTGTTAATTTCTAAAGTTTTTTTGCTAAGTTTTTTGAACTCCGTTGAAATTTTTTCCATAGAAATGATTTTGAAATCTGAAAACTCTTCTTGAGAAATATCGTCGCTGAAAATGGTAACATAACTGTTTTTCTCAATGAGCGCATAACCTCTGAAAATAGGGGATGTTGGCAAATAGTCAGAACGGAGGTTTAAAAGCCATGAAGTATTATCTGCCAAAGTTGTGAAATAGGCGTCATAGCCAACAACATTGATTCTTGCGACCACTTCTGAAATTTTTTCTTCTCTGGAAAGTCCTGCATATTCTGTTTCATGTTCAAAAACAACAGGTTTTTTATTGCATTTTGCTTCTATAAGAACTTTTTCAATGTAAGAAGTTGTTGATTTTGCTGCTTTGAAAAGAGGTATCTCTTTTATAGATGAGGTCCAAGGGTTGAATCCAATTCGGAAATTCTTGTTGTTCGTTTCAAGCTCAGTTAAAAAATCTGTAAATTCACTCACAGAATGGACTTGAACTTCAAGTGGATTGACTTCTAATTGTGCCTGAATATCATAGCGACCGTCCACAAAAAGATGAGCTTTTTCTGGTGTGAGAATCATTTTTCCTGCAGACCCACTAAAACCAGTTAATTGAAGTAATAAATTTTCCTCATCTAACAAATCTTGTTCAAGAAAGATAGTATTGCGAGGAATGTAATATGCATCAAGTTTTTGCTTTTTAAGTTGAGCTTGTAAGTCTTGTAAAGTCATTTTTATTTCTCCATAAGAGCTGCACGCCAGTTATCAATTTCATAAATCTCTAAGAGTTTTAAGCCTTGTTCTTGATGAGCTTTAATCACCCAGTCAACTTGATCTTCCACAAATCCTGAAAGGATGCAGTATCCACCTTCATTTAGACTTTCGTGTAAATCAGCAGCCATTTCAATGAGTGGTCGAGCAAGAATATTGGCAATGATGATGTCATATTTTGTATTTTCTTTAACAAAATCTGAGGAATATCCATTGCTGACTTCAGCAGAAATGATCCCATCAACGTCATTGTCTGTTGCATTTTGACGAGTTACCCAAACAGCTTCTTCATCAATATCAACTGCAAAGATTTTGCTTTCTTCTTTCCAAATTTTAGCACAGGCAATTGCCAAAATACCAGAACCGCAACCCATATCCAAAATTTTATCTTTTTTAGCATTAATTTTTCTAAGTTCTCCAATAGCTTTTAGGCAGGCTTTTGTTGTTTGGTGTTCGGAACCAAAGGCAGTTGCCGCATAAATCTTGATTGGGATTTTATCTGTTTTAGGTTGTTCTTTTTCATGAATGCCGTAAATAAGGAAATCTTCCAATTCAACAGGAGAAAATTCAATCACATTATCTTTAAGCCAATTTTGACTTTCTAAAAGTTCAATTTTATAGGGAATGAGTTCAATGTTTTGGTTTTTTGCAGTATCAATAAAATCTTTTTCATCAAAATTTAGCCCTTTATAGGCAACATATTCTTCATTTCCACTTTCAGTGAAGTTGCAAGACACAACATCAAAATATTCTTCTAAAAATTCAGCTAAAAAAGGATTTAATTCTTCTCTTTCTTCAAAAGTGATTTGAAAACACTTGCCAGCATTGCTCATTGTTTTTTATTTTTCCCTATAACGATTTATTTACCAAATGCGGATTATATTATATATAACAAATATTACCACTTTAAAAAGAGATTATATTATGAAAAAATTTACAGGTATGCTTGCTGTTGTTTTTTTATCAGGATGTTCTTGGTATGAGGCAACAACAAACATTGATAGTCAGATGATTAGCTTTTATGATGGTTCTCCTACATTGAGTAGTTCAGAATATATCACGGATAATTCTTATCCAAAAGGACAAGTTTTGACAGCTTACAAAGGCTTTACTGTCGTTGACCGAAAAACATTCCGCAAAGAAGTTTATCGTAGCGAGGAAGTTCGCGCGACAAGTGATGGTGAAATGGCAGGTGCATCTGTTCCTCTTAAGTTTAAGGTAAATGAAATCCGTAAAGCTATTGGTCAAGTTCAGCTCAGAGATGGTGCTTATATGCTCCTAGAAGCAGATATGCCAAATTATGTTATTCTTGTGAACCAAGAAGGTGAGGTATATAACAAAATTGGTGTTATCAAGAATAGCAGACTAACTTTGCTTGAAACTTCATACAGAATTACACCAAGAAATTTTCATTTTGAAGTCGTTTCAAAATCGTCTTCTGTGCAAACAAGACCTGTTAAAGGTTTCGATATTAAGTATGAAGGCATTAACTTAGACCGTCTTGTCTTTACATACTATGATTATAGTAAATCTGATGGAGCAACTGGATATTTTGAAAATATTACTTTCCCTCAAAGTCAACAAATTATTGAAATTGATGGTTCTGGTTTCAAAGTTTTGAAGGCAACACCATCAAAGTTGGATTATATCATTATAAAGTAGTGGTTTGAGAATTAAAAGCAGGTGAAAACCTGCTTTTTTCTATTATTTGTTACTAATTTAAAAAAATCTTGCAGAAAAATGGCTCTTGGGATATAACCAAGTAAAATTTTATATATTTAATTGATGTTTAGGGAGAATAAAATGGCTGGTCACTCGCAGTTTAAAAATATCATGTATCGCAAAGGCGCTCAAGACGCTAAAAAAGCAAAAGTTTTTGCAAAACTTTCTCGTGAAATTACAGTTGCAGCAAAGAGTGGAACACCTGATCCCGATAAAAACCCAAGATTAAGATTGGCTATCCAAGCTGCCCGTGCAGAGTCTATGCCAAAAGACAATATTGAACGTGCTTTGACAAAGGCAAGTCAGGTTGTTGGTGGTACAGATTATGTGACAGTTCGTTATGAAGGATATGGTCCGGGAAACGTTGCAATTATTGTTGAAGCTTTGACTGATAACAAAAATAGAACAGCTGGAAATATTCGTACAATTTTTGGAAAACGTGGTGGAAATATGGGAGAAAGTGGCTCTGTTGCTTTCAACTTTGAAAGAATTGGTTTTATTCAATATCCAAAATCTGTTGCAGATGCAGACAGAGTGTTTGAAGAAGCACTTAATGCAGGTGCTAATGATGTTGCTTCAGATGAAACACATCATGAGATTGAAACCATTCCAGATGACCTTGGCTCAGTTACAGAAGCTTTGGAAAAAATCTTTGGCACACCTTCGGTTTCTCGTTTGGATTGGAAAGCATTAGTGAATGCTGATATTGATGATGTTGAGAAGGCAAAATCTTTGATGGGTATGATTGAAGCGCTTGAAGATGATGATGATGTTCAACAAGTGTATAACAACGCAGAGTTTTCTGATGCTGTTATGGAAGAACTTGCTAAAGAATAATCATACTTGCAACAACAGATAAATTATGCCATTCTAGACTGAATTTAGAATGGCATTTTTTTTTGAGGTAATCAATTGAGAATATTAGGGCTTGATCCAAGTTTGACTTCCACAGGTTGGGGAATAATTGAAACTGAAGGCAATAGAATTAAATATATTGCTGATGGGATTGTGCAGACAGATGCAAAGATGAATTTGGCTGATAGACTTGTGAAACTTCATGAGGGAATTTGCGAAATTATTGATATTTATAAGCCTGATGAAGCTGCAATTGAAGAAGTTTTTCTCAACTCAAACCCACATTCATCTTTGAAACTTGGACAAGCGAGAGGTGTTGTTTTTCTTGCGCCTGCCAGATATCACATTCCTGTCTCAGAATATGAACCAAATAAAATCAAAAAAGCAGTTGTTGGTGTGGGGCATGCGGAAAAAGCTCAAGTTCAAACAATGGTCAAGCTTCTTCTTCCAGGATGTAAACCTAAAAATGCAGACTCAGCCGATGCACTGGCTATTGCGATTTGTCACAACAACTTCAGATAAAACTCATATAATGGACTATCAATACAGAAATTTTGGATAGAAATTTTTATCACGTACTAAGTTGTACGCTCAAAAAAGTTTTTCCTTATTTCTTATTGCTAGCCTCATTCTCTGAGTTTTATGTAAAGCGAAGTTCAACAAAAATATTGTCATTCCCAACTTGATTGGGAATCTACCTTAAGTAAAACAAAAAAAGAGACACTTTAAAAGTGTCTCTTTTTTACTTGTTTAATCTTATTGTCCATTTACAAAAGCATCTTCTTTTGTAGAAACAACTTCTGCTTTGGGGAAGGTTTTTCTTTTGGAAACTCTTCCGCCTTCGCCATCTCCTTCATCTCTTGGAATGTTTTTGCCAAGTTTTTCAGCTTTGCTTGTTACAACTCCGCTTCCACCACCAAAATAGGCTTGTCCATTAACTGACAGTGAACCCGGTTGCTTTACTTTCAAGTTTATCAATGTTTCTTTCGTCGCTTCAGCAAGTGAAGTGTTTTCCATAATATTGTTAAACGTGTGTTTGTCAGCAAACAAAAAAGATGCTGCAATTGTTTCAAGAGCCAAAGAGTTGATGTCTTTTGTTTCTACTTTAGATGAAATTAAAGAAATGACATCTGCTGGAGTTTGAAGATTCTTTTTCATATACAAAATAATTTAAAAATTAATAAAAAATGTGTTTGGAAAATAGTTCAAAATATAAGTTTTGTCTATACTTTTGGTTGTCGTTTTTTATAGTTTTTGATGCTTTTAAAATTTAGTTCAATAAAAACAATAAGAAAAGTTCTTCTATGTTGTGGATTATTTAGTTTTTTTCGTACAGATGTTCTTTTTTTGTTCTTAATTAAATTAAGTTCTTGCCTAGTTTTTAATATTTGTATAATCTCTAAATAAAATGAATAATTAAAAAGGTGTTGTGATGATTGCAAAGCTCAGAGGATTAGTTGATACAGTTGGAGAAGACTATTGTATCATTGATGTAAATGGTGTTGGTTATCTTGTCTTTGCTTCAAATCGAACACTATCAAAACTCATAAGAGGAACAGAATCTAACCTTTATATTGAAACGATTGTTCGTGAAGATAGTATTTCACTTTATGGTTTTGCTGATCAACTTGAAAAACAATGGTTTATTACTTTGACAAAAGTTCAAGGTGTTGGCTCAAAAGTGGGGCTAAATATCCTTTCTGTTCTTTCAGGAAGTCAACTTGCTCAAGCAATTGCTGCAGGAGATAAGGCATCTTTTTCTCGTGCAAATGGTGTTGGTCCAAAGCTTGCGGCTCGTTTGGTTACGGAACTTAAAGATAAAATGGTTACGGTTCCGATGGCAGATGTTTCTTTAACAGACATATCTTCTTCTGATGAAGAGGTCACAGTTGCTCCTGTTGTTGTAGAAAATTCAAAAGTTGAAGATGCAATTTCTGCACTTGTTAATTTGGGCTATCAACGTATTGAGGCTTATCGTGCAATTAATGAGATTATGGCAGAAAATTCAGAAACTTCTATGCAGGATTTGATTAGGCTTTCCTTGAAAAAATTTATGAAAAAGGACTTTTAGAAAATGACAGAAGAAAGAATCGTCAGCCCTAAACATCAAGAAAGTGATGAAAGAGATGTGAATTCTCCGGTCAGTTTGCGTCCTCAAAAACTGGAGGATTTTGTTGGGCAACGTCAAGTTTGCGATAACCTAAAAGTTTTTATTGAAGCTGCCAAACTTCGTGGAGAAGCATTAGATCATACTTTGTTTTTCGGTCCTCCAGGGCTTGGAAAAACAACACTTGCGTCCATTGTAGCTAAAGAACTTGGTGTGGGTTTTAGAGCAACTTCTGCACCAATGATTACCAAAACAGGTGATTTAGCAGCTATTTTGACTAACTTAGAAAGAAATGACGTTCTTTTTATTGATGAAATTCACCGTTTAAATCCTGCAATTGAAGAAGTATTATATTCGGCAATGGAAGATTTTCAACTTGATTTGATTATTGGTGAAGGTCCATCTGCTCGTTCTGTTCGAATCGATTTACAGCCATTTACGCTTGTGGGGGCAACAACTCGTTCAGGTTTGCTCAGCACACCACTTCGTGAAAGATTTGGTATTCCGCTCAGATTAGACTTTTATTCTCCTGAAGAACTTTCAAGCATTGTTGTTCGTGGGTCAGGACTTTTAGGAATGGCTATTTCTGAAGATGGTGCAATTGAAATTGCAAAGCGTTCTCGTGGAACACCTCGTGTGGCGGGAAGACTTCTTCGTCGTGTTCGTGACTTTTGGGCAATGTCTGGTTTGCCAGAAGCAAATACTCAAATCGCGGATAAAGCTCTACGTCGTTTGGATGTGGATGATTATGGTTTGGATACTTTTGACCGCAGATACCTTGATTGCATTGTCACAAACTATGGTGGTGGACCTGTCGGTGCAGATACACTGGCTGCAGCTCTTTCAGAAGAAAGAGATACGATTGAAGAAGTGATTGAACCATTTTTGCTGAAGCTTGGTTTCTTGCAAAGAACACCACGAGGAAGAATGATTTCTGATTTAGGATATGAATATTTAGGATTGGGAAAGCCTAAACGCGCAACAAAACAAATGGATTTATTAGGAGATGATGAATAATGGCTAAGCTATATAAGTTACCAGTTAGAATTTACTATGAAGATACAGATGCTGGAGGCATTGTTTATTATGCAAACTATTTGAAATTTGCAGAAAGAGCGAGAACAGAATTTGTTCGTTCACTTGGTTTTGAACAAAGAGAAGATTTGGAATCTGATGATAAATTCGGATTTATTGTTCGTCGTGCAGAACTAGAATATATCAAACCATCTCGTTTAGATGATTTGATTGAGATTTCATGTGAAGTGGAAGATGTTAAGGGAGCTACGGTTGAGGCTTGCCAAATTGTGAGTTGTAATGGAGAAGAGAGAGTGAAAATTAGAGTCACTTTGGTTTATATTTCTTTGAAAAAAATGCGCCCGCAAAGAGTTCCTGAAAAAATGGTCGAGAAATTGTTAGAATATAAAAGAGAGATGGACTAATGAAAAAATTATATGTATGTCACTGTGATTTACCAGAAAAATATTTAAACCTCTTGAAAAAGACATTTGATGTTACACAAAGAACAACTGAAGATATGCCAAAAGAAGATGAACTATGTGATTTGGTTAAAAAGTATGATGCCTTGCTTATTACCATTTGGTGTCCAATGACGAAAAAAGTTTTAGATTCAATCGGCGGAAAAGAATTTGTGGTAGCAACAACATCAGTTGGTTTAGATCATTTTGATAAAGGATTTTTTTCTGCAGAAAACATTACAGTTTATAATTGCCATGATGCAAACTACCTTTCTGTTGCTGAACATACAATTGCAGTGATTTTAGCACTTTATAAAAAACTACCACTTTCAAATAAATTAATGTTTGAACATAAAAATAGAGATGGTTTGGGGGGCTTGCCTCATGATTTAACAGGGCAAACAATTGGTTTAATTGGCTCTGGAAAAATTGCAAGAAAAGTGATTGATTATGCAAAAGTTTTTGAGATGAAAATCTTGTGCTACTCTATTGCTCCTGAAAAAGATTTGGAAAATGTTGTTGAGTTTTGTTCAATGGAAAAACTTTTGAAAGAAAGTGATATTGTTTCCCTTCATGCACCTTTGACACCACAAACAAAAAATATGCTTAATAAAGAAAATATGAGTTTGATGAAGTCATCTGCTTTTGTGATTAATACGGCAAGACTTCCGATGATTGATAATGTGGCATTGGCAGAATTGTTGCAAGAAAAGAAGATTGCAGGAGCATCTCTTGATATTGATGGTTTTGAGTTTGAGGTTATTGATTTATTTAAAGAAATGGATAATGTTATTTTAACCCCTCATACAGCCGGTGTGACAGTTGAAGCTTGGGACCGAATGATTTGTGAGGTTGTTGAACCTTTGGCAAAACACCATGAAAAATAATATCTTTACAGAATTTGGGCTAGATTTTGATAATAATAAATTTGGTGTAGGCTATAGCACTGAAGTTGAAAAATCTGATGGGACTGAATATCGTGTTAAGAAATTTATTAAAATGGAACGAAAATCCTATTATTTTAGATTTTGGGTTTTCAAAAAAGTTTTATTCATTTCTGGGCAACGTTTAGAGATTGTAACAAAAAAGAGAAATAATTTCAAAATTGTTTTTGGAGTTGCGGGATATAATCAAGAATATCTTTAGGAGAAAACATAATGTCTGATTTAGTTTTGAAAGAAAATCCAACTTTGAAAGATTTGCAAGAGTATATTACTGCAATGAAAATTGAACGTGGATTTAACACTACAGATAAAGTTATGGAATGTTTCTATTTGATGGAAGAAGTTGGTGAATTGGTCAAAGCAGTTCGTAAAAATTTGAAAAATATGCAGATAGATGCAAATAAGACTTATGATACTTCTGTTGGAGAGGAAGTTGCTGATGTTTTAATCTTCCTTCTCAATATTGCTAATTTGCACGGAATCGATGTTGAACAAGCTTTCAGAGATAAAGAAGAAATCAACAAAAGAAGAACTTGGAAAAAAGTATAAATATGAAAATAATCTCTAAAGATATTCATGGAAATGAACATGTTGTTGAGGCACAAAATCTAGATTTTGCAATGTCCATTTATGGTGTCGTTATTCATGATAATAAAGTGCTTATTCTCCCAACTTGGGATGGATATGATTTTCCTGGTGGTGGAATCGAAAAAGGTGAAAATCATCTAGATGCAATTAAGAGAGAAATCAAAGAAGAAACGGGTTTGGGTGTTGAACCTAAGGAACTTATAAACGTTTATACATCATTCTATAAAAGTCACAAAAATGAAAAAAACTACCACTATCTTATGATTTATTATTTTTGCGATTTAGTCGGTGGCGAGATTTCATCTGAGGGTTTCACTGAAGCAGAGAAAAAATATGCAAAGGAAGCTAGGTTTGTGAGTTCATCTGAACTTGAAAAAATGAAATATGTTTGTGGTTTTGAAGATTTAGTCAAAATTGTCACAGAAAAATTATCTTTTAAAAAATAGGTGTTATAATGAAAAAAATGTTTTTATCGTCGTCATTTAGTGATGTTGCAAAACTTCTTCCAGATTTTGTTGGAGAAAGTTTGATTGGTAAAACAGTGACATTCATTCCAACAGCAGCAAATGTTGAAAAAATTAATTTCTATGTGAAATCTGGCAAAAAAGCTCTAGAAAAAATGGGGTTAATTGTTGATGAGCTTGATGTTTCTGTTTCAACAAAAAAAGAAATTGAAGGAAAGCTCAAGAAAAATGATTATATTTATATTTCGGGGGGAAATACATTTTTTCTTCTCCAAGAACTTCAAAAGAAAGATGTTATTAAGCTTTTCGCTGAGCAAATTGAAAGTGGAAAGCTCTATATTGGTGAATCTGCTGGCTCAATGATTATTGCTCCTAATGTTGAGTATGTCCAAGCTATGGACAGTATTAAAGCAGCACCAGAATTACATAGTTTTGAGGCTTTGAATGTGGTGGATTTTTATCCTGTGCCTCATCATACTAATTTTCCATTTAAGAAAGCCGTTGAAAAAATCATTTCAAAATATGATTGTCAAATTTCTCTAAAAGTGATAAGCAATGCTCAAGTCATTTTGGTTGAAGGCGATAAAATTCAAATTGTTGCCAAAGCATAAATTGGGATTATTTATTTTTAATTTTCTATCTCTAAGGTAAGAAACCTCATAAATATTAATATAATGTTTAGCATTTTGTAGTATGTTTTATACTACGAAAAAGTAGGTCTGGTAATGTAATCTATTAATAAAAAAACAAGGGTAACATAAATATGGAAACGCAAGCAGTACAAGAAGTTGCAAACGCAGCTTCACATTTGTCAATTTTCTCTTTGATATGGTCGGCTGACTTTGTCATTAAGTTGGTTGTTTTAGGGCTTTTTTCAGCTTCTGTTTGGAGCTGGGCAATCATTTTGGAAAAAGTGGCAACTTTGAGACATCTTAAGGGTTTGACTAAGAAATTTGAAGATAATTTCTGGTCTGGTGGTTCTTTAGATAGGCTTTATGACAACATTGGAAATCGTCCGATTGAGCCAATGGCTTCTATGTTTGTGGCGGCAATGAAAGAATGGAAGAGAAGTAATATTCTCAAAGCTAAAACGAATCGTGGGCTTCGTGGTGTTTCATTGCAACAACGTATCGAAAAAGCTATGGATGTAGCCATGGATAAGGATATGGGTAGCCTAGAAAATAGACTCGGTTTTTTAGCTTCAACAGCTTCTGCTGCACCATTTATTGGTTTGTTTGGAACAGTTTGGGGAATTATGAATGCGTTTTCAGCAATGGGTTATAATCAAAATAACTCTCTTTCAACAATTGCTCCTGGTATTGCTGAGGCTTTGTTCACAACTGCTTTGGGTTTGGTTGCAGCGATTCCTGCGTTGATTGCTTATAACAAACTCAGCTCTGACATTGATAGATATGCTCGCAAGCTTGAAAACTTTTTGACTGAATTTTCAACAATTCTTTCTCGTGAAATTGATGATACAGCAATTCAAGCGGAAATTGCAGGAGAATAAAATGGATTTTAATTCTGGAAAAGGTAGCCGCAGACGAATGAAGTCTGATATCAATATGACACCAATGATTGACGTTATGTTGGTGCTTTTGATTATTTTTATGGTGGCCGCTCCCTTGATGACAACAGGTATCAATCTTGATCTACCAAAAGTTGGTGGTAAAACCTTGAATGGCGAAGATACTTCAATCAACATTAGTGTTGATAAGGAAGGATACTACTATATTGGAAAAAACGAAATTCCATCTGACCAAGTTGTTACAAAACTTAAAGCAATGCTTGAAAATAATAAAGATCTTACTGTCACAATTTCTGGTGATACAGATACAGGTTATGGTCGTGTTATTGGTTTGATGGCGATTTTAAAAGAAGCTGGTTTTGATAAAGTTGGCTTAAAAACAGAACCAAGAGCAGCAGGAAAGAAATAAGATTAATATGATGAAAAAGTATCTTTACAGATCTATGAGCTTACACGGAGCATTGATATTAGCAATGCTAATTAATATTCCGCTCTTTTTCTTCAGTAAAAAAACTGAGATGAGTCAAGTTCCGATTATTGTTGATTTGAAAGATGTTAAACTTTCTGAGATGACTAATCTTCCACCAAAAGCAAAAATCGGCAAGGAAGATAAACAAGCTAGTGTTGAAAAAAGAAAAGAAGTTAGTTCTAATTTCACAACACCTGAGCTTGGTAAAAAAGAAGGTGATTCTTCTGAAGCACCAACACCTAAAAAAGAAGAGGTGAAGAAAGAAGAGCCAAAGGCTAAACAAGATTTTATTGTTGCACCACAACCTAAAAAACCTCAAACAAAACCAAAGCCTCAGCCTAAACCTGAAGCTCCTAAAAAAGCTGAAACCAAAAAAGGCAATAACTCTGTTCCAGCTGTGAAGCAAGAAGCAGGTAAGCCAGAGCTTGCGAATCCATTAAAGAGTTTGCTGGCATCAGTTGATTCAATTGAGAAAAACTTGGGGCCAACCACACAGCAAGCAACTGTCAAAGAAGGAACGCAAGTTAATAATATGGGAATTGAAGGTGGAACTGGAGGTTCATATTTTGGGGAGCTTTCAATTTCTGAAATTGATGCAATTTCTGGACGTCTTCGTGCTTGTTGGAATTTGAATGCTGGTGCAAAAGGTGCACAAAATATGATTGTTGAAGTTAGAGCATTTTTGACACCAGAAGGCAAGGTGAAAGATGTTAAGGTTTTAGATATGGGAAGATTTAATTCTGATCCATACTATCGCACTATTGCTGAAAGTGCTGTTCGTGCGGTTTATGTTTGTGAAGATGCATATCAGGTTTTGGTGACGAAATATTCAAATAAGTATGATTTATGGAAAACAATGTTGCTGAAATTTAATCCACTCGATGGCAATATTAATTAGGACATTTGAAAATGGCAGAAATTATTGAATGCAAAAAAATGAATGTGGAGAAAATTTTCAAAGAAAGTTTTTCTTTCTGCAAAACAAATGCTACATTTTTTTGGAAATATACTTTGCTCAACTTGTTCTTGGTTGCTTTTTCAAAGTTTGCTTTAGGAGGAGTATCTAACGCATTGTTCTTGGTTTGGCTTGTGATTTATTATGTCTTTTGGAGCATTTTCTTCAGAGATATTTTTAATCAAACACCATGCTACAAGAGAGATTGTATCTTTAATTCTTTTGTTCCATCTACAAGAGTTTTTTTGATTACTTTTTCAGTGATGTTTTTGCTGGCGTTTTTGCCAATGTTACCAATGCTCTTGGCATTCATTCCGAACTTGCCTGTTGATGTAACAAACTTTATTGATAGATATTCACTCTTTTTGAAGGAATATATGGAAGATTCAGATGTAATGGATTTGTTTTTAAGTTTTGTATTTATCTTTGTTGCTCCACTTGTTTTCTATCGCCCATTCTTTGCATGGATTTCTTCAGTTTTGGGAAGAAGTGGGTTAATTGTGGTGGCTTATAAGAAAACAGAGAATAACTATTGGCAGTTTTTCATTGCTGGTTTGATAATGAACTTAAGCTATGTCATCCTTAAAAACTTGGCTGAGTATGTCGGTAGCTTTTCAGCAGATGCAGATGTTTCAAAAGCGATTTCATCATTAGTTCTTGTGATTATCTCATCACCATTTATTGTTTATTTCAACGTGTTCATTGCGAAGGCGTATGAGTTTTTCTTTGTTGAAAAATAAAATTTTTACTTCAAAACACAAGAGTAAAGAATGGCAAAAAAGTGCATGATTGTTCCCGCAAGAACAAAGAAATGCCAAATTGCGTGTGTATATTGCTTGCTTTTCCAAACATAGAAGAAAACACCACCTGTATAAAACAGTCCACCAAGTGTTAAAAATATAAGCCCTATTGTTGGAATTTCGGCAACCATTTGCTTAGACGCAAAGACAATCATCCACCCCATAATAAGATAAAGTGCAATTGACCAAACTTTTGTTCCACTTCCTTGTGTGCATAGCTTTAAAACTGTTCCAATAAGAGCCAAACCCCAAATGATACCAAAGATTGTCCAACCTACTGGACCTCTTAAGTTGACAAGCAAAAATGGTGTATATGTTCCAGCGATAAGATAATATATTGAAATATGATCAAACTTTTTAAGTTTCTTTTTGGTTTCCTGATTAGGAATGGCATGATAAATCGTTGAAGCAGAATAAAGTACAATCATTGAGGTTCCAAAAATTGCACTTGAAACAATCGCCCAAACATCCCCTTTGATAGAAGAAAACATTACCAAGATAACCAATGCTGCAATACCCAGTGCAATGCCAACACCGTGAATTGCACTGCTCCAAATTTCTTCTTTAATTGTGTATGGTTGAACAATTTTTTGAGTAGTCATTTCTTTATCCTTCTTGCTTTTTTCTTTTAATATAGGCTTAAAAAAATATATTTTAAAGTCTAAATGATAATATTTATCAGTTACAAAAAGATACTAATGCAAAATTTTTGAAAAATTCTCTTTCAACAAGACTATAATGCCACCACTCATGAGTTAAACTTTTTAAACCAATGCTTTCCATGAGTGTTTTTAATTTTTTTCTGTGAAGAATTTCCTGTGAAAATTTGTCATCATTAAAGTCATGAGATGCTTTGTTAAGATGTTTTTGAAATTCTTTCATTTCTCCTTTTTGAACTTGTTCTGCAAAATAGGGGGTGTAAGCATCAACTTCTGTGGGATATTTATATTGATTTTTATTGCGATCACAAAGGCAAACATCGACGGCAATGGCTCTGCAATGAGGAGACAGTTCAGGGGAAACAGCGAAGAAATTTGGAATTGGAATAATTTCTAACATTTTTTGATGGGCTAGAGGAGGGCGATAGGCATCGAAAATTTTTAAGTATTGATCTGTTTCTTCTAAATATGGTGCAAGTTTTTCAAGTTTTTTCCAAAGTTCAATATGAACAAATGCTCTGTTTCCAAATCCGATTTGTTGATAAATATCATGCCCCGTAATGTTATCCTTTCTGGCATACATCATATCTATAATGAAACGAGGGTGGAAAATTTCAATATATTCTTTTGAGTCGGAAAAAGTGTTTGTCAAATCAATATCCTAAAAAGAGTTGAAAAAATATATATCTTATATATAGTGTGAACAATTAAACTTATTATTAATATTAAAATTATTTAAATTATGGCGGAATTTATCATTGCTCATAAATTTGGGCTTGTTATTTCAGGCGTGTTGGCTTTTCTACTTTTCTTGCTGTGGTTTTCTAATCATATGTTGAGGAAGTTAAGAGAAGAGTCTAATGGTAAGCCTTTATCTTATTCAAGGTTTTCTACTTTGGAAAAAGAAAAAGTCAGACCTTACTTGAAGTTTTATAATCAAGAATTTGTTCTTGATAGAAAAAGCGGAAAATTTTTTCATCTCGATTATGTAACTCCTGTTGCAGAACTTTCTGAAATTATTGTTCAGACAAGTTTGTATCACCATTGTTTCATAAGTTTTTCTGGGAAAATAAGGGTTAAAATTGATTTTTTCTATTATTCAGATGAGACAGATCAAGTTATCGCTGTTTGCCGAGCAGATTTATCTTTGTTGCTAAATTCTGATGAAAAAGCAGGCAATCAATATTTTCTCTCTGATGAAAATGTAAATATTTGTTTTCAAATGAGTAAAAACAGTGAAGGAACAATGAATTATTTTAATTCAGATTATGCTCGTTTCGTTGGAGAAAATAAATTTATGTTGGATATAATGCTTCGAAGTAGTGAATATGGAGGTGTTACCAACATATATCTTAAAAGAAATCCCGATGAATATTTCAATAATCGGTACTACTAAATTAAAGCCTTTGTTGTAATAAACATAACAAAGGCTTTATTGATTTATTATTAATCTAAAATTTATGCGTTATGTTAGAATTTATTATTGCTTATAAAATTGAGATTGCTGTTTTAGTTATTTTAGTATTTCTTCTGTTTTTGTTTTGGTTTTCTGGCTACAAATTGAATTTTTTGAAATATGGAAATAAAAAACTGATGCTTAATCTCAAAACAGGAAGATTTTGCCATATCTCTGGTGTCCCCATTGAGGAGTTATCCTCATTGGTTGCAGCAATGGATACGCAAAGACTGTTTGTCTATGATCTTGAAGGTTTAATGCCAGTTCGTCTAAATAGGATATATAGAGAAAGTGGTGTTGAGCATTATTCTGCAGTCATATCTCTTGTAGAAAAAAAAGATGTTTGTGAAGTTATAAGTTTTGAAGATGATTCTAAACTTGAAAATGTTTATGATATTGGGACAAAAAATGTTGTTTATTTTAAGTCTTCAAACGGAATCATTTTTAGGTGTCCAAATAAAAATGGAGAATACAAAATAGGAGATATTTATAATGTTTCTTATAAAATAGATAAAATCAATTATGAAGGACATATTCTAAATCGTTTCACACTTAAGTTGACTAATTAGACGATATAGTTTGCAATTAAATCATTAAAGCTTTTGTTATTATAATAACAAAGGCTTTATTCGTTTTTATTTATTATAAATTCCTAAAATTTTATAAACATCATCATTTAGTTTTTCATCAAAGTATTGTTTTATTTTGATATAGGGTTCAATCACCTTTTGAAGGAATTCTGGGCTTGAATCTAGATTACGTCTTCTTATCGCATCTATTGCTCGCTCCTCAATCGTGATAAAGCCATCATATGCACCTAAAGAATCTGCTAGGCAGATAAGATTGTCATAGTCAGAGAGCGAGGTGTTTTTAGCAAAGTTTAAAGTGAATTCATAATCTTCTCTTTTTCCAAAAAATTGCTTTTCAGTAATTACATTGTTGGGAAACATATGCAATAAGCAGGCTCTTGCAATATCCTTATCTTTTTCAATAAACATTTCATAGCCAATAATTCCATGAAATCGTTTTGTTTTTTCTTCTTCAATTTTCCCAATATCATGGAGAAGCCCCATAAGATATGCTTTGTTTTCATCTAAACCTAGTTTTCCTGCAAGAATTTTTGCAACTTTTGCAACATTAAGAACATGGTCTTCATATAAATGCCAAGTGTTTGCCTCTCTACCATTTTCAAGGGCGTAATTTTCAAGATTAGAAATCATTTCTAATGCTTCTTTTTCTGCTACCATTTTTATCCTATTAATTCTAAAAATTCATCTTCACTAAGAATTTTAAGTCCGAGTTCTTGAGCTTTTTTGGCTTTTGAACCAGCATCTGCTCCCACAATTACATAATCGGTGTTGTTTGAAACAGACCCTGCCACTTTTGCACCCAAGTTTTGTGCTTTAGCTTTAGCTTCAGCTCTTGTCATCTTTTCTAAAGTTCCGGTAAAGACAACTGTTTTATTTGCTATAGGAGAAGAATAATCTGTTGTATCAATAAATTCTTCAATATTAACTTGTGTCATAAGCTTGTGAACCGTCTCTAAATTATGTGTTTCTTGGAAAAATTCGACAATATCTTTTGCCATAGCTTGTCCGATACCATCAATGGAAAGAAGTTTTTCTGTTTTTTCTTCCTTCATCTCGTTCATAAAGTGAGAAAAAAGATTATAGTTCTTGGCAATCAATAAGGAAGTTGCGCTCCCAACTTGGCGAATCCCTAAAGAATAAACAAATCTTGGAAGTGAAATTTTGCGACGAGAATTAATAGACTTGAATAGATTATCAACGGATTTCTTTCCCCATCCTTCACGAGTTTCTAAAGAAAGTCCATCTTCTTGTGCAAATAAGTCATAGCTTTTAGGTTTGTTTCTTTCTTCAAGGGTGAAAATATCAACAGGGCTTTTGATGATTCCTTCGTTATAAAAATCTTCAATGATTTTATTTCCCAAACCTTCAATATCAAAGGCCTCTCGAGAAACAAAGTGAATGATTCTTTCAACTGCTTGAGCTGGACAGTTTAACCCGCCTGTGCAACGACGAACAGCTTCGTCAATTTCACGAATTGTATGAGAACCGCAAATTGGGCAAAGTGTTGGAAAGAGAAATTCTTGCGAATCACTTTGTCTTTTATCTGCCAAAACTTCAACAACCTGAGGAATCACATCTCCAGCACGTTGGATGACAACATAGTCACCCACACGAATATCCTTACGTTTAATTTCATCTTCATTATGAAGTGTAGCGTGCGAAACAATCACACCTCCAACATTGACTGGCTCAAGGTCTGCAACTGGAGTTAATGCACCCGTTCTTCCCACTTGGACACGAATCTCATTAATTTTTGTAATTGCTTTTTCTGCTGGAAACTTGTGTGCTGTTGCCCAACGAGGTGTCCTTGTCAAAAAACCAAGACGGTTTTGAAGTGAAAGCGCATTTACTTTGTAGACAATTCCATCAATATCATAAGGTAAATTAGCACGAATCGTTAAAATTTGATTATAAGCCTCTTCAATTTCTTTTACGTTATGACAGAGTTTATTATTTGGATTGATTGGAAAGCCCCATGCTTTCACTTTTTCAATGAATTCGCTTTGAGAATTCCATAAAATTTCAGAAACATCACCCCAAGAATACACAAAAAGACTGAGCTTTCTTTCTTTTGTGATGCTCGAATCGAGTTGACGTAAAGAACCTGCAGCTGCATTTCTAGGATTCGCAAAAACTTTTTTGTTTTCTCTTAAATTCTTTTCATTTAAATCTAAAAAATCTTGTTTAGACATATAAACTTCACCGCGAATCTCTAGAACATCAGGTGCACTTTCAATTTTTTGAGGAAGATCACGAATTGTTTTTAGGTTTTCAGTAATATCTTCGCCAGTTGTTCCATCACCTCTTGTTGCTCCTTGCACAAAAATTCCTTTTTCGTAGCGAGCAGAAAAAGAAAGCCCATCAATTTTTGGCTCACAAAATATATCTATCGAATCGTTTGAACCCAAGAATCGATTTACCGAATCGATAAATTCAGAAATTTCTTCTGTTGAAAAGATATTTCCAAGAGAGAGCATTGGAACTTTATGAGTGATTTTTCCGAATCCAGATTGAATTTTTGTTCCAATTTTTTTAGATGGACTATCCGAGCGAATCAGATTCGGAAATTTTGCTTCAATTTCCTCATTGCGTTTTTTTAGCACATCATATTCGGAATCGGAAATTTCTGGATTATCATTTTGATAATAAGCAATATCTGCCTTTGCCATTGTTTTTGCAATGAATTCTAATTCTTCTTTGGCTTGTTGTTCATTTAAGTCTTTAATACCTATCATTTTTCTCTCTATGTATATTATGTTGAGACAATTTATATCATCTTTTACGAATCTTTAAAATAAAAAAACCCATATATACAGATATGGGTTTTTCGAGATTCTATATTCTTAAACTTAAAGAGGAGAAACAACCATAATCATTTGGCGACCTTCCATTTTTGGCTCAGAATCGATTCTGATTAAACCTTCTAAATCGTCTGCCATTTTATCAAGAACAGTTTTTCCACCATTCACAGGTCCAGCTTCCCTTCCTTTATAACGCAAAGTGAACTTAACTTTGTCACCTTCTTGTAAGAATTTTTTAGCTTGCTTAAGTTTTACTTCATAGTCATGCATATCAATCGCAGGGCGAAGTTTTAATTCTTTAATGCTGATAACCTTTTGATTTTTCTTAGCTTCATTCTTGCGTTTTTGAACTTCATACTTATATTTGCCATAATCAAGAACTTTACATACAGGAGGAACAGCTTGAGGTGAGATTTCAATTAAATCGAGTCCTGCTTCTTCTGCAATCACCAGAGCTTCTCTGATTGAGACAACGCCCCTGTTATCACCACTTGCGTCAATTAAACGAACTTCTTTAACTCTGATTTCTTCATTAATGCGTGGTCCGTCATCTTCACGTACTGGCGCATTCAAACTTAATTTAGCTATATTACCCTCCATTAATTTCATTAATTATACGAATCATTAAAACAAAAATTGATGCAAAAGCACATCAACTTATTAATATATAATACAAATCCTGATTTCTTGGCAAGGGAAATCTTGCAAAAGAGACGGAAAAGTTACATATTCTTTTCATTGTGGTATATAGATACTCGCGCGAAAGAGTGAAAAGTTAATGAATTATTAATTGACATAAAAAGATAAAAGATATATTCTTCCTCTAGTTTCTTGATTTAACAGGCTTTTCGAAAATAATTTAAAAAAATGTAATTATTTTTGAAAAAAGTGTTTGACAAGGGGTATGAGATTAAGTATAAGCACTATCACCGACGGGGCGAATGAGTTTTTAAGGTTTGCGGGGTCGGAATTTTTTTGAGCGAAAGCTTAAGTTATAAATACATTGTAGATAAGAAGATTAAGAGGATATATAGGCAGCGGATAAAGTTCTGAAGTCTATATATTCGAAAAGGAAATATGATATAGAGATATATTATATTGTACAAGTAAAATTGTAATTA